>JAFZRP010000019.1 GCA_017619795.1 Treponema sp.
TATTCTATTCTATTCTATTCTATAAGTAGTGGCTCTCTCCACGCTAAATCCTTAAAAGATACAGTTTGTATTGTTTATCCTCAATATACAAGAGAAGAATGTGAATTTTTAAACCAGTTTTCTCTAACCCTAAAAAGTGCAGGATATAAAGATTTGGCAGAAGTTGCTTCTGATGGAGTTAAGAATACCTTTGGCTCTGGTTTTATTTATAAAACTTCAGATGGAAATGCCTATATTGTTACAAACAAGCATGTAGTAAACAATTGTTCAGAAGCTTCAATTGCTTTTGAACAAAAAGATGGCAGCTATGATAAATATGAAAACCTTAAGGTTTTATATTATGATAATGATATAGATATTGCTCTTCTTCAGCTTCCGACAACTTTTGCAGATCCAAGTGCCTTAAAGTTTTCAAATAATGCATTAAATGATGGAGATGATGTTTATTCCGCCGGATTTCCTGGTCTTGGAGATAAACCGGTCTGGCAGCTTGGAAAAGGAATTGTTTCAAACTCTTCGGCAAGAATAGATGAGCTTATAGATTCTTCTATTTCAACTGTAATTCAACATACTGCCGAAATAGATGGCGGTAATTCTGGTGGACCACTTTTAGTAAAAAATGGTAATTCCTATTACGTCGTCGGTATAAACACCTGGAAAGCTGTATTAAGGCAAAACACCAATTTTGCTATCCCTATAAAAACAGTAGCTACGGCAATTAACAACGGCTTAGCCTTTGTTGAAAATCCTCAGGATGTTGATGTTGTTTTTTCTGATTATGGAAACGCTCTGTGGGATGAAAATAAAAGCTATACGGAGTTTACTTGTTATATTTCAAATGATTTTGCTGTTAGAAGTGGCGGTGATGCGTTTATTAACATATTACGGGTTGGCAGCACAAAAGCAAGAAACCTTGCACTTTCATTGTTTGTCCAGAATCCAATTGAAGGCTTAAAATATGCGCTCTGTTGGGATATCAGTAAACAGATTAGGCAAGAAGAATCGGAGAAAAAGGTAGTATCACTCGAAAAAGAACAACAATCCGATTCATATACAGTTTCTTATAATTTTGGTGGAAAAGAATCTTATTCAAGCAAATGGAAAAAAGAACTTGGTTACTGGAAGTTGGATTCTTTTGAAGTAATAAAATCAAAAGATATAGAGAATGACGAATTAAAATCGAAAGAAAAAGACAAAAAGAAAGAAAAGAAAAAGAATAATTCGCTTGGAGAAATGTTTGGAGATAAGAAATGGCTTACAGCAACGGTTGGTACAGATTTAGCAATAAACAATCCTGCTGATTTATGCTTTCTTTCAAACTTTCTTGTCTGTTTTGATTATGTCGATGCAGGATTATTTCTCCAGGCTGGGAATGTAGAAGTTATAGAAAAATCTGAATATTCAAATTCCTATCTTCATCATTATTATGGGGTTGGAGGCGTAATTCGTTTAACGTTCCCTGTTAATTTTGAATCATTTGGTATAAAACCCTTCCTACATTATAGATGTGGTATTGCTGATTTAGGTTCTGGATTATTTAATTTGGATTCTGTGATTACTGGTCTTGGGCTTGGACTAGAATCAAGTTTTGTTATTCCTTCTGGTCTTACACTAACTGTTGGACTTGAGTTTGGAAGCAATGGTATATCAGTCCGATCTGAAAATTACGAGAATTCGGCTGATAAAAAGTATTCTGTTGGAATATATGCAGGAATTAAGTTTCTTGAAAAATAATAGATAAAAAAAGGAGAAAAATTAAATGAAAATAAAGGCTTTTATAATTTTACTTTTAATTTCAATTTTTAGTCTGGTTGCTTGTGCAACAACTGAAAATATTTATGAAGATGAAAGCTTTGTTCCAACTGTTGAAAACTCAACAATTATTTATGGGCGTAAAAGTCATGTCAAATCTGTAGTATTTCTTATTCAAAGTGAAAGTGGAAATTATAAGCTCTTAAGGGCCGAATGCCCATTTCCACATTCTGCTTTTTATATAAGTACACCGCTACCAGTCGGAACTGAATTAAAGGTTATTCGGTGTACTACTGATGAATTAATTTCAACAGTAACAATACATTATTTGATAGCGGGTGTAGATTTTGTAACAGTAAAACCAGGCCTTCAATATATTGATTTCTTTTATAATGATGATCCTGAAAATCGTGATGACAGGGAAAGAACAGCTCTTAAAGTTCTTGCTAAACATATAAAAGATAAAAAATGGAAAGCATTAATAAAAGAACGGTTGGAGGAATTAAAATGAAAAGACTGATTACAATTATTCTATGTTTAATTACAGTTTCTGCTTTATATGCATATGATCCTAGTCCTTATAAGACACCCAAACCAAAAGATGGCGAAGTCGTTTTAATTGGAAATCTGAAATTTAAAAATGAATTACCTTTAGAAGGTTATAGGAAAGCGTTCTGCCCAGGTATTCCTATGAAAAAATTGTCCAGTGTTTATTTTGTTTCTGGCGTGGATAATCCTTTTGATAGTAAATACGCCGGCTCTTATACCTTTAGTTCATTAAGTAAAAGATTCTATCTTGGACATCAATTTTATTGTGATGAAAAACTTGAATCGGGTAGGGCTAAGCTTACTTACTTTATAATTGGTTTATTCTTAAATCAAGTGAGTTCTGCTATGTTTACTCTTCCAATAAATGCAGAAGTTATTATCCCCGAAGGTGCAAAATATGTTTATGTTGGAACCTTTGAATATGAACTTGATTATGCACTTCGTCCAATAAGCGTAAGAATCATAGATGAATACGATGAGGCTCTGGCACAGTTTCAGGAAGAATACAAAACTTCAGAAGTTTTTGTTCGTGGGCAATTATCTGTAAAAGAATAAAAGCTATTTGCGTACTCTGTAATCTGCAAACCTTCCGTTCTTAAAAAACTCAACCGTAGTCTTTTTGGACGGGATGTTTGCTGCAAAGAATTGTAAATCAGTTGCGTATTGAGAATCAATATATTCAGGCTCATAATCAAGCGTAATTGTTTCTTTTTTTCCGGTGTCTTGAACTCTCGAAATTGCCCCGTTAAAGCTGATGATGTTACGGCATGGTTTTATAAAGCGGTCAAGTTTCTTTTGTTTTAAAAGCTCAGTGATAAATAAAATCTGTTCTTTTTCAATATCCTTATGTTCAGGATGCCCGCAGCAATCACAAGCCTCAGTCTTCTGTTTAGTTTTCAAGGTCTGATTCTGATCAGGCTGCTGATTTAAATAGCGGCTTGGAACTCCAGTCTCTGCAAACCTCGCGAAAAACTCCGATGGCTTCATCCTCAACGCTCTGCAAATTGTATTAAACCAGGGAACAGCCCTGCCATCGTTATAAAAAAAGGTGCACGCTTCCGAAAGCTTTTTCGCCGTAAGCATATCTTCCTTTGAGTATTTGTCTGTGTTGATTACGTGATAAGGCGGCTTTTTTTCGTAGTTAAGGTGAAGCTGTTCGGCACGGTCAGCCAAATCTGTTCCAGGCAGCACCGAAAGACAGAAAAGCTCAAGATTGTTCGGATAAAGTGATATTGCAAAATCAATTCCATTCTTAAAGCCTGCAAGATTTTCGCCCGGCAGACCATAAATCAAATCAAAACCAAAAATAACGCCGGCCTCATTCAAAAAGCCGATATTCCGTACAAAAACCTTTCTGTTAAATGGACGGTTTACAAGCCGCAGGACATTCTCGTCCGCACTCTGCAAACCAATCTGAACCGCACACGGAAGCTTTGTAAACGCCTGTGCCAGCTGCCTGTCTATAAACTCAGCCCTTGCCTCAAAATAATAGAAGGTTCGGGGCGTTTTTTTCGCAATCATATTTAAAAGCTGAAGTGCACGCTTTTTGTCTGCATTGTAGGTCGGATCCAGCACAAAAACCTGCGGAACATTTTTCCTTGCAAAAAAGTCCAGCTCCTTTTCAATCCGTTCCATTGAGAACAGCCGAACAGTTTTTTCTCCCTTCGATTCATAGCAGTAGGAACATTTGAAGGGACAGCCTCTTGCAAGCTCCCAAAGCACACCGCCAAAATCGTCCGGGTTGATTGTACCGTCCAGGTAAGGGGAGGTAAGGCTTTCTAAGCTTGATGATGATATGGCTGGAATTACAGTTGGAGTTTGTACTGACGCAGGTTCTGATACAATTTTCTTAATCAATTGAGGAACCGAAAACTCACCTTCGCCGCAAACAAAATAATCAAAACTAGGATTTGCGGAAACTTCATCATCACAAGTACGCACGGTACCCGACAGAGTGTTAGCTTTATCTCTCAGTCCTGCTGTAATTTCCGGACCGCCCGCAATACAGATTACGCCCTTTTCTCTGAGTGCAGCAGCAACCTTTTCAAGTACAAGCCTGTTCCACACAAAAACAGAAAATGCACATACGCGAACAAGGCTTTCATCATCATCCTTAAAAAACTTTTCCAGCAGCGACTTAGTAATTACTGCTTCAGAATCGTCAGGATAAAAACACTCAAGCGAAACGTCACAAAAATCCTTTGTAAGCGGAGAGTTTTTTACAGCTGAAGCTACACAAGCAGCTCCCAACGGCAACGCCTGCGGCGACCTTTCTACAAGAACAGTTGTACAAATGATTTTTGCCTTTTTCGTAGTCATAATCAAACTAGATTTTATCAGCCTTTCCCAAACGTCGCAATAATACATTGACGCAAATCTATTTCGATATTATCTTTAATATAGTTGTATTTTATGGAGGAAAAGACAGTGAAAACTAAGAATATTGTATTTGGTGGAATACTGGCAGTTATTGGACTTCTGATGCTGATTAATCCTGGAGCATGTATAAATGCAGTTGTTGTTCTTGTCGGACTCACGGCAATTGCAGCCGGCGGATATAATCTGTTTTATACCTTAAAAAACATCACCGTTCCAGAAATAAAAAAGATGATTCTTATCAAATCAATCGTCAGTATTGTAATCGGTCTTGTTGCCGTTATCTGTCCTTTTGCTCTTGTAAAAACAGTTACTTCAATCTGGAAAATAATCTCTTATATTCTTGCTGTTTATCTTATCCTCTTTGCCGCTACAAACGTTTATTCCAGCATAAAATTCCGCAAAACCGCCAGCGATGATTTTAAAAAGAATCTTATCGAAGGCATAATCTGTTTCCTCATCGCCGTTCTTCTTTTCATCATCCCGATTGAAGAAGTTGGCCTTACAATCGTCCGAGTTCTTGGCACCATCAGCATAATCATCGGCGCTGTCCTCATCTTCGTAGAAGTAGGCATCGCCCGCCGCACCACCGTAGTTTCCAAGGAAGATGTTAATGTAGTTGATGATGAACCTCAAAAATCTGACGATACATCATCTTCAGAAGACACTTCTTCTGAGAACACTACATCATCAGACGAAAAACCTTCTGACACAACAACTACATCCGAAACAAACTAAACATCGGACACAGACACAAAAACACTGAATTCTCACACAAACGCAATGAACACTGTTACAGTAAAAAAGCGTAGCAAGGGTTCGTGTTTTGCGTCGCATTGAAGCCGATTGCTAAAGGTTCCATCCTAGCTAAAATACAGAGCGTAGCGGCGAGGCTTCTCGGCAGAGCAAAATACGGTTCCTTGCGTGAGCTTTTTTACAGATTCATTGATCACTGCGTTTGTTGAATCTGTTTTTTCTGTGTCTGTTGAATTGAATAATACTCATTTAGATGTTATTATTGTTCACATACATTTTTTTACGAGGTGATTTATGGCTCATTGTGTTGTCCCAGAAGCAGAAGCAATTCTTGATAAGGAGTATCCTGTTCTTGATAAAGGTTTTGTCAGATTAGTTGATTATTTTGGCGGAGATCAGAGAATTGTTCAGTCTGCCCGTGTTTCTTATGGAGAAGGAACAAAAACTGTGAGTCAGGATGCTGCTCTTATTGATTATCTTTTGAGACATCAGCATACGTCTCCATTTGAGCAGGTTGTAATGACTTTCCATCTTAAAATGCCAATTTTTGTTGCCCGCCAGTGGGTACGCCACCGTACAGGTCGTATGAACGAGGTTTCAGGCCGTTATTCAATTATGAAGGATGAGTTCTATGTACCGGAGGCAGATAAGGTTTCTCCACAGAGCACAGATAACAAGCAGGGAAGAGCAACCGAAGCTTTTGAAGCAGCAAAAGCAAACGAAATCATAAATACCCTTAAGGATGGTCAGGAAGCTGCCTATAAAAACTACAGCAAGCTGATTGATGATGGTCTTGCCCGCGAAATTGCCCGAATAAATCTTCCGCTTTCTCTTTACACAGAGTTTTACTGGGAAATGGACTTGCACAACCTGTTCCACTTCCTTAAGCTCCGTCTCGACAGTCATGCACAGTACGAGATTCGTGTTTATGCCGAAGTAATTCTTGATATCTGTAAAAAGGTTGCTCCAATGGCCACCGAATCCTTTATGAACCACCAGAACGAAGGCGTTCGCTTCAGTGGCGAAGAAATGGAAGCCCTCCGCAAAGTCCTCGCCGGCGAACCAAACCCGCTGGAAGGAAAGAAACTCGACCGTTTCAACGAAAAGATAAAATCTGGAATCCAATTGTAGAAAGATTGTAGAAAAAATAACTCGAACGATTCGCTGAAAAATACGAACTGGAGTTTAATTGTAATTATTTACACTTATCCAAAGAGTGTATTAAGAAAAAAAATAGCGAGAAGGAGAGGAACGTCTTTAAAAAACACTCTATTTTGCTGCCGCGTGAGCGGCAAACGTATATAATTCCAAGGCAAAATAGCGTGTAGCCGGCGAGCCGGCGATTTTTAAAGACGGAACTCGACTGTTAGCTATTTTTTTTCTTTAAATAAAGTATTTATAGTTTGTAATTGTTTATTTCAGAAATATATAATCCAAAAAATAAATTGCATTTATTTTTCCCAGCGAAAGTTGACTATTTATTTCCTCTAATAGTTCGTTCTTTATTTTTTCTTCTGATGTAGAAAGCAGCTCTTTTTCCGTTCTGGACGAGAAATAGTTTGTTATAATTCCGGTAATCAAAATCCTCTTTCTGGAAAGCTCTTCGTAAAGCTCTGTGTTGCTTTCTTCGTACGAAAACCACGGAGTTATTACAATTGGAGTTACCCCGGTTCCGCTATCCTTGTCTGCGGTTTGTGTACCAGTGCTGTCTGCGCTTGCGGTAACTGTCCTGATTCTGCCAATTCCAGTGTAGGCGGCAAGCTTGTCTCCGGAGCGTTTATTCAGCGATTCAAGCTCCTTTACGGTCGGTTCAGGATCTGCTGTGCGGAGATTTTTTCCAGGCTTTGCCTTTTTAGAAATAAAACCACCGGCGGTAATGCCTAAAATCAATACAAAAAGCGTGATGATGATGATAATCAATATTTTGTTAAGCGAAAGCTTCATTGTTTCCTCGAAAATCCTGTTTTGTTCTATATCTTTTGTATCCTCAGCATTCTCAGCCTTGAATAAAAGGTGCAGAAAGGGCAGCGAGCCGTCCTGTTGTTCTTGCCGTTATGTGTACACCGTCTTCAAGCCACTCTTCATTCTGGATGCAGCCGGCTTTTCTAAGCTCATTTATAAGAACTGTCTGACTCATTGGGAAAATATAATCCCTTATTTCGCCGTAAAGCAGTTCAAAAATCTTTTCTTTAAGCTCATCAAAGCCGCGTTCTTCCTTTGCACTAATACAAAGTGCATCCGGGAAGCTTCTGCGGATTCCGGCAAGTACAGTGTTATCTTCAATACGGTCAACCTTATTCAAACAGATAAGCCGCGGATTTTTTGTTGCACCAATATCTTCAAGAACATCACAAACGGTTTTGTACTGTTCAAGAACATTTTCATCAGAGCAGTCAAGAATAAGCAGCAGAAGGTCTGCGGTAACGGCTTCCTCCAGCGTAGACTTAAATGCATCAATAAGATGATGAGGAAGATTGCTTATAAAACCAACTGTATCTGTTATAAGAACACCAGGGCTGTCGTTTAGTGGCAGCTGGCGTGTCAGCGGGTCAAGGGTTGCAAAAAGCTCATTTTCTACAAAGGCATCTGCCCCAGTCAGCGCATTCAAAAGACTCGATTTTCCAGCATTTGTATAGCCTACAAGTGCACAGGAAGGGATTTTTGTGCGCTGTTTTTTCTGAGTCTGCCTGTTAATTTCAATTTCAGCCAGTTCGCGCTTTGTCTGAGTTATTCTTTCCCTGATTCTTCGCTGATTCAGCTCAAGCTCAGTTTCGCCCGAACCTTTATTGCTCAGAGAACCACCGCGCTGTCGTGAATAATCCTTATTTAAGTGAGAAAGTCTTGGCAGAGAATACGAAAGTCTTGCCAATTCTACCTGTAAAACGGCTTCTTTTGTCCTTGCCCGCTGTGCAAAAATCTTTATAATCACTTCCTGGCGGTCAAAACACGAGATTCCAGACAGCTCTTCCCAGTTTCGCTGCTTTCTTGGGTCAATATTAAAGTCAAAAATGATGCAGTCGGCTTCAATTTCCTTAGCCAGAGTAGCAATTTCCTTTGCTTTTCCAGTTCCCATACCATATTGAGGATGAACTTCCATTCTTGTAAGTGTGAGTCTCTGGATTACATCCATCCCAAGCGTAAGTGCGAGTCCTTTTAGCTCCTGTAAATCGTTTCCAGGCTCTCCAATCAGCAGAGCACGTGGTTTTCGTTCGTTTTCTTTTGCAATTTCAATCATCAGTAAAACTATAACTTATGTATGCGTAATCTGCAAGTTATAAAAAAAAACGAATAATTAAGTGGATTTTTTTTCATTTTAAATGGATAATAATTGAGTAAGCATTTTAAAGAGGCGCAAAGGCTAATGAACAAAAAGAAACGAATTGTTAGCAGTATACTGGTTACTGCAGCAATTTCCGTTACATTTATAGGCATTACTCTTCTTGGATTACTTCCGTTCATGTCGAAATATATCGACAATTTGAACCTTTTGTTCCCGGCTTACATTTTTCCGTTGATTTGTGCTGTTTTAATCCTGGTGATATTCATTATCACTTATTTTCTTGTCGGCTTAAGAAAGGATTATTCCAGCCAGATTGAGATGGATGTTAAGAATACGCGTCTGGAAATTACAAAAGAGTATCTTTCTAACATTGATATTATTTCCTGGGAGCAGATTCACGACAGTCTTGAGCAGCGGAAAAAAATCCTTATTGATGAGCTTAAAACAAAATACGGCAGAAAATCGTCCAGTTACGCAAAGCTTATAGAAGCTTCTGTTGATTCAAACTGGAAGGAAATTGAAAGCCTTTTGAAAGCTCACAAGAATACTGTTAATGCCGGTGCACAGGATGGCAGTAAAGTAGATGATGTTGATGAGGTTATAGAAGAGATTAGTGGTGTAGATGATCCGGTTTCTTCTGATGATGAGCCGGAGCTGCTTGAGCTTGAAGAGGAGAATGATACTATGACAGATACTGAACCTGTTTTTTATAATTCTTTTTCTGATGATAATGAGCTGCTAGAAGAGCTTGAAGAACCTGAATATATTAATCCGCTGGAAGTTATCGGTGAACTTGAAGAAATCGGTGATTTTGACGAAACCAGAAATGAAGCCGATTTTGATGTAGTTGAACAGCTTGAAGAAGTTGACGAAAACCTCGAAGAGCTTGAAGAACTGGAAGAGCCGGAAGAACCGGAAGAAGTGACTGACGAGCCTGAAGCTGTGGAAGAAACTGAAGCTGTGGAAGAAGTAATCGAACCGGAAGATGTTGAAGACGTGACTGAAGCTGAAGAGGTGACTGAACCGAGTGAAGTGATTGAACCAGAAGTGGTCGCTGAGGTGCCGGAAGAGGTTGGTGAGACAGAAGAAGTAGTTGAGGAAACTGAAGAGGTTTCTGAAATAGAAGAAGCCGAAGAAATAATTGAACTGGAAGGACCAGCTGAACCTGAAGAGGTAATTGAAGAAATAGAAGCATTCGAAGAACCAGAAGCTCTTGAAGAGGTTGCGGAACCTGAAGAATTAGCCGAACCAGAAGAAGTTGAAGAAATCGAAGAACTGGCTGATTATGACGACGATATAGAGGAAATTGAAGAGTACGAGGAGCTTGAAGAATTAGATTACAGGGATCCTTATCCGGAGCTTCTTGAAAGCCTTAAAAATAAGCCTGTTTATTCAGCAGACAGTAACCTTACCTTTATAAGCTCACTGAACGACAATTTTGCAAATGTAGATAATATCTTTGCCGAGGATTTGACTATTGGTTCTGAATATATTCACACTATCAGTGTTACAGATACAAGCTTTTCTTTTGTGCCTGTAAAGCTGGAGTTTATTATTGATAAAAAAGGTATTGAAGAGCTTCTTCCAGTAGATGACGACACAGGTTTTTCATTAACAAGATTCAGCGAAAATCAGCAGGATTCTGTAGAACTTGAACCAGAATCTGCTTCTACTATAGTTGAAGTCGAAGGAGTTTATTCTATCGCGGAAGATTTGTCCTATGAAAATGTTCAGCAGGATCAGTCTTTCAAAGCACTTGTCAATTCTGTTATTGGTACTATAAAGTGAGGATTTTATGTTGAAGTGGTTTTATCTTGCAGCTGCAATCTTGTCTATCGTAGAAATCATTTATCACTATGAAAAGGGAATGGCAAAAGCCAGCCAGAAACAGATGCTTCTTTTTGCCAGCATTGCAATTGCAAACTATTCATATGCAATGGGATGTTTTGCAAGCACAATGGAAGGAATTATGATAGCGAATCAGCTGTATAATTTCGGAAGCGTAATCGCCAACTTCTTTATGATAATGGTTGTTTCAGAGTTGTGCGGCGTAAAAATAAATCAATGGATTCAAAGACTTTTGTTTGCTTATTGCTGTGTCATTATTTTCTTTGTTTCAACAAGCAGCGAAAGTACACTTTATTATTCAGAAATAGGCTATGGACTTTATCACGGTGTTGCCTATATGGCAAAATCCTACGGTCCTCTGCATATTCTTCTTTTGATTCTTGTTTTTGGAAGCAATTTGTACTTTGTAGCAGCCGCAATGCTTGCCGTATATAAAAACTATAAGATTTCGGTTAGGACTGCAATCCTCATCATCATCATTTTTACGGTAACTACAATCTGTTATGCTTTCACACGAATACTTCATGTCCCTCTTGATATTATTCCGTTTACGAATGTGCTTAATATGGGCTTCCTTATGTATATTTTCAGACGCTCGAATATGTACGATATGACTTCGAATGTTCTGAACATTTACGAAAAAAAGAAGAGCTATGGCTGTATCACCTTTGATAAAAATAAACGGTATATGGGCTGCAATGAATTTGCGCTTAAGGTTTATCCTTCGCTGAAAACAATTCCTCTTGATTCTTTTATTCCTAAAACAGATGTCCGCCTTACAAACGAAATTATGGTCTGGCTGGATAAATGGATAAACGGTTCAAAGAGCGAGTTTATTTCTGAATATGCTGGTATTACGGCAATCTGTACGATGCAGACTATTACTATTGGTAATAAGGATATTGGATACCTTATTGAGCTGCACGATGCTACAAATCAGAAAAAATACATCAATCTGCTTAAGAACTACAGCAAGGAGCTTGAAGGTCAGGTTGAGCACAAAAACGAAAAGCTTCTCGAAATGCAGGACTCAATCATTACTGGAATTGCGAGCCTTGTAGAAAGCCGAGACAACAGTACCGGTAACCACATTAAGAGAACAAGTCACGAAATCAGAATATTTGTTCGCAAGCTTAAGGAGCATACCGAGTTTGCGGGCTTTAGCGACAGCTTTTATACAAACGTCATAAAGGGTGCAACTCTTCACGACTTAGGAAAAATTGCGGTAGACGACAAGGTTCTTAGAAAGCCTGGCAAGTTTGATGATACAGATTACAGCCAGATGAAAAAGCATTGTGTAGAAGGTGCAAAAATTGTTGCCGAGGTTCTTAAGGATGTTGAAGATGAAGACTTTAAAACAACTGCCATAAATATTGCTCATTATCATCACGAAAGATGGGATGGAACAGGTTATCCTTCAGGACTTAAGGAAAAGGAAATCCCGATTGAGGCAAGAATAATGGCACTGGCAGATGTTTTTGACGCTCTTGTAAGTAAACGCTGCTACAAGGAGGCATATTCCTTTGACCAGGCTTTCCAGATTATTGAGGAAAACTTAGGAACTCACTTTGATCCTGTGCTTGGCAAAATCTTTATGGAATGCCGCCCTGAACTTGAAATCCTTTACGCCGAAACTCCTAACGACTAAAAGCCTTATTGATTCTCTAGCGGGAAAGCTTTCTGTAAACAGTTCTCTTTGGAACACCAGCTTCTTCACCGAACTGTTCCTTCTTCCATTCTGCGTACTCAGACCAGTTGCCTTCAAAGAAGCGTACTTCTGAATTGTTTTCAAAGGCAAGAATATGTGTACAGATTCTGTCGAGGAACCAGCGGTCGTGGCTTACAACTAAAGCACAGCCGGCAAAATCTTCAAGAGCTTCTTCAAGTGCGCGTACAGTCTGAACGTCAAGGTCGTTTGTAGGCTCGTCGAATAAAAGCACGTTACCGGCTTCCTTAAGCATCATTCCAAGATTAAGTCTGTTTCGTTCACCACCGGAAAGAACGCTTACCTTTTTATTCTGATCCGGACCTGCAAAATTGAACCAGCCGCAGTATGCGTGTGCATTTACTTCGCGAACACCACCTTCAAGTGCGCGTCCTTTTTCGTCAACGGCGCCAAGCTTAATCATGTCTGCGCCACCGCCGAGAGTTTCATATACAGTCTTGTTCATATCAAGTCCGCTTCTAAGCTGATCAACATAAACAAGCTTTACAGTTTTTCCAATTTTAATTTCACCGCTGTCAGGCTTTTCTCCGCCTTCCATTCCAGCTGCATCAACAATCATCTTAAAGAGGGTAGTTTTACCGGCTCCGTTTGGTCCAACAATACCAACAATGGCACCTGCCGGAATATGAACGTTCATGTTTTCAAAAAGCAGCTTATCGCCAAAGGCTTTTGTAAGGTTTTCAATATCGATTACCTGGCCGCCGAGTCTTGGTCCTGCAGGAATAGAAATCTGTGCATCTTTAAGCTGCTTTTTGCTTTCCTGTGCCATAAGCTCGTTGTAGCGTGTGATATGCTCCTTGTGCTTTGCCTGTCGGCCCTTTGCGCTCATGTGAATCCATTCCAATTCGCGCTGAATTTCTTTCTGGCGTTCAGATTCGTGCTTGTTTTCCATTGCAAGTCTCTGGTTTTTCTGTTCAAGCCAGCTTGAGTAGTTACCTTTGAACGGATAACCTTCGCCGCGGTCAAGCTCAAGAATCCAGCCTGCAACATCATCAAGGAAGTAACGGTCGTGAGTAATGGCAATTACAGTTCCAGGATAATCGTGAAGATGCTTTTCAAGCCAGGCTACAGTTTCTGCATCAAGGTGGTTTGTAGGCTCATCAAGAAGAAGAATGTCAGGCTTTTGAAGAAGAAGTCGGCACAAAGCAACACGTCGGCGTTCACCTCCAGAAAGTACATCTACAACCTGGTCAGCAGGAGGACAACGGAGTGCGTCCATTGCAAGCTCAAGGTTATTATCAAGATTCCAGGCATCCATAGCATCAAGCTTTTCCTGAATCTCGCTCTGTTTTGCACAAAGCTTATCAAAATCTGCATCCGGGTCACCAAATGCTTCGTTAATTTTATCAAACTCTGCAAGCAAATCTGTAATTGGTTTTACACCTTCCTTTACAACTTCCATTACAGTTTTGCCCGGCTCAAGGTAAGGCTCCTGCTCAAGGTATCCGATTGTGTACCCAGGTGCCAGATAAGTTTCGCCTGTAAAGTCTTTATCAATTCCAGCAAGAATCTTAAAAAGAGAAGATTTTCCGGCTCCGTTTGGACCAATTACACCAATCTTTGCGCCGTAGTAATACGAAATGCCAATATCCTTCAGAACAACCTTTGTTCCGTAAGCTCTACCTACGCGGTCCATAGTATAAATTATTTTTTTGTCATCAAATGTCTTTGCCATTTTTTCCTCTTCTTTCTGTCGTGTATTTTCAATAAAAGAATATAGCACAAATCATAAGTTCTTTCTATAATATAAAGGTATTCACATTGGAAAGAGAGGAAGTTTTATGCCACATTCATCTGGCGGCGGTAGTCACGGAGGCGGAAGCCACGGTGGAATTCACTCATCATCAAGGTCATCAGGACCATCTGGAATACACAGAGGACCTTACGCAGGTTCCACCAGATATGTCTACTACAGAAACAAAAAGCCTGTAATCATTTATTCGGATTCTGACCCAGCAACTTCATATTCTCTAAAAATTTCTTTAGGCTACATTGCTTTTGTAACGGTTTTACTGCTCCTTATAAGCAGTGTTGTGTGCTGTGCTAACAGTCACGCTCCAAGCAGACTTACTCCAGATCCAGCAGCACGCGTTGTCATCAAAGATGAAGCTAATATTTTTACTGATACAGAGGAGCTGTACGCTGCCTTAAACCGTTTTTTTGAAACAACAGGAATTGCCCCAACAGTTCTGACAGTAAAGAATGAAGTTTTGGACAACCAATTTTCGTCACTAAAACACTTTGCCTACAAAAAATACCTTGAATTATTTCCAAGTGAAAAGTACTGGCTCATCGTTTATTCTCCAGGTCCAGAAACAGAAGATGGCTTTGACGACTGGCACTGGGAGGGAATGCAGGGAGATGACACAGACTCCATTCTTACAACAGTGGAAACCGATCTTTTTAACGATACCCTCCAAAAAGCACTTCTACAAAGGGAAAAATATACAGTTGAAAATGCCATTGCTTTTGCCTTTGATACGCTTACTCCGGTTTCAATGAAAAAATATCTTCAAAAATCGGCTATCCCAGGACTTTGCTACATAGCATTTGTCTGGCTGATCGTCTTCTTAAAAAATTTCCACCCTATAAAATACAAGTACTACAAAACGGCAGTAAAATGCCCCGATAACTTTGTATACCAGAAGAAATGCGAATACTGCAGCGGCGTTTACCTCGTGGGCTTTGACAAGACTTGCCCGCATTGCGGCGCACCAATATAAGGAGAATCTATGCCACATTCATCAGGCGGCGGAAGCCATTCAGGAGGAAGCCACGGCGGCTCGAGAGGCGGAAGTTCTATTAAAACATCCAGCAAAGCCTTTCCCGGGGCAAAACGATATCTTTATTACAAAAATAAAGAACCTGTTTTTATTTACGCTAACTACGATGTAAAAAAAAGACCGAAAAAACTTACCCTTCTTTTTGGATTTTTATTTTTTTTCATATCAATGGGTTTAATACCGTCTTTTCATAATCCTGAAAGGCTTACTGACGATTACGACCAGACTATAATTATCAGAGACGAAGCTGGTGTTTTAGGAGAAGATACAACCGCTCTCTACGAATCCCTTACAAAATTTTTGGAAGAGACAGGTATAGCGCCTTCTGTTATGACCTTTCCGGATGAAAAATGGAGCAAAAATTACACTTCGCTGGAAAATTTCGCCTACGATTTATATGTAAACGCCTTTGAAGACGAAAAACACTGGCTCATAGTTTATGTAAAAGGACCGGAAGCTGATAACGCTGATTTTTCCGAAGATAATTTTGAAAACTGGGCTTGGGAAGGTATGCAGGGCGACTTAACAGATCCAATCCTTTCCAATACAGAAACCGGTTTATTTAACAAGGCACTTCATAAACGGCTTCTACAACGTTCAAAGTATACTGTCGGAGAAGCAATCACCGAAAGCTTTAATGTCCTTACGCCAGTTGTAATGAAAAAATATATTTATCGGGGTTATTACATTCAACTGCCGTTTATAATTATACTTCTTGTTGTAATTATCATTTGTTATAATCTCGCACTTAAAAAGACAGTATTCAAAGAAGCCGTAGAATGTCCTGAACAATTTGAACAACAGGAACCGTGCGAATACTGCGGTGGAATTTATGTTATCGGTATTCACCAGAAATGTCCGCATTGTGGAGCACCTGTAAAAGCACATGATTTTATAAGGGATAAAGACGGAAATATAACCGGTATACTAAAATAACGCTCAGCGCAGAGTAATTCATAGCCATATTCTTAGTAGAAATCTCATCAAAAAATCATTATGCTTTATATATGAGCTTAATAATCATTATCCTTGCAATTCTCGTTATCGCCTTTTTTCTCGGTACATACATAATTTATAGAATCGGTTTTTATTCTTCGCCAAAAAATCACGGAGACATTTACGAGGTGCCGGATCACGAGCCGTTTCTGAGTCTTAAAGATAAAATTGTCGGGCTGGTAAAGGTTCTGGATGAAAAGCCTTTTGAATGGGTATGGATAAAAGCTTATGACGGGCTTAAGCTTGCAGGCCGGTATTATCACGTAAAGGATGGAGCTCCAGTAGACATTTGTTTTCACGGCTGGCGGGGTAACGGAATCAGGGATTTTTGCGGTGGTTCTAAGCTGGCGTTTGAGCTTGGTCACAATGTTCTTATTGTTGAGCAGAGAGGGCAGGGCGCTAGCAAAGGTCACACAATGACGTATGGTGTAAAAGAAAAATATGATGTTTTGTCCTGGGCCAAATATGTAAACGAACGGTTTGGTACAGATACGGAGCTTTATATATATGGTGTTTCCATGGGTGCGGCAACGGTGCTTATGGCTACTGGTTTAGAGCTGCCAGACAATGTTAAGGCTGTTATTGCAGATTGTCCTTATGCTAGTCCCGTAGAAATAATAAAAAAAGTAACTGATGATGATATGAAGCTTCCTTTTAATCTGTTTAAGCCATTGATTTACGCTGCGGCATTTATCTACGGTCATTTTAATCTGGGAGACAAGCTTTCGGACTGCAGGGAAGCGGTGAAAAAGTCAAAGGTACCTGTTCTTTTAATTCACGGAGAAGAAGATAAGTTTGTTCCTGCCTGGATGAGCCGCCCGATTGCCGAAGCGAATCCTGAATTAGTCAGATACGAAACCTTTCCTGGTGCCGACCACGGAATGAGCTATATGGTAGACACCGAACGGTATGAGAAAACTGTAAAAGAGTTTCTGCAGTCTAAATAACTAATGAGCGGCAGGCTGTGTACCGGTTTGAGCACCTGTATTTGTGGTTGAACCAGCTCCAGGTGTTGAACCTGCACCAGGTGTTGAACCTGTTGTTCCAGCTCCGGTATTTGTTGTCGTTGTGGTACCAGTGTTAGTTGTGCTGCCGGTGTTTGTTCCTGTTGTACTGGTTCCGGTTGTCTGGTTTGTACCAGTTCCTGTTGTGGCGCCTGTGGTGCCGGTTGTTGTGCCAGTGCCTGTTGTAGTTGTGCCGGTGGACGGTGTTGTACCTGTGGCCGATGTTCCAGCTCCTGTGCCAGCTCCAGCTCCAGTACCTGCTTCTGTTGCAGGTTTTTTCTGTGCGCTCTGAGCCTGTGCCGCAGATTTAGGCAGCATTCTTACATCTTCAACCTCAGACTTATGTCTAGACTTAAGCAGCAACGTGTGTGTTGTTGCTCTGTATACATATCCTGAAGAGTTATATGTTTCGAAGCGAGGGTCTGTTCGGAACGGAATGTTGTAAATGTAAATTGAAGAGAACTCAGGTATTCCCTTAAAGATTACGTAATGAGTTAATCCCAGAGGGAAGGTTATAGAAAGATTAAGTCCGGTTTCTTCATCATCTGCATATTTAATTTCTTTAGCACAAGTCCATGCCCAGATTGTATTCTTTTTGTCTGTGTGAATGAACTCATAGTGTGGATAATACCAGTTGTCGTAAGCAATGAGTGGATAAAGATTTACAAGGGTTCTCAAGTCGAACGAAGAAGATTCCTGAATATAAGAGCTTACAATAACTCGTCCAGCCCTTACATAAGTTTCATTATCAACAAGGGCACCAAAGCGCAAAAGTGCAATACCTGTTTCAACACCCTGAATTACAGAAAGGAATGTATCGTTTTCTGAAATTGTAAGGATATTGTTTTCAAATGCACATGCCTTTGTAAGTCGTTCAACACATTTGTCTGCAACAGGTCTGAGAATCTTAGCGTACGACTGGTTCATAGAGCACAAATCATCAAAGGTTGTAAGAATACCAGTTGCCTGAGAAACAGAGCACTTATCAATATCAGCCTCAGCTGCCTTTTCCAGAATCATAGTTGCTTCTGTTGCGTTAGAATGTATACAGAGACTTGCAGCAAGATCGTGAACAGTAAATATATCAAGAGAATCGGAGTATGCAGCCTTAGAAATCAAAACAGAGGTTGTCTTTATCTGCTGATCAAGAATATTGTTCATATTTACAAGATTGTTAAAGTATGGTGCAGAAAGATATGTTCTCTGTTCGCTTCGCTTGTAGCTCTGTGGAATATCGTCAATTGCCTGCTGATATTTTCCAGCCTCAGACATAGCTGCAACATAAGAAACAACTGCCTGTTCAGAGAAATTATTATCAGAAAGAGAAGCTCTGAACGAAGTAATAAGATTGTTCTTAAAGTTTGTAGTTATATTCAGATAATTGATTCCCTCTGCAGCGGCAAGTGTTGTAAGTGAATCAAAGGTAAAGCTCTTTGTGTCGTCAAAGATATTGTAGCTTGCATAAGAATCCTTGTGGGCAAAAATCATATAGCCGTCTACAACATCATCAGCAGAAAAACTCCAGTTATTCTTCTTATCATTAAGGATAACCTTTTTACCTTCATCCTTAACAATCTTCATATTGTAGGCAAAATTGTAAGGAAGATAGAAACTGAGTACATTTTTTGGAAGATGTGTACTGATTAAAAGCGGAGCTTCCGGTTCGTCCTCTTTTACTTCAATTGAAAACTTAATTCCTTCAGTCAACTCAAAGGTAATAGACGAATCATCCCTGGACCAATTTACAAGCTTTACATTTTTTGTTTCCTTTTCATTCTTTACAAGGATTTTTGGTGGAGTTTGATCGTCAAAATAGATATTTATACCGTTATAAGTAGCTTTAAGGGTATTTTTTAGGTTTATTTCTTCATTATCTGATTCAGATTTTGTTAAAGTTACTTGGAGATTTCCGATTTTTTCAATAATATTGGAATCTGTTCTAAATTGAAGGACAAAAATGCCGATTATTATAGCGATATCGACAATTATCATCCCTAAGGCTTTTCTAAATACACGTGCTTTCATTGTGTTTATAGTTTAGCTAATGATTAAGGGAATTTCAACTGTGATGTTGCTTAAAGAAACTTTAGTTATATAGGATAATGTGATGAATAAACTTAAGATTTTTGCAGCTCTGCTTTTGGGAGCTTCAATTTTTTTTGCAGGTTGTGTTTCTAAGCCTGCCGGAAATGAGGATGATGTAACAACTCCAGAAATAGAAGAAGAAACAACAGATAAAGATAAGAAAAAGCAGGAAAAGAAGGAGCCTGTTAAAGAAAAAGAGCCCGAGCCGGAACCAGAGCCGGAGCCGGAACCTGTTATACTTGATCCGCCGGATGTAGCTTTTGTAAAAAACATTCAGTCGGAGCTTCAGTCAGGAAATGTTGCCGATGCAATCAGCCTTTTTGAAAATATTCCAGAAGAGCTTAAAGATGATGAAGAAATGAATATGCTGCTTGCTTCGCTTTATATTTCTAATGGTGATTATGATAAGGCTAGCGGTATAGCAAAAAATCTTCTTGAAGAAAATCCAGACAATATTGATGCAATGGAACTTCTTACAGTTTCTGCTAGAGCTTCCGGCGATTCAGCTTCTTATAAATCATTATCAAAAAAGATTTTGGATTCAGACCCTTACAACGTACAGGCAAATATTCTTCAGGCAGAGGAATATTCTCTTAATAGAAAATACAAGCTTGCAAGAGATTCTTATTCAAAGGCACTTAAAACAGAACCAAATAATACGGATGCTCTTTACGGTTATGCGCTTACTTCTTACTATCAGGATGATTTGAAGAGTGCAAGAGCAGCCTGCGAAAAAGTATTGCAGCTTTCTCCAAATGATTCTTCTGCACTTGCTTTTATGGGTAAGCTTTCTGCAGAAGGAAACAATTATATCCGTGCAACAAAATACATTCAGGAAGCCTTAAAATATGAACCGCAGAATTACAGCTACTGGCTCGATTTAGGTACTTATTTCGGAAATCAGGGTAAATATAATGATGCAGTTAATGCCTGGACAAAAGCAGCTTCACTCGAACCGGATTACTTCCTTGCTTATGCTTATCTTGCCGGCATTTACGATGACCACGATGAATACAATCTTGCACTGGACAATTATCACAAGGTAATAGAAACAAATCCAAAATACTATTACGCTTACGAATCTGCAGCGGTACTTGAATACCATGTTGGAAATTATACAGAAGCTATCCGTTTGTTTAATAAAGCCTACAGCTACAGCAAAAATTACTGCTACAAGTTTATGATTTCGGCATGCTATTTCAAAATGAACGATGCTTTCAATGCTAAAAAGATTATGACCGAAACGTTGAAAACTCTTGACCGCGATTCTGTAGAATACAATATGGGTCGTATGTTCAGCGATACTTATAGCCGCAATGCAGAAACTAATCTTGTTGGAAAAATTCAGAAGGAAGACAATAGAAATAAAAAAGGTAAAATGCTATTTTATATGGGACTTTATTATGAAGTCTTTGGGTCCAAAGAAGCGGCCTATGAATATTATGCTAAAGTAGCAGCAATGCAGGCGCCAATGTTTTTTGAATATCGCCTTGCAAAATGGGGTCTTGAAGAATGAGCCAGACACAGAGAATACTCGAACTTAACGGAAGAAAAATAACGTTAATTGGAACAGCACACGTTTCGGCAGAAAGCGTTACAGAGGTTGAAAACACAATCAGAGAGCTTAAACCAGATTGTGTAGCAATTGAGCTTGATGAAAAGCGTGCAGAATCAATCAGAAATAAAGATAAATATCGCGAGCTTGATATTATAAAAATCCTTAAGCGTGGAGAAGGCTTTCTTCTTCTTGCAAACCTTGTTCTTGCATCGTTCCAGCGCAGAATGGGACAGGGAATTGGCGTAAAGCCTGGTGATGAAATGCTTGCCGGAATGAATGTTGCACAGGAACTGGACATTCCTACAGTTATGGCAGACCGTTCCATTCAGGTAACCTTAAAACGTGCCTGGGCTAAAAACAGCCTCTGGGGAAAATGTAAGCTTCTTGCCGCACTGTTTTCAAGTGCGTTTAGCAAGGAACAAATGTCTGCCGAGGAAATTGAAGACATCAAAGAAAAGAACGAAATGGATTCAATGATGGGCGAGCTTTCTGATTTTCTCCCTACAGTAAAGGAAGTTTTAATTGACGAGCGTAACTTCTATCTTGCAAGAAATATCTGGAATGCTGATGGAAATAATATAGTTGCAGTTCTTGGTGCCGGCCATCTCGATGGTGTAGTAGAAAATCTTGAAAAGCTTGCTGCCGGTACTATCAGTGATGATGTTTCAGAAATAAATGAAGTTCCAAAAAAGACTGTTGTTGGTAAAATCAGTGGCTGGATTATTCCTGCTGCAATAGTTGGACTTATAATTGCGGGCTTTATTTATGGTGGAACTCAGCTTGGAACAAAAATGATTAAATCCTGGATTTTGTGGAACGGCTGTTGTGCAGCTTTCCTTACTTTGCTTGCTGCCGGTCATCCAATAACAATCCTTGTTGCTTTCTTGAGTGCTCCAATTACTTCTCTTTGTCCATTTATAGGCTGTGGTTTTGTAACGGCAATTGTTCAGGCATTTGTCTGCAAGCCAAAGGTAAAGGATATGGAAACCTTACAGGATGATGTTACGTTCAAGGGATTTTATACAAACAGAATCCTGCGTGTTCTTCTTGTATTCATTTTGTCTTCTTTCGGAAGCTCTGTAGCAACATTTATAAGCGGCGGAAACATCATCGGCTCACTTGTTGAAAACTTTCAGCACGCAGAATAAGAAAAAACTTATGTTATAATAAGTAAACTCTTATAAAAGTAACTTTCAATTTTGGCTTTTCTCTAATAAAATAAATATGGAAGTGCTTTTATGAAGATGACTATAAAGAAAAACTTATTATGCGCATGTATTCTTTCTGTTTCTGTTATGCTTTTTGCCCAGGCGCAGGAAAGTGATCAAAAAAAAGAACAGGACCAGAAAATCTTTTCAGATATAAAAACTACCTCGGAAATTATCCCGACTTCAGAGCTTCTTGCAGGGTATCTTGAACGCGATTCAGATTTGAAGAATCTTATGCTAAATCTGCAGAAAGAACAGATTTCCAGTCAGATAACTAAGCTTGATTCAGGCTTTGACATTTCTCTTTCTACCGGCAACATGACGTTTAAGTTTAACAATGGTGAAGAGGGTAACACTCTTTTTTCTGTTTCGCCAAAGGTTGAGGCAAGTTTACCTGGACGTATGAACTTGAAGGCTTCTGTAAGTGGCAAGGTAAATGCGGGAGCTAAGAATACTAGTTCTACAACAACAGAAACAGAATCTAATGAGCCACAATCAGAGTCAAATCAAATCGAAAAAAGTGAGAAAAAAGAATCTTCTGATGAAGATATTGTTTCAAATATTTCTCTAAAGCTTTCTGCAGACATCATCTCTTCTTCAGGGTTAAAAAAAGAAATAAACCTGCTTAAGGCAGAGCGTAGTATAATTGAAGCAGAACGAAACTTAAAAACAAAGGTTTTGGATAAAGAAACTTCCTTCTATACCGACTACAAAAACCTTCTCAGTTCAATTTCTTCAATAATTGCAAAAGAAAAGACCTATTATGACGACAAAATAGATTTTGAAAAAATAAAGGCACAGGGCTACACAAAAACTTCATCAACCTATCGACGTGCAGAAATGAATGTACTTTCGGATGAACACGAAATTGAAGTAAAAAAGCGTACTCTCGTAAGCGATTATAAAATTTTCTATATAAAATGCGGCTACAGACTTACAATTGATGATGAAACCGATTTTATGAAGCTTGTTCCTTCTGATATTGTTGAGGTTGAAGCTTTAAACATTCACGATTATGACCCGAAGAATTATACTTCTACAGAAAAAGCAGAATGGACAAACAAAATCAACACAATGACACGTGAAAGCAATAAAAACTTTACGCTGTCTGCTTCCGGCGGTTATACCTTCAAGAGTGATAATGCAAAGGATGTTGATGGTAAAAAACACGATACTGTAGATGTCGGACTGGAAGCTAGTTACGGTGGCCTGGCAATAACTGCAGAAACAAACATTCCATTGATGGAAAATCCATCACCAACACTAACGCTTTCTGTTGGAGTAAATCCGAATACATTTAAAAAGAATAAGCTTGAAAAGCAGAAGGAAGAACTGAACGAAAAGCAGGAAAAGCTTGATATCAGCTCGGCAAAAAAAGATTTAGGAACAAAGGCTCAGAAAAAAGATATGGAGCTTGCAGATATTTACTGGGAACGCACAAAAAACAACGAAAACCTTGCAATGTACGAAACTCTTGAAAATGATATGCTCAAATGGTACAACCAGGGCGTTATTACCGAAAGCGAATATCTTTCGGCAAAGGTTAATCGTCAGCAGGCAAGCGTTAATAAAATAATCAATCTTATAGATATGATTATGTACAACTCAGAAATAAAGACAATGTTCGTTGAGTAGGAGAAAAAAATGGCAGTAAAGAAGATTGTAAAGGGAATAATAATAACTGTTGTCGTATTGGCTGTAATCGCCGGTGCATTAATTGGGCTGCGCTTTTTCCTGAACAGAGGCTCAGAAGAGGTTGTTACTTATCAGGTAAAAAAAGAAACTTATGAGAATGTAATAGAAATCTCTGGAACTGTTGCGGCTGCCCAGGAACAGACTCTTCAGGCACTTTCTGCCGGAACAGTAATGGGCGTTTATGTAAAAGCCGGCGATCACGTAAAAAAAGGTGATGTCCTGCTTAAGCTTGATGACACTTCAGAGCAGTATAATCTTGCCAAGCACGATTATGATATGGATAAAACGAGGATTACCGGTTCTGCAAAGGAGCTTAAGCTTATGCAGACTCAAAGGCTGTCGCTCCTACAGAAAATTGCAGACAGAAAGGTTGTTGCTACCTTTGACGGAATAATTGCAGATCTTGATGTTGCTGTCGGAGATTCTCTGGAAGCAAAGGATAAGGTTGGTACAATTGTAAATACAGATTATCTTACTGCTGATGTTGAAGTTGCAGAAACTGATGTTTCAAAGCTTAAGGTTGGACAGAATGTTGACTTTACGTTCTCTGCTTACGAAAAAGGAGTAGTGCACGGTTATGTAGTAAGCTGGCCTGCAATCGGTGAAATTACAAGCCGTGGTGCAACAATCGTAAAGGTTCGTGTCCGCATTGATGAATATCCTGAAGAAATCCTGCCAAACTTTTCGTTTACAGGAAAAATCCAGATTAGTCCTACAGAGGAGTATCTTGTTGTAGAGCGCTATGCAATCGGTTATGAAGATAAAGAGCCGTTTGTTGTAAATGCTAAAACCGGCGAAAAGAAGTCTGTAAAGGTTCAGCCGTATGGTCGTGAATACGTAAAGGTTTTGGAGGGTGTTGAAAGCGGAGAGGTACTTTTACAGCAGACTAAGCCGACTGTATCTGGTATGAACAGGAACAGAAACTCTCAGGGCGGAAACAGACAGGGTGGTGCCGGTGGCGGTATGCCTCCAATGGGCGGTGGAATGCCACGGTTCTAGTCCAGGCAGGTGAAACAATGAGTGATGTTATTGTCAGATTAAGTGATGTAGTTAAAACCTATGTTATGGGTGATAATGAAGTCCATGCCTTACAGGGAATAAGCTTCGAAATAGAGCAGGGGGAGTTCCTTTCCATAATGGGACCTTCCGGCTCCGGTAAATCTACCTGTATGAATATGATTGGCTGTCTTGACCGCCCGACCTCTGGAATAGTGGAAATAAACGGCAAGCGAACGTCCGAAATGTCGGAAAAGGAGCTTGCCATATTAAGAAATAAAACTGTCGGTTTTGTTTTTCAGCAGTATCATCTTATTCCGGGCATGAATGTTCTGGAAAACGTTATGCTGCCGTTGAAATATCAGCGGGTGGAAATGGCTAAAAGAAAAACTCTTGCCGAAGAAGCTCTGAAAGCTGTGGGACTTGAAGAAAGAATGCATCACCGGCCGCATGAACTTTCCGGCGGACAAAAGCAGAGAGTTGCAATTGCAAGATCAATGATTACAAAGCCAAAGATTCTGCTTGCAGATGAGCCGACCGGTGCGCTCGATTCTGTAACTGGAAAACAGGTTATGGAGCTTTTCCGTACAATCAATCACGAGGAAGGAACTACAATCATCATCGTAACGCACGACCCTGGAATTGGAGCTTCTACAGAGCGCTGCATCCGTATTCTGGATGGAAAAATTGTAGAAGAAAAGGCTGATTAAGAGGATTTAATATGTGGGAAGATTTTATATATGCATTGCAGAGCTTCAGGCGAAATAAGACGAGGACATTCCTTTCGCTGCTCGGTGTAATTATTGGTGTAGCTTCTGTAATTGTAATAACGAGTATGGGAAGCAGCTCTACAAAACAGGTCAGCGATACCTTTGGAACTTCCGGTCTTGACTGTGTAAGTATTTCACAGGGCTTTATGCGCCGCCGCCGGGATTCAGTAACGCTCCGCTTTGACGAAAGCTTTAGAACTAATTTGTTTGACAATATCAGAGGAATAAAAAAGGTCTGGTTTAAAAACAACCTTAATGCCACTCTAACTTACGGCGAAACCTCAGGTTCAGTAAACTGCAGTGCAATTGAGACCGGCTACCTTGAAATGTACAACATGGAGCTCGAAAGCGGAGAATTCTTTACCGTTACGGACAATCAGGCTGGTGCACAGAAAATCATCCTGAGCCACGATACGGCACAAACCTTTTTTCCAGCCGGCGACGCAGTCGGTAAAAAAATAATGCTTGTTTCAAGCAATGTTACGTTTGGCTTTAAGGTTATTGGTGTCTTAAAAGAACAGACTACCGGTATGGAAAACGGTGCAGCCTTTGTTCCGCGCGGTTTTTATGCCAAGAAAATAAAGCCGAATCCGGAAGCGTCAACCGTTCTTGTTCAGGCAGTTTCTAACGAAAAGGCTGTTGAGCTTGTAGACCAGATTACCGAATACTGTACAAAGCTCACTGGAACCGAAGGTTCTGTAAACGTAATGTCCATGCAGTCAATGCTCAACCAGATGAGCGAAATTACAAAAACAATGTCTATAATGCTCAGTGCTATTGCCGCAATTTCATTGCTTGTCGGTGGTATTGGTATTATGAACATTATGATTGTAACTGTTACAGAACGAAAGCAGGAAATTGGTATACGAAAAGCACTTGGTGCAAGTCCGGCCGATATAAGGCAGCAGTTCCTTGTTGAATCGGCCAGTATTACTCTTATCGGCGGTATTCTGGGAATAATTGCGGGAATAGGAATAAGCCTTGCTGTTGAATATGTGCAGAAGCAGTCGTTTATAATAAACGTAGAGGCATGTATTGTTGCGTTTGTGTTCTCAGTTTTTGTAGGAATCTTCTTCGGATTAAATCCAGCTGGAAGAGCCGCAAAGCTTGATCCAGTAATCGCACTTAGCGGCGAATGATAACACACCAAAAAGTGGTATCAATATCCGTCGCTCATTTCGCGGTTGGCATCCTTCTTGCAGAGCTCGTCGTATACGAGGGAACGCTTGCGCAAATCTTCCTTAAGCTCTTTTGGGAAAGGCATGTTTCGCCAGAAAATACCACGAACATCTCGTTCAAGTCGCTGAACACCAATAGATTCCTTTGTCATCCAAAGAATATAGTCTTCAATGAAGTATTCCTTTAAGTCGCCCTTAAGCTTCATCTGCTCGTAGTGCTGGTAGTACTGTCCGGTAAGACCTTCTTCCATCCAATAGAACGAAGCCTTTTCCTTTGCAACCTGCCAGCGGAGATCTGCAACTGCTGTAAGAACTGCAATAGTCAAATCTCGAGGATACATTGGAACTACAATTCGTCCACGGCTAGTTACGCGGTTGTAGCGGTCAAACGGTTCCCAGCAGAAGCCTCTGTCTCCATAAGTTGGAACAAGAAGAACATAAGGAACAATTCTATTTGGAACATTTTTATGAATACGAAGGAATACACCCGGGTCAATAGATTCAATCCAGCTGAGAATAGAGATTACGTTTTCGCGTGTACCGGTTCCTTTTTCTGTACAGTGATAGAACTCGCGAGTAAAAATAGGGAACTGGTTTCCTCTTCGTCCTACAGTCATCTTTGCCATCTGTCTGATAGTGTCAAACTCTGCACTTACGGCACCTGCATCTACAGTTGCAATTTTAGCAGGTCCATTCGAAAGCTTGCTTTCAACGCTGTCATAAACAGATTTTGCTTCCTTAAACTCCTCAAGCGCCTTAGACATTTCCTTATCGTTCTTTGTATATCTGTGCATAAGCTCAGAGATTTCAGAAAACAGTCTGCGCTGTGAGTCAGAAAGACAAGAGGTATGAGGCTCCATTCCAATAATAGGAGGATGAATAAACAGGTTTTCAATTCTGTTTCTAATTTCAACCTCAATCATATTGCGTTCATTTTCTTTTATACCAAGAATATTTTCTGCTGTCTGAAGTCTTCCTGAGTTTTTAGACTGAAGCTGCATAAGACGACTCTGTTCAGCAGTAGCTGCTTCATCTGCAGTAAGATTTTTCTGCGGCTGCTTTTTTTCATCAGTCATAGAGTTCTTCATTCGTCCGGAAGCAATTTCCTTAAACCACTCGTCAACATAAAGAACTGGTTCATTTTCCTTATTTTCCAGGAAGATTTTTGAGAAGAAAGTCTTAGTTTCCGGCTTAAAAAGCGAAGGAAGAAGAACACCGTAACGCATCAGCATTTTTTTAGGCATCGGAAGATTATAATCCGACATTTTTGGAGCCATTCCTCTTAAAAGCTCCCAGTAACACGTTACTATCTGCTGTCTGTAAACAGCTCTGTCCTTAGGGTCCTGTGAAGTAAGATATTTTGAAAGAACCTGATGAACACGCTGTGCAGAAGCATTTTCGTTAGAAAGTGCAGTTTTATAGTATTTAGGGTCGTCAAAAACATCTGAAGGATTGTCGTTTACCAGTTGTTCAATTTTGTCAAAGCCTTTTTTGTTTAAATCTACAGTATGAAGGGAAGAATTGCCTGATGAAGTAAAGCTTGTTTTATCTGTAGGCTTTGATGGAGTAATGTCTGTTTCTTCAATAGAAGCAAGTGCATCTTCTGCATTGTAAGATGATCCTGTATTTGAAAGTAAGGCCGCAATCTCAGGGTCCAATTCTGACTCGTCCATTATAATAACTCCTAGACAAATTATACAAAGATAATTATATCATAGAATTAGATGTTGTCATAGTATGAATTGAAAAAAATGCAACTGTCATATTCGGACTTGTCCCGAATATCTATTTAGCATTATCTGAATTGGTTTTGCGTCGGCGGACAGAGTATTCAGAAAAACCGTTTTCCTGTAGTCTGCCTTCCATCTCAGCAACCTCGCTACTTTCAACTTCCTTTATTGCAACCCTGTAGATATCACCTGTTTTCTGAATGACTATCTTTGTAAAGCCTGCATCCGAGAGTGCTTTTGCTCTTTTTCTTGCATTTTCCTTAGATTTGAAGGCACCAATCTGAATATCCCATAAAACAGGGGTGTCACCGGTGTTTGCTTTTGAGGTGCTTACTTCACTTTCTTTTTTTGGACTTTCTGTTGTTTTTTTTTTGGAACTTGTGGTGGTTTTCTTTGAACTAGTTGATGTAGTCTTTGAGGTTCCTTCTTTTTTTGCCATTATTTCTTTAGCTTTTGCGGCGGTCTGCTTGCTTAAATCTGTTTCCGGACCCATCTGCACAATCTCAATTTTTACAGTTGCAGTGCCTGTTCCAAGCATATCGAGTTTTACAGCTGCTGCCTTAGATAGATCTATTTCGCGTCCAACAACAAAAGGTCCTCTATCGTTAACACGTACCTTTACAGATTTACCGTTTGAAAGGTTTGTTACCCTTAAAATTGTGTCAAAAGGGAGTGATTTATGTGCACAGGTGTAATCCTTCATGTTAAAGGTTTCGCCATTAGAAGTCTTCTTTCCGTGAAAAGCCTCTCCGTAATAAGAAGCTGTTGCACTTGATTTATAAACTTTCCCTGCAAAAATATAAAAACTTGAAACAAATAAAAAAACTAAAAGGAATATCTTTTTCATATTATGATTATCGGAAAAAAATGATTTTTCCTTGAAACTTGACCTTTATTTTACTATATTATTTATAGGAAACAACAACAGGAGTTTTTATGAAATCTATGTATTCAGTACCACGTTTTGATGAAGATGAAGAAGAGAAAAAACAGCCAAAAATGCCTGATCCTTTTTCAGAGAAGTTTTTAAAGACAAGACAGATAATCCTTACAGGTGAAATTAACAAAGACCTTGCAGATGCAATCGTTCGCCAGCTTTTGATTCTTGATTCAGAGTCAAGCAAGCCGATTTATATGTACATAGATTCCCCTGGCGGAGATGTAGATGCCGGCTTTGCAATTTTTGATATGATTCGTTTTGTAAAATCACCAGTTTATCTTATTGGAATGGGCCTTATTGCTTCTGCTGCCACTTTGATTCTGCTTTCAGTTCCAAAGGAGCAGCGTGTGGGCTTACCAAACAGCCGCTATCTTATTCATCAGCCGCTTGGTGGAATGAAGGGTGTTGCTACCGACATTGAGATTTACGCAAAGGATATGGAAAAAATCCGCGCAAAAATTAATAAGCTCATTTCTGAAGAAACAGGCACTGCTCTTGAGCAGGTTACAAAAGACACAGACAGAGATTTCTGGCTTGATTCTACAGAAGCAGTTTCATACGGACTTATCAGTAAGATTATTTCAAACAGCGGTGAGCTTAAAAAATAATGACATTTACCTTAAACGACAGTCTTTTAAACAGCATTCTGTCCGCCCTTGAGAATCAGGAAAAAGCTTTTGTATTAAAGGCTGATGATGGAACGCTTGTTGAAAAGACTGAACAGATTAAGGTTGATGACGATATCTATTACAGTTTACCGGAATGGACTTCTGCCAACGGTTTTGCATTGAGAGAGGATTTTGTAAAAAAAGTCTATTCACCGCTGGTTCGCGAAGAGCTTTTAGAAGTGCTTCATTCCGGAAGGGGGGTATTCAGAAACTTTAGAAACGTATTAAGAGATTACCCGGAAGTTGAGAAAAAGTGGCATATTTTTAAGACAAGGACCATGTATTCATATATCAACGACTGGTATAATTCTTTGCGTGAAGTATGGGGACTTGAAAAACTGGATTGTATTCCGGAATCGGACGAAATGCTTTTGCACGACGATTTTATTTTCAGGGATTATGATTCAGATCAAGATAAACAGGAAATAGTCCAGAGCATTCGCGCTTTTTTTCAAGAGGCTGATGAGAATATTCCTGACGAAATCAAGACAGCACTTTATGAAATGTGGAGAAAACAGTTTGAACAGGAGGCTACCAATCTGGTTCCAGCCGGCTGTGTCTGCCGCACTCTATCTGATGATTTTGCAGGTTGTATAACAGCATCGCCCGTTACAGAAAAAGAAAACATGATTATGGTTATTACAAGCCTTTTTGTACCGGAGATTTTTCGTGGGCTGGGCATTGCAGGCGAACTGCTTTCAATGTTTTTATTAAAGCTAAAAGAAAACGGAAAAAAATGGGTTTTATTACCAAACACAGCTTTACCGGAGTTCCTCGTGCCGTTGTTATTACGTACAGGCTTTGAGCAGATTGGAACCGGTTATATAGCAAAGCTGTAATAATTTTTTTATTTTTAAAGGAGTTTTTTTTATGGGTTACAACAACTACAACAGAGGGTTTGAAATTAATGAGGAAAAAACAGCTGATTTTTTAGTGAACGCTGTTGAAAAAATCACTACTGAAGAGGATATTGATACTCTTACAGAACTTATCAGATTATTTAAGAAAAATGTTCCTCTAACACGCCGCAAGTATGTTACTGCTTATATGCTTAAGGAAGCTTTGAAGCACTATCATTCATTTGCAAAGGGCAAACCTTCAAGATTCGAAGCTACAAAGACTAAAAAAGAAAATAACAGAAATCGAAAGGATGATTATAAAAATACAGCACGCAGAGAAAAGACTTTCGAAAATACAGATAATACTGAAGAAACAGAAGAAAGACCACGCCATCCAAGAGTAGAAATTGCTCCAGAGCTGGCAACTTCAATTTTTGTAAGCATTGGAAAGAACCGCCGTGTATATCCACGCGATTTAGTTGGTCTTCTTGTTGCAGTTGGTGGAATTGACCGCGAAAGAATTGGTGATATTAAGGTTCTTGCAAACTATTCTTTTGTTCAGCTTTATACAGAAGATTGTCAGACTGCAATCGACAAGCTTAACGGTTATGAATATCGTGGACGCAAGCTTGTTGTAAGCTTCTCAAAGCAGAAGGATGAGGATGCAGCTGAAGAAAAAGCTTCTGATTCTTTTGCAAGCGACTATAACGAAGCTTATACTTCTGAAGTAGAAGAAATGTCTGCCGAAGACGCAGCAGCATATGCAGCAGCAGAAAAAGCTACTGCAGATAAAGAGCCATTTGGCGGAGTATAATTTATACAGAAATGACAAAAATTCATGTTATCAGGACAGGGGCTTTTGAGGTAAATACCTTGATTGTTCCTGTGGCAGAAAAAAAATGTTTTGTGGTTGACCCTGCCGGCTGTTCGCTTTCTGGAGATGAATCGGTTGTTGTAGACTGGATCAAGAAGGAAAAGCTTGAATGCACAGGAATTGTTTTAACCCACAGTCATTTTGATCATATTACAGGAATTGCTCCGGTAAAGAAAGCTTTTCCAAATGCCCCTGTTCTGATACATGAAGCTGAATTTAACGAGATGCAGAATCCTCCCGGACCAATGGGAGCTTCTGTTTTAGATTTTTTTAATATTGCTTATTTTATTCCAACACTTAATCAGCAACCGTCTGCTGAAATTCCTCTTAAAGACAATCAGACACTTGAATGTATAGACGCACCAGATTGGAAGGTTATTCATACCCCGGGTCATACACCTGGTTCAATCTGCCTGTACAATGCAAACGAAGGGCTGCTTATTTCCGGCGATACAATGTTTGATTACGGCGGTTGCGGCAGAACAGATATGGCCGGTGGAGATGAAGCTCTGCTGGTAAAGAGCCTGTCAAAAATCAGAAAAACAATTCCACAGGGAACAAAGGTTTACCCTGGTCACGAAAGCTTCGGCTTCCAGTTATAAGCCTGAACCTGCTGTCTGAATACACTAAAACTAAAGCTGCAAAACCTTAAAAGTTCTTTAGAACAGCAAAGCTTACCTGTCTCATAAGATTCTTATTGATTCTAATAAAAGCGGCGTCGATAAAAGTTTTTTCTACAGTAAGAATTGCAAAAGTCTCTGGAGAACCGTCTCTTGGGCGCGAAATGCTTCCAGGGTTTATAATCCTTATGTTGTCCTTAAAGAAGCCGTTGAACGGAACGTGCGTGTGCCCGTAAACAGCCGCTTTACATTTTGCCGCTGTCATTTTATTACAGATAGATTCATAGCCGAATTCTACATGCTCATTGTTTCCGTGGCAGATAAAAATTGTCTGCCCATTTACTGTAAGCAGCTGACTTTCTGGAAGAACAATGCTTTTTTTAGCATATGCTTCTGGTTTATCGTTTATACAAAAGGAAATTGGAACAGAAGGAGTGTCGCAGTTTCCTTTAACACAGGCAATTACTGGAGGAACTGTTTTCTTAAAATCTGGGTCATCAAAGGCTGTTTCAATCAGCTCGGCAAGATCCCTGCCGGTGTCGCCGCAAAGGATGAGGGCATCGCAATTAGTTCCAAAGTTCTGAACAATCTGATTCAAAAGCCTGAAGCTTCCGTGCGAATCTGAAATTACAAGAACACGTGCCTGATCTTTTGTTTTTAACGCTTCAATAGCGTCGAGAGAACCGATTAAATTGTTATTCTGTTGAATCAGTGAAATCATATAAAAGTAAATCAGTATAATACAAAATGATTTATTGCGTGAAGTCCTGTTTCCGGATCAAGGTAATACTGTAGTTTTTTACCGTGAAGCATTTGTATTATATGAGCCTGAATGGAGCCGTCCTTTTTGAACGGGCCGTTCATCATCATCATATAGTCAATGCAGGAGTAGAGCACATCGGGGAAATCGTTTATTTTCTGACTTACATCCTCTTCCGAAACAAGGTTGCCGGTTACATCTGCGGTCTGCTGCTTGTCCAGAACAAAGTCGCAGGTAGATTCCATTCCAAGCGATTCATCCTGAGGGAAAAGCGAGAAAACAGGGTATGGAACCTTCATGTTCCAGTAATCCTGGAGCCTTGCAAGCGCAATGTGAGTGTTTTCCGGGGCACCAAGAATAATTACACCAAGTAAATCTCCGTCGGCTTCTGTGAGCATAGAAGTCAGCTCCGAAATATAGTTTTTGCCGTTGTGCTTAAAGCTGTCGGGGTAGGTGATAGTATTAATAAGCCCGCCTTCAGAGGTAAGACCGTATTTCTGAGAAAGAAGGCTTGTGCAGTTAGTTACAAGCTCCTGGTCATTAAAATCATAGCCGAAAAGAATGTAGATTTTTTTGTTTGTATACTGCCAGCAGGTATCTTTATTGTCAAAAGGCTTTTCTTCGGATGAGTCTGATATTTTAAGCTGATGTGCACTTAAATCTATTTCCTCCGGCTCTTCCTTGTGGCAGGAAAAAGCAAGAACAACTAAAAAAACTAAAGATAAAGCACCTAAAAGCTTGAGCAGGTTTGAGTGTTTATATTCAATTATGTGTTTAATCTGATTCATAATCACCCCTATACTATAATGCATTTTTTTTTAATGTGGAAGAGTTGAGATTGAAAGCAACCGTGTTTTGGTGTATTATCTTTCTATGAATATCTTGATGCCCATATTGGAACTGACCGGCAGCCTTGGATTCCTTCTTTACGGAATGAAGCTTATGAGCGACGGTGTTCAGAAAAGTGCCGGAGAAAAGCTTCAGCGAGCCTTGAGCGTTATAACCGGAAATCGTTTTGTAGCACTTCTTACAGGTCTTGTAGTCACAATGATTGTACAGTCCTCTGGTGCTACAACTGTAATGGTTGTAACCTTTGTAAACGCAGGACTTATGACCCTTGCGCAGTCGGTCGGCGTTATTTTTGGTGCAAACATTGGTACTACAATCACCGCCTGGATTGTTGCAATTTTCGGCTTTAATTTTAAGATTTCAGCCTTTGCAATTCCTGTTTTCGGTATCGGATATTTCATAACAATCATTTTGAAGAAAAAAGGAGCATACAAAAACCTTGGTGAAGCAATTATGGGTTTTGGTATGCTTTTTCTTGGACTTTCCGGCTTAAGCGATGTATTTACACCGGAACAGCTCGGCTGGCTCTTTAAGATTCAGGGAAGCGGCTTCCTTGCAATCTGTCTTGGCTTTATAATCGGTATTCTGATTACAGCACTTCTTCATTCATCATCAGCCTTTTCTGCTATCGTAATCACAATGGCTTATAATGGTCTTGTAAACTGGGAACTTGCCGCTGCAATGACACTCGGAAGCAATATCGGTTCTACAATAGATGCAATTCTTTCTGCTATTAGTGCAAATGCCGATGCCCGCCGTTCAGCCCTTATCCACGTAATGTTCAACGTATTCGGTACAATTCTGGCACTTGTTTTCTTCAGACCATTCCTTAATCTTGTTGTACTTCTTACACCGGGTCATGCCAATTCAAATATTGCAATCCGTATTTCAATGCTCCATACTGTATTCAAAACTCTGTCTACAGTTATACTTCTGCCGCTTCAGAATCCTCTTGTACTGCTTTCTCAGAAAATCATTAAGGATGATAAAGAAAAGCAGAACAATGTTTACCGCCTTGCATTTGTACAGCTTCCGGCAAAGGACAGCGTTACAACTCATATTATTCAGGTAGAAGCCGCAATTGCAGACATGACAGATGTTGTAACAGATATGTTCGATAAGATTCAGATTGGTATTACAAAGCGAAATCCTGAGTATATAGAAAAATACAAGGAAGTTATGGTTAACGCTGAGGATTATGTTGACCAGATGCACGAACAGATTACTCATTATCTGATAAAGTGCCAGAGCCTGCAGATTACCGAAAAACAGCTTACCCATATTTCTTCTATGATTCAGATTGTAGACGAGCTTGAAAATATGAGTGACAGCTGCTTTGGAACAATTATGCTTATCTGCCGCTCAATCGAAAAGAAAATGAGCTTTAAGACTGAGGATATGGAACGGCTTCTTCCTTACATTGAGCTTGTACGTCAGTTCCTCCAGTTTATCCGCATAAATATAAATAAGCAGATTACTTCCGAAAAGCTTGAGCTTGCCCGCGAGCTTGAAGACGGCATTGATGCATTCCGCAAAGACCTTAAGAAGGTTGCCCGAAAACGACTTGAAGGTGGTGCCGACGTTAAAGCCGAGCTTTTGTATATTGATATTGTACGTGCAATCGAACACATTGGCGATAACTGTTTCAGTATTTCGGAATCATTGACAAGTAAATAGTTTGGGTTTATCTTTTTTGCAAGGAGTAAGTTATGAAAAAATTGTTATTTGTTTTAGCAATTGTTGCTGTTTTTTTCTTATCTTCTTGTAAATCAGAGTTACAAAAAGATCCATATGTAGATTTTGATGAGAAAGCTTTTTCTGCTGCAAAAGAAAAATGGGCATCTCTCAATTCAAATAATTATACCTTTACATATAATATAAAAAGTGATGCTACCGGTCCAAACAAAAAGAAATATCATGTTACGGTTGTAAATGGAGAATCTTCCTTCACAATTACAGATGATAGGGATGATGAATCTCAGAGTGATAGGGAAGAAATCAATAGGTATCCTACAGTTGATTCACTTTTTAAGCTCATACAGGATTGTTACGATAGCGATAGTGCTTTTGTTGCTGAAAAACCAAAAGGTGTACGTTGTTATGTGCTTTCAGTAGATTATGATGAAGCTACTGGTATTCCAACAAAAATGGAAGATTATATTCAGGACGACGGTACTTGGGATGGTGGATGGTTTCATATGTATATAACTGACATAGCAGTTAACTAAACGGTTTTCAAAGAAAGTTTTTATAAATCACTCAACTCTAAAAGAGTGTTCCATTTTATCTACAGCTAATTCAGTTTTTTCTATCCGGTCAATTTGAATGAACATGGCATTTTCAAGGCGGGAAATCATCTGGTCAAGCTGCTCTTTTGTTCCCTGAGCCTGCATTGTAACGCTTCCATCCCATTCATTCATAACCCAGCCGGTAACGCCAAGTGCAGCCGCAGTATATTTGGCTGTGTAGCGGAACCCGACTCCCTGAACCTTACCGTAAAAATGGAACTCAATACGAAGTTTTTTCATAGTTAAAAAAAAATATGGTGGTCTCGACAAGCTCAACCACCGTATATATCATTCCCCGGTAAAGCCGGGGAATCTTTTTTTATGCAACAGTTGCTTTTACAAATACTTCTTTTACACCAGCATCTGCTTTAACAATCAAACCGTCAGCTTTTCCGCCCTTAACTTCAAGCGAAACAGCTCCTGTGTTTTTCTTGTTTTCAACAGTGATGTGGTAAGTTACACCACGGAACTTACGTGTAAACTCAGCATTCTTAACATGACTTGGCAAGCGTGGTTCAATTTCCAAACCTGCGTGCTGTGGGCGCAAACCGCAGATGTACTGTGAGAGTGCAACAAAGTTCCATGCAGCTGTACCTGTAAGCCATGAGTTTTTAGCTTCACCTTCGCGGCGAGCTTCTTTTCCTGCTACCATCTGGCTGTATACATAAGGCTCTGTGCGGTGAATATCAGACCATTTTTCTTCTACCCAAGCCGGAGCAATCTTTGTATAGTGCTCAAAAGCATCTTCTGGACGACCGTTTACAACTTCACCAATGATTACCCATGGGTTGTTGTGACAGAAAATACCGCCGTTCTCTTTGTATCCTGGTGGATAAGAAGAAACTTCACCAAGTTCTACATGGTAGTTCTGGTAAGCTGGCCAGAGAATTACAATACCATATTTAGAATCAAGATATTTCTTTACGCTGTCGAGTGATTTCTGTGGGTAACCCTTGTCAGCACCGATTTTTGCCATTGTACCAAAGCCCTGGCTTTCAATGAAGATTTTTCCGTTTTCACATTCTTTTGAACCAATCTTGTGGCCAAAATCATCATAAGCACGAACGTACCATTCGCCGTCCCAACCTGCGGTACAGATTGCTTCTTCCATCTTCTTGCAGAGGTCTTCAGCGCGTTTAGCTTCGGCTTCGTCACCCATAAGGCGGCACATCTGAACATAATCAGGAGTTACAAATACAAACATCTGAGCAATCATTACAGATTCTGCGTTCTTTCCGTCCTTGTTTGTAGAAGTCTGGAAGGAATCGTTTGGATTTGTAGAGAAGCAGTTGAGGTTCAAACAGTCATTCCAGTCGGCGCGACCGATAAGTGGAAGTCCGTGTGGTCCCATGTGATTAGGGATGTAGTTGTATGAACGGCGCAAGTGCTCGAACATTGTTGCTTTATTTGTTTCTGAGTTATCAAAAGGAACATCAACTTTAAGGAAGTCTACGTCGCCTGTTTCGCGGATATAGTTGCCTACACCAAGAACGAGCCAGAGCGGATCATCATTAAAGTTAGAACCAATATCAGCATTTCCACGTTTTGTAAGTGGCTGGAACTGGTGATAAGCAGAACCGTCTTCGAACTGTGTAGCTGCTACATCGTAAAGGCGCTCGCGGATACGTGAAGCTGGTAACTGGTGAGCGGCACCAAGCATATCCTGAGAAGTATCGCGGAAACCAAGTCCACGACCAATTCCGCTTTCAAAGTATGATGCAGAACGTGCAAAGTTATATGTAACAACACACTGGTACTGGTTCCAGATAGCCATTCGGTCAAGTTTTTCATCTCCAGTTTTGATAGAGAAGTGGGAGAGTGTTTCATCCCAGAAAGAGTGGAGCTTATCAAGAGCGGCTTCAACCTTTTCCTTGCTGTCGAACTTTTTCTGCAGCTCGTAAGCCTTTTCCTTGTTGATTACGCCGCTTGCAGTATTTGTGCGGAGCAAACCGGCATCCAAAGCCTTCTTCTTGTCAGCTTCAGAAAGGAACTTTTTATTGTCTTCCATTTCAATATAGCCCAGCACAAAGATAAAGGTCTTTTCTTCACCTGCAGCAAGGGAAACTTCAAGTCTGTGAGAAGCAATTGGAGACCAACCGTCTGCAACAGAGTTTCCAGATTTTCCGGCAACAACTGTCTGTGGAGCAGAAATTGAATTATAAAGGCCCAAGAAGGTTTCGCGGTCTGTATCAAAGCCGTCGATTTTCTGGTTACACCAGTAGAAAGCAAAGTGATTTCGGCGCTCGCGGTATTCAGTTTTGTGGTAGATTCCGCTGCCTTCAATTTCAACTTCACCAGTAGAGAAGTTTCTCTGGAAGTTCTGGCAGTCATCGCTTGCGTTATAAAGACACCATTCAACAAAAGAAACAAGGCTTACTTTTTTAGCAGCTTTTCCTTCATTTTTGAGGGTAAGCATTTCAACTTCAGCATTTTCTCCAAGCGGAACAAAATATACCGACTGAGCCTTCAAATCGTTTTTTTTAGAAGTAAACTTTGAATAGCCGAAGCCGTGGCGACATTCATAAGAATCAAGTTCAGTCTGACAAGGCTGCCATCCTGGATTCCAGATTACATCACCATCCTTAATGAAGAAGTAATGACCGTTGTTGTCGAGCGGCATATCATTATAGCGGTAACGTGTAAGACGGCGGAGTCGTGCATCTGTATAGAAAGAGTAGCCTCCGCTTGTATTAGAAATAAGAGAGAAGAACTTTTCGCTTCCCAGATAGTTAATCCATGGATATGGAGTGCGAGGAGTTTCAATAACGTACTCGCGGTTTGAATCGTCAAAATGACCGAACTTCATGTTTCTACCTCAAATGTGTTTTATAAGACAAAATTATAGTACAGAACAGACTTATTTTCAATTATTTCTAAGGGGAATCACCTATAAAACAATCACACGCATCTATCAAAGAATTGTATATTTCTGTTAATTTCACCATTAAAAATACCGAAAATAATAGTATGCCATCTAACAGCTATGAAAAACCGGATTTCTGGTCTCAAAAAGCATTCTCAGAGGGGTATCCAGCCCGTTCTGTGTATAAGCTTAAAGAGATTGATGAAAAATTCGGCATGCTGAAGAAAAATTATACAGTTCTCGACCTTGGTTCTGCTCCTGGCAGCTGGACAACCTTTCTTTTGCGACAGATGGAGGGTACCGGCAAAGTTGTTTCGTGCGATTTGAATCCGCTTGCTAAGTCTGTAAAAGGAGACAACCTTGTTTTTATCCAGGGTGATTTGAATGCACCGGAAATCCGCAGTCAGATAAAGGAAAACGGACCGTATGATTTAGTTGTTTGCGATGCAGCTCCAAAAACAACAGGAAACCGCACCGTAGATACAGCACGTTCAGAGCAGCTGGTCGAAATGGCAGTATGGTATGCACAGACAATGCTCAAAGCCGGGGGAAATTTTGCAGTAAAAATTTTCCAGAACGGGGATCAGCAGCGCATTTTGAAGTCTATGAGGGAAATCTTTACGTCAGCCAAGGGTTTTAAGCCGGAAGCGTGCCGTTCAGAGTCATTTGAAACATATTTAATTGGAATTAATAAAAAATAAGGGGTTTATTTCTAAATTGTTGCGTAGTATAATAGGTCGGATCTATAACGGTTATAAGATTGTGATTAAGACACGAACTGTAAAAATTATTTTTGCTTCTCTTTTCTGCTTCTGTGTTGGAGCAGTTGCCACAGGGTTCCTCATTCTTTCTGTAAATAAGTTTGAAGAGCCTAATGGTATTGGTGGTTTTGAGTCAGATGCAGTTCCTGTTGTTTTTGATGATGATGCAAACAGCCTTGCTGAAGTTTTTGCCGCCGATTCTCAGGATTTTGTAGATCCTGCTTTAGCTGAGGCTGCTGAAGCTGAAAAATCTTCTGACGAAGCTGCTTCACAGTATAGCTTTGAGCCTGCAGTTCTTACTTATCAGACTTACCGTGTAAAAAAAGGCGATATGATTGGCTTTATTGCCGACGATTTTGATGTTACCTCAGATACAATCATAAGCATTAACAATATTAAGCAGTCACGTTTAATTCAGCCTGGCCAGTATCTTAAGATTCCTTCAATGCCAGGTATTTTGTATACAGTAAAGAATGATGGTGAAACTCCTCAGACAATCGCTAAAAAATACGATGTAGATGCAGAAAAATGTGCCCTCGTAAACTCAACTACAGTAGAAGCTTCATTGTCAGCAGGAACTTCTTTCTTTGTACCGGATGCAGAACTTGACTGGATGACACGTCAGGAAATAAACGGCGACTTATTCCATAAGCCTCTTCGCGTACGTTACTGGCTTTCATCTCCATACGGCTGGCGCGATTCACCTTTCAACACAGGTCGTCGTTCCTTCCACGGTGGAATTGATATGGCAGTTGCTTCCGGAACTCCAATTTATGCAGCACTTGACGGAAAAGTTTCCGCAGTAGGCTACAATTCAACCTACGGAAACTACGTAATTGTATCTCACCATTCAGGTTATAAGACCCTTTACGGTCATATGAGCCGCGTTACGTGTAAAAAAGGCAACTTTGTCTACACAACAACAAAAATCGGCGAGGTTGGAAGCACAGGTTTAAGTACCGGTCCACATCTGCACTTCACCGTTTATAAGAATGGTAAGACAGTAAATCCGCTCACATTAATAAATTAGCTGACATTTTCTATTAAAATCTGCTATAATGTCTCTCTATGGAAGAACTAAGATACGACTATATCATTATTGGTGCCGGTGTTGCAGGACTTGCTTCTGCTCAGTATGCAGCTCGCGGCGGATTAAATACAATTGTCCTTGAGGGAACCTCAATGGGCGGTCAGGCAACTCAGATTTTCGAGCTTGAAAACTATCCCGGCGTTTTTCCTGCAGTAAACGGCTATGATTTTATAGATACAATGCGCAAGCAGGCAGAAACCTTTGGCGCACAGATAAAGCAGGTAACTGTATCTTCTATAGACAAAAAAGGCAGCGATTTTGTAGTTGTCACAAAAAAAGAAACTTATATAGCTCCTGCTTTGCTTATTGCTACTGGTGCAATCCACAGAAACCTTGAAGTTCCAGGTGAAAAAGAGCTTACAGGTCGCGGCGTTTCTTATTGCGCTGTATGCGATGGACCATTTTTCCGCAACAAACGAATTGTAGTTGTTGGTGGCGGCGATTCAGCCTGTTCCGAAGCAATTTATCTTTCTACAATCTCAAAGGATGTTTCTATAATTCACAGAAGAGATTCCTTCCGCGCACAAAAGGCTGTTACAGACAAAATGCTTGCTTCTGGAGTAAAGCCTGTTTATGACACAATTGTAAAGAAAATTAACGGTACAAATAAAGTTGAATCAGTAACAATTGAAAATGTAAAAACCGGCGAACAGAGCGAGCTTGCCTGCGATGCTGTTTTTGTATTTACAGGAATGATTCCGCAGACCGCTTTAGTAGAAATGCTTCCTAAGGATGAGGCAGGGTACATAATCACTAATGACGAAATGGAAACTGCTATTCCGGGGCTTTTTGCTGCCGGTGATGTAAGGTCCAAATCCTTCCGCCAGATAGTTACCGCCGCCGCAGATGGTGCTATTGCTGCCAATGCTGCAAAAAAAATGTTGGATGAGCGACGGTAATCAACAATGTGTAAAAAAAGCCTTGCTGCGTTTGTCCTAAGTTTCCTGCTTTCAATATCACTTTTCTCACAATCAACTGCTACGCACGCGGCTTCTCAAACAGTTAATTTCTGGTCTAATTTACCAAATGATGAGCTTGCACAGAAAATTGTTGATGAAATGACGGACGTAGAGCTTTATTCCCAGATTCTTATGTTTGGTTGGGCTGGTTCTGAGCCACCGGAGCTGCTTTACGAGTGGGTAGAAAGAGGCTTGGGAAGTGTAAAGGTTTTTGGCTGGAATACAGATGATATTAAGCTTGTTGCAAAATCAATAGCTTCTTTACAGAAAAAATCAAATGCAAACCGATTTCAGATTCCCTTGTTTGTTGCTACAGACCAGGAGGGCGGTTGGATTCGTCATGTAAAGGGCGACACAACAATTACACCGGGCAACATGGCAGTTGGTGCTTCCGGCTATCCTTACGATGCCTGGTACACCGCGTATTACATCTGCCGCGAAATAAAGGCACTCGGTATAAATATGAACTTTGCTCCCACCGTCGATCTGTTCACCGACCATGAATCCACAATCATCGGTACGCGCTCCTTTGGTGATGATCCGAAAAAGTCTGGTATTCTGGGAACAATGTTTATGTATGGCAGTATAAGTGCAGGAATTATTCCTACGGTAAAGCATTTTCCCGGCCACGGAGATACAAGTGCAGACTCCCACGGAAGGCTTCCTGTCATCAATATAGATTTTGAAACCTTTAAGAACCGCGAGATTGTTCCTTACCGCTATCTTGTGGAAGAAAAAGTACCGGCTGTTATGTCCGGGCACCTCAGTTATCCGCAAATTGATCCTTCCGGGGCACCAGCTTCTCTTTCAAAATATTTTCTTACAGAGCTCCTTAGAAATCAGCTTGATTACGAAGGTTTAATCATTACAGATGATATGATGATGATTGGTGCAACTGTTTTTGCAGGTTCCCTTTCCAATGCGTTTAAGCTTGCAATAGAAGCGGGCAACGATATCATCCTTTCTTCTACAACTGCGCGCCTGAACGATTCCTTATGGACAAAAAACCTCGATTTAATGTCAAGAAACTCAGAGTTCCACAGTCGCGTAAAGGATGCAGCGTATCGTGTTATAAAGTCAAAGCTTGATTACTATAAATCAAGTACTTATTCTCCGGCACCGCTTTATCCAGATCCGGAAGATTTGGACAAGTCAATTCCAGATAAAGATGGTGAAAAGTTCTTCCTGGAACAGGCCTGCCGCTCTGTTACAGTTGAAAAAAAGGGAACAATGCCTTTGACAAAGGAAAATGCCGGAAATGTGCTGCTAATTGGTTCCTTAAACTCGTTCTTTGAAGCTGCAAAGCTCCGTTACCCTGATGCAAGCGAGTTCCGTGTTTCTTATGATTTAGGACCTAACGAAACCCAGTGGGTTACAAACAAACTTTCCGGTATGAATTATTACGACACAATCATAATCTGTGTTTCCTGCGAAAATCATGCAAAGGTTGCAGAATACTATAAGAATAAGGGCAAAAGGGTAGTAATTCTTTCTACTATGTCCCCGATTTTTGCAGAACCTCTTGACTGGGCCGATACAGTTCTACTCGGTTACAGCTGGAATTGCAGTTATACGCTTAAGGCTATGGTTGGTTTGCTTAATGGCGAATATGCACCGGTGGGTGTAAAACCGTACAAATAGCTGTCACTAAAAGTCTGGTATCTCGCGGATTTTATTGTAATGTACATCGTAGCTGTGGGAGTTTGGACGTAAGCCCAGAATCCGCTCGTTTTCTGCCTGAAGCTGGAACTTTATCATTTCCTTAAACACATTCATTAAAGGCTCCGGCTCAATATCCTTACTTATAAGCGAGTTTTCCTGCATTTCCTTTATAAAATAATAGCACGACTCTATTGTAGAAATGTATTCCGGGCGAGGCTCGTGTTTGAAGGTAAAAATGGAACGGTATTCGCCGTAAAACGAAATGCGTGGCAGTTCAAGCAGGAATGAATTATGCTCAATCATTTTTCGCGAGCAGAACCAGGTTGCATCAAGAATCAACACTAAAAGAGTTCTTCCCGCGAGAGTTTCTTTTAATCCTTCTTTTCGTGCAGTCCAGGCTTCTTCACCGGGGTACATCATTACAGGATAATACTGCGGATCGGCAAGCAGCTGGCAAAGCCTCTGGTTTTTGGCAAAATCCAGACCAACAATTATTTCTGAATCCTTAAGCGAAATGTGCGCAAGATTTCCTGTTCCAGTTCTCTGTCTTTTAGCTTCCTTTGGATGCATCAAAAAAACAAACTTAATTCCTGTGTCAATTTCTTTTGTATATTTACACAAACAGTTTTCTAACGGCCTGAAACACCGCATACATCTTTCGCTCATAGAGGCATCTTATCAGAAAAATAAAAATAATGGAATTGTATGATGATTTACAATAATACTGTTTTTTACTATAATAATACCTTATGAATGCAAACGAACTTCGCTCAAAATACATTGAGTTCTTTAAAAGTAAAAATCATGCTGTAATTTCAGGACAGTCTTTAATTCCCGAAAATGATCCTTCCGTATTGTTTACAACTGCCGGTATGCATCCGCTTGTTCCTTATCTGCTTGGCGAAACACACCCTGCAGGAACACGCCTTACCGATTATCAGAAATGCATACGTACTGGCGATATTGATGAGGTTGGAGATCCTTCACACTTAACCTGTTTTGAAATGCTCGGCAACTGGTCTCTTGGTGACTACTTTAAAAAAGAGTCTATCGCTTTTTCATATGAGTTTTTAACAAGCAAGGATTGGCTCGCGCTTGATCCAAGAAAGATTTCTGTAACAGTTTTTGCCGGTGACGAAAATGCACCTCGCGATGAAGAAGCTGCACAGATTTGGAAAGATAATGGAATGCCGGAAGATAAAATTGCATATTTACCTGCAAGCGATAACTGGTGGGCAGCTGGTCCAACAGGTCCTTGTGGTCCGGATACAGAAATCTTCTACTGGGTTGGAGAAGGCTTGCCACCAGTAGGTTCAAATAAAGGCACAGACAGCGCAAACTGGATGGAAATCTGGAATAACGTTTTCATGCAGTATAACCGCGTTGATGAAAAAACTCTTGTTCCTCTTCCAAAGAAGAATGTAGATACAGGTATGGGTCTTGAAAGAACAAACTGTATTTTGCAGGGAAAAACAAGCGTTTACCTTACAGAAGTTTTCCAGCCAATCATCAGTAAGATTGGTGAGGTTGCCGGCGGTTATGTTTACGGCTCAGATGAAGAAAAAGATAAATCTGTAAGAATTATTGCAGACCATTCACGTTCAGCAGTATTTATTCTTGGAGACCAGAGAGGTGTTACTCCTGATAGAGTAGGTGCCGGTTATGTTCTCCGCCGCCTTATCCGCCGTGCTGTTCGCCATGGTATGAAGCTTGGCATTGAAAAAGACTTTATGTCCGATATAGCAAAGGTTGTAGTAGAAAACTTCAAGGGACCTTATCCAGAGCTTGCACAGAATGCAGAAAAGGTTTACCGCGAGCTTGCTGCAGAAGAGGCTAAGTTCCGCACAACCCTTAAGAAGGGCGAGGCAGAGTTCCAGAAGCTTCTTCCAAATCTTATGAAGAATCCTAAGAAGATTATCAGCGGAAAGGTTGCTTATAATCTTTACGAAACATACGGATATCCTCTTGAGCTTACTCAGGAGCTTGGAGCAGAAAACGGCTTTACTGTTGATGTTGAAGGCTTTAAGGAAGCAGAAAGAAAGCATCAGGAGCAGTCAAGAACTGTAGAAGCTGGAAAAGACAAGGGTGGTCTTGCAGAGCAGTCAGAAATTGCTACTAAATATCATACAGCAACACACCTTTTGCAGCAGGCACTCGTTGATGTTCTTGGTCCTCAGGTTGCACAGAAGGGTTCTAACATTACAAACGAGCGTATGCGCTTTGACTTTACCTTTGAGCGCCCAATGACTCCAGAGGAAATTAAAACTGTAGAAGATATTGTAAATCAGAAGATAAAGGAAGATTTGCCTGTAACAATGCAGGTAATGCCTTTGGCAGATGCTCAGAAGGCTGGTGCCCGCGCTTTGTTTACAAACAAATACGGCGAAGATGTAAAGGTTTACACAATCGGAAAGGATGTTGATAACGACTGGTTCAGCAAGGAAGTTTGCGGAGGTCCACACGTTCAGCATACAGCACAGATCGGTGACTTTAAGATTGTAAAGGAGCAGAGTTCTTCTGCCGGTGTACGCCGAATCAGAGCTGTAATTAGTGGTGGTTTACCACTTGAAGCGTAGTATGTAACCCGTAAAAACAGTAAATTGTTAAAAAATTAGTAAAAAATACAAAATATAAGGATTATTAGATATGAAGAAGATTATTTTATCATTATTGATTTTCGCCGCAGCTTTCGGAATGGCTTTCGCACAGTCAGACATCCAGGTTCTTACGGTCATTAAATACAATAAATCTGAATCTATTACTGTAAAGCAGCTTAAGGCTCGCTGCGAAACTTATCAGAAGCAGATGGGTAAAAAGCTTACTCTTGATGAAAAGAAGATGGTACTTAAGTCTCTTACAGAAGAAAAGCTTATTCTTCAGGCTGCTCAGAAGGCTGGCATCACAATTCCAGACAGTGCTGTAGACCAGTATTTTATGCAGGGAATGAGCCAGCAGATTGGTGTAAATGTTACAGAAAAAGAGCTTAACGACTTAATCAAGAACTCACAGGGAATTACCCTTGATGAACTTTTGATTCAGCAGGCTGGAATGAATGTAGCTGAATACAAGAATTATCTTAAAAATCAGCTGATCGCTCAGCAGTATGTTCTTTCTTTGAATCAGAATGAAATGCAGAAGGCTGTTCCTTCAGACGAAGAAATCCGTCTTTTCTACGAAAGCAATAAATCTTCTTTTGTTTGGAACGATATGATGAAGATGTTTATTGTTCTTGTTCCAAAAGGAAACAATCCTGAAGCAGCAAGACTCAAAACAAATGATTTGCTCAATAAGTTTGTAAGCAAGAAGGTTACTGTAGAACAGCTTTCAGTTCAGTCACAAGCAGAAGGCTCTGGCTTCCAGGCTGGCGAAATGATTCTTCCAAAAACAGAAGCTTCTGCAGCAGGAATCGGCATGCCTTATGCAAATCTTCTTAAAGTATTTGCTCAGGACGAAGGTTATGTTTCAGAATTACAGGAAACAAAGGACGATTTCAGATTCATCAGTGTTTCAAAGAAATATGCTGCAAAGATTCTTGCAATAAGCGACATTGTTCAGCCAGATACAACAGTTACAGTTTATGATTATATCCGTGCAAATCTTACTCAGCAGAAGCAGATGGTATTTGTTCAGCAGGCAGCACAGAAGCTTGCAGACGACTTGAACAAACCGGAATATGTTGAAGCAAAGAAAACCGGTGCAGCTTTAGACAAGCTTCTTGAATGGGGAGACTAATAACGTGTCACGAAGAAATGGTCGTGTTATTGCTTTTCAGGCATTATACTCTTGGGATGCAAGCAGGGTACCTTTAGAGGAGCTTCTTGCTTTCTCCTGGCTTCAAAAGGATGATGAACTTCGTTCAGATAAACCTGCAGCAGAGCCTAGCGAAACTGCTAAGGAAGAAAGAACTTTTGCATCTCTTTTGATTGCCGGTGCCATTGAGCATATTGAAGAAATTGACAAGCTTATAGTTGAGCATCTGTCTCCTTCCTGGTCAATGGAACGAATTAATAAGGTGACACTCGCTATTTTAAGAGTAAGCATTTACGAAATGAAGTTCCAGAACTTTGCTCAATCGGGAATTGTAATTGATGAGGCTGTTAATATTGCAAAGAATTATGGTCCTGATGACTCTTACAAGTTTGTAAATGCTATTCTTGATAAAATAGGAAAAGATGAAAAAAGCGAATAAGCTTACATTTATATTACTGATTTCTTTTTTATCTGTACTTGCTCTGTCTTCCTGTAAACTTAAGGCAGAGCAGGCGTCTTTAACCACACGTTTTGAAATTATAGATTCACTTATATACGAAAATCTTTTTAAGGATGCCCTGACGGAGCTTAAGCGTACAGAAAAGGTTTGCTACGATTCCTGGTCATACCTTGGTGTTTATAAAAGATACCTGCAGCTTGGCGAAACAACATCAGCTGAAAAAACAATAAAAAATGCGCTTAAGAAAAACTCAAAGAATCCGGAGCTTATTGCTGCCTATTCAGTTTTTCTTTTACGTCAAAACAGATTGGACGAAGCATTAAAGCTTTCTGAACCGCTTGCAGGAACAAAATACGGTTCAATCTTTTCTGAAGCAGTTCTACGCGACATCAGCAGGGAAATGACTCCTGAATACTACAAGGATCAGAAGTATTATTCAATTTATCTGGATGCCTATAAATCAAGTCAGAATCCTGTATGGATAAGAAACTGCGCTGTTTTTAATCTGAAGAATGGTCAGTTTGATAATGCCGCTTCTCTTTTACCGGCATACTACACCAATACCGAAGATGCTTATTTCTGGGCTTTAGTTCTTTACGATTCCGGTAAATACTATGAAGCCGCTCACGCTCTTAATGCTGCAAGCCGTTTCCTTAGCGGTTATTCAATAAATAAGACAGATTCCAAAAAAGACAAAATTACTCAGGTAAAGATTTCTGCCCTTCAGTCAGATGCATATATGGCTGCTTCCGATTTTGAAAGTGCAGAAGAAATCCGACAGACTCTTATAAACGAAAAAAAGAATCTTGAAAATCTTTCTGATGAAGATGAAAGCCTTATGCAGATTCTTTATGTAAACAGTGCAGTTTATGCCTTAAACAATGAAAGAAATAATGATGCTGCCGATATGCTTTTGTTTGCAGTTGACCGCTGGCCGACTTTTTCTCCAGCTATAATTCTTTATTCAGATTTTGCGTTTAATTCAAATGTTCAGCGTGAAGAGGATGAAGAACAGGCTGCATTAAGGAAAGCAGGTCTTGCTTCTTTGGAAATGGAAAGATACGACAGCAGAATAAAGATTCCTCTTAGCGATGCTCTTTACAGACTTGATGCTGCCTTAAAGGAAAATAATGATCCAAAGCTTTATATAAAGCGGCTCGATCTTAAATATAAAATAAACAACGAATATTCAGTAAAAGAAAAAACAGCTGATTTGTGGAATCTTCTGGAAGAAGCCTATAAAAAAGAAGATAAATATGAACAGCTTTTAATTCAGTACGTAATCAGTTATCTTTTACAGACAAAGCAGACCGACGATGCATTTACGCTTTTCCAGAAGTATATCACAAGCACCTATAGCTTTGACGAAAAAGAAGATTTCTGGAAGCAGTTTGAAAGAAACTTAGCTTCGGTTGACGTAAAGCTTGCAGAGTTTGGAGCCTGGTTTGCTGCCGACAAAAAGATGATTGATGAAGCTGTGCGATTATATGAATACTGCGTTTATGAAAGCTCTGGTTTACTTGCAGAAGGAGTTGTAGCTCCAACTGCTACTACAGAAACCTGTATGAACCTGGCCGATATTTATTATACAATCGGAAAATCAAAGAAAGCTCTCGACTTGTACGGAAAGGCTGCCGGCCGCGAAAGCAATAAGTACATTCGTTCTGAAATATTCTACAGAATTGCGTGTATTTATGTTGCGCAGGGAGATAACAAGAGTGCACTTAAGGCAGCCGAGTTCTCTTCAAGCCTGTATCCTGATAACGCAAGAGCTTCCTTCTTAAAATCAAGGTTAAAAAAATAAGACTGTCCAAAGCAAGCTTACGAACCGCTTACAGGACAGTCTTTGTATTTAACAGAAAACTGTAACTACTCAATAACAGCAATAATATCGCTCATTCTGAGAATAAGATGATCTTCACCATCAATCTTTATCTGAGTACCAGCATATTTGTCGTACATAATGCGGTCTCCCTTTTTGATAGTGATTTTTACATCATCTGTGCCAGGACCAACTTCAACTACAGTTGCAGTCTGAGTTTTTTCCTGTGCAGCCTCAGGAATGATGATTCCACTTGATGTTTTTGTTTCTGCTTTATCATTCTTTACAAGAACTCTGTCTGCTAAAGGTTTAATTTTCATATATGTATCTCCTATATTAAGTTTCAGTTAATAATAAAAATAATAAAAAAAAGTACTAAAGGCAAGGAAAATCTTAATTATTTCTTTGCCACCTTTTTTACTATCAACTGGTAGACAATGAGTATAGCCATTAACGAAAGACCGGCAATATCGGACTTGGTTTCTGGAATTACACAAAGAATACCGGCTGTTGCAAAAAGAAGTCTTTCTACTACATCAAGGCTGATTGCAGCAACCTTTGGGGCATTTTTGCCGTAAAGAATACCAGTGTTGCGGAGTCCATAGCCTTCAAGTGCAACGCTTATTCCAAACATTCCAATTAAAGCTGTACAGCTTATGAAAAGGATTCTCAAAGCACTTGCATTTATCATAAGCATCTGAGGGTTGTAAACAAACATATATGGAATAATAAACGCACCGATTGCAAGCTTTGTAGCATTTATGGCAGTTTTCATCGGCTTTGCTTTTGCAATTGCCGCTCCTGCAATGGCCGCGAGCGCAACAGGTGGCGTTACATCGGCAATAATACCAAAGTAGAATGCAAACATATGAGCTGGAAGCTTCATAACGTTCTGTACATCACCTGTGCCATAAAGACAGGTTATGATTGCACCAGCTGTAATTGTAGAAGTAATAAGATAGTTTGCAGTTGTTGGAGCACCCATTCCAAGAATAATAGAAGCAATCATTGTGAGGACGAGGGTAAGGAAAAGCTTTCCGTGAGCAAGACTTACAAGACCAGCACCAAGCTTAAGACCAATTCCTGTAAGGGTAACAATTCCGATGATGATTCCAGCCATACCACAGGCAATTGCAACAGAAATAATGTTTCTGGCAGCTGTACACATAACTTCTACAACATCTTTTCCACCAAAGGTTGGTTTGCGTCCCTTTGCAAGGTCGACTACAGAAACACAGATTCCAATTAAAAGACAGGCTACGATTCCCATAAGGGCAGCAAATACAGCTGTAAAGCCGGCACAAAGGAAGTAGATGATTACAACAAGTGGAAGAAGCATATAACCTTTAGAAAGGAAAAGTGGCCAGAAGTGTGGAAGCTGCTCACGAGGAAGTCCCTTTAAGCCAAGCTTTTTTGCTTCAAGATGAACTGTTATAAAGATGCCTGCAAAATACAGAACAGCCGGTACAATAGCAGCCTTTACAATAGTAATGTACGGTACCCCGATAGATTCTGCCATAAGGAAAGCGGCAGCTCCCATAATCGGAGGCATAAGCTGTCCACCGGTAGAAGCAGAAGCTTCAACAGCTCCAGCGAACTCCGGCTTATAACCAAGTCTCTTCATCATCGGGATTGTAAAGGAACCTGAACCTACTGTATTTGAAACAGATGAGCCCGAAACTGTACCGAGAAGGGCAGAAGAAAGAACTGCTACCTTAGCTGGTCCGCCCGAAGCTCCACCGGCAATTGCGTTACAAGAGTCAATAAAGAATTGTCCGATTCCAGTTTTTTCAAGCAGAGCACCAAAGAGTATGAACAGGAAGATAAACGTAGAACAGGCACCGATTGGAGTACCCATAATTCCTTCTGTGTTATAGAAAAGGTGGCATACAACGCGCTGCAAAGAATAGCCTCTGTGGTTTAAGAAGCCCGGAATATATTTACCGGTAAAGGCGTAGATAATAAAACAGCCTGCAATAATCATAATCGGAAGACCGACAATTCTACGGCAGCTTTCAAATAAAATCAGTATACCTATAATACCAATTATAATATCAAGGACTGTATTGTTACCGGTTCGGCGGACAAGTGTATCAAAGTTGATTACGATATAGAGCCAGCACGAAGCTCCGGCAAAGGCAAGTACAACATCATACCACGGAAGGGTGTCTTTAGGCATTTTTTTGGAAGCCGGGAAAAGAAGAAATGCTAGAAACTGAACAAAAGCAAGGTGTGTTGCACGGAGAATCTGAGCTGTGATTTTACCGGAAAGGGTAGCGTAAAGCTGGAACAGAACAAATACAATGGAAACAATTACTGTAATCCACTGGCGCCAGCACTTATGCTCGCGGTAAGACTGTTCTCTGTCCAGATCCTGCATAAGCTTTTTCATTTCTTCTTCGTTTGTTGTTGGAAGAATATCTATGCCGCGGCCCGAATGCTTTTGTCCGTCAGCCTGCTTGTCCGAAGTCTGTTCTTCTGAATATGCTTCATTTTTATCCGTTGATTTGTTTAATTCTTCTATTGTGGTATCAAGAGAAGGGTCTCCTGCATCATCCATAGAATAATCGAATAAATCTGCGTTTGATTCTTCAAATTGATTTTTGTTTTTTGAATCAGTATCCATTATTTGAAGCCTCCTTTTTAATATAGTTTTTTTTATATTTTTTTAGTTTTTATATAATCAAAGAGGGAAGTCCTCTTAATTTTCAAAATTATACTTGTCTGGGGCGCAAAATAGTTCTTCAGAAAATGTTCAGATTCTTCAAACTTATCATTTTCGTCAGTAAATGCGATTGAATGCTCGGCAATAAGTCCTACTGCCATTACAAGCTCTGGTAAAACTCTGTTCAGACTGCTTATTTCGTAGCCGTATGGAAGAACCGTAAAAACTGCACCCGAGGTTTCTCCCGGTTCTGGAATGCCTGCTCCATAGGATACAAAAACTGTCCGTTCAAGAATCAGCCTGTTATCCGGAGTACGTTTGTAAAAATCGTGTACCCGGCCTTTGTTTACTGAATGTGTATATGAAATACAAAAACCGTTCTTAGCCCCTTCAATTGAATAGAAACACTGTTCAGGATTTTTTCTACTACTGATGGAAAGAACGGTGAATGCAGGAACAAAAAAGAATGCCCCTGCAAGAATAAAAAGTGCCGCAATAATCAAAAGAATTGTTTTATTGCGGCTTTTCTTTGCTTCCACATCGTTATGGGAAGAAAGCATTTTATTTCATTAATCCAATTTCTTTGTAATACTTGATTGCACCTGGGTGGAATGGAACTGAAACACCAGTGATTGCAGCCTTAGCTGTAACTTCCTTACCTTTTGCGTGAGCAGTTGCAAGCTCGTCAAGGTTAGAGAAAAGTGCTTTTGTCATTTCGTAAACTGTAGCTTCATCAAGCTTTGAGCTTACTGCAAGAGTAGCTTTGATTGCGAGGGCAGCTGTATCTGTGTCTGTTCCCTTGTAGGTTCCTGCAGGGATGATTGTCTTTGTGTAGTAGTTGTATTTATCGCAGATAGCATCGGCAGCTTTTCCGTCAACTGGAATAAGAATAAGACCAGCTGTAAATGCAAGCTCCTGCAAAGCTGAGTTTGGAACACCGGCTGTAATAAAGCATCCGTCCAGGGTTCCGTTCTGAATACCTTCTGCAGACTCTTTGAAAGAAAGATTGCTCTTTTTAATATCGTTGAAGGTAAGTCCATAACCTTCAAGAATCTGTTTTGCGTTGAACTCTACGCCAGAACCTGCATCGCCAACAGAAATGCGTTTTCCACGGAAGTCAGCAATAGATTTGATTCCGCTTGCCTTTGAAACGGCAATCTGTACTACTTCTGGATAAAGTGTTCCGATTGTCATAATGTTTGAAATCTTTTCACCTGCAAACAAGTCTGTTCCGTTATAAGCATAGTCCATAACGTCGTTCTGTACGATTGCGTATTCTGCTTCTCCCTTATTAATAAGACGAAGGTTTTCTGCAGAAGCACCTGTTGCCTGAGCTGTAACGTTCATGTTTTCAATTTTTGTGTTCCAGATATTGGCGATTGCTCCACCAAATGGGTAGTAAGTACCACTTGTACCACCAGTTGCAAGAATATAGTTCTTGTTTGTTGTTCCTTTACAGCCTGTTGCAAGCAAAGCAAGTCCGAGAACTGCTGTAATAAGTAACGATTTTTTCATAAATTCCTCCAATTATAAAAAACTAGGTTTAATTTTACTATATTATAATGTCGATTTCAATTATTTTTTGTGCTTAAAAAAGTCATCCAGGGCTTTTACTAAAGCTTCCGGCGGCAAGGTTTTAAGAAGATATTTTTCAGGACGGGCTGCAACAACCTTCATTACAGTGTCTTTATCATCCTTTGCCGTTAAGAAAATTACCGGGATGTTTGCGGTTGTCGGTTCGCTTTTCAGCATTTCAAAAACCTGAAGTCCTGAAAGAACAGGCATTTCATAATCCAGAAGGATTAAGTCTATATGATTCTGTGCAAGAAGAGAAATAGCGTTCATTCCTGAGTTTGCAAGGAAAACATCGTATTTTGGAGAAAACCAGTTATACATTGCACGAAGCATTACACTATCATCATCAACAACAAGAACATGCTTATGTCCGCCATATTTATCGCCTTCGTTAAAGAAGTAATTTAAGGTTACAATAACTTCCTGAATGTTTACAGGGCGGGTAAAGGAGGCTGTGACCATATTATATGGTACCAATTCGTAAGCGGCTTCAATTTCTTCCGGATTTCCAATTAAAAACAGCATGCGCTTTGTTCTGTCCTGCTCAAGCTTTTTCTTAATGTATTTTAAGGTTCCGTTGAAAACGGAAAGATCATCTTCAAGATAAACTAAATAAATATCAGGTAAGTCAGGTAGTCGGTCAAACTCAATTGTACTTGGTATTGAAGTAACAACATGAAAGCCTGCATCGACTATAGATTTTTTCATGGTATTCAAAAGAAAGTTTGATTCTTTTCGAACGAATAAAATATCTCTTTTCATTAATGACTCCTGTCTTATTTTAGCTTTTAGATATTTACTATATTTATCTAATTATATAGTATAATTTAATTGTTTAACAGAAAAAAATGTTATTTGTAACTCTGAATGCTTTTCTTTATTATATTGTCGAGGTAAAAAAAGTTAAAATAATTGGCGACAAATCTTTTTTTATGGTTTATACTATAATAGGTTAGTATTATATAGTAGTGAGATAATCAGTTTTGAGAGGGGTGCGTATGAAAAAGATAAAAATTATTTTTGCGTTAATACTGATGATCCTTTGTGTTTTTCTTTTTGCACAGGAAAAAGATAATGCTCAGAATTCACAGTCATACCACGGCATGAGAGTATCCTCAGATCAATCTGCTTTTGAAATCGTATTTGTTTCAACAGAAAACGGAATAATTCAGCTTGGTTTTTCACTCCCTGTAAATCCTAACAGCTTTAAGCCGGAAAACATTTTATTGAACGGAAAAGCTCTTACAAAGGAAACTCCAATAAAATTCAATAAAACAGGAAAGCTTGTTGAAATTACTATGCCTCTTCCTGCCAGCGCCGAATCAAATCTTGTATTAAAAGATATCGTTTCTTTTGATAATCAGACTCTTGCAAGCACAGAGCTGACTGGAATTAAACCAGGGGAAATCAAACATTATTCGGTAAAATAAACTAGAACCGCACAAATCACATAAATCCTATTAAAAAAAAGAGGTTCCCATGAAAACCCTTGCCCGCAAAATCGCACTTAAATTCTTTTTTGTAATTGCGCTGCTGGTTATCTGCCTTTCATTGTTTCTTATTACAATGGTAAACTGGAATTCAAGACGAACTAAGGATAATGAAATTTTTGATGCATTAAATGTACTTACTTCTACCTTAAAAAAAGGGGACTCCCTCTACGTAGCAGAAGCCGAATTGCCATACTATATCACTTATACTGTTTATGAAGAAGAATCTATGGAAGTTTACGCCACAAACGATCCGTTCCTTCCAATTCTTCCGCTTACTCATGGGAAAACAGTATCATACACAAAAGAAAACTTTTATACCGACGGTGACCTGCGTGTTTTGTATACAACCTCGGAAATAAATTTTGGTGGAAAAGATTATATCATCCAGGTTTCTCTTTCTACAGATAAAGATACAAGCCAGGAATATTATTCTTATTATGCAAAGCTTCTTATGCTTTCGTTTATTCCGCTTCTTTTAATTTCGTATTTTGCTTCTTTCTTAATTGCAAAGAGAACACTTAATCCAATTGTAAAAATGACAAAAACTGCAGAAAAGATTACGAGCTCGCGGCTTGATACAATGCTTGAAGTTTCCAGCGAAAACAACGAGCTTGATGCGCTTGCCGTAACGTTCAATACTCTTTTTGCAAACCTCAACCGCGATATTCATGCCATAAATGCCGCAAACGAAGCTAAATCAACGTTCTTGAGTAATATGAGCCACGAAATCCGAACTCCTATTAATGCGGTGCTCGGTCTGGATGAAATGATTTTGCGCGATTCCCGTGAGCCGGAAATTAAAAAATATGCTATTGAGATTCAAAGCTCCGGTAAATCACTCCTTTCCATAATCAACGACATACTCGACTTTTCTAAAATTGAAGCCGGTAAAATGGAGATTCTTCCGTTTGAATATGATTTAAGCTCAACTGTAAACGACCTTGTAAATATGATTGCCTCAAGAGCAGAAAAGAAGGGACTTGAGCTTAAGGTTAATGTCGATACTAATATTCCGCATTGTCTTTTTGGCGATGAAACCCGAATCAAGCAGTGTATCCTGAATCTTCTTACAAATGCCGTAAAGTATACCGAAAAAGGTACCGTCACAATGAATATTACTTTTGAAAAAATTGATGACGAGCGAATTAAGCTTAAGGCACAGGTTCTTGATACCGGAATTGGAATTAAAGAAGAGGATTTGAAAAAGCTGTTCTCTCCGTTTGAGCGCATTGAAGAAAACCGCAACAGAACAATTGAAGGTACCGGTCTTGGAATGAGCATTGTAAAGAGCCTTCTTGCTGCAATGAATACCCGTCTTGAGGTAAGCAGCGTTTATGGTGAAGGCTCTGATTTTTCTTTTACCGTTGAACAGAAGGTTGTGGACTGGGAGCCGATGGGTGATTATGACGTGATGAAACTCCGCGCGTTGGAACAGGCTGGCGGCGAATACCGTGAAAGCTTCCAGGCTCCAGATGCACATATTCTTGTTGTAGATGATACTCCTATGAATCTTACTGTTTTCTGTGGACTTTTAAGCTCTACTAGAATCCAGATTGATAAGGCAGAAAGCGGAAAAGAAGCGCTTGCCAAAGCTCACGACAAAAAATACGATATGCTTTTTGTTGACCACCGTATGCCGAATATGGATGGCATTGAAATGCTTCAGGCTCTGCGTGCAGATGATACGAGCGTAAACCAGAAGAGTACTTGTATTGCGCTTACAGCAAATGCTCTTTCCGGCGCAAAGGAAATGTATCTTTCTGTAGGCTTTGAAGGATATCTTTCTAAACCAGTGGACGGCTTAAAGCTGGAATCTGTTCTTGCACAGATGCTTCCTCCGGAAAAGGTTTTGAAAGAGGGTGATGAAGGCTTTATTAAACACGAGTCAAAAACGGATGCTGGTGGCGCCGGTACTGGTACGGGTCCTGCACAAAATGGTGCGGGTGCTACGACAGCAGAAGCAAAAGCTGCATTAGACCTTTTCTTAAAAATATTCGGCGTAAAGCTTCAGGACGGCTTGCGTAATTGTGGAAGTGCCGAAGTTTATATGGATGCAGCCCGAAACTTCTATGATGCAATTGACGAAAAATCTTCTGATATTGAAAAGTATGCGGCAACAGCTGACTGGTCAAATTATACAATTCTTGTCCATGCTTTAAAGAGTTCTGCGCGTCTGATAGGAGCTGGCGAATTATCTGCGCTTGCGGCTTCACTTGAGGCTGCCGGAGATAAGGCAAAAGCTGGAGAAGAAGGTTCTGTTCAAGAGGGTATTGCAGAAATCACAGAAAAGACACCTGGTCTGTTGCAGCAGTACCGAGAGTACAAGTTTAAGCTTGCTCCTCTTTTTGGAGAAGTTGTAGCAGCCGGTTCAGAAGCACAGGGACAGGCAGCCGGAGATGCAGCGTCTCAGCTTCCTGAAATGCCTGAGTCAGATTTTAAGGATGCAATGGCTGCTTTGCGTGAAGTAATTTCCGGCTTTGATTTTTCTAGTGCAGATATGATTCTTGCTGAGGTTGCAAACTACAGAGTACCGTCTGATTTTGAAGAACAGTTCGCAGACATAAAAAAAGCTGTAAAGGCAGTTGATCAGATTGAAACAATAAGACTCCTTGATGAACTTGAAAAAAATCGTTAAGAATTATATTCTATATATCACTCAAAAAATAAAGGATGTTGATAATGATGACTGATGAAAAATTTGATTTTTCTATTGAAAATCTTGGACCATGTACAATTCAATCGCCTATAAAGCTTTCGACTGTTCATGGTGACTACACTGCAAATTATGTACAGGACGACAGCTATATTATTGCAAACATAAATGTATACGATGCTAAAAAGCCGATTGTGCTTGATTCCTCTAATCTTATGGAAAAAGCAGGACCTCGCGAAAAAGTCTATTTTGATCCGACACATGCTAAAGCTGGTATTTGTACTTGCGGTGGTCTTTGTCCTGGTTTGAATGATGTTATCCGTGCAATTGTCCGCTGTCTGAATACTCGTTATGGTGTAAAAACAATTAAGGGTTACCAGTTCGGTTTCCGTGGTTTCTTTGCAGATTCAGGTTATGAGCCGATTGAGCTCGACCGTTATCTGATTGACGAGATTCATAAGATTGGTGGTACATATCTTGGAACTAGCCGTGGTGGTGGTCAGCGAGTAAGTGAAATTGTTGATTGCCTTGAACGCGACGGAATCAACATGCTCTTTATTCTTGGTGGCGATGGAACTCAGCGTGGAGCTTATGACATTGCCTGCGAAGTTGAAAAACGCGGTTTGAAATGTGCAGTTGTTGGTATTCCAAAAACTGTTGATAATGACTTGATGTTTATTGACCGCTCTTTTGGTTTTGAAACTGCTGTTCAGCGTGCAAAAGAAACAATTGCCGCTGTTCATATGGAAGCAGCTTCTCAGATTAACGGTATTGGTCTTGTAAAGCTTATGGGACGTGAAGCAGGCTTTATTGCTGCCGCTGCCGCTCTTTCAAGCCACGAAACAAACTTCTGTCTTATTCCTGAAGTTCCTTTTGAAATGGAAGGTGAGAATGGCTTCCTTGCTTGTCTTGAACGCCGACTTGCAAAACGTGGTCATGCTGTAATTGTAGTTTCAGAAGGTGCAGGACAGGATTTGCTTCAGTCTACAGGTACTACTGATGCTTCTGGAAATAAAAAGCTTGCCGATATTGGTGTATTCCTCAAAAAGGAAATTGAATCTTACTTTAAGGCAAAGAACATAGAAATCAACCTTAAGTACATTGATCCTTCTTATCAGGTAAGAGCTTCTGTTACAACTGCAAGCGATTCAATTTACTGCGAACGACTTGGAAACAATGCTGTTCACGCTGCAATGGCTGGAAAAACAAAGCTTGTAATCGGACTTGTTCACGATAAGTTTGTTCACCTTCCAATTAAGGCTGTAACTGCACATCGTAATGCTGTTGATCCAGAGGGTGCATTCTGGCGTGATACTCTCGATGCAACTGGTCAGCCAATGCTTATGGTTAATGATAAAACTGCTGCAAAAGCTAAAATGGCCGCTGCTGTTGCAGGTGCTAAATCTAAGCCAAGTGAGCAGAAGAAAGGGAAATAAGTTACGGGACTTGAGCTTGTAATTATTTAATCAAAAAGCGACACTTTTGTTGTCGCTTTTTTTTATGGCAAAAAAACTTTTGTTTTGATATACTAGTATGCAACTTATAAAAAGGGGATTTTTATGCGTATTTCTGGTGATGTGAGATTTTTTTGTGATGAAGATGAGTTTTCTGGAGTAAAAAAGATTGCCGGTAAGGTTTGCTGTGATGTAGAACTTGTGACTGGAAAAAAGCCGGAAGTTGAAGTGATTTCAGCAGTCTTAAACACTGCACAGGAGAAGATAGCTGGCTCAAACGAAGCTGTTTTTTTTGCAACTCTTGACAAATCTCCACTCGCAGAAAAGCTAGCTACAGAAGAAGGGCTTTCTGCTGAGCTTTCAAAAATCAATGGAAAACGCGAGTGTTATATCTTTGCTGTAAAATCAAACAAAATCATCATCCTTGGAAGCGACAAACGCGGAACAATTTATGGCCTCTTTCATCTTTCTGAGCTTCTTGGAGTTTCTCCACTCGTTGACTGGGCTGGAGTTCTTCCTGCACACCGCGAGTCAGTAGAGCTTGAAGAGGGTATTACTGTAACAAAAGAACCTTCCGTACGTTTTCGCGGCTTTTTTATAAACGATGAATGGCCTGCTTTTGGTAACTGGGCTAACCATAATTTTGGCGGCGTAAATGCTAAAATGTATGAACATGTGTTTGAGTTGCTGCTTCGTCTTAAAGGAAATTATTTGTGGCCTGCAATGTGGGCTTCCCGCTTTAGTGATGATGGTCCGGGGCTTTTGAATGCAGAGCTTGCTGATGAGCTTGGTGTTGTAATGGGAGCAAGTCACCATGAGCCGTGCTGCAGGGCTGGGGAAGAATACAAGCATCTTCGTGGACCTGGATCAATTTATGGAGACGCCTGGAACTTCCGCGCAAACGAAAAGGGAATAACAAAGTTCTGGGAGGACGGCTTAAAGCGCAACGGTAAATACGAAAATGTAATCACTGTCGGCATGCGCGGAGAAGCCGATACGGCAATCCTTGGTAAAAATGCCACTCTTGCAGACAATATCAATCTTTTGCGCGATGTTCTTAAAACACAGAATCGTCTGATTCGTGAAAATGTAAACCCTGATGTGCAGAAGGTTCCTAGAATGCTCGCCCTTTACAAAGAGGTTGAGCCATATTTCTACGGCGACAAGCATACAAAAGGCCTTATGGGAGACCCTGAGCTTGAAGGCGTAACTCTTATGCTCTGCGATGATAATCACGGAAACCTTAGAACCGTTCCAACTGAAGCTATGCGTTCCCACAAGGGCGGCTACGGTATGTACTATCATTTTGACTATCACGGCTGGCCTTACAGCTACGAATGGCTCAATACAAACTATCTTCCAAAGGCACGCGAACAGATGTCTGCTGCTTACGAGTTTGGAATCCGCGATTTGTGGATAGTAAATATCGGCGACATCTTCTCAAATGAATATCCATTATCATACTTTTTGAATCTTGGTTATGATTACGAAAAATATAATTCCGATGTAAAGACGTATACCGATAAATGGTTTGCTTCTCAGCTTCCGTATTTTACAGCCGAACAGGCACAGGAAGTTTCAGATATTGTTTACGAATCAAACAAAATTGCTATTATGCGCCGAACAGAATGCATAAAGCCGGATACTTTCCATCCTGTAAACTTTGGAGAAGCTGATTATATTCTTGCACGAGCTGAAGATTTGATTAAGCGTGTGAGTGAACTTTATGCAAAGGTACCGGAAGAACAGATTGCAGGATTCTTCAGCCAGGTTTATATGCCGGTTGTGGGAACAATGAATATTGTACGCATGCAGCTTTACAGTGGAAAAAATCACTGGTTTGCTCAGCATAGTGCTATAGTTGCTAATGTTTATGCAGATAAAGTTCGTGCCTGTGTCAACTTTGACAAGGCTCTTGTTGATGAATGCGACAAAATTGGTAACGGCCGCTTTTATGCAATGGGTTGGTCTGAACATTTTGGTTTCCGCAACTGGTGCGAGGCTTATAATCATTATCCTGTTTATGAATACGTTGAACCAACTCGAAAAAAGAGAATTGTTGTATGGGCTGACGGTAACGAGTTTACAACAACTGGTCAGGATTGGACTGTTCGCGATTTGTATCTTGATGCATTTAAGAATCCTGAGGTTACGGAAGCTCGTGTAAAGTTGACCTGCTGTAATGAAGAAGGCTGCGAATACAAAGGAAAGTCTGTAAAGGGTGAAGAAAAATCTACCTGGTATAATGTAGAAATTGTAAAGGATGAAGAGCAGCTTGGAGAAGAACGTTACTGCATAGACACTCTTGTTTTCAAAATCGATAGAAATGAGCTAGCAAAATATGATGATAAAACGGACATTTTCCAGATTACTGCAAACGATGGTCATGGAGCAAATATCCTTGTAAATATTCACGTGGATGCACGTACGCCTGACTGTAATTATCCGGCTGGAACCTTTGTCCAGACTGCAAATTACATCAGTATGGAAGCACCTCATTTTGTACGTTCTGATGGTTTTGACCTATTGCCTGGCTACGGTAAAACTCTTGGTGCGGTAAAGGCGAAGGATACAATTGCAAGCTTTGCACCTAGTTCAGATAATGCTCCTTATGTAGAATACGCTTTTGCTCTTTCTGAGGATTTTATGAAGGATGGGGATGCCAGCGGAATTATGGCTTTTGACTTCTATCTTAATCCGTCAAATCCTGCTTATAAGGACAATAAATTACAGTTTACGGTAGATGTGAATGGTGAAAAAATCCTGAAGGATGCAGTTGATCCAGAGCATTTTGCTGTAGGAGATGACCAGCAGCCTTGGGGAAATGACATCACTAACAATATAAGAATTGCAACTGTTTATGCTGAATGTCGTGCAGGGCTTAATCTGCTTAAAGTTAGTCCTGTAACTCCGAATGTGGTGCTCGAAAAAATCGTAATCCACAAAGCTAACAAGCCTATGCCTTATTCTTATCTTGGTGCACCGGAGACCTTTAGGATTCAGTAGTTATTAGATAACAATTGATAAAAGCTACTACTTCCAAATTTTCTCAATAGATAGTAAAATAATGTATTATATTTTGGGAGAACTATATGGAAGAAATACTTGAGTTATTACGTCAGAATGCACGACTTAGCGTTGAAGACATCGCTTTAATGACAAAAAAATCAGCGGAGGAAGTCGCCTCTATTATCAAAAAGCTGGAAGATGACGGTGTTATTCTCAAGTACGCGGCCATTGTAAATCCGGAAAAAGATAAGACTTCAAAGGATAAGGTTTGTGCTGAGATTCAGATTCAGGTTCAGCCTCAGCGCGAGCACGGTTTTGATGCAATTGCAGACAGAATCTACCGCTTCCCACAGGTAAAATCACTTTATCTTATGAGCGGCGGCTACGATTTGAAGGTAATTATCGAAGGCGACAACTTAAAGGATGTTGCTCTGTTTGTAAGCGAAAAGCTTTCTACACTTGAAGGTGTTCGCTCAACAAAAACTAATTTTGTTCTTAAAACCTATAAAGAGAATGATATCGTTTATGTAGCTGATGAGCGTGACCGTAGAGAAGGGGTTCAGGCTTAACAACACGTGGAGTATATAATAGATGAATAATCGAGAAGATAAATTTTCCAGCAAGATGGTGGCTATTCAGCCATCGGGAATCCGTAAATTTTTTGAGCTTTGTATAGGCCATGATGATATTATTTCGCTTGGTGTAGGTGAACCAGACTTTTCTACTCCGTGGGTAATGAGGGAAGAAGCTTTCTATCATCTTGAAAAAGGTCATACGTCCTATACTTCAAACTGGGGTCTTATAGAGCTGCGTGAAGAAATCAGCAGATATCTTACACGTTATAATCTTTATTATGATCCAAAAACAGAAATCTTACCGACAATAGGTGCTTCAGAAGCATTGGATTTAGTATTGCGTTCTATTCTTAATCCAGGTGATGAAATTATTGTTTGTGAGCCTTGTTATGTAAGCTATCAGCCGCTTGCAGACTTGTGCGAGGCTAAGGTAATTCATCTTGATACAAGTATGAACGGCTTTTACCCTACAGCAGAGCAGATTGAAGCAGCCTGTACTCCAAAAACAAAGGCTATGATGTTCTGTTCACCTAGTAATCCTACCGGCAGAGTAATCCCGGAAGCTGAGCTTAAGAAAATAGCAGAAGTTGTTAAAAAGCATAAAATCTGGTGTTTGAGCGATGAAATCTACTGTGAGCTTATTTACGATGATCACAAGCATGTTTCAATCGGTCAGTATCCTGGAATGAAGGATTACGCTGTAATTTTCAACGGTTTTTCAAAGGCCTTTGCGATGACAGGCTGGCGAATCGGTTATATTGCCGCTCCTCACGATCTGCTTTCTTTGTGCTGCAAGCTTCATGCCTATAACTCAATCTGTCCGCCAATCTTCAGCCAGTATGCCGCTACAGAAGGACTTAAAAACGGCTGGGATGAAGTTGAAAAAATGCGTATAAGCTACCAGCAGAGGCGAAATCTTATGTACAAGGGCTTTATAGATATGGGACTTCCTTGTGCAGAGCCTGAAGGTGCCTTTTATATGTTCCCGGATATAAGACCTACAGGATTATCTTCAGAAGAATTTGCCACAGAGTTAATTCAGAATTATAATGTAGCTGTAGTACCTGGAAATGTTTTCGGGGCTGGTGGTGAAGGCTTTATCCGCTGCTGTTATGCTACAGATATAAATAAAATAAAAGTTGCTATGGAGAGAATTGCTGAACTGGTTCATAAAAAAAGTAAATAGTTCAATCAGTTTGTCCGGAGGTTTTTGCTGATGTTGATCCCTACTCTTATTACGATTGCAATTATAGCTGCCGTTGTGACTATTGTTCTTGTTGTATTAACAAGTGGAAAGAACAATAAAAAGAGTTCATCTGTAAACACTGCTGTTCAGCGAAAAGGAAAATCCTCTGTAATTAAAGAGTACGAGAAAAAGCTTGTTCACGATCCTCATAATGTAACTGCGCTGGAAGCACTTGGCGATATTTATTATGATGCAGAAGAGTGGGAAAAGGTCTGGGGAATCTATAAAACCTTATACGAAATATCAACAGCTCATATTGAAATAAATATGGCTAAAACTACAAGCAGGCTTGGTATTGCCGCCTTTAAGCTTGAAAAATATGATGATGCAATAAGCTATCTTCTTTCTTCATCAAGAAAAGATTCTGAGGTTTTTGAAACCAATTATTATCTTGGTAAAGCTTTTTTTGAAAAAGGTGCATATGACAAGGCAATTATCTGTTATAAAAAATGCCGCCTTTTGAATCCGGACAGCAGCCTTATTAACGAAGCACTTGCAATGTGTCTGTTTAAGGTGCAGAAGTACAAGGAAAGTCTGCCGTTCTTAAAAAAGGTTCTGGAAGAGCATCCTGAAAATAAAGAAGTGCTTTATAATATGGCAGTTGCCATGTCGGAAAGCGGTTACAGAGACAGAGCCTTAAAGGTTTTCATTCACCTTCGTCCGGATCCTGTTTTTGGTGCACAGTCCTGTCTTGAAGCAGGAAAAATGCATGAATATATGAAGGACTATGCCGCTGCAGTTCAGGATTATGAAATTGGAATGAAGCTTGAAAATGTTCCTGATAATATTGCAGTTCAGATTCTTTATAGATGTGCTGTTGCTTATATCAACCTTAACAATATTCCTCGCGGACTTATTCTGTTAAAACGCGTACAGGCAACACATGCCGGCTATAGAGATGTAGATAATCTTGTTACTCGCTATCAGGAGCTTAATCAGAACAGAAACTTCCAGGCATACCTTATGACCGGAACGAGTGATTTTGTTGTTTTGTGCCGTAAGTTTATTTCTGAATATTATAAAGATGCTTTTGTAAAAATTGAGGATGTAGCAATTGCTGCTGAAAATATTGAGATAATCTGTTATGTTACTGCAAGTAAATGGCAGTCCAGAGTTATGTTCCGTTTTTACAGAACACAGACTATTATCGGTGATATTTATGTCAGAGAGTTCCATACAAAAATCCGCGATACAAGGTGCGACAACGGCTTCTGTGTATCTCTTGGAACCTTCTCCGACAGTGCTCACAAATATACAGAAGGCCGTCCGATTGATTTGATTGAAAAGGATGAGCTTTCAAAGATTCTGAAAAGAATAAACATGAGCAACTAGGTGATTAAAGGATTTATGGTTCGCAGAAGGGTGGGGAAATGAACATTTGTCTTTTTTCGCAGGAAGAAATTACAAA
>JAFZRP010000020.1 GCA_017619795.1 Treponema sp.
GAGGACATATGGACAGTGTTTTCGGCAGAATAAAAATCTCGGCAATAATTATTATGCTTTTTTCTTTAACCTCATGCGCTCGATTTATTTTTCCAGAATTTAAAGTCGAAAAGCTTGAACACGACGATAATCAGATTAAAATATATTTTTCATCAGAGCCGGATGTCATTTCGGTTAAAAAAGCTTTTCAGTTTATAAAGGATGATTATACAGAAGACGGAACCTTCAGTTTTTCGGGTAAAAAAGCAGTTTTTACTCCATTCAACAAAATAGAAGAAAACCATGATTATTCAATAACAATTACAACTGATGCAGAAAGCATAAACGGTGAATCGCTTCAAAATAAATATTCGCTTTCATTTTCTACAAAGATTAAAAATTCTCCATTAAAAATTGAACAGATTATAACGCCCCAACCGATATCACAGCAAACCGAAGATTACATATTAATTTCATTCAGCGAATCTGTAAAACCTGATGTTTTTTCATCTTCATTTTCTTTAACCCCATCAGAACCTTATTTTGCAATATGGAATTCTGATTTTACAGAAGTTCAGATTAAATTTCATTCAAACTTAAAAAACAATCAGCGCTATATAATTTCAATAGATAAAAGTCTTTGCGATATTTACAACAACCATCTTGAATCCTCTTTTACAGAATCTTTTATAAATAAGCCGTTTCAAAAGCTTACAGAATACAAGGTTACAGCAATTTCTGGTAATGACAACTCTTCGACAGAGCTTATCAGGGAAGCTACGGCCGAAGGAATTTCCTGTGATTCAAAAATTCAAATCATTTTTGATAATCAAATTGAACTTGATACTACAGTTTCTGCAATTTCGATTATTCCCCAGATAAGCTTTACAATCGAAAAAAACATCAAATCTCAGAATGAACTTACAGTTGTCTTTTCATCAAAACCCTCTTACGGTAAAACCTATAAATTAAAGATTGCAGACAGCATAACAGACATCAATCAAAACAGGCTCTCCCCTTCTGAATACTGCTTTAAATTTTCAAATCCTAAAGACGAAAACGTTTCCTTTAGCGCATGTATTATCGAGCTTCAAAATGATATGTATATTCTTGGCACAAATTCAAATTATAAAACAATAATATTTCCGGTAAATATTTACCCAACCGTAAATACAATTTCTTCGCCCGACATAAATTTTTATTTCATATTTAAAATCTCAGAAAAAGCAGAAGAAATAAATCTTTTATCGGCAATGGAAAATATTACGGTTAGCAAAACCAACAATTGCATTGATTTTTCTCCATATAAAATTGAACAGATTACAAAAGAGCAGTTTACTCAAAATCCGTTATATGAAAGCCTTTTTCAAAATTATTCTTCGTTCACCGGGGACACTCAGGAAATACAGCATAATTTCTGTGTCATTAAATTCTGTTCAACTGTGCAGAATAACGACAATACAGGCCTTATAAAAATTGGAGTTTCCAAAGACCTTTGCGACAATCTTTCAAATAAAATCGAAGGACCTGTAAACATTTCTATAAACAAAAAATAAAGTGACATGGCCGGAGGTTAAAAGCGGCAAATGAAAAAAATAATTGAATATTCTGTTAAGCACCCGGTTTCTACGATGATGTATTTCCTTCTGGTTTTTGCAGCCGGAATTCTGAGTGCGCTTACAATAAAAATGGATTACCTTCCTTTTATAAGTGACCGAATGCTTCTTGTAAGCACTTCATACACCGGAATTCCTGCCTCGCAGATGAAAGAGCTTGTTACGATTCCTGTTGAAGATGCATTCAGCTCCATAAAGGGCATTAAAAACATGACGTCGCTTACGCGAGACGGGCTTTCTTTTGTTAAAGTTGAACTCCAGCATAAAACCAGCATAAATACTTCATTAATCGAATCCCGTCAGATAATTGACAGGCTTACATGCATTCTCCCGCATGACTGTTCAAAACCCGAAGTAGATGTTTTTAACGGAAATAAAAAGCACCTGTTAAAAATCGCACTTGTCCCAAAGGACGGAGATTTAATTTACACACGCTACGAAGCAGAAAAAGAAATAAGACAGATTCTCCAGAAAATAAACGGAGTCGGAAAAATCGGCATCACAGGCGGCTTAAAAGAACAGATTGACATAATTTTAGATCCAGAGCTTACAGTTTCCCGGGGTCTCTCACTTGAACAGATTCAAAACTCCATAATGAGTTCAAATTATGAATATCCTGCAGGGACTATTTCTGATTCCCAGAATGAATACATTTTAAAAACCTCAGGGCTGTATAAATCCTTTAACGAAATTCTTGAAACTCCTGTCATTACAAAAAACGGAACAATCCTTCTTAAAGAAATTGCAGAAATTCAAAGCTCCCACGCAGACAGAGAAAGCTTTTCATTTTACAACAACACAGAGTGTATAGAAATAACTGTCGATAAAAAAACAGAATTCAGTCCGATAACAGTTTCTAAAAACATCCGTAAGGAGCTTAAAAACCTGCAGTCTCTTTATCCTAGAATCGACTTTTACATAACCTCTGACATTTCAGAGCAGATCCAGAATTCAATTGTATATGTTTATATTTCTGCAATAATAAGCTCTCTCATTACCTTTATAATCCTGTTTCTGTTTTTAAAAAACATAAAGATATCGTTTATCGTTTCTTTAACAATTCCTTTCTGCATTTTGTTTTCAGTCATCATTTTATATATTACAGGTAAAACAATTAATCTTTTTTCACTTTCGGGCATTTCAATTTCAATCGGAATGATAGTTGATACATCAATTATCGTAATCGAAAACATTCTAAAATCCGGTAATTCATATTCCGGAAAAACAATCATCGACAGCACGCTGTCTGTCCAAAAATCAAACCTCAGCTCATGCATGACGACAGTCATCGTCTTTATCCCGTTTTTTCTGCTTCCGGGAATCTTTGGTGAACTATTCTGCGATCTTTCAATTGCAATTATGGCAAGCGTTTTCTTTTCCCTTATAATTTCTGCAACTCTCATTCCGTCATGCATAAAACTGTTTTTTAACTCCAGCGATTTTAAAACTCATAAATTAATTTTTCTTTCTAAAGCTGAACAGTACTACAGAGTCTTTTTAAAATCTCATATAAACGATAAAAAATTAAAAAACTCAATAATATTCATTTCACTTGGAATTTCTTTAATCACTTATCCGTTTCTCAGAAAGGAGATTATCCAAAGCTATAACGAAAAGAAATTTGAGTTTACCCTTTCATTTCCTCAGAATTTTTCAATTGAACATACTCAGACACAGACAAGAGATTTTATTGAACAGCTTTTAAAAGCCGTTGAACATATTACAATAACTTCTTCAGGCGGAATCGAAACCACCGATTACGATTCACTTTCCGACATCTCACGCTCAAAAAACAACGTCGCCTGCTGCATCCTCTACAAAACTCGCTTTCAGAAAGAACAGCTTAAAAAACTTTTAAAATCAAGCGGCATTAAATACACCGTCACGCAGTCAAAAGACCTTACATCAAGCGCCCTGGACATCGACGACAATTATATTATTACCGCCGCCTCCGAGCAGGAGCTGGAAAGAAAAACACAGAACCTTCCCTCCTTCATTCCCTGTGAATATCAGAACGAACATATTTTTACACCGGAACCTTTAAAATGCAATTTTTATAAAATTCCCCGCTATTACATTTCTTCGTCCCTTTACCAGCTGCTCGAAGGCTTAAACGCAGGCGACTTTCTCCAGAACGGAAAATACATTCCTCTTAAAATAAAGCTGGACAAAAACAAGATTGATGAAAGAAACCTTTACATCCAGCATACAAATACTACAATTCCCATAAAGGCTCTCGGTAAATTTTCCACTCAATACAATAAAAAAGCCTTTTTCAGATACAACAAGCTCGATGCAATACAAATGCCTGTCACCCAGAAGAACAATAACCTTCCTTCAGGAACCATTTCTACCGCACTCAAACAGAAAAAAGAAATGATTTTTACAGCTGCAGTTCTTCTATTAATAACCCTGCTTCTATTATATTGCCTTTTAGGCTCCCAGTTTGAATCCTTTTTACTTCCTGTAATATTTCTTATTACGCTCATTCCTTCATTTGCAGGAGCACTTGTTTTTCTTTTTATATTCAACCAGACGCTTAACATAAACGCAATTCTTGCCCTCGTAATTCTTTTCGGAACTTCGGTAAACAATTCCATCATCCTATATGAAAACCGGACAATCGAAGGTTATGTAAGTAAACTAAGGCCGATTGTAATGACAAGCCTTACATCTGTATGCGCCCTCATTCCATTTACAGTAAATTTTTCAGGAACAAACACCCAGGTTTCCATGGCAGTTGCACTTACAGGCGGGCTTCTAACTTCGCTTCCTGCTGTCCTTGTCATTTATCCTGTAATTTTCAATTCGCTTAATAAAGGAATAACAAAATGAATTATTCTTCTAAAAAGAAATTCTTTTTTATTTATGCAATCTTCTCGGTTCTTTTTATTTATTCAGCTTTAAATATAAAATTTACAGATACACAGGATTTTAAATTTCATGTCTTTACCGTTAAGTTTGAATACTACGGCATGGACCCGGTTGCAATCGAAAAAATCATTACTAAGCCTCTTGAAGAAAAGCTTTGTGAACTCGACTCAATTTACGAAATAAAATCTACCTGCCGCTTTAATGAATCTGTAACTTCACTATGGTTTTACAGATCGTGCAACTTAGATTTGACATATCTTAAAATCAGAAAAATAACAGAGGATTTATATAACAGGCTTCCGGGGAACGTTCAAAAACCGCAGATTTATAACTCAAGCTCAGAAGACAAATCGATAATCTGCATCTCCATGGACTGTTCCAAAACAATTCTCGAAAAAAATGTTAAACCTCAGCTTCAATCGGTCGCTGGCGTAAGTGAGGTTATAATCACAGGGAAAGACAGACAGAATATAGAAATTACATTTGACAATAACAGAATTGCAAATTACCTTATCACACCTTCTAAAATCGCAGATTCAGTAAGTTCTTTCAACACACCAAACTTAATTACTACACAAAAGTCAGATAAATACATCAGTCCCTTCTTTATACATAACAGAATTAATGACAGGGAAGAGCTTTCAAAAATCCAGTTATTATCAAATGAAAATCCTGTATATTTAACATCGTTTTCATCGGTTAATTCATCAGTTCATAAAAACACAGAACTTGAGCTTTTAAATAATACAGAGACTGCTTATATAAACATTAAAACATCAGGAAACTCAAACAAAATAAGCATTTCAGATAAATGCCATGAAATTCTAGGGCAGAACGAGTTTAAAAAATTTAATCCAGTTTTTCTTTACGATTCAGGGCTAAAACAAAAGCAGGTTCTTCTTTCTGCTTTAAACACATTAATCCTTACCATCCTTCTTAACGGAATAATTACATTTTTATTTTACAGATCTGTAAAACTCTCATTAATTCTTTCAGTAATAATCTGCTCTACAATTTTATGGACGGCAGGCTTTCTTTCAATAACCGGCATCTCAGTTAATGAACACATTCTCTGCGGGATTTCAATATCAACAGGATTAATCGCAGACACAGCCCTTGTCATTTTTGAAATACTAAACAATTCATCTTCAAAAAAGGCTTTCTTTAATAGAGTAAATTTAACCTCTGGAGCTGCCGTTACTTCGACAGCCACAACTCTTATCGCAGTAATTCCACTTTTCTTTATGTCAGATATAATTTCAAGCATCAAAAATACAGGAACCTCTATTTTCTTTATGCTCATTTTCTCATCGATAATATCGCTGGTTTTTCTTCCTCCGTTTTTACCTGACATTCAGAAAAAAACATACAGCACATCGTTTCTTACAAAGCCTATATTTACCAGAATCTCAATAATTATAAAAAAATCCCGTGTACTCAAAATCGTATTTATCATCCTTACAGCATCCTCAATAATCATATTCATGATGTCAGAAAAGAATATAGTTTCTTCTGAGACAGGCGAGGTTTTTTACTATTCAATTGAATACAACCCGGAAAAGAAAATAGATTCGATTAAAGAAGAAATAAATGCATATATCAATACCCTTCTTAAAAATGAAAAAATAAAGTACATAAAATCGACGATTCTCCGTGGCAAAGTTGAATTTGAAGTAATCCATTCAGCAAAATCAAATGACCAGATTGCTGATGAGATTTCAACGTGCTCCAAGCTAATTAAAACCGGGACAGTTTTTATTCCGTCTACAGATAAAAATAAAAAGCATACGCCTGTTACGCTGCAGATTGCAGTAACAGGAGATGACGAAGCTTTATGCCGCTCTTATGCAAAAGAAGCAGCAAAGACAGTCAATTACAATCATCTTTCTCTTCAGACAACGCTAAACTTTAAAGACGAAGAAAAGATGTACCAATACATCCCGTCAAAAATAAAACTGGCAAAAACAAATCTTACAGTATTTGACGCAGCCCAGCAGCTCCGCTTTAATATTTTTAATTCCGTAATTTCAAAAATGTTTGTAAAAAACAATGAAACAGACATTACACTTTCATCTTCAAATGAAAAAACACTTTCTTCAATTAAAGAAATAAATCTCATCTCGAATAATAACAAAATCAACATACTTTCTGCAGGAGACATCAGGGAAAACACTATCCCTTCACAGACTCACAGACTAAACACAAGGCCCTGTGCTTATTTTTCTGTTGAACTTTCAAAAAAAGATTTTTACTCTACTCTCAAAAAACTAAAAAGCCTTCTTTATTCAATCAAAATGAATGACGGTTATAAATTTATTTTCCCGTCTTATATAAAACAGAACCAGACTTCATATAAAAAACTGACAATGATAATTTTTTTCTGTATTTTCTGCATTTATATTTTTCTTGTTTCAAAAAACGAAAATTTCTACCTTTCTTTCATAATACTGCTCTGCATTCCTTCATCACTTTTTTTACCGTTATTGCTCAGAGCTTTGTCAGGCACGGCAATTGGATTTGGTGATACAGTCGGAATTATTTTATTATCCGGAATTGTAATCAATAACTCAATTTACATCAGTGAAGCACCTGGACTTACGGTTTACGAAAAACTTTCAGAAAGAATCGAAAGCATTCTCATAACTTCTTTTACAACTATTTTGGGTTCGCTTCCAATGGTGTGTTTTTCAAATTCAACTTTTGTAAAATCCCTAAGCTTTTTTATGACCTTTGGAGTTTTAAATTCGATTGCCGTAAGCTTGTTTTTATTTCCGCTTATGCTTAAAGATTTTCTTTGTGTTGAACAGAATAAAACCTCAGCACTCTAGGTCTGTTATATCTCTGTATCAAAACAAAAAGCAGGTCAAAAATACATCCGCCAACCGATGTCCAGAAAAATACCCAGAATTTTCCCCAGAACAATGAAAACAAAACCGGAATAAAACTCAAGATCATGCATATTTCATGATAAACTTCTGCTTTACACATATGATCAACGACTGTCTTTGTATCATTTTGATTAAGCGAAAAATCTCCATCATTCCATGTCGGCATTTTTGACTTCCATTTTTTTATCATTAAAAATCTGTATAATTTTTTCTCAAAACGCTTTTCACGAAACCACCATCTGTCATATGAACAGTATTTTTCTATGAGCTTATAAAATGCATTTGCCATGCTGAATCGAATTGTAAAATGAAATAAAGTTGTAAAGAAAGTTATCAGGATTGAAAATAAAATTATATTATTCTGAATTTTTGTAATAACGAACAATGCAATTGTAACAACTGCAAGAAGCAGATAAACACAATTAAGTAAAATTTTTTTATTCTTCGTCATACTTGATTATAACATATTTTTTTGAATTAAGAAAAACCAGCGGGCAAAAAAATCCTGGCAGCTTGCCCAACATCGTAAATGCGTTAAAAAGCAAGCCGAAGGGTTGCTTTAGCATTTTCCATAAAACAGGGCTCGGAGCGGACCGGCCGCGACGCCGTAGGTAGCTGCATAACACTAACACAGTCCATACATAAAAAATCCTGTCTGAATCAAAAATTTTTTTCAGACAAAAAAAGCCTGGCAGCTACCTACTTTCCCACAATTAAGCAGTATCATCGGCGTTAGAGAGCTTGACTTCCGTGTTCGGAATGGGAACGGGTATTGCCTCTCCACTATGGCCACCAGGCATTTATTACTTAAGCATTCAGCAGGATTTCTGTCAGATGTCACTCTGAGGAACCTTCCCGCCTCTCTTTCCGGAAAACAAAACTTTCGTTTATGAAACCTCTTCTTCTCAGAAGCAAAAATGATAATATGGTCAAGCCTCACGACTTATTAGTACTGCTCGACTGAATGCGTCACCGCACTTACATCTGCAGCCTATCAACCTGGTAGTCTCCCAGGAGTCTTCAGGGGGATTGAATCCCCGGGGATGTCTAATCTTGAGGTGGGCTTCCCGCTTAGATGCTTTCAGCGGTTATCCCTTCCGAACTTAGATACCCAGCACTTACCCTTGGCAGGATAACTGGTAAACCAGAGGTTCGTCCACTTCGGTCCTCTCGTACTAAAAGCAGATCCTCTCAAACATCCATCGCCCATAACAGATAGGGACCGAACTGTCTCGCGACGTTCTGAACCCAGC
>JAFZRP010000021.1 GCA_017619795.1 Treponema sp.
AGCATATATCGTTTCTCTGTTGTTCTTAAAACGCTGTAATTGCTTATATTACAAGGTTTTAAAAACAAAAAGCTCATCTGGACGATGAGCTTTGAATTAGAGCGGATGAAGGGAGTCGAACCCTCGTCATCAGCTTGGAAGCGCTGGTTAGTTCAACTCAATTCCACTCAAAGATTAATTTCTTCCGCAAATGTACTCGTATATTACCATAATATAACGATTTAGACAACTGAATTATTTTGATTGTTCTTCATAGGCTTAGAATCTTTAACTCATTTTTTAACTCTTCTTCAGATTTTTCTAAAAGAATGATAGTAAAATTCAAAAATTACTGTCACTTTAAAAGAGCACACAAGTAAAATATAAGGCCTTCTTCAGTGCCGTTCGCTCCAACCGTACTTCGTACCGTTTCCGCTCACTACATTTCCTGGTAATCAGTTTCCGTGCATTGGTAAGTGAAGGTAGCAAACAGAGTGTTCACTCATTCAGCTTCACTTCGTTGCGCTTCATTCGTTCACACACTGTTTGCATTTACTAGCGGGCTCGCAAGGTGGCCTTTGTTCAAGCTCGCAAGCAAGCGATGAAAGCACAGTCAGCTGCAAACGCTACGGTACCGCTACGCGGACCCTCCGCTTTTTGCATCTGCCTGTCTCCGCAAGTGGGCCCATCGTTGCAGTAAGCACTCTTTTTGTGAAAGCCGCCAAATGCCGTTTCGCGCTGAATATGCATCGGTAAAGAAATAAGTGCCGTCCGCGTAGGTCGCAACTTAAAACTGCGGGCACGCAAAAAGTGTTCCCCCTTTCCCCCCTAAGAACCCCTCTTACCCCCTCCCAAAAAAATAAGGAATGTAATCCAAGCTTAGGGGGGACAGGGGGCACCCTTTTTGCTCAACATTACAGTTGTCCCGCAGTTTTAAGATGCTCAGTGCATTGGTAAAGGGCGGCTTTTGGGAACTTCTTTTGTGTGGGAAAAATTATTGCCTCAATCGCACAGGGACGAGCCCTGCGCTCAATCGGCAAGGCGGCAACATCCATGTTGCCGCCGTCTTACGCAAAATACTTTTTCTAAATCAGTAATTGTGCTATCTTCCGGAGCTTCGCTCCAGGCGCTCTGGTCGCACCTCCTTGTGCTCCCGACGCGCCTTCCGCTCAGCGAAATTCTTGAGGCATCTACCGAAATCTGATAATATTAATTTACTGCCACCGGGTAGGAATGCTTTAGGCATTCAGTCTCATCGTTAGGTCTTTGAAGATGGACACATATTTTTACAAAAGGAGTCCATCATGTTTTCATACATCTGGCCAATTTTATTAATCGTTACAGCAAATACAGTTTATCAAATCTGCGCAAAAGGAATCCCTGAAGCAATGAATACTTATGCCTCGATGACTGTTACTTATGCAGTTGCTTCTGTTTTCTCATTCGTGATGTTTCTCGTCACATCAAAAGGTCATCCAAGCTTCAAAACTTTTACACTAACTAACTGGGCAACTATAATTCTTGGAATCGTAATTACAGGACTTGAAGTCGGATTCATCTGTGCTTATAAAGCCGGATGGAAAGTAAATACCCTTGCCATGGTATCAAGTACAATTCTTGCAGTTGTTTTGATCTTCTTAGGATTCTTTTTATACAAAGAACAGTTGAGCCTTTCAAAAATTGCAGGTGCTATAATCTGTCTGGTCGGACTTTATTTTATAAACAAATAATTTCAAAACTCGCGGGGGGGAGCGCGCGCAGCGGTCTAAAAAGTTTCATTTTCTGACTTTAAATCAAAGCAACGCATATAGTCTTATATGCGTATTTTTCTTATAGTCCTATATCTCATATAAAAATGATTTTAATTTTTTAAGAACAAGCGTTGCTAAAGAAAAATTTAAAAAATCAGCAATTCAAATACACTCTAAAATAAACAGATATAATTCAAACTAAATCAAATCAAGCAACGCTTTTGCAACGGATAGCCTTTTTATACGTTGCAAACAACGCATATCTTTTCTTCTTGCCACAAAGCTACGCTTTTTCTTTCTCTTCCTGCAACGCTTAGAAGCGTAGCGCTATTGGGGGCACGGGGGAAAGAAAAAAAATCAGAGTGTCGTTATTTGGCACTATTGACATGTATAATGATACTCAGAAACATTCAAAAACATTCATTTCGAAGTTTCTATATCTTTATTTTTTAAACCGAAGTAAAATATCTAAGGAGGATTTTATGGATAAAACCTTTACGCTCGAAGAACTTGCCCAATTACCAGATGGAACAACAATTGTCTGTGATTCGATTCCTTTTGTCATGAACAGTTTCTTTTTTACTTACGAATTCTGGGAAGTTCAGATAATTCGAAACGCAATTGACTTCAAGAAAAAATATGATAAATGGCCAAACTTTATGACAGCAAATCCGATTACATATGATAACTGCATTGCTGAAATTGATAGAGTCATTGAAGAAAGCATGCAAAGACCTTGTATAGAAGAAGCATTTGATGAAAAAGAAAAAGATTTTGATTGGAAAATTTTTGACATAAATAAACCAATAGAAAATTATCCTCTCCAATCAATGCCTGTAAAAATTGATGACGGTATGTTTATAACACCATTATTTTCTATGCTCTGGCTTGATACTAAATCATATAAAGAAGGTGCATATAAATTATCTTTTGGAACAAATCCTGGTCCGGATGACGGTGAAGAGATTGATGAATCCGAAGGCGCTGAACCATTACAATTAAGGCAGGCAGCTTAAATATTTAAGGAGCGATTATGTACGATTTTAATAATTTTCAAAAATTAGTCAGTGATTATGCAAAGGTTTATTCTAAGTTTGAAAAACTTCAAGAAGAAGCAACTTTTATTCCAGATAAAGGAGATCAGAAAACCGGTCTAATTGGAGAAGCTTATATTTATGAATATTTATCTAGATGTAAATGTAAGGGTTTAGGTTTTGGAAATCACAGTGAAAAAGGATGGGATATTGTATGTTCAAATGGTAAATATCAGGTAAAAACAATCTCCTATTATTCTAAGACACAGAAAGTCTCTCCTATTCATGAAGGCTGGGACTTTTTATATTTTGTTCATCTAAATGAAAAATTCGTACCTGATAGAATATTAAAAATTGAAAATCCTGGTAACTGGAATAACAATGTTATAAAAGGATTGAAGTTTCCAGTAAGTAAACAAACTATGATCTTAAATGGTAAAACATGCACCATTATTGATGAAACAGACAAATTCAAAAACCTGTTTGATTTTTAATTTCCTGGGAGGTATTTAATGGATTATTCTGAAAACAAAGAACAAATCATAAAAGATAATCTCAAATGGGCAGATAAGGCTATCATAGAAGAATTTCTAAGTACTGATGCTTATAAAGTATGGATATCTGGCTTTAGTCCAAATGCCATTTGTGACTCTATTGAAGAATGGATAGCATCCGGGGTACGATTATGGAGAGATGGATTTCTTTAATTATTGAAAATATTATTATTTTTATATTAAGATTTATATAATTAATATATGGAGCGTGTTATGAAAAAAAATTTTTGTATTTTATTTATTTTATTTTTTACTTGTTTTTATGGTTTTTCACAATCAGAAAAAACAGAAGCTTTTCAAGACCCAAAAGTTCCATTCAGATTATTTGAAACAAGAAATGCCTGGAACTTTATAATGTTAGATACAGTCACAGGCCAGATGTGGTTAATCCAATATGACGTACAAGGAAATAATCGAGGCGGAACAGTATTAAGTGATAAGAACCTTGCTGCAGATAAAGAACCAATAGTTGGTCGTTTTACACTATATCCTACAGCTAACACTTGGACATTTATTCTTTTAGATCAGTATGAAGGTTCTTCCTGGCAAGTCCAATGGTCATTTGATGCACAAAATAGATTTGTAATTCCAATATACTAGGTGTTTTATGACTAATGGTTTAAAAGAATTAATAGATTCTTGCTCACTTACAAATTTTAATGATGATCAAGAAAAAATAATAAATAATTATGTAGCAACTTTTATAAACACTCATCAATTACCAATAAAAGAATGCGCTACAGGAATGTTCCTTAACAAAAATTCAATAGAATTTAAAAATCTGGAAAATAATCCAATTTTGCAACATTACAGTTTTTATATTGAACAATGCAAACTTTTGTTTAAGCATATATATAATAAACATGTTCGGGAAAAAAAGAATTCTGATTTTAAAACTTGTTTGAGTTATTTAGTAAGCAATTCTTTTATGATTCTTACCAGTATTAATACTCTTTTAATTTCTGGTTGTTATCAGAGTGTTATGACTGAATTTAGAACTTTGTATGAAAACTATATTATTCTTTCTTTCTTAAAAAAATATCCAGAAACGATTGAACCTTTTAATGATCATTTTTTTATCTGTTCACTTTCTCTTGAAAAAGAATTAGCCAAACTTAAGGGTGAAGACATTTCCGATAAACATTCTCAGAAGATTCAAAAATTGAAAGATAAATATGATGAACATTTTGATGACGATTATGGATGGACATATAAAGTTATAGAAAAACGAAAAGAAAGAAATTTGGAAACAATATTTAATGAAAGTAATCTGAATAAAGCTTTTACTCTTTTATATAAAGAGTCCTGTAAATTTACTCATTCAACATCATATTCAGTTCTTTTCAAACCAGATTTTATTTATGTAAAAAGATTTTTATATGCAAGTATAGAAATACTTAGAAATGAATTTGATTTAATTTTTGAAGCAGTAAAAATGCCAAATAAAGATAGAATGCTTTTACATTCTTTCATGTTATATTTAACAAATTCTTTATTAGTCGAAATTGAAAACAGTTACTCATAATATACAAAATGAAAAATGATTATATACACCCTTTCCAATAAGAATTGATAATCTGCCTGACTTTTTTAAAAACATCCTGAACAACTATAAGGTTATTTAATAAGTCTCTCCAGGCTTCACAATACTCATCATTTTCTATTTGTTTTTTAGTATATTTTCCGAGAAGTATATTCCATCCAAGAAAAGTTTTCTTGCCAAAACAAATCTTTTCTTCTGCACCATCGAGAATAAAAGGATCATAAATACTCTTAGGTATATCTTTGATTTTTGAATAATTGTCTTTTATAATTTGATTTACTTTTTTTGAAAGTTCTTTATTACATAAAAGTATTTCTGCAGGTTCAATTACATACTTTTCGACATATCTGGTTTCTGCACTTCCATAATCATATTTAATAAGAGTTCCATCAGCAAATAAAATTACATCAAAAGAAATACCAAAGAATGCAGCACATCTATATTCAAAAATTCTGGTTGGTATCTTTTTACATTCATCCATTACCTTGAAGCACTCAGTTCCATTGGTCCATCTTGTTTCTTTTTCATTAATAAGAATTAACTGAGGAAGCCCAATTACAGGAGGATTCTTTTTCCACCATTTACAATATGGCATATAAACTTCATATTTGTTGTACAAACCAAGACATTTTATAGAATCATATCCATTCTCTTCTTCGTTAGCAAAAGCAAAAACTTTCTTCTTAAATTCATACCGGATTCTCATATTAATTCTCCTGGCTTATATTATAGCATGAAATAAGTGTCAAATAATGACATCTTATATATAAAAAAAATGAGCAGAAATACAATCTGACTGGACAAAACCCAGGGAAAGTTAATAACTGCTCATATAGTTAAGAATAACATCTATATTTTCCTAAGTCAATTTACGTATTCGACTAAGTATTTATTATCTTGTTTTAAAAGTTCTACAAATGATAATATATTATATATTTAAAAGGAGTTAAAAAATGGACAAAATATGTGTTTATTTAGATTTGCTTGGCTTTTCAAATTATATGAATACTAATTTTGAAGATGCTATGTTGTTAGTTGAAAATTATCAAAACATTCTTCAAATGGGATTTAGTGTTGGAGATGATGAATTTAATTCATTTTCAGATTTTCTTCCCTTTAGTGATTCAATTTTTATTGTAAGTTCAAAAGAAGAAGCAAATACCTTTATTAAAGATATATCCCATTTCTTAATTAATTGTTTTCTCTTTACAGCACATGCATATACACATCCAGTAAATAAAAGTAAACCTACAGAGGTAAAAATTAAAAATGTTGGCTACAACATTGAAAAGCAAAATGTTGAAGTTAAAGAAATTGAAAAGAATTGGTATCCAACAATTTTTAAAGGTGGAGTTTCTTTTGGTGATGTAGAAACTTTTAGTCAACAAGGTTTACATGACAAACAGTTTTTTAATCAGAGAAATTTAGCAGGAAAAGGTATAGTAAGTTCAGTTGCTATGGAAAAACTTGGCAGAGGTCCCCGTTTATTTACTGATAGTACCTTCATAAATTTATTAAATACTGAAAACAGAAATAAGTTTATAATAGGTCATAATAATATTTCTGAAATTCTTTGGCCTATCGAAGTTTTTATTGAAGAAAACCCAATAGATCATGAAATGTTAAATAGCTTTAATAAATTAATGGATCCAGCAATAAATCTATGGAAAGCTTACGAAAAAACTCCTGTTGGTGAAATATACTATAATTTATTAAAATTAATCTCAATTTCAGCAAAACATTATTCAATATTACATGATTCATATAATTTTTTTGTTGAATATTTTAGAGATTATCTTGATAGAAATAAAATATTACATTTTTATGAGTCTTTAATTGATGCAGCAAATTTTAATTAAATATTAATGTTTATTTCACTTGTAATCAGCATCCAAACTCTCTCCGATGTCCAACTCTCACACCCTCTGCTTCGGGGAGAACCTTTCGCAATAAGTTATTTCCATTGCATTTTCACCGCCAGTCCGCACCAAAGTCGCTGTCCATTTGTAATGACACGCTTAAATCCTTTCTCACTCATTCTCATACCAAGCCACTTCTGGCTCATCACACGCTCATTATTTTTATTGCACCATTTGATATAAGTCTGATAAAGCATATTTGTAGGAAGCCGCCACTGTAAAGATGCATCCAGTTCCAGACAGTCAGTAACGAAAGTTCCAACGCTATCCATATCCATTCTGTATTCTTCGTTTGCTTCTCTAACGGCCGGAGGCTCTTCAAGTCCTTCCTTCTTCCACATTGCATAGCCTTTTAAAAGCCAGTTTAAGATTCCTGAGTTTTCTGCAATCAATTTTTCAGTCAGGTTCTTATCTCTCTGCTCAGGAGGAATAGTCACAGTAAAAGGAATCATTTTGATACGGCGCCAGATACCATTATCAGCTCCACGGATTTTCGGCTTATGGTTTGTTGCCATAAAAATCTTAAATGTCGGCTTAAAAGAAAAATACTCTCCATATAAGAATCTTGCAGTAAGAGCATCTTCACCGGTTACCATTTTAATAAGGCTTTCGCTAATCTGTCGGCCCTGTTCAATTTCACTTGTGGTGACAAGCCGCATTCCTTTAAGACGTGCAATATCGTTACTCTGTTCAGAGTTCTTTTTCATAAAGGTTTCAATACCTGTACTCAAAGCATAGTCTCCAAAGAGTTCAAGCATAACATTTAAAAAAGTTGATTTACCGTTGGCACCGGTTCCCCACAAAATAAAAAGACACTGTTCGCTTACATCACCGCTTAGAGCATAGCCCATAGCTTTCTGAATAAAGTGAATAAGCTGCAAATCCTTATTGAAAATCTGCATTAAAAACATTTTCCACACAGGACAGTCAGCATCCTTTTCATAGATGAAGCGACTTTTCTTAGTTATCAAATCTTTAGCGTTAGGAACCTTAGACCTGCCATTCTTAAGATTAAGAGTCCAGCCTTCAACATTAAAAAGATAGTTATCCCGGTCCAGCTCAAAATCCTCAACCTTGATTTCTTCACTGATTTTCAAAAGCCCTTCCAAGGCCTGAATACGGCGAAAGCTTTCACTTTTAATCAGATGCTTTTCAAAGGCAGCTTCCAGCTGGCGGTCAGTGATATATCGCATACCACGATACATCTTATGAACAAACTTTTTACAGCGCTCAGCAACACGGCCGCGAGTATCAATATCCCAGTTAGTTCCGTTCCAGAAAAGAAACTTATTCCAGGTAATACAATAGCGGATAATATCTCCATAAGCTTTTAGAAAATAGTCGCAGTTTGTAACATCGGTGAATTGCATTTCGCCGGTAACAAACTTATTGGCTCTCAGGTCTCGGCTAAGTTCTTCTATTGCGAGCTGTTCTTTTTCAGATATTTCTTTGTTATTCATCAATCATCCCGTGTTTCTTAAGTAGTCTGTAAAATAAAATCAGTTTGAACTGAAGCTGATCAAATCCATTCATAACTTCGTATTTCCCGACAGTTTCATAAATCGTCATTATGTTTTCATATAACAAAACAAGCGAATGTCTGTTATCAAGATATTTTGCAAAATCCCACCAGGCCGCAAACTTCAAGGCTTCTGCACTGATGTTTTTTTCAAGCTTTCGGAATTGATTAAAAATCAACACATCACCCGAAATCTCTTTAATAAAGTCTTTAGCCTCGTGGCACAATTCAACGGGAATATAATCATCTACCTTCATCATAAACAAACACTTTCACAGCACGACCGCAGGCAGTCCTGTCATCATCAAAAGTTATCGAAGGCCAGAAGGTCCACCAGCCAGCCATATCTAAATCATCCTCTGTCTGAACATCATAAAAGATGATTCCATTCTCAACATCTTTTACAACTGCAGGAAAACTAACCTCAGTGTCATCCGGCTTTTTTGCCATAATCAAAACTGTCTCGTATCCCGATAAATCACATTTAGTATCAATCATCAGACGCAGCTTTGATTTGTTTTTATAAATCCTTTTCATATTCTGCACTCCAGTTCTATCTCTGTCGCAATCGGACAGAATAAAGTCACCACATTATTTGCTTCTCTGATTTTTCCTCTGAGCCAATCCCAAAAGTTCATAACACTTTCAACTGCCCGAAAGAAAAGCCTTGAAACAAAAGGAAGCTCATCTATAGAAACCTCATCTTCAAAGCTTCTAAAACTTTCTCCAAGTCTACTAACATGCTCTTCATTCTCAATATAGATATCAATCGTTCTTTTATAATTTGCTTTAAGCTCTAAAGAATCAGATGCCCACGAACTACTTAAGCAGCTTCGAAGAATCATAAGAAGTTTTTGCACCGAATCACTCAAGCCGGCAGTTTCGGTTTTCAAAATTACTTTTCCAAGTCTTCTTAAAGATGAATCAGATAAAGCTGCAGTATTTATCATATTTCTTTTTACACCAAGACTTCGCCCGGTCAAAACTCCCATCGCTCCCACATTCCCAATCACAGACCTTGTATATAAAAATCCATCCGGCTCATTCTCATACTGCAGGTACATACAGATTTCAAAATCATTAAAAATACATCTCTGCTGGCTTATATAATCCGGTGAACTTAAATAAGCAATTGCCGAAGCATAATCTCTGCGACTTGCACGGCTCCAGTAAAAGTAACTCATCGTTGTATCAGGATCTTCTACTTCTCCTGTTCCTGTATAGCCATGTAAATCTGAATAAACTCCAAATACAATTTTTTCTCCCTGAACAAGCTTTCGAGTTAAAGTTACATTCAGTGCTTTCCAGCCATTAGTTTGTCCGGTGAAAGAAACTTCCGCAAAAGAAGCATTAAGACACTGAGTAAGCTTCCAGTTAGAATCTGCAGCAAACACAACAGGTATTACCGGTTTATAAGGGTCACCATAGTAATAATCCCAGTACCAGGAAGAAGTTGGAGCATAATAATAAAAGTATATTGTAACGGTTGTTGAATTTGAGTTTTTTGGAACAATTCCTCTGTAGGCAAAAATATCTTCTTCATCAATAAGTTCACCTTCCATTTCCTCGTACTCATCATCATCAACTTCAACTTCATACCAGGAAAGGATTTCTTGAGGCGTTCCAGTATTTCCAACAATCGAGTTACTCATATCATGAACCGCTCACAGTAATCTGCCAGTCAATCTGCAGGCTGTCTGCAGATGTTACGTTTACACTCGGAGTAATCTGAGCATAAGCCAGGCACTTTGCCTGAGCAGTATTTCCGTTCATTAAAGCAACTTCGTTTATACCGTTAGCGTTCAAATCGCCTGCAGCAAAAGAAGCCCTGTATAAAACTACATTTCCGTTTGCAGCTCCAAAAGTACCTTTGATTTTTGGATAACTTGAATCAAGTTTTTTGTAAGTACCTGTTGCAGTATTTACGGAAGTATTGTTTTTTGGAGTGCTTCCGGTCCAGCCGGTCCCGACAATCATATAGCCGTTAGTTGCATCCACCTTGTTCTGAGTTGGATTACTAATCATCAAATCAGCAATAAGATTGTCGCCGATTGTAGTAATCGTATTGTGATGTTTTGTAATCATAGGCTTTTCCTTCATTCTAAGAAGGTTTCGCCAGAATCCATTTTTGTAATACTTGATATTACCATTCGCATCGCGAACCGTAATGGTAACCATACCTTTCATTTTTCCTTTTGAACTAATCATTTACATACTCCCATGATAATTCCAAACACCAGAGACGTAACAATAACGCCGCCGGTTCCGCCAATCAAAGCACCATAAAAGAACTGGTCTTTCTTTTTCTGTGCTTCTTTCTTTAATCTTTTATTTTCCGCTTCCAAAAGAAGCTTCTGTTTTTCAAGTTCATCAGCTCTCTCTTTTTCAAAAGCCAGATCACCACCAACTTCCAGTAAAGCTGCCTTAACAGCCTCTTGAGCCGTTCGTTCAATTTCTTCTTCTGCAATTTCCATAACTTCCTCAATTGTCAGCTCGCTGGCAACGTCTTCGGAATCTTTCTTTTCCGTCGCTGATTGCGTCGCAGACTGAGCCATAAGATTCTGCAAGCTGGCGAGCATCAGCACGCTCAATACGAGCAATCGCTTCTTCACGCTTAGCCGCAGCCTTAGCATTGATTTCATCAATATCCTCCTTTGTGGTGGTCGAGCTTGTCGAAACCACCTGTCTTTCTTTTACAAAGAGAACTGCAAATATTGCAGCAAACACAGCTCCCAGCCAGATAAAAATCTTTTTAATCACTTCCCAAACTTTCTTCACTTGTTACCTTCCTTTGAAACTTAAACTTCTGAATCTCTCTTCCGGCAATTACTGTAAGAGCCACAGTCAGCCATTCAGCGCCGCCAAGCAC
>JAFZRP010000022.1 GCA_017619795.1 Treponema sp.
CATCCGTGGCGGCTTTTCACAAAATTGCTGCGCCATTGCTCGCAATTTTGTGCGCTCACTCCGGTAGTCGGTTCAAGTCAACTTAGTTTTAGTGGATTACGGTTTGGTTAGAAAAGTAAAAGTGGAGCTGATCGGACTTGAACCAACCCCTCCATTCGCAAACATCGTGTTTGCTCATTCCGGGCGCCTGCGTTCGCTAAGTCGCCATCCGTGGCGGCTTTTCACAAAATTGCTGCGCCATTGCTCGCAATTTTGTGCGCTCACTCCGGTAGTCGGTTCAAGTCAACTTAGTTTTAGTGGATTATTTTTTTCTTGAAGAAGTGAATAAGTGGAGCTGATCGGACTTGAACCGACTACCTTTTGAATGCCATTCAAACGCTCTAGCCAGGTGAGCTACAGCCCCAAAGTAAATACATATTATAGGAAAAAGGAATGTTTTTCAACCGCTGGTTTGTAATAGTATGGAAGGGCAGGTATAGGGGTAATAACCAGCGGTGAAAAAATAATTAATCAAGAAGCTCAAGAATTGCTTCTTTTGGCTGGGCACCAATAGTTGTTTTGTATATTTCGCCGTTTTTGAAGCTTGCTACGAATGGGATGCTCATTACTCCAAACTGGCTGGCCAGGTCTGATTCATCATCAACATTTACCTTGCAGACTTTAATCTCTGGGTGTTCTTCTGCAATCTCCGCAATAACTGGGCCAAGCATTCTGCATGGTCCGCACCAGGGAGCCCAAAAATCTACCAGAACCGGCTTGTCCGATTCGATAACTTCTTTCTGAAAATTCGCATTTGTAATTGTCAGTTCTGCCATAATTTTACCTCGTTCGTATGATTTGTCGCCACCATTTTGTAGCCACTATTAAATATATATAAGGATTTTTGAAAAAACAACAAAAAAAATCATAAAACCTATTGACTATTTTTTAATAACCTAGTAAACATATAGGTAATAAAGGTAATGAAAATTACACATCAAAAATACATAACAAACAAAGGAGATAATGATTATGAAAAAAATTATTGCTTTTACAGCCGCAGTGCTTACAACTGCAGCATTATTTGCACAGACTCTTAGAGTAGGTGCTACACCAGAGCCACATGCTGATCTTCTTAATCTTATTAAGGATGATCTTAAAGCTGATGGTATTGACCTTAAGGTAATTGAGTTTACAGATTATGTAACTCCAAACGAAGCAGTTGAATCTGGCGAAATCGATGCAAACTACTTCCAGCACATTCCATACCTTGAGTCTTTCAATGATGAACGCGGATATCATCTTGTAAATGCCGGTGGAATCCATGTTGAGCCATTTGCTCTCTATTCAAAAAAGATTAAGAGCATTAAGAACCTTAAGAAGAAGGCTAGAATCGCTATCCCTAATGACCCAACAAACGAAGGTCGTGCACTTCTTCTTCTTGCAGAAGCTGGTCTTATCACTCTTAAGGCTGATGCTGGAATTACCGCAACCGTTCAGGATATTGTTTCTAACCCACTTAAGCTTAAGTTCAGCGAAATTGAAGCAGCTTCACTTCCACGTGTTCTTGCTGATGTTGATGCAGCTGTAATCAATGGAAACTACGCTATTCCTGCTGGTCTTAGCGCAAAGAAGGATGGACTTTTTGTAGAAGGTTCTTCATCTCCATATGTAAACATCGTTGCTGTAAAAGCTGGTAACGAAAACAAGGCAGAAATTAAAGCTCTTGTAAAAGCTTTGCAGAGCGAAAAAGTTAAGAAATATATAGAAGAAAAATATCCAAATGGTGAAGTTGTAGTAGTATTCTAAAAAGTGCTTTTTTCAAATCCATAAATCACCCTGTTGTATTACAAGTTTTGTGTACAGCAGGGTGATTTTTTTATTAACAGAAATTATTTTAAGAACATTCTTACAAGTGATTCTTTTGACTTGTTGTATGGCTGATAGCGCATGTTTACGTCAATCCAGGTCTTCTTGTCGACAATGCTCTTTTTGTGGCTGAAGGTATCGAAGCCAACCTTTCCATGATATGCACCCATTCCGCTTTCGCCAACGCCGCCAAAGCCCATGTTGTTTGTGGCAAGATGAACAATAGCATCATTTACACAGCCGCCGCCAAAAGAACATAAGCTGAGAACTCGTTTTTCAAGAGCTTTATCCTGCGTAAAAAGATAGAGTGCAAGCGGCTTCTGATGATTTCTTACTGTCTCGTAGATTTCATCTTCAGTTTTGTAGGTAAGGATTGGAAGAACTGGCCCAAAGATTTCTTCGCCCATTACCTTGTCTTCCCAAGTTACGTTATCCATAACTGTTGGCTCAATCTTCTGTGTTGCAGCATCCGACTTTCCACCGGCCGCAACCTTTGCAGGATCAATAAGTCCGCAAACTCGTTCAAAATGCTTTGCATTTATAATCTTGCCGTAGTTTTTGTTTTCCAGAGGATTTTCACCAAACTGTATTTTTATCTGCTTTTTAAGCTCGGTAACAAGCTTGTCCTTTACTGCTTCATGACAAAGAATATAATCAGGAGCAACACAAGTCTGACCACAGTTGAGATATTTTCCCCAGACAATTCGTTTTGCTGCAAGCGGAATCTTTGCTGTTGAATCTACAATACACGGAGATTTTCCGCCAAGCTCAAGTGTTGCCGGTGTAAGATATTCAGCTGCTTTTCGGAGAACTTCCTTGCCAACGCCCTGACTTCCTGTAAAGAAGATATAGTCAAACTTCTGTTCAAGAAGGCATGTATTTTCTGCACGACCGCCTGTAACAACTGCAACGTATTCAGGGGCAAAGCATTCTCCCAAAAGCTTTGCAATTATATCACTTGTAGCTGGAGAATAAGCACTCGGTTTTACAATTGCTGTATTTCCGGCTGCAATTGCATCTACAAGCGGATCAATTGTAAGAAGGAAAGGGTAGTTCCATGGACTCATAATTAGAACATTTCCATAAGGAGAAGGTTTTACAAAGCTTTTTGCCGCAAAGTTTGTAAGGCAGGTTACTCGTGAAGAGTCTGCTGCAAACTTTCGGGTATGCTTTATCATGTAGGAGATTTCGCTCATAACAATACCGGCTTCGCACATAAAGCCTTCAAATGCACTTTTTCCAAGATCAGAAGTAAGCGCGTCTGTAATTGCCTTTTCATTTGCTTTAATTGCAGCGTGTAATTTCTTTAATGCCGCAATTCTGTTTTTTACAGGGATTGTACTTCCTGTGTCAAAATAAGCCCGCTGTTTTTCAATAATCGCCTTAATTTCCTGTTCTGTCATAATCATCCTTCCGTTTTAAGTAAAACTATTTTTCGCTTACATCATAATAGAACTGTTCAAGCTCTTTTGCATTCCAGAGTACAGGAACCGGATAAAGAGGATTTCCTTCCCTGTCTGCACGTTCAGCAAGCTCCGGGATATCGTCGGCTTTGATTCCCTTTAAGGTTAATGGAATGTCCAGCCGTGCATTCAACTGTTCTATTTGTGTAATAAAGCTTTTTGCCGCAAGCTCTGCAGAATCCTCTTCGCTTGCAAGTCCTGCTGCTACCGCAAGCTCCTTAAGCTTTTTGTAAGACTTTTTGCCATAGCGTTTAAGTACAATCGGAAGCAGTACAGAGTTTGCAAGTCCGTGAGGAATGTTGTATGCACCGCCCAATGAATGAGCAACTGCGTGAACATAACCTACATACGAGCGCGAAAAAGCACCACCTGCCAGATGAGAAGCAATAAGCATATTTCTTCTGGCAGTTTCATCATAACCGTTTTTATAAGCTTTTTCTATGTTTTCAAAGATGAGACGAACAGCTTTTTTTGAATAATCACGTGTTTTTTCTGTTGTTGAACGTCCGATGTATGCTTCTATTGCATGTGTCAGTGCATCAACTCCAGTTGTTGCTGTAAGTGTTTTTGGCAAGGTAAAGGTAACCTTTGGATCGAGTACAGCTACAGCCGGAATAAGCGGGAAATCGCTTATAGGATATTTATAGGAAGTTTTTTCGTCGGTGATTACGGCAGTAACGGTAACCTCGCTTCCGGTTCCTGCTGTAGTAGGAATTGCCGCAAGGAAAGGAATCTGTTTTCTGATGTGAAGAATACCTTTCATCTTCTTGAGAGGCTTTTTAGGGCAGGCAAGTCTTGCACCAACAGCCTTTGCGCAGTCCATAGATGAACCTCCTCCAAAAGCGATAAGCCCCTGGCATAAGTTTACCTGATACGTTGCAAGTGCTTCTTCAACATTTGAAACTGTAGGATTAGGTCTTGTTTTATCGTAAACAACACATTTTATTCCGTTTTCCGGAAGCAGCTTTTCAAGTCCTTCTGTAAGCATTCTGAGCTGAGAATCTGTAACAAGCATAACCTTAGATATATTTCTCTGCTTAAGCTCGGACGGAAGTTCTTCAATTGAGTTTAAGATTTTAGGGTCGCGGTAGGGCAGGATTGGGATTGCAAGCTTGAAACAGGTTTGAAAAGTACGACAATAGATTTTTTTGAATATGTTCATTTTTTTTCCTCTCTATTATTTTTGTGATTTTGTTATGATACAAAATCTATTATTACAATATGACATAAAATGCAATAATGTCAAGTTAAAGAAAAAATAATTTTTTTTGACATTTTAATTATTTTCATTATATTATTAGTAAGAGAGTGTTTATAAACTAATATCAATTAAGCCGGATTTATTTCCAACTTGCCGGGGCTTTATACTGGCTAAAAGGAGCCTGTCATGTTAAAAATTAAAGATGCAATCCTTGATACTAGCAATGGATCTTGTCTTGGAATTACAAATCAGCAAAGAAGAGAAAAATACGGAATTGAACCTTCGGTTGACGAAGACAGAAAAGAGTGTTTTATAAATAATTTAACTCTTTTGCGTCAGCACGAGGATTTAATTATAGGAACTAAAGAGTATTCAAATATTACGATTCCGGGGCTACGCTGTGGCTTTTTGTACACCGGTCCTGCCCGTTCTTTAACTCTTGGTGAACTGCTTTATTACTATAAAAATAATATTTTTGTATTTGATGCAGAAAAGGATGATGGTCGCAACGCTGACTTCTGTTGCAAAAAGCTTTATTCAATGAAGTTTGCCGGCTCTCCTTTAAGTGGCTGCGTTTGGACAGATGCCTTTTGTCCTGTCTGCGGAAAAATCTACAGCCTGAAATGTAGTGGAATCGGCTATCTCCGCGATTACAGAAAAAAAGCACCCTTTGAGTTTGAATCAAGTCCATTACAAATTGAAGATTTGGTAAAGCTGCTTAAGACCAAATAAAAAATTGATTTTTGTATTTATTACGTATTATTGCAAAAATCTTTCTATATCATTATATTTAATTGAAATATTTTTTTTGCAAGGAAGGGTGACATTATGGTATACGTAATCGACACAAAAAAAGACAACAAATACACAGATTTTCAGTTTAACGCAGTAGACAAGAGCAAGAGAGCTGAATGGCACTCAAAAGAAAATGCTTACTACGGAATCTCCTGCTTTATTAAAGACAATCATAAGGATGACCCGCAATACACAATCGACCGCTATCAGATTGTAGACAACTGATTTTAAGGAAATCTTAATGGACATTACATATAAAACTTCCGGTACTTGTTCCCGAGCAATTCATTTTACAAAAAACGAGGATGGAACAATTACCAACATCAGCTTTGACGGCGGCTGCAACGGCAACTTAAAGGCTGTTTCTAAGCTTTGCGATGGAATGAAAGCCGAAGAAATTGTAGCAAAGCTAAAAGGCAATCTCTGCGGTACACGTGGCACAAGCTGTGCAGATCAATTGGCACGTGCAGTAGAGCAGGCATAATCAGGAGATAATTTTATGGCACTTGAATGTGGAATCGTTGGACTTCCTAATGTAGGAAAGTCTACTATATTTTCAGCTTTAACAGCGGCTCCAGCGGCAGCAGAAAACTTTCCGTTCTGTACAATCGACCCGAATATTGGAATTGTAGATTTACCGGACGAAAGACTTGAGTTTCTAGCCAGCAAGCATAATCCTAAAAAGAAAACACCTGCAAGCGTAAAGTTTGTTGATATTGCAGGACTTATAAAAGGCGCAAGCAATGGTGAAGGTCTTGGAAACAAGTTCCTTGCAAATATCCGTGAATGCTCGGTTATTGCACACGTTGTACGCTGCTTTGACAATCCTGATATTATGCATGTACGTGACAACGCTAACGAAGCTGCTCCAATTGATCCTGAAAGCGATATTCTTACTATAAATTACGAGCTCGCTCAGGCAGATTTGAACACAATCGAAAACCGCCAGGATAAGGTAACTCGTGCAATCCGTTCTTTGGGTAAAGAAGAAGAGAAAAAGTATGCAGCGTGGACAAGTGCTGTTGCAAAAATTAAACCTCTTTTGCTGGACGGAAAATGTGCCCGAATGGCAGATCTTACAGATGATGAAAAGGCTGCTGTTTACGATATGTTCCTTTTAACTATGAAGCCTACAATTTATGTTGCAAACGTAGATGAGGATTCTGTTGCAGAAGGTACAAACAAGTACGTTGAGGTTGTAAAGAAATATGCCGATGAGGAAGGCTCTGAGGTTGTAGTTATCTGCGGTAAGTTTGAGGCTGACCTTGCCGAAATTGATGACCCTGCAGATAAAAAAGATTTTATGGATTCTGTTGGACTTAAAGAAAGTGGTCTTGCAGTACTTGCCAGAAAAACCTATCACCTTATGGGCTTGAGAACCTTCTTTACAGGTGGACCGGATGAGTGCCGTGCCTGGACAATTCATGCAGGCGATAAGGCTCCAAGAGCAGCCGGTGTTATTCATACAGATTTTGAAAAAGGCTTTATCCGTGCAGAAGCTTATACAATAGATGATTTACGCCAGTATGGTGATGAAGCAGCTATAAAGGCAGCCGGAAAATATCGACAGGAAGGAAAGGAATATGTTGTCCAGGATGGCGACGTTCTTTTCTTTAAGTTTAATGTATAAAAACAATTGTGAGGTAATAATATGTCAGATGAAGTTCGTGTAAGATATGCACCTTCTCCAACAGGTTTGCAGCATATCGGCGGTGTTAGAACCGCATTGTTTAATTATTTGTATGCAAGATCAAAGGGTGGAAAGTTTATTCTCCGTCTGGAAGATACAGACCGCACCCGCTACGATGAAAAATATGTAAAGAATCTTTACGATACAATGGAATGGCTGGGAATTGATTGGGACGAAGGCGGCGACAAGGGCGGCGAATATGGTCCTTATGTTCAGTCAGAAAGATTTAATCTTTACAAAGAATATGCAATGAAGCTCATTGAAAACGGAGAAGCTTATTACTGCTTCTGCGATGCTGAGCGCCTTGACCGAATCAGAAAGATTCAGACAGAAAATAAAATGGCTCCAGGCTACGACCGCAACTGCCGTCATCTTACTCCAGAGGAAGTAAAGGCAAATCTCGATGCAGGAAAGCCTTATGTAATTCGTCTCAAGGTTCCAATGGAAGGCGAAACAAAGTTCCATGACCACATTCTTGGTGATATTGTATGGAAGAATGAAGATATTTCTCCGGACCCTGTTCTGCTTAAATCAGACGGTTTCCCAACCTATCACCTTGCAAATATTGTAGACGACCACATGATGAAGATTTCTCACGTAATGCGTGCTCAGGAATGGATTCCTTCAACACCACTTCACGTTCAGATGTATAAATCCTTTGGCTGGGAGCATCCTGAGTTCTGCCATCTTCCAATGGTAAACGGCTCTGATGGTAAAAAACTTAGTAAACGACATGGTTCAACCTCTGTAAATGAGTTCCGCGCACGTGGTTATCTGCCACAGGCAATTGTAAACTATGTTGCAATGCTTGGTTGCAGCTACGAGGAAGGAAAAGAGTTCTATACACTGGAAGAGCTTGCAAAGAACTTTAAGCTTGAACACTTGAACAAGGCTCCAGCTGTATTCGATTACAAAAAGCTTGAATACTATAACGCAAACTATATCCGCCAGATGAGCACCGAAGAGCTTTATAAATGGACTCTTCCATTTATTACAGGGACAGGCGATGCTACACTTGAAATCAATCCTGAAAATCCTCAGCCAAAACCAAATGTAGGTCCTGAGTTCAGTGGTGTTGCTCTTGGTGAAGACGGTCGTCCTTACTGTGTAGACAAGTCTATGAATATGAGCAGTGATGATGTTGAAAAGACTTTGATGGGTCTTATGCCACTCATCCAGGAAAGACTTAAGTTCCTTACAGATTCTGCAGAAATGGTACACTTTATGTTTACAGAACCAGCTGTTCCACCTGCAGAGCAGATTATTCCTAAAAAGCTCGATGCAGCAAAGACAAAGGAAGTGCTTGAACATGCAAAGACCTTTGTTCACAAATGCTTTGAGCTTGACCACGAGGGAGCAGAGGAGTTTGCAAAAGCAGAAGCAGAAGCACTCGGTATAAAGCTCGGCGACTTTATGATGCCTGTTCGAATGGCAGTTACAGGAAGCCGTGTTTCACCTCCGCTCATCGGTTCAATTGTTGTACTTGGCGAAGAAAAGTCTCTGGCACGTATTGAAAAAACACTTGCCACACTATAAAAAGTGTCATCGCCGTGCTTGACGCGGCAATCTTTAACAAAGGGAGTAATTATGAGTAAGAAGGAATGTTCAAAGCTTTTTCAGGGAATCAGATGGACTTTTGTAGCTTTAGGTATTATCTGTTTTATTGCAGGTGCAGTAAACGTTATGTCTACAAGCAAATACAAAAAAATTAATGCCCGAGATAAAAATGCCTATATCACAAATATAGACACAAAAGAAAATCCTCCCGCAGTTTACATAGCCTTTGATTACTCAGAAGACCGCAGTATAATCGGTCGACTCCCTGCCGCTCAGTATAACGAAGCAATGAATGAATGCGACTGGGTTACCATCTTCTATGATGTCGATAACCCTCGCACTATCACCTTCAAAAACCCGTACCTCAAAGCCGAAATCTTCCTCGGCACAGGCATTCTGTTTCTTATCCTCGCATTTGTTGTAGTTTTTGCATTTTATAAGAAACCTGCAGAAGTTCAAGAGCCTGTAGATTAAGTTTGGAAAACTGAATCCCATAGTGCCAAATCTGCTGTAATTGAGTTAACTTATAAAATACACTATACTACCCCTATGTACAGACTCTACGTAGAAAGACGTGCTGGTTTCGAAAACGAAGCACGCAGTTATTTATCACAGATTAATGGATTTTTGGGGATTTCCAGTGTAACTGGAGTTCGTTATCTTAATCGCTATGATGTTGAAAATGTTTCAGACGAGGTTGCAAAAATTGCCGCAACCCGCATTTTCTCTGAGCCGCAGAGCGATTTTGTTACTTTCGAAAAGCTTCCAAATAAAGAAAAAGACACCGAAATCATCTGGGAATATCTCCCTGGTCAGTACGATCAGCGTGCAGACAGCGCAGAGCAGTGTATTTCTCTTTTGCGTGCTGGACTTAAAAACGTTCAGAAAAACAGTGAGCCACCAGTAGTACGCTGTGCAAAAATCCTTCTTTTGAAGGGTAAGGTTTCTAAAAAGGAAATCGAAAAAATCCAGAACTACGTTATTAACCCTGTAGATTCAAGACTTACAGACGACAAAATGCCGGAAACTCTGGCAATGAAAATAGAAAATCCTGATGACATTCCTGTTGTAAAGGGCTTTATCGGCTTCAACGACAAAAAGCTCGAAGAGTACCGCAACAAGATGGGACTTGCAATGGACTTTGCAGACATCAAGTTCCTGCAGGATTACTTCAAGGGAGAAGGCCGTGACCCTGTAGAAACAGAAATCCGTGTTCTCGATACTTACTGGTCAGATCACTGCCGCCATACAACCTTCCTTACAGAGCTCAAGGATATAAAGATTGAAGACGGTCCTTATGCACCGCTTTTCAAAAAATCTCTTGAAAACTATACACAGCTGCGTACAGAAATGTATGCGGGCCGAACAGACAAGCCTGTATGCCTTATGGATATGGCTGTAATCGGAATGAAATATCTTAAAAAGCACGGCAAACTTGATGATATGGAAGTTTCCGAAGAAAACAATGCCTGTTCAGTTTATATAGATGTACATTATACAACAGACGAAAAAGGTAAGCCTCTTGCAGCAGATGATCCAAAGGCTACAGAGCGCTGGCTTTTAATGTTTAAGAACGAAACTCACAATCACCCTACAGAAATTGAGCCGTTTGGTGGAGCTGCGACCTGTCTTGGTGGTGCTATACGAGACCCTCTTTCTGGTCGCAGCTGGGTATACCAGTCTATGCGTATTACCGGAGCGGCAGACCCAACCGTACCGCTTTCTGCAACTATGAAGGGTAAGCTGCCACAGATTAAGCTCTGCCGCGAAGCAGCACAGGGCTTTGCAAGCTATGGTAACCAGATTGGTCTTACAACCGGCCAGGTAGAAGAAATCTACCATCCGGGTTATGCCGCAAAACGAATGGAGCTTGGTGCTGTAATTGCCGCCGCTCCTGTAGATACAGTTATCCGCGAACGTCCTGAACCAGGCGATGTCATCATTCTGCTTGGTGGTGGAACTGGACGCGATGGAATTGGTGGTGCAACCGGTTCAAGTAAAGTTCATACAGAAAAATCAGTTACAACCGCTGCCGCAGAAGTTCAGAAGGGTAATGCTGTTGAAGAGCGTAAGATTCAGCGTCTTTTCCGCAATAAAGAAGTAAGCCTTATGATTCGCCGCTGTAATGACTTTGGTGCCGGTGGTGTTTCTGTTGCAATTGGCGAGCTTGCCCCTGGTCTTGAAATTGATCTTGATAAGGTTCCAAAAAAATACGAAGGCTTGAACGGTACAGAGCTTGCAATTTCCGAAAGTCAGGAACGAATGGCTGTTGTTGTTCGCAAGGCTGATGTAGAACGCTTTATTAAAGAAGCACAAAAAGAAAATCTCAATGCTGTAGAAGTTGCAGTAGTTACAGATACAAACCGCCTTGTTATGAAATGGCGCGGTAAAACAATTGTTGATATTGGACGCGAGTTCCTTGATGCCGCTGGTGCACATCACGAAGCAACTGCTCTTATTGAACAGCCAGCTGCACCAGAAAAATCTCCGCTCGTTAATCCGCTTGAATCTGTAGCAGACGCACTTAAACAGACTGTTAAATGCGAAAAATGTGTTGAGCGTAATGTTAAAAATGCCTGGCTTGCAAATATGAATGACCTTGCTTGCTGTTCTCAGCGTGGTCTTGGAGAACGCTTTGACGGTTCAATTGGTGCAAGTACTGTTTTGTTCCCTTATGGTGGAAAATATCAGAATACACCGGAAGCAGGTATGTCTGCAAAAATACCGGTTGTAAGCCCTCGCGAAACAAGTACAGTTTCCCTTATGGCTTACGGTTTTGATCCTCGTGTTGGTCAGTGGTCACCATGGCACGGAGCTAAAACAGCCGTTCTCAGCTCTCTTGCAAAAATTACCTGTATTGGTGGAAAAGCCCGCGATTCTCGCTTAAGCTTCCAGGAGTTCTTTGGACGAGCAGTAAGCGAAAAGACCTGGGGTTACCCAGCAGCAGCTTTACTTGGTTCTGTAGATGCTCAGCTTGAATCTGGCTGTGCTTCAATCGGCGGTAAAGATTCAATGTCCGGAACCTTTGAGCAAATCAACGTTCCTCACACACTTGTAAGCTTTGCTGTTGGTCATGATGATGTTAAGAATGTTACAAGCGGTTCGTTTAAGGTTTATGGCAACAGAATCTATATGGTAAAGGTTCCTTATTCAGAGCTTCTTGAACCAGATTACGATACATTCCTTAAAAACAGCGATGTTCTTTACGATTTGAACAAGGCTGGCTGCATCTGTTCTATGTATCCTGTTGGACCAGGAGGAATTGCAGAAGCTGTTACAAAAATGGCAATGGGAAATATGATAGGTGCTAGAGTTGATACCGCTGCCTTGTCTGGTTCTGGTAAAGACGCCGCTAAAGCTCTCTTTGTTCCAACCTATGGAAATATTATAGTAGAAGTTCCTTCATCTTGCGCAGATGATTTTGAAAAGGCTCCTTTCGCAGCCGGTACAATTGTTCAGCTTGGTACAACAATCGACCGCCCTGTAATTGTAATTAAAGATGCAGAGCTTGCCGGTGTTACAAATTCTGAAATCGAAATCAACCTTGATGATTGTGTTAATGCTTGGGAAGATAAGCTTAAAGAAGTATTCCCACGAGTTAGTGGTGCAGAGCTTCAGCCGGAGCTTCCTGAATGGGCTACTTCAGTTCATAAATCACTCAGCGATATCCGCAAGGCTCCTGCTTTTGTACAGCCTACATCTCATCCAAAGGTACTGCTTCCTGTATTCCCGGGAACAAACTGCGAAATGGATATGGCTCGTGCCTTCAACCTTGCCGGCGCAAATACAAAGATTGTTGTTCTTAGAAATAAAACTCCAGATATGCTCAATGAATCTTTGGAAGAGCTTGCAAAAGAGCTTCGCGATACACAGATTCTTGCACTTTCAGGCGGTTTCTCTGCCGGTGATGAACCTGATGGTTCTGCTAAGTTTATTGCAAACGTACTTAAGGCTGGAAACATCAGCGATGAGGTTATGAACCTGCTTAAGAAACGCGATGGTCTTGTGCTCGGTATTTGTAACGGTTTCCAGGCTCTTGTTAAGACTGGTCTTGCAATGTACGGCGAAATCCGCGATATGACTCCAGATATGCCAACCCTTACTTACAACAGAATCGGTCGTCATATCAGTCGAATTGTTCGCACAAGAATTGTTTCTGCAACTTCACCTTGGGCACTTCATCCAAGTGTAATAGACCAGAGAAATCACCTTATTGCAATTTCTCATGGAGAAGGCCGCTTTGTTTGTGACGAAGCTACCGCTAAAAAGCTGTTCGAAAACGGACAGGTATTTACACAGTATGTAGACGAGTTTGGAACACCAGCAATCACTGAGCCTGATAATCCAAATGGTTCAGCTTTTGCAATTGAAGGTATTACTTCACCAGACGGTCATGTTCTTGGAAAGATGGGACACTCTGAACGCGGTGTTGGAACTGAGCTCGGTGGTGCAAGCTTTGATTTGTTCAAGAACGTAGTAGGAAATCCTCTTAAGAATCAGAGCGAAACAACCTGCGAAAATCTTTTTGCAGCCGGCGTAGCATACTTTAAATAGTCATTTTGAGGTTTTTATGAAAAAGTTTTTTTGTACAATCTGTGTTCTGGCTGTCTTTGCCTGTATGGTCCTTTCAATATCCTCCTGCAAAAAGGCAGAGGTACTAAAGGATGAATGCGGTTGTTTTCTTGATATAGATGATGCTGTAAACAATGCAAAGAAAAACAATCAGAATATTCTGCTGCTTATTACCTCCCGCGGAGATGATTATATAAGTCAGCAGTTTATAGACGATGTTCTTATGTCAGAAGATTTTGCAAACTCAATCGCAAAGAATTATTCTGTCTGTCATTTTGATTTTTCACAGTATTCGTACGAAAAAACTGTTCCAGCAGATGATGCCTCAAAAGAAGAGCTTGAACGGGTAGAGCATTATGCTTCACTTATGCAGGCAGGGTATCAGTTTGCAATGCTGCTCGACTGTCAGTATACTCCTGCTGTTTATCTTCTTACAAAAGAAGGCTATGTAATTTCTGATGTTGATTATGATGACGAAATCCTTTTTACAGAGGAGTTTTCTTCGCTGCTTTCAGAATATGATGATGTTGCGGCTCATTACAATCAGCTGGCAGAAGCTACAAAAAAAGGTACTAATATAGAAAAAGCCCGCGCAATCGACGCTCTCTGCAAAGAAACACCTGAGCAGTACAGAACTCTGCTTATTGAGCTTACAAAAACAATTCCAGAGCTTGATAAAAATAATGAGACCGGCTTGTGCAGCAAATATATAGTAGATGCTGCTGAATCTAAGGCAATAGAGCTTTATTCAAAGGGTGATATTGCCGGAGCCGTACAGTCTTATATTTCTGCCTGCGAAAACAAGTTTATTGAGCCGAGCGAAAAGCAGGAATGCTACTATATGGCAGCTTATCTGCTTGCTTCTACCGGTTCAGATGACTATCAGGTTATATTGAGTTATCTTAATTCCGCACTTGCTGCCTGTCCTGATGGAGATAAGGTTCAATACATAAACAGTGCAATTGAATACTATAAGCAGCAGGAAGAAGAACGCGTTAAGCAGGCTCAGGATGCTCAAAATCCTCAGTCGGAATAAACGGAATAAAAATGGACGACATACCCTCGTATCTAATATTTGCCGCAGTTACACTTATTGTTCTCTCAATGCTGTTCTCAATTTCGGAAAGTGCAGTGCTTGGAATGAACAAGCTGCGGCTCAGAATCCTACGAAGAAAAAAGGATAAAAAGGCACTTCGAATTGGAAAGCTTCTGGATAATAAAGAGCATCTCATAAATACGCTTCTTATTTCCAACGATTTAGTAAACATTTTCCTTTCAGCAATAATCACCTCAATATCACTCAGACTTTTCGGCGAAAGCGGAGTTGGAATTGCAGCGCTTGTTGCCACAATCCTTCTGCTTATTTTTGGCGAAATTACTCCAAAGACAATTGCTGCCCGCTGTCCGGATCCTATAGCTTACGGATTAAGCGGCTTTATTTCTGTTTTTGTAATAATAATGCATCCGGTTGTAACTATTGTTACTGCTTTTGCACGGCTTGTTCTTCGGTTGTTCGGTATAAATACAAGGCGACAGAAAAAATCGTACACGGAAGAAGAAATTAAAACCTTTTTTGATATGAGCTCTGAGTCCGGTGTTATAGAAGAAAACGAAAACAGAATGATGAGCCAGATTTTTAAGTTTTCTGATTTAGAAGCCCAGGACATTATGGTTCCCCGCACAAAAATCAAAGCAATTCCGGTAAATGCAACTTACCGCGACGTAATAGAGCTTTCCCAGCGCCTTAATTTTACACGTTTCCCGGTTTACAAAAAATCCATAGATGATATTGTTGGCGTGCTTTATTTAAAAGATATGCTTGAATATAAAGAATGTCCGCAGTCTTTTTCTGTTTCCAAATTGATGAGGCCTCCGCTTTTTATACCGGGCACTAAAAAAATGTCCTCCGTTCAGGAAGTTTTATTCGAAAACAGGCAGTCTATGGCAATTGTTGTAGATGAATACTCCGGTACAGATGGCATTGTTACCGAAAAGGATATTTCTCGTGAGATTTTTGCCCTCCCAGGTGATGATTCGTTACGCGGAAAGGTTTTTGATATTGATTCTGTAGAAAATAAGGAAGATTTTGAAATAAATGGTTCGGTTTTGCTGCGTGTATTAAAGGAAGCACTTCACATTCCGCTGGAATCGAATATAAACGAAACAATTGGTGGCTGGTTTACAGAACAGATAAACAGAATGCCGGAAAATGGGGACACTCTTGTGTATGAAGGCTGGTGCTTCACTGTAAAGAAAATCCAATCCCATCGAATAGAACGCATGAGGATAACAAAAGGAGAGTCATTATCGGACTTGACCCGATAATTTTACAAATATGAATATAGTTTTGTCTTTGTTAATAATTTTTCTCCTCATCCTCTGCGTAGGCTTTTTCACTTCCTCCGAAACCGCCTACCTGTCTCTTTCCAAGCTTAAGCTCCGCAGCATGCTTGAAGAACGTAAAAAACACGCTGAGTTAGTTGCAAAGCTTAAAGCCAATATGGGCAGACTCCTTACTACAGTTCTTGTTGGTACTAATTTTCTTAATACTCTTGTTTCAGCCCTTGCAACTTCTCTTGTTGTAAAAACCTTTGGCGGTGGCGGAGTAGGACTTCCTACAATCATTACAGCATTTTTCATTACAACCTTTGGTCAAATCATCCCAAAAACAATAGCAGGTCTGTCCCCGGAAAAAATTACCTGTTTTTCATCTGTTCCGCTTAGAGTTTTGGAAATAGCCTTGTTCCCAGTTATCACTCTTTTTCAGGGGCTTTCAAAAAGTGCAGTCTGGATTGTTGAAAAAATCATAAAGCCAAAGGAAGCAATTGTTACCGAGGAAGAGCTCCGCACTCTGATTGATGTCGGAGAAAAGGAAGGTACAATAGAAAAATCCGAAAGCAAAATGCTCAATAAAATCATTAAGTTTAATGATCTGAACGTCAGCGATATAATGAAGCACCGTTCGTTTGTAAGCTCTGTTGATTTTAATTCTACATACGAAGAAACTTCTGCTGAGTTTTTGAGAACTGGCTTTTCAACGCTTACGGTTTATAAGAATACTCCGGAAAACGTTGTAGGTGTGCTGAATTACAAAAAGCTTCTTTATGCAAATGCAAGTCAGGCAGAGGATAATGAAGAAGGCTTTGCCGGCAGGATGATGAGTGAGGTTTTCTTTGTACCGGGTACTTTTTCTGTAATAGATTTGCTGCAGAAGTTCAGGGAAGAAGAACATAAGTTTGCTGTTGTGCTTTCTGAGCAGGGAGAAATGTCCGGTATTGTTACAATGGAAGACATAATTCGTGTTGTTTTTGGCCGAATGACAGATGAAAACTCCTACGACAGTCTGCCGGCCGAAGATAAAATACAGCTTGTTTCCTATAACACCTTTATTGTCCCAGGCGAGCTCCTCCTGGACGATGTCAACGAAATCCTTGGCTTGCGTCTTGAATCCGAAGATATGAACACTATCGGCGGCTGGCTGCTCGAACAGTTTGGATATCTGCCTTCTACTGGAAACGTTTTTGTGCTTGATAATGTAATTTACACTGTAGAAGATGTGTATCAGCGAAGAATTGTTTCTGTCCGCGTACGAAAAAACAATTAAAAAGTGATTTTAGGATTATAAAACTATAAAACAATGCTTAAATAAAAGCGTAAATTGTACCATTCGCCGGAACAACCGCTGCGCGAAGTAGGATCTTCAAAATATTCATCAATATCCTTAAAAATCATTTCGGTGTAGCCGTGTTCTTCCGACTTGCTCCAGGTGTCGCCCTGACGCTGTGAAATATGGTTATAAGAAAATGCACAGCCGAAACAGAGGTTTTGCAATATTCTGGCTTTTAGCTCTGCACCAAGCTCAAATATAGCATAGTTGAGTTTTATTTCGTCCCTGTAATAGCTTTCTCGTCCTGAAGGTGAATAGTGATGATCGAGCGATTTTACATCTGCAAAAGGAGAAAAACCTGCTTCCAGATTAAGCTGAACGCGGTCAAAAAGATTAATACCATAAAGGAAGCCGAAATTGAGCATTCTTGTTACTCTGAAATAATCAATTCCCTGAAGGCTTCCGGAACCAAAAAACTTTGCAAACTCAGAATCGTATGGAACATTTTCTCCATTCTGGGAATAACGGTTGCTTCCATACCAGCCGTAACCGTTGCGTGCAGAAAACTTAATCTGATCGAATGTATATTTTACAAATAGACCTGTGTATAACCAGTCAATTATATTGAAGGAATAGGTTGCTTTTGTGGAAAAAGTAAAGCTTGAGTCCAGCGTGTTTTCACTTATGGAGAAGGTTGTTTTCATGTCTGGAGCATCCGGAAGATTCTGCCAGTCGGAATCGTACATTTTTGCACTTTCTTTTTGAAATCCACTGAAAAATCCTGCTTCCAGCCTGATATTTTTTGTGAACGCTGCTACATTTCCACCAAAATATGAGATGTTCTTAATATTCCAGTTTAATTCACTGAGCTTATACCATTCATCATCAACATTATAAAAAACAAGCTCGTTCAGGCAGCCGTTTTTCAGCTGATAAACAGGAGTGCATTCAAAATGTATTTCTGCAAAAGCCTTTTCTGTAAAAATATAAAGGAAAAGAACAGTCAGAATTGGAATAAACTTTTTTTTCATATAAATGTTATTCCGAACTTGCTTCGGAATCTCGCTCAATCGGATCTACATCAAATAATTTTGCCAGCTGTTTTCTTACAGCTTCCATATCTCTTGGATATTCTGCTGTAAACGTCATTTCTTCACCTGTTTTTGGGTGTGTAAACGTTATTTTATACGCATGAAGGGCAAGTCTGCTCAAAAGAGGACGTTCTTCTTCGGCATCACCGTTCCATTTACGCTTAATTTCGCTGAGCCTTACCGGCTTCTGGTTCCCTCCATAAAGCGGGTCACATACAATAGAAAAGCCTTTTTCTGCAAGATGCACTCGAATCTGATGAGTACGGCCTGTTTCCGGACGTGCTTCTATCCAGGAATACTGTCCGCAGGTACCAATCAGCCTGAAATCTGTAACAGATTTCTTTCCAAATCTTTTGCTTACAATTGTTCTATGGCGTGGATCTCCGTCGGGTAGGAGAGGTAAATCTACAGTTAATGTTTCCCAAAGTGGATGTCCGTAAACCAGAGCATGATAAACCTTCTTTACGTGCCTCTTTTCAAACTGCATGGAAAGATTTCTCTGTGCTTCAATAGTGCGGGCATAAACAATGATTCCGGAGGTATCTTTATCTATTCTATGTACAGCATAAAGCTTTCCAAACTCTTCCTGTGCAAGTAAGTCCAGTCTAGGAGCATCAGGATTGTAGCGGTCGGCAGCAATTAAAATACCGGAACGTTTATTAAGGACTATAATGTCGTCATCAGCATAAATTGTCTTAAAATCATTGTTTTTTTTCATATTTTTGAGTGTATCAGATTTAAAAGTTTATTTCCACTTTATTTTTCTATGTAACAATAATGATTAAAGAATCGGAATCTTGCTTCCGATAACTAAATATAAGGTGTTTGTATTAAGAAAAAAACAATTTTTTTTGTTGACTTCTCAATAGCACCGTGTTAAGATAATAAAAAAGGGCATCCACGTAAAAATCGTTGATTTGTGGAAGTCTTTTAATAAAAAAGGAGGATTTTTTTAAAATGAAAAAAATCATTGGAATTATCGCTGCTGTAGCTATGGCTACTAGCGTATTCGCTGCAGACATTTCTGCAAAAGCAAGATTGGACGGTTCTTTGTTCAATTTTGATGGTGCTAATATCAGCATGCTCCAGGCTGAACATGCTATTCAGAACTGGAACCCAACATTGTCTCTCGCTACAAGTGGAGATAAAGCTGGTGCATCTTTCTCTTACTTTGTAAGTGGATGGAAGAAAAACTATTCTATCGCTGCAAAAGATGATGCAGATCCTTCAAAAGGTTATGATTTTAAGGCTGAAGATGCAAAAGGCAACAACTATGATACAACAAACCAGCAGTTTGCTATTTGGTTCTCACCATTTGATGGTTTCAAAATCACAGTTGGACATTTCTCAACAAACTTGAACCAGGAAACAATCGACTGGTGTAACACAGAAACACAGGTTGAATATGATGGTTATATGTTGAGCTATGGCAGCAACGGTTTCACAGCTGATGTATTAATCAAAGCTTGGGACGACGCTTGGATGTCAAAGAAGAAAGATCAGGATGCTACACTTCAGGAAATCTTCTTGAAATTAGGATACGGTGCTGACTTCGGAAGAATCGGTTTCGAATTCGATATGCAGCAGAAGAACAAGATGTTCTTTGGTCTTGGCTACAACAACACATTCGGTTCAGTTAATATGTTCGTAAACGCTATGGGCGTTATGTATCAGGCTGGCGACAGCATGAAGTTCGGAAAGATCCGCTACGAATTGTTCGCTTCTACATCTATCGATACAATCGGAATCAGCGCATTCATCGCTGGTGATGTAAACACAGACGACACAATCGGTGCTAGCCTCTCTTGGTGGAGACTTGGACACAACGAAGTTGGTGGAAAGACATCTCTTGGTTCAACACTTAAGATTACTTATCCAATCGGATCAGTTGGTGGATACTTCTACTTCAAGGACAACAACTTCATGGCAGAGAAATTTGCTTGTGAAATTAAACCTGGATTCACAGGATCTTGCGGATCAATGGGATGGGAACTCGCTCTTGATATGAACATCAACACAGCTAACGAGAACGCATTCTCTATCAACGTACCTGTAAACTTCACAGTTGCTTGGTAATTCCAGTTTAGAGAATATCAAGTCGTAAAGACTTAAATAAACCTGGCTTTCATACTCAGTGTGGAAGTCAGGTTTTTTTTATAAATAATAAACTGAATTAAAGGAAAAAATATGAAAAAAAGCTTTTATTGTTTCTGTACTGTTTGTATGTTTTTTTTATTATCAATTTTGAATATGTCCTGTTCTCATAATGTACAGGAGCAAACAAAAAATGACGGAACAATAATCATTAAAAATAATACTGACAAACCAGTTTATGTACATTATTCAGCAGTAAATGAACGCGCTGTTGGAATAAATGCGCTTCTTTCTACTCAAATTACAGAATCAGAAAATGTCTTAATTAATTCTGGTGAGAAAGCAGAATTTATTTTTAGTATGAAACGGTTTTCAGGTGAAACAATTTATAGACCAGCTCTTTTTGTTAGTCCTGATAATAATAAATGGTATTGGGAAATATACGACGCAGAGTTTTTATTCCAGTTAACTGTAACAATTATAATTGAAAATAATGATGAACTTAATAAACCATATAAACAATCTATAATCTTTGATGAGTATGATGGATATGAAAATCCTCATAAAGAAAAACAGCCTGATGGTATTATAAAAATAACAAATGAAAGTACTTTAGACTTCTTTGTTGGTCTTCAAAATTTTGATAGCTATTATAACCAGACTGCAATATCAAAACGCGTAAAGGTTCAGGGCGGAGAAACAAAAGAAATTGAATATTATTTAGAAGATTTATCAAAATTTGAAAATATAAAAACTGTAATGTCAGTTTTTTGTCCATTAAATTTAATAAAAACAGATTATTATGAATTAGATGTGAAAAAAATGCCTCAAAAATTGACTATTTCAATTACCAGTGAAGGAATAAATACTAAATTCGAATAAATTAAAAAAAAGTTTTAACAATATCTTTAAAATAAAAAAAGGCTGTTGCTAAAGGAGGAAATCAACAGCCCTTTTTTTTGTTTATTTTTACTTGCCTTCGATAAAATACAAAGCTATCCGTGTATCGAATCTGCATATACAACAATAAACTGTTATAAATGGTTACAAAATTTGTATAAGAAGCTAAAAAATGATACAATAGAAGTATGGTAATTTCTTCTATAGATTTGAAAAACGGACACGTAGTTCAGCTTAAAAATGGCAAGGAACTTGTACTTCAGCGTGATGATGCTGATGCATTAATTAGGCAGTTTAACCTTTATGGTGAAGTTGCTATTATAGATTTAGACGCAGCTCTTGGAAATGTAGATGCAAAGGGCAAAACTGCAAATACACAGATATTGCAGAAGCTTCTGCATCAGGGAAATGTTCGTACAGGTGGCGGTATTCGTACTGTAAAACGAGCCAGAGAACTTATCAGCCTTGGAGCAGAAAAGGTTATAATCGGTTCTGCTGCCTGGAATCCTAATCCGACAGAAAGTGGCTCTGTTTTGAATGAAGCTTTTTTGAACGAGCTTACAGCCGCTATTGGTAAAGATAGAATTATTATCAGTGTAGACTCAATAAACGGAAAGATTGCTGTAAAAGGCTGGACAGAAACTGTTGATATTCCTCTTGTAGAGGGTGCTAAACAGGCAGAAAAATATTGTTCCGAACTTCTTTTCACTTGTGTAGAAAAAGAAGGCTGCATGCAGGGAACAAATATGGAATATGTAAAACAGCTTAGAGAGGCTGTTAGCTGCAGAGTAGTAGTTGCCGGTGGTGTATCAAGCGTCGAAGAAATTGCTGAGCTTGAAAAATTGCATTGCGATGTTCAGCTTGGAATGGCTCTATATACAAATAAGGTTTCCTTAAAGGATGCCTTTATTGCCTGCCTTAATTTTGAAAAATCTCCATTGATTCCAGTAATTGCTCAAAGCATGAATGGCGAAGTCCTTATGCAGGGATACGCTAATGCTCAGGCTTTTGAAAAGACCTTTGAATGTGGAAAGCTTTCTTTCTTCAGCAGGGAACGACAGACCTTGTGGACTAAAGGCGAAACAAGCGGCAATTTCCTTGAAGTAATTAAGCTTAGAGTTGATTGTGATAGAGACAGTGTTCTTGCAACTGTTATTCCTACAGGTCCATCCTGCCATACAGGTTCCTGGACATGTTTTGGAAGCGACCCGCAGGAAAAATCTTCTATGGGAAGATTGTATAATATAATTGCAGATAGATTTGCTAATCCAAAACCTGGTTCATATACCGCTACACTTGATGCTAAAAGGGTACGTGAAAAGGTTGAAGAAGAAGCAGAAGAATTATGTGAAGCAGACACAAAAGATGAAGTAATTTGGGAAGCGGCTGACCTGATTTATTTTGTAAATGTGCTTCTGTATAAGGAAGGGGTTACCTGGCAGGATGTTTATGATGAGCTTGACAGGCGCCACAAGGAAAAATAAGTCTGCCATCTATAATTCATTACAGGAGTTTTTATTATGATTTCAATAGAAAAATATAAAGATCTTGATCCTAAGTTTTTTGAAGGGCGTGCATTTGGAGACTCGAACGATGTTGTTAATTCTGTTCTTGAAGAAGTACAGAAGCGCGGAGATGCTGCCTTACGTCTTTATGGAAATAAGTTTGATGTTTCTGTTCCTGGAGTTTTTGAAGTTCCTCAGGAGGAATTAAAAAAAGCTGCAGAAAAAATGATGCTTCAGAATCGTGATGTTTACGATGCACTTGTTTATTCTCACGACTTAGCCTTGCGTTTTGCAAAAAGACAGAGAAAATCCTTTACAGATTTTGAAGAAGAGCTGGAGCCTGGTGTTTTTACAGGTCAGAAAACAATTTCTGTAGACGTTGCAGGCTGTTATGTTCCGGCTGGACGTTTTCCACTTGTTTCTACAGTAATTATGACAGTTACTCCTGCAGTTGCAGCTGGAGTTAAAAACGTTATCATTTGTACACCGCCAAGAATCCACCCTGACGATAAGGATAATGCAGAAAAGGCAGGAAGCGGTGTTGTTGGAAAAGCTTTTGTCGGCGGTAAGCCTTATGCAGACGAAGGAATTATGGCTGCGGCATATATCTGTGGTGTAAATCATCTTTATGCAGTTGGCGGAAGTCAGGCAATTGGCGCTATGGCTTTTGGAACAGAATCTATCCCAAAGGTTGATGTTGTTGTTGGTCCTGGAAATAAATATGTTGCCGCTGCAAAAAAAGCAGTTTACGGAAATGTTGGAATCGATATGATTGCCGGTCCTACAGAAGTGTTTGTTATTGCAGATAAGTCGGCTAATCCTGTATGGGTTGCAGCAGATTTACTTGCACAGGCAGAGCACGATGTTGTTGCTCAGCCGATTCTGGCAACAGACAGCGAAGAGCTGGCAAAAAGTGTAAGCGAAGAAATTGAACGTCAGCTTGAAACTTTAACTACAAAGGCAATTGCACGTCAGAGTATAGACACTTATGGTAAAATTATAGTTGTAGATTCATTATCAGAGGCTGTAGAAATTGCAAACAAAAAAGCACCAGAGCATCTTGAAATTGCAATGGAAAGTACCTCTGAACGAAAGAAGATTGTAAATGCAGTTCACAATTACGGTTCTCTGTTTATAGGACACTATTCTGCAGAAGTCTTTGGTGACTATGCTGCCGGTTTGAATCACACCCTGCCGACTTCTGGTTCTGCTAGATTTACAGGTGGTTTGAGTGTAAGAATGTTCCTTAAAACTGTAACTACCTTACGTGTTGAACCTGGAAAAAAAGGAATCTTAACAAGTGGCGCAGCTGCAGGTTATCTTGGTGATATTGAAGGTCTTGATGGACACGCAAGAGCTGCCAGACTGAGAATAGAGAAGTAAGAGGAAGCAGATGGTTCTTGAAATTACAAAGCTTGGAGAAGACATTTTAAGACAGACCGCTGAGCCTGTTGAAGAAATAAATGACGAAATCAGACAGCTTGTTGATGATATGTTTGAAACAATGATTGAAGCACAGGGAGTTGGGCTTGCCGGTCCACAGGTTGGTAAAAGCCTAAGACTCTTTGTTGCTATGGCTGATGATGATGTAAAGCGCACCTTTATCAATCCGCAGATCATTAAAACTTCAGAAACTGTCTGCGATTATGAAGAAGGCTGCCTTAGTATACCTCAGGTTTATGAAACAATCAGTCGTCCTGAAAAAGTAACTGTTCAGGCTTTTAACGAAAACGGTAAGCCTTTTGTGCTTGAGGCAGACGGTCTTCTCGCAAGAATTATTCAGCATGAATATGATCATTTGAACGGTATTCTTTATATTGACCGCGGTGATAAAGAGTTTGCAGAACAGACTACTGCTCAGTTTAAAAAGCGTGCAGAGCGTGCGGCTCAAAAGCGTGCTGCAAAAGAAGCTAAAGCAAGAAAAATTGCGGCAAAGATTGCAGCAAAAGAAAGCAAAAAGAATAAATAATTGTCATTGCCGCACTAGATGCGGCAATCTAAGATTATCGGGTCAAG
>JAFZRP010000023.1 GCA_017619795.1 Treponema sp.
CAATCCTTTTAGGATTCTAAAAGGAGCCTGGTAACTAGATCTAAAATGCGAGAGTGGTGAAATTGGCATACACGCTAGACTTAGGATCTAGTGCTTCGGCGTGAGGGTTCAAGTCCCTCCTCTCGCAAGGTTTTAGCCTTGCAAAACTATGCGGGAATAGCTCAGTGGTAGAGCGCCACCTTGCCAAGGTGGATGTCGCGGGTCCAATTCCCGTTTCCCGCTTTTTTAGAAAGCAAAGACCTGAAAAGCATATTTAATATGCGGGAATAGCTCAGTGGTAGAGCGCCACCTTGCCAAGGTGGATGTCGCGGGTCCAATTCCCGTTTCCCGCTCTAAACTAGAAAAGCGATTCAGATATAGTCTGAACCGCTTTTTTTTTCATTATTTATTTTTTAAGGGGTTATGGCAGTGAAACTTACAAAAGAATTCACACAGTTGGAAAAGTCAGCAGTAAAACTTACTGTAACAATCGGCAAAAAGGATGTTGAGGATTGCTACAACTCAACAGTCTCAAAGTATGTAAAGAATGCACAGATTCCAGGCTTCAGAAAAGGTCACGTACCTGCTTCAGTGCTTGAGCGTAAATATGGCGACTCCTTAAAAGCAGACACACTCAGCGAGCTTATCGATCAATCCTTGGGCGATATATTTGATAATGAAACAGAAAACCGCCCTCTTCCATATGCACAGCCTGTACTCGACACTCTCCCAGAGTTTGATAAAACAAAGGATTTTGTTTACACAGTAACTTACGATGTATTCCCTAAGGTTGAAGTAAAGAACTTCACAGGCATTACTGTAAAAGAACCACAGGTTACAATCGGTGATGCAGAAATCAACGAAGAGCTTAAGGGTATGCAGGAACGCAACGCTATCGTAATCGACAAGAAAGACGGTGTTGTTGCCAAAGATGATATTGTTACAATCAACTACTGTGAACTTGACGATGAAGGAAAAGAAATCGAAGGTACTTCACGACAGGATTTTGTATTCACTGTAGGTTCTGGTGAAAACATCTATAAGATTGATGACGAAATCATCGGAATGAAAAAGGACGAAACAAAGAAGATTACTAAGAAATATGCAAAGAACGATCCTGATGAAGAGCTTGCTGGAAAGACAAAGAAAATCAGCGTAACAGTTACAGCTGTTAAGCTCCGCGACATTCCAGCTCTTGATGATGACTTTGCTCAGGACTGCGATGAAAAATATAAGACTCTTGACGACATGAAAGCAGACATCAAGAAGAATATGGAAACTGCAAAGAACCGCAGAATCAAGGAAATTAAGAACAATTCCCTTCTCGAGCAGCTCGTAGAAAAGAATCCGTTTGACATTCCTGCTTCAATGCTCGCTGCAGAACTCGATGGCCGCTGGAATATGATGGCACAGCAGTTCCAGACAACTCCTGAACAGCTTGAAAAAATGATTACTGCAAGTGGTCAGACAAAAGAAACAATGCTCAAGGAATGGACTGGTGACAGCGAAAAAATGCTTAAGTCTAGAATCATCGTAGACACACTCATCCGCGAAAAGAACATTTCTGTTACTCCGGAAGAAATTGAAGCACAGTATGCTAAGATTGCAGAAGAAGGCGGAATGACTGTAGACGAAGTAATGAAACACTACGAAGAGCCACGTGCTAAAGAATACATTATCGACGATGTAAAAGAAAACAAACTTTATGACGAGCTTTACAAGCAGGTTAAGGTTTCCAAGGGAGACAAGACAAGCTTCAAAGACTTGTTCAACCAGCGCTAAGCTTTAATAGGTTTATAACAAGGGCTGTCTTAAAAAGCTGATTTTTTTGCTTTTTGACAGCCTTTTTTTATAAAAATATATGCTTTTTTTCAATTTATTAGTATATTTAAAGAAGCAATTTTTATAAGGAGTTTCAAGAAAAGAATATGCAGGAACCTAACATGAATGTACAGATGAACAACAACATTCCAAGCGTTTGGGAACGCACTGGTAACGGAGAACGCGGTTACGATTTATTCTCCAGACTTTTAAAAGATAGAATTATTTTTATCGATGGCGAAATCAACGATTATAATGCAGACCTCGCCGTTGCTCAGATTCTTTTCCTTGAATCAGAGAATCCAGACAAGGATATAAGCATCTATATCAACTCTCCTGGTGGTTCTGTAACAGCCGGACTCGCAATTTACGATACAATGCAGTATGTAAAGTGTGACATTCAGACAATCTGTATGGGACAGGCAGCAAGCATGGCTGCAATTCTTCTGGCTGGCGGTACAAAGGGAAAACGTTATGCCCTTCCATCCTCTAGAGTTATGATTCACCAGCCATGGGGCGGCGTTCAGGGACAGGAAAGCGATATTTCCATCCACGCTAAAGAAATAATCAGATTAAAGAAGCTTTCTATAGATTATCTTGCACATCATACAGGAAAAAAATCTGAAGAAGTTGCAAAAGACATGGAAAGAGATTTCTTTATGTCTGCTGATGATGCAATTAAATACGGTATAGTTGACAATGTAATGCCGGCAAGAAAATAGTACCTATAATAGACTGATAAGGAATTTTTTATGAAACGTTTTAATCCTAGCAATTGTTACTGCTTTTTTTGCGGAAAACCAGCTGACAAAGACAGAAGACTCATTGCAAGCCCGACAGGTGCATTTATCTGCGACCGTTGTGTTAATGCCTGCAAGGATAAACTTGATTTAGAATCAGAGGAGCTCGCACCAATAGCACTTACAGATGTCCCTACTCCAAAGGAATTCAAGGAATATCTTGACCAGTATGTTGTAGGACAGGATGATGCTAAAAAGGTACTTTCAGTTGCTGTATACAATCATTATAAGCGTCTTTCTACACAAAACTTTGCAGATATTGATGATGACAAAATCACAATTGAAAAATCAAACGTACTTCTTATAGGACCAACAGGAAGCGGTAAAACCCTTCTTGCAAGAACTCTTGCTCAGAAGCTTAAGGTTCCTTTTGCAATTGCAGATGCTACAACCCTTACAGAAGCAGGTTATGTAGGTGAAGACGTTGAAAACGTTTTGCTCAAGCTTATAAATGCCGCTGACGGTAACATTGAAGCTGCACAGCGAGGCATTATCTTTATAGATGAAATTGATAAGATTTCCAGAAAAAGCGAAAACACTTCAATCACACGAGACGTAAGCGGTGAAGGTGTTCAGCAGGCTCTCCTTAAGATTATTGAAGGAACTGTTGCAAGCGTACCACCACAGGGCGGAAGAAAGCATCCTAACCAGGAAATGCTTCAGATTGATACAACAAATATCCTGTTTGTTCTTGGTGGAGCTTTTGTTGGTCTGGATAAAATCATTGAACAGAGAACAATGGCTCACTCAATGGGCTTTGGTTCAAACGTTGGTGAATTAAACGAAGAAGAAAGAATGAATCTTCTTAATCAGACAACTCCAGATGATCTTGTTAAGTTCGGTCTTATTCCAGAGCTTATTGGTCGTATGCCAATCACAGTTGCACTTAAAGAGCTCACAAAGGATGATCTGGTACGCGTTCTTACAGAACCAAAGAATGCTATTACAAAGCAATTCCAGTCTTCTTTTGCAATTGATAACACAGAACTTTCCTTTGACAAAGAAGCTATTGAGGAAATTGCCTGCGAAGCTATCCGCCAGAAAACTGGTGCCCGAGGTCTTAGAACAATCGTAGAGAAAATGCTCAACGACATTATGTTTGAGATTCCGGATATCAAGGGAAATAAAAAACTTGTAGTAACAAAGGATGTTGTTCTTCAGCCAAAGAATCTTGATATTAAGCAGTTAATTATAAAAGAAAACGATCAGGCTATTGCTTTATAAGCTGTAAGGTTTGAGACACTGTATCTTCCCAGTTATAGTGTCTCGACCATTCAAGCCCTTCACTAACCTTCTGTTTATACAAATCTTCATCATCAACAATTTTCTGAAGCAAATCTGCAATTTCATCAATATTATCTGAATCAAAATACAATGGTACATCGCCGCCAATTTCTTTAAGCGCACCAGAAGAAGAACTTAAAACAGGAATCCCGCTTGCCATTGCTTCAATAATAGGAAGCCCTACACCTTCTTTTACAGCAGGGAACACACACGCCGTAGCTGCCGCATAAAGCTTAGAGAAGCTTTCGTGCGGGAAATAACCTGTAATAAGAATATCGCTTGCCGATTCAGATTTAAAAGCCATTTCCTTAACAATATCTGAATATTCACCTTCACTTCCGCAAATTACAAGTCTGTGAGGATAGTCCGTGCGTTTTTTGAATAAAGAAAAAGCTTTTATAAGCTGCTCGTGCTTTTTATCTGCATCAGAAAGCTTTGAACCATAAATAAAATACGGCCTCTTAATTGCAAAAGGCTTAATATCAACGTAATCTGTATCAATCCCGATTTCAGGGAAAAACAGCTTGTGATTTATACCGTTGTGTATAACAAAAATCTTCTTTCCGTCTACACCGTTATTAATCAAATCTTGTCTTATGTATTCAGAACCCGCAATTATTGTCTGTACTCTTGAAAGTCCTTTTCTTAAATGACGTCTCTGGCGGCGTGAATACTTTTCATAAACCCCTGAAACAACACAGTTTACAACGGCAATACCTTTTGTCTTAAACTTTACAGGAAGAACCTTTTCTACTGCCGGATAAATAACTGCATCGTACTTATTCTTTTTGTAAAACTTCTTTGCAGGCCGTTTGTGCCAGCGTCGGAAGGCTTTCATATTATCATTTATGTTTACTGAATTATAATCGAGCGGCTTTTCTGAAGTATAAATATATCTGTCAACCTCAAGGCCGAACAACTCAAAGGTAAGGTCTTCTGTTGCAGGAAGATTCGAGATAAAATTCAAAAGATAAGCACCCTGCCCTGACTGAGAATGTTCACATCCAAGGGTATCTATACCAATTTTCATATTTAAACATTCTAGCAGATTTTATTTTTGTATGCTATAGTATGGGTGGTATGACTGATTCAAATAATTTTATGGTTTCTTCACAGATAAAAGAAAAACTTTCCGCAATTGGAATTACAGAGCCAACAAAGGTTCAGGAAAAAATCATTCCTATTGTAGCGGAAGGAAAAAATGTTTTATTCCAGTCTGAAACAGGTACTGGAAAAACGTTTGCATATCTGCTTCCTCTTATAAATCGTCTTGAGGATGATGATGAATCGACAAAATTACGAATACTCATTGTAGCTCCAACGTTTGAACTTGCTTCTCAGATAAACGCTGCTGCAAAAACAATTACAACAAGAAAAACTGCCCTTCTTATTGGCGGCACTCCTATTAAAAGACAGCTTGAAACCTTAAAGGAAAAGCCGCAGATTGTATGTGGAACAGCTGCAAGACTTATTGAATTAGTCAGACTTAAAAAGCTTAAGCTGAATGACCTATATGCCTGTATTTTTGACGAATGCGACCGTCTTTTAAAAAAGGAATCCTTCAACGATACAAACGAGCTCAGGCTCCTTCTTCCGCAGGGCACTCAGCTTATAGGCTGCTCTGCAACAATTAACAAAAGCGTAAAAATCTTTTTTGCCGGTTCAGATTCAGAACAGGTTATAATGCCGGAAGAGGATGTCCTTAAAAAGAATATTACTCACTGGGCAATTTACGCTGAGCAGAGAGATAAAATTGAAATGCTCAGAAAGCTTATAGCCGCAGAAAAACACACAAAGATTCTTGTTTTTACCTCCCGTTCAGACCAGGTAGAAAACATTTATTCAAAATTGCGCTATAAAGGCGTTGAATGCATGGCTTTACACGCAAAAGCCGACAAACAGGCACGTAAAACAGCTATAGACAGGTTCAGAAGCGGTAAAGCTAACATCCTCATAACAAGCGATCTTGCCGCCCGCGGACTTGATATACAGAATATTTCACATGTAGTCCAGATGGACTTCCCTGATGATGATGATTTCTTTATTCACCGCTGCGGAAGGACAGCCAGAGCCGGAAAAACAGGCATAAATGTAGTAATCGGAGATGAATACGAAATGAGAAAGCTTGCGGCCCTGGAAAAGAAGCTTGGCATTATAATCTACCCTAAAGAAATCTACGGTGGAAAAGTAATTGCCCCAAATCTATGAAAACTGTATAATAAATAAATTACAGTACTTAAAATTTACGCTTATTTACGAGGATTCTTGTGTTTTTAAAAAGTCTTGACATATATGGTTTCAAATCATTTGCTGATAGAACTCACATAGATTTTGCAGATGGAATTACTGCATTGCTCGGTCCGAACGGCTGTGGAAAGAGTAATGTTGTAGATTCCATTAAGTGGGTACTTGCAGAGCGAAACTCAAAGAATCTTCGTGCAGAAAAGATGGAAGACGTTATTTTCAATGGTACAGAAAATCGTCCTGCCTTAAACACTGCAGAAGTTACCCTTACAATCGCAAACGACAAGGGTCTTCTCCCTCTTGATGAATCTGAAATAGCAATTACACGCCGACTTTATCGTTCCGGTGACCAGGAATATTTTATTAACAAGCGTCCAGCCGGTCCTACAGAAATCAGGCGGCTTTTTATGGATACAGGTGTTGGAAAAGCGGCCTACTCTGTTATGGAACAGGGAAAAATTGACCAGATTCTTTCCAGCAAACCAGAAGACAGACGCTACCTTTTTGAAGAGGCAGCCGGAATTTCTCGAAGTAAGGCTGAATGTGCAGAGGCTGAACGAGAGCTTGAGCGTACACGAATCAACATGCAGCAGATTGAAGTTGCACTGAACGAAATTAAGCGCCAATATGATTCCCTTAAGATTCAGTCGGAAAAGACAATTAAGTGGCGAAAGCTCAAGGACGAGATTTACGGCTACGAGCTTGACCTTACCCTTCTCCGTCTTAAGAACTTTGTTCAGGACAAGGTTCGCCATGAAGAAGATCTAAAGAACATAGAAAAGAAACGCGATAAGGTCCGAAAAGAAATTGAAGAAATAAACAATACAATCTCCGAAAACATGGACAAAGTAAAAGCCATGCAGGAGGAATTGTATTCAAAGCAGTCTGAGCTTATTGGTATTGGTAAAGAAAAAAACGGTAAGCTCGACCTTATCAAGCAGTTTAATACACGAGCTTCTGAGCTTAAGGAAAAAATCAGCAGTCTTGAGGTTCGTAAGAATGCAATACAGGAACGAATAGACAATATTCAGGATGAAATTGACGAGCAGAAGGCTGCACTTCACGACAAGACAAAGCAGCTTGATGATATAAAGAACAACATTTCTGCATTCAAGAAAAACATTGAAACTGCCGGCTTAAAAATTACAGATAATGATAAGCGGGCAGCTCAGTTAAAAACACAAACCTTAGATTTGGAAAAAGCGCGTGCTGAGCTGCAGTCTGAGCTTGCAGAAATTACCGAAGATATTGTTTCCAAGCTGGACGAAAAGCTTAAGGCAGCTGGATTCAGTGAAGCCGCAATGAAGCAGGCAAAGGAAAGTCTTGATACTTCTCTTGGAAAGTTAAAGATTTTTGTTTCCGGAAGAAAAAATATTTTCTCAGATTTTGCAGAACGACCTAATCATAACGAAGCTGATTTGCTTAAAACAATAAAGGAAGCAGCCTCTGCCTTTGCAGACACAGAAGCATATGTGAGCACCCTTGAAGAAGCCTTGCAAAAATATCTTGATGCTTCTCCAGCCTTCATTACAGAGTTCCTTTCCCCGGAAGGAATTATGACAAAGAAGCGTGCAATTGATACTAAAATTGCAAACAATCTTTCTATTGTTGAAGATATAAATAGTCAGCTCGAAAACCTGCATTCAGAAAACTTAGATTTGACTGATAAAATAAACGAATACAGAGAAACCCTTTATAAGCTTGAAAAGAACGAGATTCAGATGCAGGAGCAGATTTCTGCAGCACAAAATCAGATAAACATACAGAACAGAACTCTTACTACAGAACAGAACAACCTGCGCGAAGCTGAGGATGAGCTTTACACAGAAAACAAACGCTTTGACGAGATTCACGAGCAGATTCTTGTTACACAGGATGAGCTTTCCGAAATTGAAGCACGCGGAACAAAGCTTGCGGACGAGCTTAAAGTTCTTGATGATAATATTGCAAAGTGCAACAAGAGCGTTTCCGGTAAGAGTGATATGCTTACCAAAAAGCAGGAAGAACAGAACAAATATCAGGAGCAGTACGAAAGACTTACTCTTTCAATCAACTCTTCAGAAACAGATATCCGCAATGTAAAGGAAAACTTCCAGGAACAGTATTCCAGAGACCTTATGGAGTTTGAAGAGCGGATGTACAAAATCACTACTCCGGCTGCAGAACTTCGCGAAAAGCTTTCTGAAACAAAGAAGGTATTCCAGACTCTTGGTACAGTAAACCTTATGGCTCCGGAAGAGTTCAACGAAGTAAAGGAACGCTACGAACGCCAGAAAACAAACTTCGAAGATACACAGAAGAGTCTTGAGAATCTTAAGCGCGTTGCAGAAGAAATTAAATCTAAATCTGCAGAAATGTTCCTTGAAACCTACAACAAGATTAAAAAGAACTTCCACAATATGTTCAGACGACTCTTTAACGGAGGACGAGCAGAGCTTAAGCTTGCCGACCCTGCAAATATCCTTTCTTCAGGAATTGATATTTATGCACAGCCGCCTGGAAAGAAGCTCGAAAACATTGCCTTGCTTTCTGGTGGTGAAAAGACAATGACAGCTGTTGCACTTCTTTTTGCAACTTATCAGGTTCGCCCTTCTCCATTCTGTCTTCTTGACGAGATTGATGCAGCACTTGATGACAAGAACGTTTCAAGCTTTATTACAACGCTTGAAAGCTTTGCAAATGTCAGCCAGTACATCGTCATCACACATAACAAAAAGACAGTTATGGGTGCCAGCACAATGCTTGGTATTACAATGCAGGAATCTGGTGTAAGTAAAGTTATAGCCCTCAGACTCGATCAGGACATTAAGCGTGGCGCAGATGTTGACAAAACGGTTTATGAGTTTAAGGAAGAAAATGTTCCTGAAGAAGTAGGTATTGTAATTCCGCCTAGACCTCCGCGAAGAGTCAAGAACGAGGATGAAGCAGAAGCAGATACAAATACAGAAAATAAAGAATAAGGATTATGAGTTTTAAGGAGTTTTTAGAAAAAATTAAAAACGTATTTATTTCTCTTTATGAAAAAACTGTCGATTACTGCAGGGAAAACAAAAAGCAGGCAATTATAATCGGCAGTCTTATCCTTTTTATTCTTATTCTATTAATTCTTCTTTTGATTTTTGCAGGAAAAAAGCCGGCTAAGCTTCCACATGTAGAAACTAAGCTTGAGCTTACCGAAACTCCACTTGTTCCAAAGGGACCTGAGGTTCAGGAAGATTACAGTATCTCTCGTAACCCAAAAGATAAATGGACAGAAGAAGAAGCAGACAAATGGTTTACAATTCCTTCGTCAAATGATATTGACTCACTTGGAAAGACAAATGACGGCATTATCTCTGAGATACTAGGAGCTGCGCCATGATAAAAAAACTCCTTTCAATATCATCAATACTGCTGGTGCTTTTATTTTCATCCTGTGCAAGTAAACCAGAAGATACAAATGATTCTCAAAAACAGCCGCCGGTTGTTGAAGCTCCTGACACAGATACAGTAAAACCGGTTGATAACGAAGATAATACTTCTTCAGACACAGTTTCTAATACACTCACAGATACTGACACCGAAACTGATTCAACTCAAACAGAGTCAGACATTTCATCAGATACTGACACCTCTACAGACACCGATTCTGAACAAGATTCAGCTTCTTCTCAAGACGCCGACACAAACACAGATGAAGCTTCTGCTGACGACACACAGTCAGAAACCGCAGCTGATACCACAACAGATTCTGAAAACGATACTCAATCCGATACTGACACCTCGGTAACTGTAGGTCTTAATTCTTCAGACACAGATTCCGAGAATACTTCTGACGAAACCTCAGACTCAGACAACGAATCACTTTCAGATCTTGAAGTTCCAGAGGATTTTGAAGAGCCACTTGTTCGTGACCTTATCTTCCCTGATTCAGACTCAGATTCTGATTCCGAGGATAATGACGAAGCTTCAGAAGATGTATTTGAAGAAGAGTTCAGCGACTATGATGAAGAATACGACTTCGAAAATGAAGATGAAGATTCGGAAGAATCAGATGATGAAACTGAAGATGAAGAAGAAAATCTTACCGAAGAAGAACCTGAACCTGAAGTAATAATTATTCCTTCACGAAGCGTTACCCTCAGAAAAGGCGAAAACCTTGCAATTGTTTATCCTGGCTCCGGCTGGATTTATATGGGTTCACTTTCTGAATACAACAACATGGCAAGCAAGGGCCGAAAGCTTGGTTCTAAAGATACAAAATATACTCTGCTTGCAAAAGAAGCCGGTACACAGATTCATCACTTCTACAAAGTAGACACACTCACCGGTGAATATATTGACGACTATATCGAAATCACTGTTCTTGAGCAGAAGGGGTCTTCAAAGACAACAATAACAGCTCCTGACTATTCAGAGATTGTACCAAAGCAGCCGGAAATACCGGCAAAGGCAACAGAGAAAACTCCGGTAAAACCAGAACCAGATAACACAGAAAATGAAAGTCAGGATACTTCGGAAACTAAGGAAACTGCACAAAAGAAAGCTGACACAACATCATCAACCACTACTCCTTCTGCAGCACAGAAAACAAGTTCTCAAAAGCAGCAGGAACAGAAAAAATCAGAAACCCAGAGACAATCCTTTGAATATACGCCTGATGATTCTGTTATCTCTGTAGAAGAAGAGACTGATGATATCAGCGTTGAAGATGAAGTTATAAACATTGAAGAAGACGAATTATATGCAGAACAGAATCAGTCACAGCTGCAGATAAATACAGATGAGATTCTTGAAAATGCAAAAGCCGCTTTTGAAAGTGGTGATTATGAAAAATCCTTTACTCTGCTCACAGAGTTCTTTGAGTATGCAATTGACAGACAGGACGAAGCACTTTATCTTCAAGGTCAGCTGCTCGAAGCAGATTCTGCAATTAAAGATGTAAAGGGTGCCATTCAGGCGTACGAGCTGCTTGTAAAAAATTATCCTTCCAGTGAACATTGGAATGATGCTAATAAACGAATAAAATACCTGAGAAGGTTTTATTATTTATCAAATTAAGGCAAATAAAGGGGGCCTATAAAAATGTTGGATTATAAGTTTATTAAAGACAATCTTGAAGCTGTAAAGCAGAATATCATTAACAGAAATATGAATGCTGATGCAGATAAAGTAGTTGAGCTTTTTGACAAGAGAACAGAGCTTGTTACAAAGCTGCAGGGACTTCAGCAGAAAAGAAATGAGAATGCGGCAAGCATGAAACAGAAACTCGACAATGACAAGAGACAGGAGCTGATTGCCGCTGGAAAAGCTATTAAGGAAGAAGCTGCAGAGGTTGAAAAAGAATTAAAGGATATTGAAGCTGCTCTTGAAGAAGCCGCACGCCAGATTCCTAATATGGTTCATCCTGATGCTCCAATCGGTAAACTCGATACAGAAAACCTTGAAGTAAAGAAGGTTGGTACACCACGCAAGTTTGATTTTGAACCAAAGGATCACGTTCAGCTTGGTGAATCCCTCGATATCATAGATTTTGACAGAGGAACAAAGGTTTCTGGACCTAAGTTCTATTACCTCAAAAATGAAGCTGTATTCCTTGAGCAGGCACTCATTATGTATGCACTCAATATCCTTCGCAAACACGGCTTTGAAATGTTTATTACTCCTGATGTTGCTAAGGAAGAGGTTCTTAAGGGAATCGGCTTTAATCCACGTGGAAACGAATCTAATGTATATTCAATCGAAGAAGAAGGCACTTGTCTTGTTGCAACTGCAGAAATCACTCTTGGTGGATATCATCAGGATGAGATTCTTGATAAGGCTACCCTTCCTCGCTTCTATGGCGGTCTTTCTCATTGTTTCCGCCGCGAAGCTGGAGCTGCAGGTCAGTTCTCTAAGGGCTTGTACCGTGTTCACCAGTTCGACAAGGTAGAGATGTTTGCTTACGCTCTTCCAGAGCAGTCTGACCAGGTTCACGAAAAGCTTCGCCAGATTGAGGAAGAAATCTTTACAGGTCTTGGACTTCCATTCCACGTTGTAGATACTTGTACCGGTGACCTTGGTGCTCCTGCATACCGCAAGTGGGACCTTGAAGCCTGGATGCCTGGAAGAAACGGCGGTGAATATGGAGAAGTAACTTCAACCTCTAACTGTACCGACTACCAGGCCCGCCGTCTGAACATTAAATATAAAGATGATGATGGAAAGAACAAATACGTTCACACCCTCAACGGTACTGCAATTGCCGTAGGCCGCGCAATGCTTGCAATTCTTGAAAACTATCAGAATCCAGATGGTTCTGTTACAATTCCAGAAGTGCTTGTTCCATACTGTGGCTTTGATGTAATTAAACCTAAAAAATAATGGAAGAAAAAGATTTTACACGACCGATATTTTATATTCTGCTTTTCCTCGCTGTAATAGTTGTAGGAGCTTTATGCAAGGTTCTTTCTTCAGTAGTAATTCCTATTGTACTTGCAATTTTTCTTGCGCTTACCTTTATACCGGTCGTGCAAAAAATCAACAAAAAATTTAAGATTCCATGGGTTCTTACCGTTCTGTTGATTGACATTCTGCTTCTTGCTGCAATTGCGGCAATTTCTACCCTGCTTTTCAACAGTCTTTCAACAATCACCTCTGAATATCCAAAGTATGAAAATCGCTTTATGTCAATCTACAGATTGATTGCTGATACATTCAATCTTGAGTTTGATGCAGGAAAAAGCTTTGGCGAAAACGTATGGAATATTCTTAAAGTTCGTGAGCTTGTACAAAGAATTGCAATCTTCCTTTCAAGCGGAATTGTAAGCTTTTCAAAATCACTGCTTGTAATTTTCCTTTTGTTTACATTCCTTTTAATTGAGCTTAGAGTCGGCGTAAAGAAAATAAATACAGCGTTTGCAGACAAGGCTAAAGGAAAGATATTCAGAATCTCTCAGCAGATTGTAACGGAAACGGTACGCTTCCTTTCGATAAAGTTCTTTATTTCACTTGCAACAGGTATTCTTGTAGGAATTGGAACTGCTATCATACATCTTGACTTCCCGATTGTCTGGGGCTTCATTGCCTTTATCATGAACTTTATCCCAACCTTCGGTTCTATAATTTCTACTTTAATTACAACAACGTTTGCTCTTCTCCAGTTCTATCCATCCTGGGGAAAGGTTATTTATATCTTCGTGCTTATGCTTTCTGTGAATATGGTTCTTGGCAATATAATTGAACCGAGAACAGAAGGAAAACACCTTGGACTTTCTCCATTTGTTATTCTTGTAAGTCTTTCAATTTTTGGCTGGATCTGGGGCTTTGCCGGAATGATTATTGCTGTACCAATGACTGTAATTATAAAGATTATCTGTGAGAATGTTTCTTTCCTTCATGGAATTGCAGTTCTTTTAGGAAATACAACAGAACCTCCTAAAAAGAAAAAGGAACCAACAACTATATAAAAAGCAGCTTTGTTGTTTTTTCGTAAAGACAGCGCAAATCTTCTTCCTGAATTGTTGTATAAACACAATCTATGCACTGCTTTTTCTGTTCTTCATCCCGGTATATTTTGTTGATAATACAGGTGACAAAAATATCTCTTGAAAGCACAGGACTGTTCTTTATTGAAAAACTAAGCTTAAGACCGTATTCATTTCCTTCAGAATACTGTTCGCCTTCATTATCTGTTCCAAAAACAATCCGCTCATGATCTACATATAAAATTGAAAGCGGCTTTTTTCTGTTTTGAAGTGCTTCCATTTTTTCTTCTGTTTTGAAGGTAAGATAGTTACAGATTGGAATAAGCTGAATACCGTTGCCAGCATTCCTTTCAATTTTTGCTGCTTCAACAAACTTTTCCAGATAATCCTTTGCCTTTTTCTGATTCTCCAGCGGAATTGATTTCCACACCGGTCTTGTAAAAAGCTCCTGATTCTGCCATGGAATACACTTAGTATTTATATCTTTTTTATGATTGCACTCGTAATAAACAACAGCGGAAAAATCATAATCTGTATTATCCTGAACATCCTTTATTCTGGAAATGCTTTCAGGGATAAAAATAACAAGCCCGTCTTTTTCCTGTTTAACGGTAGAGATAAAGAAAAGTCCAACCCTGTTAAAATAGAACTCAACCTTTACTGTTTTTTCTGCAAAACCAATTACAGACTGTGGAGGATTTTCCAGCAAAATCTTGCCGTTTGTGTGAACCTTTATATGATCAGGCTTTAAGGCAACAGGGAAAATCTGCGAAGTAACAGGATGTATTCCATTATCCTTTTGTTCGTTATCTTCAATTGGAGTAAGGGTAACAGGGATATTGCCATCAACTAAATACTGAAGGACAAGCTCTCTTTCAATTCCAGTAAGATTCTCATTTTCCATTGTTTTTATCCCACCTTTTAATTTCTATTTGATTAACAAGAAATCTTCCGTCATTCTTTACAATTACCATAATATTTAAGCTTCCCTTTTCTGTAAAGAGCTTAACGGGAAGCTGTACAATATCATCAGAAATAAAAGGTTTACCAATTATGTAGCGGGAAAAGGCTTTTTCTGTCTTGAACTCTTCATTAAAGTTTTCCTTCCACTGTTCCTGTAGATCGTGAACGAAGAAAACATAATTAAACATATATTTTTTATCAATCATGTTTTCCGGGAAGGTTTTAATATCGGTATTCAGGACTTCAAAAAGCTTTCTAACAATATCACGCCAGATTGGAAGAAGGTCTGTTGTATCAAGGCTTTCAAAATCTTCAAGGTAAGGATAAACCGGAGGAAAATCACTTTTTAAAACCATCATAATTTCAGGTGTAAGCTTTACTGATGAAGTTACATTATCGTTTTTTTCGAGGGATTCCGAAAGACGATTTTCTTCCAGAGGCTTTGTCCAGTTTATTGAACTTTCTTTATTCTGTATTGTTTCACGCAAATTATTTCCATCACTCGTAATTATTTTTGAAGTTGATGTATTTGAGCAGGAGAAAAATAATAATGTTACCAAAAGTGCTGAAAATATCTTTGTTTTCATTTTTAATATATTACCATAAAAAAATAAATCAGTCAGCAATAATACTATTATATTATCGGCTAAAAGCTATAACAAACCTGTAAGAAAAATGTTTCGAATCTTTTTTTTCTATTAGTCCGCAAAAGGCTTTTGACTGTGAAAAAACTGCAAAAAGAGCGTTTTCTGTATCTGTTACGTCATCTAAATGCTCGGTAAACCACTTTTTCAATACCGGCTTACCGTTCCTGAAGCATTCTTCGCTTTCATCATCCTTAAGATGCACTGGAACAAAACCGCACAAGACAGCTGTAGGTTCGTCGAACGCTTTCTTTGTTGTAAGGATTTCTTTTTGAATCAAAACATCCTGTTCTTTTTTTGCTTCATTTTTTACGGAGGCTTCCCAGTCTTCTACTGCTTTTCTGCAGCCTTCTATTGTAAAAGCAGGCAATAAAGAATATCCTGCCGCTTCTTCTATGCGAAAATCTCCAACCTTTGTTCTGTATAACCCGATTAAATGTCCGCAGCTTCCACACGCCTTTGCAATATCCCTTGCAAGAGAACGAATATAAGTTCCCTTTGAAACCCGGAACGTAATCATACAGCTCAGGACCAAGCCTTCGCTGTTTTTTTCAAGTTCGTTGATTTCTGCCTTGTACACTTCTATTGGACGCGATGGCAGGCTTACTTCCCCGCCCTTTCTTGCAATATCACTCGCACGCTTACCGTTTACATGAAGTGCACTGAATTGAGGCGGTACCTGCTGCTGTGGACCTGTAAATGCTTTTACGGCAGAAATTAAAGCCTGTTCAGTTGGAAGTCCTGATTCCTTTATAACTTCGCCAGTATACTCCAGAGTGTCTGTTTCTTTTCCAAAAGCAATTACTGCCTTGTACTCCTTATCAAACTCGGTGATATTGCCTGCAAGTCTGGTGAGTCGTCCGGTGCAAACAACAAGAAGCCCCTGAGCAAAGCTGTCAAGGGTTCCTGTGTGACCAACCTTAGTTGTGTTTAATGCTTTTTTTACGTTATGAAGGGATGAAAAAGATGTATAACCGGGCTGTTTTGCCAATAGAACAATACCGTCCATTGCTCAGCTCCGGTTACTCTTTATCGTCAGAATCTTTTTCTTTATTTTCTGCTTCTGCCGCACTCTGTTTTTCCAGTTCATTCAGTTTTTGAACCATATTAAAGCCTTCTTTCATACCGTGATCTACAATGAACTGAATCTTTGGAAACTGACGGATTCTTAATTTTTTAGCAATTTCTCTCTGAATAAAACCAGCTGCTGCATTAAGCCCGTCTACACCCTTTTTCAACTGATTGTCTGTAAGGAAGGTAGATACATAGGCTTTTGCATAAGCTAAGTCGTTAGTAACTTCTACACGGTTTACGCTTAAGAAATTACTAACACGAGGATCCTTTATCTCACCTCTCAGAATCAGCTGGGATATTTCATCCCTAAGCTGATCGTTGAGTCGCTGCATCCTGTACTGGCCCATTATTGAGCTCCTTCAGAACCGCTGGCTGTAACATTTCTCTTGGCAGCCTCTGCTTCTTCTTCAGCAATACTCTTACCAAGGTGTTTAGCAACTTCGACGATTTCGAAAATCTCAAACTTATCGCCAACCTGAATGTCCTGCCAGTTATCAAGACCAATACCGCATTCAAAGCCGACTGAAACTTCTTTTGCATCATCCTTGAAGCGCTTGAGGGAAGAAATCTTTCCGGTATATTTTACAATACCGTCGCGGATAAGGTTTACGCTTGAAGTTCTTCGTACAACACCTTCCATAACCGCACAACCGGCAATAACGCCAATCTTTGGTACTTTGAAGGTATCGCGAACTTCCACCTGTCCAATAACTTCTTCTTTTGTATCCGGCTGAAGCATTCCTTCCATAGCGGCCTGAATCTCTTCAACACACTTGTAGATAATATTGTATTTTCGGATTTCAACCTGCTCCTGATCTGCAAGATTCTTTGCCTTTGGAGTAGGACGAACATTAAATCCGATGATGATTGCATTTGAATCAGCTGCTGCAAGAGTAACGTCCGATTCGTTGATTGCACCCGCACTTGAGTGAATAACAGAAAGTCTGATTTCTCTTGTAGAAAGCTTTTCCAGTGACTGCTTGAGAGCTTCTGCAGAACCCTGCAAATCTGCCTTGATAATAACCTTGAGTTCTTTAACTTCGCTGTTTTCGATATCCTTGTAAAGAGTATCGAGGGTAGTTTTACGAACTGCTTTAGCTGCCTCAAAGCGTTTAAGCTCCTGACGCTTAGTAGAAATTGCACGTGCATCGCGTTCTGTTTCAGTTACCTGGAATGGATCGCCGGCATTAGGCATTTCTTCCATACCGAGCACTTCAATTGGAGTTGAAGGTCCAGCTTCCTGAATACGATTTCCTCTGTCATCAAACATAGCACGAACACGTCCGGAATAGATTCCTGCAACAAATGGATCGCCCTGTTTAAGAGTACCGCGCTGAACAATTACAGATGAAACAACACCTCGTCCCTGGTCAACACGTGATTCAAGAATCTTACCTTCTGCACGGCAATGATAGTTAGCCTTAAGCTCGAGCATTTCTGCCTGCAAGAGGATTGCTTCAAGAAGGTCATCAATACCCTCTTTTCTTAAAGCTGAGATATGTACGTACTGAGTGTCTCCACCCCATTCTTCTGGAGCAAGACCAAGCTCAGAAAGCTGTGTCTTAACACGGTCAGGATTAGCTTCCGGTTTATCAACCTTGTTTACAGCAACGATGATTGGAACCTTAGCATCCTTTGCATGGCTTATAGCTTCCAGTGTCTGAGGCATTACACCATCATCAGCGGCAACTACAAGAACAACAATATCTGTTACCTGAGCACCACGAGCACGCATCATAGTAAAGGCTTCGTGTCCCGGTGTATCAAGGAAGGTAATCTTACCCTTTGGTGTAGTAACTGAGTAAGCACCAATTGACTGTGTAATACCACCGGCTTCGCCCTCTGCAACGTGCGAATGACGGATTGCATCGAGAGTTTTTGTCTTACCGTGGTCAACGTGTCCCATTACTGTTACGATTGGTGGTCTGAACTCGAGGTCAGTTTCTTCATCTTTTTCGCTTTCAATAACGGTTTCGTCGTAAAGGCTTACAAGATGTACCTCACAGTCATATTCAGAAGCAAGAAGCACCGCAGTATCGTGGTCAATAGACTGGTTGATTGTTACCATCTGACCGTAGTTTGTGAACAGCTTACTGATAATTTCAGAAGCCTTAAGGTTCATCTTTTTAGCAAGGTCAGCAATGGAGATTGTCTCCATCATATCTATTGATTTTGGTACTACATTAACTGGAGTTTCAACCTTCTTCTTTGTCTCGAAGAACTTGTCGTCGTACTGTTCCTCGTCCTTGCGGTTATAAATCTGCTTTTTGCCCTTGAAGGCTTTTTTAGCAGGAGCTCTGTTCTGGTCAATTGGAGGAACTGGACCGGCATTACCCATTGCACCAGTTCTTGGACCTTTAAAGCCGCCTGGAGCATTTCCGTTCTGATTATTGAATCTTGGGTTAGCACCATTGTTCTGGCGGTTCTGGAAGCCTCCTCCATTCTGTCTGTTCTGGAAGTTTCCACCCTGTCTATTATAGCCACCCTGTCGGTTTGCTCCGTTTGAATCTTTTTCCCTGTTCTGATAGCCCTGTCTAGCCTGAGCACCTGTAAAATTGCTGCCGCTTCCATCCCGGTTGAAAGAACGTCCGCCATTGCCCTGATTTCCACGGGAATTAAAGTTACCGTTACGGTTATTGTTCTGTTTTCCCTTATCAGAGAGGTTTCCGGCTTTTACATTTGGCCTTGAAGGATTAAGCTCAAAGGTTCTTGTTTTCTGCTCCGTTTTTGCAGCCTGTCCAGCCTGTTCTGTTTTCTGAGCAACGCTCTGAGCTGGCTGTGCAGTCTTTGAACCGCTATCCTTTACTTCCTGCTTTTCTGCACTCTGAGACTCTGCCTTTTTTACAACTACGTGAACATCCTTTTTCTGTTCTGCAGGCGTCTTTGGAGGAACAGTTGCATTATTCTGAGACTGCGGGTTCTTTTTCTTTACAACAACAACACGTTTCTTTTCGTTTGGAGCTGCTGCTGGAGCAGAATTTGTATTCTGCTGCTTCTTGTGAACTACAAATCCGGGTTTAGTATTTAATTCATCCGCCATAAAAGTATCCTATTACTCTCCTTCTTCAAATTCGAATTCAACGCCGCAATTTGGACAACGAGTCATATCAAGAGTAATTCTGTGTCCACATTCAGGACAGTGATACTCATCATCCTCTTCGTCTCCGGCTTCGGCAGCTTCTTCTTCAACAGGAGCTTCAGTCTCCTCCTGAGCTTCGTCAGCCTCTTCCTCAACGATTTCGACATTTTCATTTATTAAATCATTAACAGCATCAAGAGCTTCTTTTGAAACTCCTTCAATTGAAATTGCATCATTATCATAAGCATCAAGGAAGCTTTCAATTGAATCAATTCCATTTTCCTTAAGCAATGCTGCAATTCTTTCATCAACACCAGGAAGATCAGAAATAGTAAGGATTTCTTCTTCATCTTCATCATTAAACAGAGCCTGTGCATTCTGTACAGTAGTGAAGGAAGAAAGATCCATTTCTGCAGCCTGTTCAACAGTCTTAACATCTATATTCCAGTCGCAAAGTCGGTTTGCAAGACGAACATTCTGTCCCATTCTTCCGATTGCGAGAGAGAACTGTGATTCTTCAACAATTGCAAGAGCAGTCTTTTTATCTGCATCAGTAATCAAAACACGATTTACCTGAGCTGGAGAAAGAGCATTCTTAATAAAAATACATGGATCAGAATCCCAGTTAAGAACGTCAATCTTTTCATTCAAAAGCTCGCGGATTACGTTCTGAATACGAACACCCTTAAGACCTACACAAGCTCCAACCGGGTCAACTTCTTCGCGCTTTGAATAAACAGCAATCTTTGTTCTGTAGCCTGCATCGCGTACAATTTTTACAATTTCAACTGTACCGTCTGCAATTTCCGGAACTTCCTTTTCAAGAATTGAGCTTACAAGCTTAGGATCGCTTCTTGAAAGAACAAGCTGAATGCCTGATGAAGTTGGTCTTACATCTACGATAAGAGCTTTAATTCTGTCATTTTTCTCGTAGTATTCTAGTTTAGACTGATATTTTACAGGAAGAATACCTTCGATTTTTCCGGCATTTCCTAAATCTACATAAATGTTTCCGTTTCTTTCTCTCTGATAATAACCGATGATGATTTCACCGATTTTTTCTTTATATTCATTCATCAGGGATGTCTTGAAGGTTTCGTTCAAGCCCTGGTGTACAGTCTGCTTTCCAGTTGATACAGCCGACAAATCAAAAGATTTTGGATCAACGAGAATATCAATTTCATCACCTTCTTCAAGGTCGTCACTGTATTCTTCCTTTGCTTCATCTAATTCTATTTCTCTTACAGGGTCATAAACACCGTCAACAACAACTTTTCTAGAATAAATTGAAACATCCGACATGTCATCGTTAAATTTAACTACTGCATTCTCATCTGTTCCAAAAGTACGTTTGTAAGCTGCTTTAAGAGCTCTTTCAATTGTCTGCCTTACTGAATCTTCAGAATAACCTTTTTCCTGAATCAGCTGGCGGATAGCATCTGCCATTTCTGACATTTTTAAGCCTCCAGATTATATATAAATTTTGCTTTTGCTATATTCTCATACAAAAATGTTGCACGAGTACCGTCTGTTTTTTCCAATGTTACAGCCTTTTCATCGGCTTCTACTATCTTTCCGCAAACCCAATCTGTTACAGTTTTATCCCAAACTCTTATGTCACGGCCAGTAAAGATAGTGAACTCAGCCGCATTTTTAATATTGTGCTCAATTCCAGGAGAAGTCAGCTCCATTGTAGTTTCTTCAGTTCCAAGAAGTGCTTCAAGTCTGGTAAGCAGTGCCCTATGCACCTTTGCACAATCGTTTACGCTTACATTTTGTGTGGGATCTTTTGCTGCTATTACAGCAGATATTTTTGTAACATTTTTTGCCGGAATAATTTTTAAATCGACCAGGACAAAGCCAAGTCCTTCAACTAAAGGAGCGCAGTCCTCATAAAATTTGATTTTCTTGTAAGAAATAAAATCCATTCGTTACCTATATTTTTTTCTAAAAAAAATGGACTCGGTAGCCCGAATCCATTTAATATATAAATATATAAAATGTATCTATAATATATTGTTTTTGAAGGATAATGTCAATAGAGGATGTTTTGGTTGTAAACATAAGGAAGCATCTCTGAATTATATGGTTTTTAAATTATGAAGATTACTCATTGTATGTTATAATACATTTTATGAAAAAGACAACATTATTATTTTTACTACCGTTTATATTAATGTATTGTTTCGGACAAACTAAAATTGGCACAACGAATAACGAAAAAATTCTTGAATTATGCAAATATAATAATAGTTTAATTTATACTTATGTTGAAGAACGTGAAGGGCTAATCTCTGTTTTACAAGATTTTTATTGTAATATTAATGGGGAAAAAATTGGACCATTCTCAAAGCAGCCTGTCATTATAACTACGAATAAACATTATTACATAGAAGTTCAAGGCAATGATTCTTTTGGAATAATAATCGATGATTTATTCTATGGACTCTATGAAGATTTAGAAGATATTGTTTTTTCTGAAGATGAAAGTAAATACTGTTTTAAATACACACAAAATGATACTGATTATTTATTCGAAAATGGTAAAATCGTAACTCAAAAAGCTTATATTACAGAAGCAGCATATAGTCCTAATAATCAGTTATATTACTGCTATTCAGAGAAAATATATAATGATTATCCAGAAATCTTTGTTAAAACACCAAACAAAGTGTATGGTCCTTTTTCAGATATAAATTGTTTTTATTTTAGTTCAAACAACGATTTTTATATAGAAGTAGAAAAAAATGATTATGATGATTATTACTTAATCAATGGCAAATTATATAATGAAGAAAAATACAAGAAACACTTAGAAAAACTTGGTTTTTCTGATTTCTTAAGAGACAAAAATGGTTTTTATTATCAGAAAGGTAATCAAAGGACACCTAGTTTTGACAAACTAGAATTTCCAACAGTGTTTTCTTATGGTAATGCTGTCATACTAAAAGCTCAAAAGAATAATAAATCTTATGTAATAAAAAATTTTAATACAGTATATGGGCCTTATTCCAGCAATGATTTTTCTAGTTTTCATATAACGCCAGAAACAAATTATTTATTTTACAATGTTAAAGAAAATGAAGAATATCATTTGTATAAAGATGGAGAATACATTACAACTTCAAAAGATTATATCTATCCATATACATCAGCAAACGGTAAAGTTTCTTGTTTTAGAATTAGAACTAAAGATAACAAATATTGGTTAGTAACAGGAAATGAAAAAACAGGACCATATGATTATATAAAAGATATTACAATTTCTAATGACGGAGCTAAAGTTGTTTATGTTGGAAGAAATAATGATGAAGAATTTATTTTCGAAGGAATAAAAAAATATGGACCTTATAGTTCTGTTTATGATATAGAATTATCTGATGATAACAAACTTACTTTTTCTTATGCAGATTCTGATTGGAACACATGTATTTCTTTTAATCAAAAACAATATGGACCTTATTCAGGCATAAAAAATTATGCATTAAATCTTAAGATTTCTAACGACGGAAAACATATAGCTTACATTATTGATAAATATGGTGATAGAGAAAAACAAAAAATAATTGTTGATGGGAAAGTAATTGGAGAAATTAATGAAAAAGAAGAATATGGCTTTGAGTTTTCAAAAGATAATCTACATACAATATGTTACTCAATTTATAACGATATTTTTTATTTTGATGGTAAAAAAATGGAAGGAAAAGGTAAATGGTGGAACTCATCATTCGAGGAGTACGGTATTCTTACGTATTATGTAGAAGAAAATTATAAAACAATAGACCATTTGATAATCGATGGGAAAGATTATATCGGTACAAGACTTCAAAATGATTTTATTTACTTAGATGGAAACGATATCATGTATTTAAAGAAATAATCTTTTCTTAATCACTCATAATCCTTCTTTAAAATTCTTGCCTTTTTGAGTTAATCTATATTTCTGTGTTGGGCTAGTAGGAGAATCGGGTTGTGTCATTTCGATAAGGCCTTGTTCAAGAGCTGGTTGAATATAATTATCTCTAAAAGTTACCTTATCTTTTATATTAATTTTTCGCATCAAATCATTTCTTGCCATTTCACCATATAAAACACTAAGCAACTTTTCTACTTGATGGGTTACTTGATGGGTTACTTGGTGGGTTACTTGGTGGGTTACTTGGTGGGTTCCGTTTCCGTTATTATTGAGTTTCCCTGCATCCCATGAAAACTCATCATTCAAAGGAACTGTAATTCTGAATACATCACTTTCATCAAAAATAGGATCTGCCCCTGAATACTTTTTAGAATACATAAATAACTTTCTAACACCAGAACCAAGTTTATCTGAATAACCGATGTTTCTAAAGAAATTGGCAATAATGGGGTTCTTTGGATATGGTATTACGTTTTCTGGAGTAATTACCCCATCCTTTTTTGCACGATTTGCGTTTTCAACAAACATCCTGTCTTTTTCAATTACAAATCTAGCCTGGAAGCCACTTGTGTATTCACGATGCATGAGTGTATTTACAATCATTTCTCGTACAATAATGTTTCTGAGAGAAAGTCTGATTTTACCATCTTCAAGATAAAACTTATCGGGAAGATGCTTTTCTGCAAATCCAAAAAGCTGGTCATAACTTTCTATAAGATTAGTTTCAACTACGATGCGGTCATCATATCTGTCTGTATTAACTTTCTTTACTAAAGCATCGGTCAGATACATAGGTGCAACATCTTTTATAACCTCATCTTTTCCTAGAAGCATAACAGCGGCAAGATTAAAGCCTTGCTGACCGGTAACTCTGTCCTCTGTAAAAAGTCTGGCACTTCTTAGGAGTTCTTCATCACTCAGTTTTTCCCATGGATGATTTCCTGCAGAATTATTCTTAGCGAGCGTTCTTATTGTAGGTAATAAATCTAAACGTAAATCGTCAAGTTTTACATACGGATAAACCTTTCTTTCTGTAAATATTTCCTGTTTTCTGATATACATCTGAGCAATATCGGTTGTAGATGTAACCTTTACATCAGAATCAATTGTACGGTTATAAATCACTTTTTTGTAGCTAACCACTTCACCAGAAACAGGTACGTAGATATGAATAATCATCTTTCCTTCGTATTCTATAATTTCCGGATCAAGACAAAGAGTTGGAGTAAACATAGCAGGATTTGCAAGTATACTGATAAAGTTCTTTATCATTTCTGGTGCGGCTTTTTCTGGAACCCCATTTACAGTTCCATCATCAAGAATTCCTAAGAAAATATCTCCACCAAAACGGTTGGAGAATGCGCAAACAGTTTCATAAACATCATGTTCAATATTTCCGCCACATCGCTTAAATTCTACTGAAACAGTTTCGCCTATTTTTCTAATCGAATCCAATCTTTGTATTGTCATATATGTATTATCGTTGATTTTGACTTCTTTCTCTAGTCAAAAAACTTATTCGCTGCTCCAATAGAGCGTGTATGAACGAGGTCTTAGAATGTCGGGGGTTCATCGAAAAACTTTGTTAAAAACAAAAGGGGCTGTCCTTAAAGTTGATAATTTTCAACGAAGGACAGCCTTTTTTATTACGAAATGTGTTTTTAAGATTTTCTTTTATTGAGTTTTTTTCTTTAAGCTTTCATCAGCCTTACTATCTGCTTAATGTCATATCCA
>JAFZRP010000024.1 GCA_017619795.1 Treponema sp.
CTGGCCTACCCTGATTTCTGAAACTTTATTTCCGGATAAATACTTGTTGATATCCATAATATTATTTCCATCTTCTCCAAGGAATGCATCGGTTTACTCTTTTCTTATACTCTGCATACTCTTCGCCATAAAGATTAAGAAGCCACTTTTCTTCGGTGTTGATTAAAACAATTGTAAGTATGAGCCAGTCGACCAGAATCATAGGAAGCACCCAATAATTATGCCACATAAAAGTAATACCGATTATCATAAACCAGCAGCCTGTGTACATTGGGTTTCGCACCCACGAATAAATACCGGTGGTTTTAAGTTTATTCTCTGTGATATTTTCATCCATCCCCGATCGCATTGCTCCGATATACCAGATGCAGATACCAAGTGCAAGGATGATTCCTCCAGCGATACGAAATACGAAAACCCATGGACCGGTCAAAATACCAGTCTTAAACACATAGTGAGTCAGAATAATCACAAGAGCATTTAGAAATGCAATGCCATAAATCAGATAAGGCCCAATTCCAAACATCGGGAGTTTCTGCCCTTCCTTGGAATAGTTTTTTAATATGGTTCTCACTTTGTAATCTCCCAATAATCTTTATAAGCATACTTATCGTTAGTGCCAATCATGAATTCTTCAGACTTGGTAAAGCCTGATTTTTCAAAACCTTCTTTTCGTTCAATGGCATACAATGGGACTTTCGTTATGATTTTATCTGTATCAAATAAATCGTAAGCCGGGGGAACAATTAGCCCTGCGATATTCTGAATAACCTCAGCTTTTTCGAGGTCACTTCTAAGATCGAGTCTGAGAACTCCTGTGTGATTGAAATAATCTTCGGCTGTACGATGAAATAATTCAATTGTGCCAATAGCGGTATTGCTCTTCTTTTCAACGATGGCCCATCGCACAAAATATTTTTCTTTGTAAGAATAAAGCCAGAATTGAATTGCTTCATTCATTCGCTCAATTGTAGAATAATAAAAGTTATCGCCATGACAATTGTCGCTGTTAAAAAATGGCAGCGCGTTTTTGTCGCCGTAAACTTTCACTAAATCATTTGCATCTTCGGTTGTTACAAAGCGTAATAAGTAATTATCATTTTCAAATACTGGAACTTCTTCATATACGGGTTTCATTTTATTCATATACCTCCAACATACCAAATTTTAATGCCCAATCATAGTGTTTGCGCGGTATTCTGCGTTGAGCTGAGCGATTTCTTTTTTGCCATCGATGTACTGCTGGTAGTCAATTTCCAGGCCACCACAGGCACAGCACATTGAACAGTCGCTGCCGCACCCAAGACCTTCAGCAACTATTTTTTCACGTTCTTCTTTTGTGGTATCTTTTATCAAAATACTTTTCATTGACTATACGGCTCCTGCTTGTTATTATATCCCTATCTTAACAATAGGTAAATAAAAAACTAGAGGCATATATGGCACTTTCAGCAAACATTACAAGAGACGAGGCTTGGGAGCTTCTCAAAAAATATAATTCAGATGCTTTTCATCTTGAACACGGACAGATTGTAGAAGGCGTAATGCGCTATTTTGCACGTGAACTTGGCTATGGCGAAGATGAAGATTTCTGGGGTATTGTGGGACTTCTTCATGATCTTGATTTTGAGCAATGGCCTGAACAGCACTGTATCAAAGAGCAGGAGCTGATGAAAGATGCAGGTCTTTCTGAAGAACTGATTCATGCAACTGCGAGTCATGGCTGGAGCATCACTGTAGATATTAAACCAGAGCATGAAATGGAAAAAGTTTTGTATGCTGTAGATGAACTTACCGGCTTAATCGGCGCAGTTGTCATTATGCGCCCTTCTAAAAGCGTTCAGGACCTTGAAGTTAAATCTGTAAAGAAAAAATATAAGTCTGCAAATTTCGCCGCAGGCTGTTCCCGTGAAGTTATTGAACGTGGAGCAGAATTGCTCGGCTGGAGTCTTGAAGACTTAATTGACCGCACAATCAAAGCATTAAGAACATTCAGACCGTAGGATGATATCATAATGAAAACAATCGAAACAGAATTAGTATCAGCTGAAATCACTGTTTTTAAAATTTAGAAAAATCAGTTAATACAATTCCTTTTTCTTCAATTTTAGATTTTATTTCAGGATCTGTAAGAATCTTAATTTCATTTTCTGATGAACCAGGATGACACATAATTTCTGAAACGCCGTTTGGAAGCTGGTCGATTATTGAAAGGAAAGTTTCGCTATCTGCATTTTCATAGAAGACATCAATGAACCAGTCGGGAGTTTTTATTCCATATTCTTTTGTTTTTCGTTCCTGTTCAATAAAAGCATCAACTCCAACTTTTTTCATCATAGGAATAGATTTAAATGGATGCAGCATTCCGTAAACAATCAGTTTTGAAATTGCTGCAGAATCTCCGCCGCCTGAAGAAACTTTGATTTTTCTGTAAGAACTTACAGGAACAGGATTTCGAATCGGAAGATTTTTTTCAACTGCGATTTCGCGGACGATCTGGTGAAAAGGTGTATAAAGCGCAAGTATATGATTATGATAATCCAGGTGATCCAGGGGTACGCCGGAACTCAAAAAGAGTTCAATCTGTGCACGAATCTCTTTCTTTACTTCTTCGTAATCAATATCAGCTATATGAGTTAAGATCTGATCTTCATTCCAGAAATCACCATTCTTATTTACCATTGTCGGTATTTCTTCCGGCGGTAAAACCGGTTTTCCGAAAGTCATATTTAAATGGATTCCAATTGGAAAATCCGGATACTGTTCATGAACTTCCTTTAACAATTCAATGGAATCTGGAAAATTCACAAAAGCTGTTGTAGAAGTTACAATGCCTTCATTATAACATTTCAAAATTGCATCAGTTGTTCTTCTATCCTGACATAAATCGTCTGCATTTATAATCAAAGAACGATAGTCCACAGGAACTTCTTTTTGAGGAACACTACTGCAACTGAGGAAACTGAAAAACATAATAAATACCACTCCCAAAAAACAATATTCTTTCATTTTAAAAATTCTCCCATGTGACGGAAAACAGATTTTTTAAAACAGTCAATTTTATCTGCAGTTAATTCACCGGAAAGGAGGTATCGGGAGAAGCAGAAGAAAATTGGTGAATAAAATTTTTCTGCAGCAAATGCAGGATCTTCGCAAACTATGAGTCCTTCTTTCTGGAAAATTGAAAAAACAAATTTCTGAATTTCCAATGGTTTTTCAAAAAGCCAGTAAGAATAAAGCTTCTGAACCTTTGGATTATTTAACTGATCAATACAAAGAATCCGGATTACTTTATTACAGAATGAATTCGCCAGGTAATTATCAACATATTCATTTAGGATTTTTTCAAAAAGTTTTTCTCCGGCTTCAATTCCATCAGCCAGATTCGGGAAACATGAATACATTTTAGCTATCAGCGCTTCAGATCTTGCCTGAAACTCAGCTAAAAGGTCATCCAGAATTGCTTCCTTATTTTTTACGTGATAATAAACTGTACTTTCCTTAATCTGTACAACTGCACAAATATCACGAATTGAAACTGCGGAAAACCCTTTTTGTGAAAACAAATTTAATGCGGCATCTAAAATTTCCTGTTTTGTCTGATTCATAGTACCTCTAACACTCGTTAGAATTATATCTAACAGTTGTTAGAAAGTCAACCGAATTGTATTTTTTTAACATCTGTGGTGGCGACGACGTTTCTCAAGATGAGTGGGACACCCGTTCCTGGGATAAAAGAAAAATCAATCACATATTGACATATACCCTCTAGGGGTATATACTCCAAATTATCAGATACCCCCTCAGGGTATGTAGTGGAGGATATATGTCTAAAGATTGCCGTCATGAAGATACAGATGAAAAAACAACTGGCGAATGCCCTTACTGTTCAGGTAAACATAAAGAGCGCGACGATGCCGAAAAAAAAGACCTGATGAACCGCCTCAAACGCATTGAAGGTCAGGTTCGAGGTGTTGAAGGCATGCTCGAAAGCGGCGCCTACTGTACAGACATTCTTATGCAGGTTTCTGCAATCACAAGTGCGCTGAACAGTTTCAACAAAGTATTGCTCGGAAATCATGTTAAGACTTGCGTTGCAGAAAATATCCGCTCCGGAAACGATGAAGTTATCGATGAACTCGTAACAACCCTCCAGAAGCTGATGAAATAAGGCTTTGTTTTAAGGGGACTTTATGGAACAATATAACGTAACTGGAATGAATTGTGCAGCCTGTCAGACACGGGTTGAAAAGGCTGTAAGTGCTGTACCCGGAGTAAAAAGCTGTGCGGTAAGTCTGTTGACTAACTCGATGGGTGTAGAAGGTGATGCTTCCGCAGAAGAGATTATCCGGGCTGTTGAGGCAGCGGGATATGGAGCAAGTGCGAAAAATTCCGGAAAGAAAGTTACCCAACAAAATCCTGCAGACTCCTTAAAAGACACCGAAACTCCAAAAATGAAAAAGCGTCTTATTGCATCGGTTATTCTTTTGATTCCACTGATGTATGTTTCAATGGGTCACATGATGTGGAACTGGCCGCTTCCACCTTTCCTGGCGGGAAACCATGTTGCAATGGGACTTTACGAACTTTTGATTTCTGCCCTTATCATGGTGATAAACCAGAAGTTTTTTATAAGCGGATTTAAGGGATTGATTCACCGCTCCCCGAATATGGATACCCTGATTGCTCTTGGAGCTACGGCTGCGTTCGGTTACAGCGTGTTTGCTCTTTTTGCAATGAGCGGTGCAGTTATGCAGGCTGATAAAGACCAGATTATATACTACATGAATCAGTTCTATTTTGAGTCGGCTGCAACAATACTCACTTTAATTACTGTTGGAAAAATGCTTGAGGCAAAGTCAAAGGGAAAGACGACAACTGCCCTTAAAGCACTGATGAATCTTGCACCGGAGAGTGCCGTACTTCTAATTGATGGCAAAGAAGTATCCGTGCCTGTTGAAGAAGTTAGGGTTGGAGATTTATTCGTTGTCCGACCTGGCGACAAGATTCCTGTAGACGGAATTGTAACTGAAGGTCATAGTGCAGTAAACGAATCGGCTTTGACCGGAGAAAGCCTTCCGGTTGAAAAACAAACCGGCAACAAGGTTTCTTCTGCAACAATCAACACTTCAGGCTATATGGTTTGCCGTGCAACAAGAGTCGGAGAAGATACTACCCTTTCTGAAATAATCCGCATGGTAAGCGATGCTGCGGCAACCAAAGCACCGATTGCAAAAATTGCAGACAAGGTTTCCGGCGTCTTTGTTCCAGCCGTAATCGGAATTGCCCTTGTAACACTTGTAGTATGGCTCCTTGCAGGACAGAGTTTTGGTTATGCGATTGCGCGTGCCGTTTCAGTTTTAGTAATCAGCTGCCCTTGTGCACTTGGACTTGCAACACCTGTCGCAATTATGGTCGGTAACGGAATGGGTGCAAAGTCGGGCATTCTATTTAAAACTTCGGCTTCACTTGAACAGGCTGGACGCACTCAGATAGTTGCGCTTGATAAAACCGGAACAATCACAACAGGCGTTATGAAGGTAACTGATGTTGTCCCGGCAGACGGTATGAGCGGGGACGACTTTCTTGCAGTCGCCTCTTCACTCGAAGCTAAAAGCGAACACCCTATTTCAAAAGCAATCACACTTTATGCAAATGAGAAAGGCACGACTGTTTTAGGTACAGAAGATTTTGAAGTTGTTGCCGGAAAGGGACTTAAAGCCCGTATAAACGGAGAAGAAGTTTTCGGTGGAAATGCAGAATACATCGCAAAAGTTACGCATACCGACATTACGCCGCTTAAAGAAACTGTCAACGCCCTTTCTTCCCAGGGAAAAACACCAGTTCTTTTTGCTAAAGAAAACAAACTGCTCGGCATCCTCGCTGTGGCAGATACAATCAAGGAGGATTCCCCACAGGCAATCGTTCAGCTTAAAAAAATGGGGCTTCACGTTGTAATGCTCACAGGCGACAACGAAACAACAGCCCGCACAATCGGTGCTCAGGCTGGAGTTGATGAAGTAATTGCTTCCGTAAAACCGGATGGGAAAGAAGAAGTTATCCGCAGTCTCATGAAAAACGGAAAAGTAATGATGGTAGGAGACGGAATCAATGATGCCCCTGCCCTCACTTGTGCGGACCTTGGAATTGCAATTGGAGCCGGAACTGATGTTGCAATAGACGCGGCAGATGTTGTTCTTATGAAGAACTCTCTTCTTGATGTGGCAGCTGCAATCAGAATCAGTCGTGCAACATTACGCAATATCCACGAAAATCTTTTCTGGGCATTCTTCTACAATGCAATCGGAATTCCGCTTGCTGCCGGTTGTTACGTTGCGGCATTCGGCTGGAGTCTAAACCCGATGTTCGGCGCTGCTGCAATGGGACTTTCAAGCTTTTGCGTAGTAACAAACGCACTGCGCTTAAACTTTGTAAAACCATACGAGACAAAATACGATAAATCAGTAAAAATTCCCGTAAAGGGAAAGCTAAAGGAGAATAACACTATGAAAATTTCTGTAAAAGGCATGATGTGCGAACACTGCGAAATGCACGTAAAAAAGTCTCTCGAAGCAATCGACGGAATTACCAGTGCAAGCGCTTCCCATGAAAACGGTACTGTAACAATCGAGACTTCAAAAGATGTAGATGAAGAACTCATCAGGAAAGCCGTCACCGATGAAGGCTATGAATACTGCGGAATAATCATGAACTAATATGCTCAATAAAAGCTACGGCTTCATCAATTCCACCCTTTTCTGCATTGATACACAATCCGCACAAAGCACGTTATTGACATACAACAATCACAAAGCTATTTTAGAGTAATGAAAAACGAAACATCAGCATTGATTCAAAAACTTACAGAAGAACATTCTCTTTCTAAAGATGAATATGAAAAGCTCATTGCAAACCGTGATGGTGAGGCACAGAAGATTCTTGCTGAGAATGCGGTGGCGGTAAGGAAGAAAATCTATGGGACTGATGTTTTTATTCGCGGGCTGATTGAGTTTACTAACATTTGCAAAAACAACTGCTTTTACTGCGGAATCCGGGCCGGGAACTCCAACTGTGACCGCTACAGGCTTTCCGAAAATGAAATCCTGGCTTGTACGGATGAAGGTTGGTCTTTGGGGTACAGGACTTTTGTACTTCAGGGCGGCGAAGATCCGTTTTTTACTGATGACATTCTTTGCGGCCTTGTTCAAAAAATAAAGGCGCGTCATCCTGATTGTGCTATAACTCTTTCAATCGGAGAACGGACTAAAGAAAGTTACCGCCGACTTTTTGAAGCCGGTGCAGACCGTTATCTTCTGCGTCATGAAACAGCTACCGAAGAGCATTACAAAAAGCTGCACCCGAAAGAAATGAATTTTGCATCGAGAATGCAGTGTCTTCAGGATTTACGGGATGCAGGCTTTGCTGTGGGAGCCGGTTTTATGGTGGGCTCTCCTTTTCAGACAACGGCTAACCTTGCACAGGATTTAAAGTTTATTGAAACTTTTAAACCCGAAATGTGTGGGATCGGTCCTTTTATTCCTCATAAAGAAACACCGTTTAAAGATTACCCTGCAGGTTCTGTTGAGCTTACCTGTTATCTTCTTTCAATTATCCGCCTGATTTATCCTCCGATTCTTCTTCCTGCAACTACCGCACTTGGAACGCTTTCGCCCGATGGCAGGGAAAAAGGTATATTGAGCGGAGCAAACGTAATTATGCCAAATCTTTCTCCTGTAAAGGTTCGGGAAAAATATTCACTTTATGACGGAAAAGTCTGTACCGGAGAAGAAAGTGCCTATTGCAAATCCTGCATAAACAGGCGCGTTGAATCTATAGGGTACCAGATTGTAACTAGTCGCGGGGATTTTGCAGGTGACAAAAATATTCCTTTATTATAATGTTTAACTTTTCCTGTAGTTCTGAAAGATTATTTATATTCTCTAAAAATGGTATATGAATAAACAGAAACTTACAATCCAGGTTTTTCTCTTTTATGTAATTCAGACTATTCCAATAAACAAGGTTGCAATATGAGGTTCCGGGATTTCGACTTTCGGAATAAGGAAGCTTGTGTTCTTCAAGAGCCTTCTTAAAAGAATCAATTTCAAAATTAGTATCGATTATTTCGTTTTGATTTTTCGCAATCAATTCCAGGCATATTTTATTTTTGATTTGCGGCTTCTGTCCAAAACAAATGACGCATGAGGAATTGTGTATTGCTGCTCTGGCAATTTCTGAATCTTTGATTTTATCACTTGGCAAAAAGACTGATGGAAAATACATTCCTTTTACAAGTAGCTCTGCGGATGTGTTTGTGAATGCTAACAGAGTTAGTTTTTCTTCGGCTTGTCTGATTAACATACCGACAAACTATCATATTTTGTCGATCATTTCTATAAATATGCACAGCTTGTCAGGTACCCAACAAAAATTAGATTTATCACAAGGCGCACTTGTTGAAATCAAAGCTACAGCTGTTGTAGAATGAACAAAAAGGATGGGCAGAAAAATGATAAATGAAAAGGTTTTTAAGTTCCTTGAAGAAAAAGGATTTGCAGACAGAATCTATGAACATAAAGAAACAATTGATACTGTAGAACATGCGGCTCAGCAGATTGGATGCTCTGAGGCAGAAATTGCAAAAACGCTTTCGTTTATTGTTGATGAAAAACCTGTAATTGTTGTGATGGCAGGAGACGGACGGGTGAACAGTTCTAAGTTCAAGGCCCAGTTTCACACAAAACCAAGCATGATTGCCCGCGACCAGGTGGAAGCTATAACCGGGTTTGCTCCAGGCGGGGTATGCCCTTTCAATGTTCCAAAAGACATTCCTGTATGGCTTGATGTTTCGATGAAAAGATTTGACTTTATATATCCGGCAGGTGGAAATGAGTTTACATCCGTAAAGCTCACTCCAGCAGAGCTTGAGCAGGCATCAGAAGCTACAGGCTGGTGCGATGTCTGTAAAGGCTGGGATGAGGTTTAATGATGGATTATGAAAAATCATTTATTACATACGCAGTTTCTCTTCATTTTACTAAGGACGTGAATGATATAATTTTTGATGCATTACGGGCCATTTCAGAAATGACAAGGAATGACTTTATGATACAGAATAAGGTTCCGCCGCATATTACGATTGGTGCTTTTCATGGAACAAAAGAAAAAGAAGAACGACTGATGCAGATTGTAGAAGAGTTTTCAATTAAACAGCAGTCAGACCGGGTCTGCTTTACCGAGGTGGGAAACTTCAACGGTAAGGTTCTTTTCTTAAAGCCTGAAAAGGATGCTTTTTTATCTGAAATAAATAAAGAGCTTCACAAAGTTGTTCTGCCGGAATTTGAAAAAGGCGAAAACGGATATTACATGCCGGAGATGTGGTTTCCCCACACTACCCTTGCCACACGGTTGAATCAGTCACAGTTTGAAAAGGCTGTTGAAATTGCAGGAAAAATCAAGCTGCCGCTGGAAGCCAGAATAGCTGACATTGGCGTATACCAATGCTCACCGTTTATGGAATTAAAAAGATTCCCTGTCTGTTAATGCTGATTAAGATTCAGCTTCCTTACAATTATCAAGAATCCTTTGAAGAAGGGAGTCGAACTGAGTTATTTCCTCATCGCTAAATCCTTTGTAAAAAACACTGTTCATCTGATCAGAAACCTTCTGGATATTATTTGCAAATTCTTTTTCCTTGCCTGTAAGGCAGATAAGCGTGGAACGTTTGTCGGTTTCTGACTGCCTGCGTTCAATGTAGCCGTCCCGCTCCAGCCTGTCGATAATTCCTGTTAGTGTGGACTTATCAAGGCTTGTTTTTTCACAGAGAGTTTTTATAGGAACTCCGTCTTTACCCCATAACGAAAAAATTACACGACCGCGAGCTCCTTCTAGGTCTGCCATATTGTTATCACGCAAAATCTTATTCCAGACTCTTGCACAAACCTGATGAGTCTGGGAAAGAAGAGTTCCACCTTTTGTTTTCTTTACCATTAGTTAGTGTTCCCAAAGCGATGAACGTTAAGATTGTACCAGCCTTCTATTTTTGTTGAAGTGAATTTCAACACAGTATAATCCGGATCTGTTTTTCCCTTGTGATAATACATAAGCCAGCCGGTCTGCCAGAGGTCTTCCTTAAGGCTCTGGTCGGTTACTTCTTCGATTGTTCCAGTTGCACAGATTCCGCGGAATTGTTCAGGCTCGCAGAAATACAAAGCCGCATTATGATTGTTTCTGATTCGCTCAACCTTCTTGGAAGATGTGTTGGTTGTAAAATACATTGTTAAAGTTTCGCCTTCAACAATAAGAGTCTTTCCTTCAAGCTTTTTGTATTTTTTCGGATTACAAAGATTCAACAAAGCACGGATTTCAGGCCGACCTTCCTTATCAACAGTTGCAAGATAAGCAGCTTCAGACTTCTGAATAATTGAAATTACATCTTTCATTTTTCACTCCTAATTAGTTTGTATACAAACTATATTAAAAGGAAAAATCTTTGTTGTCAAGGCAGATTTTTTTAAGATTTTTTATTATGGATTTTTTTAAGATATAACCAAATCTTTTTGAATTATAAGTTTATCGATAATGGGATGAATAATTGATGTATTTTCAAACTTATTGATAGCACAAACCTTTTTCCCTGCGTCTTTACTTGAAGCTCCACAGTGATACACTTTCTCATCTGGAGTATTATAATCTAAAACAATGAATCTATCGTGACAATCTGGATTTGGCTTTAGAATTAAGTTCCCAAACTGTGAATTAAAATCCTGAACTTCAGATGATGTAAGAAACCCTTTTTTCCCATGTCCATTTTGGGTAAAGAGAATAATCTGTATACCGATCTTTTTATGTTTCAGAAGATTAAGAGTTTTTATGTCAACATAATCATCTATGACATATATTGATTTTGTCGCAAGTTTATAAATATCAACATAAGCAACATCAGCTTCAAACTTCTGCCCTTTATAGATTACAAAGTTCTTTAGGTCCTTCTGCTCTATAAAATTATTGTTTATTTGTTTTATACTTTCGTAAATCTTTTTGATTTCTTCATCTGTTTGTTTTTGTTTTTCCTTAAAAGAAATATTTTGTTCTGATATTGCCAATACAGAGTGTGTAAGCAGCTGAAGTTCGTTTCTTGTCACAAATTGCAGATTTTCTTGAACATAGTGTTTGAGATTTCTAAAAGCTCTCATGATGAATATGCTTTGTTGCTCAGCAAGAGTTCCATGAAGAACTGTTGCAAGCATGTATACACCTTGTTCTGTAAAGGCGTATGGAAGCTTTCTTGTACCACCCCATTGTTCATAAAGAACTTTATCTTTTGGTGAAGTCGCAAATTGCGACTTCACGGGATCAAAACTTGAAGTCGCAAATTGCGACTTCAAGATATCCAATTCATCTCTTGTTAATTGAAACATAAAATCTTCAGGAAACCTTTCTATATTTCTCTTTACCTGCTCATTAAGGCGTTTAACCTCATACCCATATATTTCTGCAAGATCAAAATCCAGCATAACTTGTAGACCACGAATCGTATAGATTTTTGAGCGAAGATCTTTTTCATTATGACTTAAGAGTTCATCAGGCATCAGTTACTCATCTCCTTTAGCCATAATACGAGCCATTTCTAATACAGCGCGTTTTTCAGAATCATTAAGTCTAACAAAATCTTTAGAAAACTGTTCTAACTTTTGCTTGTCCTCTGATGAAAAGGTTTGTGGAAGTGTATTGTCTATGAGACATTCATAGTTTACGGAAAAAAGCTTAGAAAGAGCTTTGATTACAGAAAGAGGCGGTTCCTGTTCAAGGTTTTCATATTTGATAAGTGCTTGCCGTGAAATCCTTAATTCTTCTGCCAACTTAACTTGAGTATATCTGTTTTGTTCTCGTAGTATTTTTATTACTGATTCCATAATTAGTATTATTATGGTAAATCAGACAGATGTCAATAACTAAAGACATATTTGTATACTACTATATACATAAAAATCTAAAACACAGAAACAAAAATAAGTTTTTTTATAATTGAATATATAACCGTCTTTATTCCTACCTCCTCACACTTGGAGTTATTAACCTATGTATAATCGTTTTTGCTATAATTAAATCATCAGGCGATAAATGCCTAATATCTCTAAGAAGTTCATTGACTTCCGCTTCATTTTTTTTTGATAAAACTTCATTTCCCGTAACAAGTTTCTCTACAGTAACTTCAAGAGCTTCTGCAATTTTTACAGCATCAGAAGCATCTGGTAATCTGTCTTTAGTTATCCAAGATTGCAAAGTATTATAACTAATCTGTGTTTTAGCCGCTAATTCCTTTTGAGATAGATCCTTATAATCTAATTCCTCTTTAACATTATTCCAAAACTCCAACATGTTTTTAGAATAATACGAATGGACTTCTATACTTGATTTTACAATTCAATTGGATTTATAATAATCTATAACAATCCATTTGGATTGCATACAGTATGAATAAAAGCCAAACGTATAAATCCTCAACTTTCCCCTTTTCAGAAGAGATTCTTTCTATCCTTCTTCTTGACCGAACTACAGGCAAAAACATTCTTTGGGCTACAAATGATTATTTTCCAATAGATTCAAAATCACAGATTTATCTTTATCAAATAACAGGTTCTCACTCTGACCGTATAAAACCTCGAATCCAAAAACATAAAGAAGAACAGCAGAGTCGAACTCGAAACAAAGCTGAAGTTTTCACTCCAAGTTGGATTTGTAATGCACAGAACAATTTAGTTGATGACGCATGGTTTGAAAAGCAAAATGTATTCAACATTACAGATGAAGATTCAGATAGCAAAAAATGGATTGCAACAAAAGATAAGATATTATTTTCAACAGATATAGAAAGTCATAAAACCTGGCAAGATTATGTAAAACTTTCACGTCTTGAAATAACTTGTGGAGAAGCTCCATATCTTGTAAGTCGTTACGATACAGTTTCCGGGAAAAACATCAAACTCTTTGACAGAATCGGACTTCTTGACCGTAAGATGCGGGTGATTTGCGAAAACGTTTCAGACAAATCAGATTTCATGTTGTGGACACAAATAGCATACCAGAATACCTATGGCTTCGAATTACAAGGTGATAATTTACTTTTAGCACGAGTAAATCTCCTTATTTCTTTCAATGAATACACAAAACACTTCTTAAAACGAGATCCAACAGAAGAAGAACAAAAAAGAATAGCAGAAATAATCAGCTGGAATTTATGGCAAATGGACGGACTTACTTTTTCAACTCCGTTTTCTTCTGGCGATGACAGTGAACAGGGATTTCTTTTTGAAGAAATGAACGTCACAGAAAACTTTCCCTGCAAAATCATGGACTGGAAAGAAAACAAAATCATTCTATATAAATCACTTTTGAGAAAGAGAGGTATATGATGGAAGTTAAAGCACAGGAACAGAATGCTGGTTTTAATAATACTTTTTCTTATAAGCTCATTTATGTATTTGCAATAGCAGATAATGCACATGCAGGAAGCGTTAAAGTAGGTGATACCAAACTTGATACAGATTTAACTCAAGACCGTTTACAGCCTAACTGTAGAGAATTAAACCAGGCTGCTCTTGAAAGAATCAAAACTTATACAAAAACAGCAGCAGTAACTGTAAATCTTCTTCATACCGAACTTGCAATCCGAACTATACAAAGGAAAGACGGCAGCTGGAATACAGAAAGTTTCCGTGACTATGATGTTCACAGAGTTCTTCTGAATTCAGGAATTAAAAAGAAAACTTTTAATGGTGAGAAACTCGGAAATGAATGGTTCTGTTGCGATGCTGTTACCGCAATAAAAGCAATTACTGCTGTGAAACATGGTGACATTGCTATTAATACTCTCATTCCAATGGATAAGTTTATTCCAATAAGTTTCCGTCCTGAGCAAAAAGAAGCAATTGAAAAAACGGTAAAACAGTTTAAAAAATCTCCACGTATGCTTTGGAATGCAAAAATGCGTTTCGGTAAAACACTTTCGGCACTTGAAGTTGTACGCCGTATGAATTTTGAACGAACAGTATTAATCACTCACCGACCTGTTGTTGATGATGGCTGGCACGAAGATTTTGGAAAGATTTTTGCACAAGAAGATAAATATCGCTATGGTTCAAAAAAGTCTGGAATTGAAATCAGCGACCTAGAACGGTCTTTCAAAAAAGATAAAAAACATTACATCTATTTTGCTTCAATTCAAGATTTACGTGGTTCAAAAATAGTTGGTGGAAAGTTTGAAAAAAATGATGATGTATTTAATATTGACTGGGACTGTGTAATCATTGATGAAGCTCATGAAGGAACAACCACAGAACTTGGCGACAAAGTAAAAAGCATTTTATTCAAACCAGAAAAAGGCACAAAGCTCCTAGAACTTTCAGGTACACCTTTCAACATTCTTTCTAATTATGAGGATGACGATGAAAGCGTATTTACCTGGGATTATGTCATGGAACAACGAGCAAAGCAGGAATGGGAAGAAACTCATTTTGGAGATTCCAACCCATATTCAGATTTGCCTGAAATGCGAATGTACACTTATGATTTAGGAAAACTTATAAAAGGTGACTTTATTAACGTTGATGACAAGGCATTTAATTTTGCAGAATTTTTCCGAACAAATGAATCAGGTTCTTTTGTACATGAAAAAAATGTAAATGATTTTTTGAACCTTCTTACAAAGCAAGACAAAGAAAGCCTTTATCCTTTCAGTTGCAAGGAATATATTAATCTTTTCCATCATACATTGTGGATGGTACCCGGCGTAAAAGAAGCATTAGCATTACAGCATTTACTGGAAAAACATCCTGTTTTTTGTAATTTCAACATCGTTAATGTTGCTGGTGATGGAGATCCTGAAGATCCTACAGGAGAAGCACTTGAAGCTGTTCGTCAAGCAATAAAAAAAGCAGGTGATGACGGATATACAATTACATTAAGCTGTGGAAAACTTACAACTGGTGTAAGTGTAAAACAATGGACTGCAGTGTTTATGCTTTATGGCACTTATACAACAAAAGCAGCCGGATATTTGCAGACAATTTTCCGTGTACAGACTCCTTGTAACGATTACGGCAAGACAAAAACCTGTGCTTATGTTTTTGATTTTGCACCAGACAGAACACTTAAAATGGTTGCAGATGCTGTAACTCTAAATACAAAGGTTGGTAAAACCAAAATTGATGATAAAAACCGTTTAGGTGAGTTCTTAAACTTCTGTCCTGTTATAGGAATTGAAGGCAGCACAATGAAACCTTATAAGGTGAACAGTCTTCTTCAACAGGTAAAAGCTTCGTATGCCGAACGAGCTGTTACTAAAGGTTTTGATGATACAAGTATTTACAATGACGAGCTCTTAAAACTTACAAGTGTTGAACTTAAGAAGTTTAAGGATTTACAGGCAATCATTGGAAAAACAAAAGCAAACAAAACCGGTGATAAAATTGATTTAAATCATCAAGGCCTTACAGATAAAGAATATAAAGATCTTGGTAATCAAAAGCCGCCAAAAGAAAAACGTAATCTTTCTCCAGAAGAAGAAGCACTAAGAAAAAAAATACTTGAAGCAAAGAAACAAAGACAAGCTGCTATAAGTATTCTTCGTGGCATTTCAATCCGTATGCCTCTTTTGATTTATGGAGCACGAGGAAAAAACGGAGATGAAATCCCGATTACAGAGGACATTACTCTTAAAAAATTTGTAGAACTTGTAGATGACTCCTCTTGGGAAGAGTTTATGCCTCACGGAGTTACAAAAGCAAACTTTGCGGATTTTGAAAAATATTATGATGAAGATGTTTTTATTGCTGCTGGTAAAAGAATACGAAATTTAGTACTTGCAGCAGATAAACTGAATGTGACAGGAAGAGTAAGAAAGATAGCTGAGATTTTCTCGTACTTTAGAAACCCTGACAAAGAAACTGTTCTAACTCCATGGCGTGTAGTGAATATGCATATGGGTGATTGTTTGGGCGGATGGTCTTTTTTTGATAAAGAATACCAAAAGTCTTTACAAGAAAATGCAACTCCACATTTTATAAATGTCCAAGATGTAACAGAAAAAACTCTTGGCAATAGCGAAGCAAAAATTTTGGAAATCAACTCCAAAACAGGACTTTATCCGCTTTACTGTGCTTACTCAATATTCCGCACAAAGAAAAATCTTCATCCACAAATGGCAGAAAATGCACTTTGGGAAGAAACAATCCGCGAAAACATTTTTGTAATCTGCAAAACACCAATGGCAAAAGCGATTACACAAAGAACTCTTTGTGGCTTTACAAACATAAAAATCAATGCACATGCTTTTGATCATCTTGTAGCTGACCTCAAGAATAAAAGCGAATTATTCATAAAAGATGTAACATCAGAAAACTTCTGGAAAAAAGGAAATGGAAAAATGAAATTTGACGCAATCGTAGGAAATCCACCGTATCAGGAAACTGTAAAAATGGCTACAACAGGAAATAATGCAAATACTGTTGATATTTATCCATATTTTAGAAATATAGCACTTAAATTATGTAATGTTGTTTCGCTTATATATCCTGCAAAAGAACTACAGAGAGGTATTACTAATACACTTGATAAAACTTTAATAAAAGTAAGAATTTATAATGGTAGCGACAAAGAAGGTGAAAAAAACATCCCTGGTGAACCATCCATATTTGGTAGTGCTGTAAGACGAATACCTGGAGATGTAGGTATTTTTTTATGGGATAAAAATCATCCCTCTGAAAAAATAAACTATCAAGATTTATACATAGAACGAACTGATAAAATTTTGCCAGTCAGAAAAGAATTCTTTAGTTTAGCAAAACAGTTAGAAAGTTGTGTTGGAAAGTCAGAAAATTATAACATTAGAAAATGCTGTGAATCAAATTTTGTTGAAAATAATCCTAACTCTGTTTTATCTGTAATAAAAGATCGTACAGCAGAAGTACCAAATGGCTATTCTAAAGTTATTACTAATGATAAGGCTGGTTCTGGAGGAAAGGCTAAATGGTATTACATAAGAACAAATGATTTAGATTTTATTCAGCCAAAAGTTTATAAAGTCGTTATTAGTTCTGCCTTCCCAAATGAAGCGTTCAAAAATCCAAATAACTTAGAAATATTAAATGATAATGAAATGTTTGGACGAACAAAAAAATGTATTTATCATTCCAAAAAAATTGATGATGTAAAAAACTTCATAAAATATATGCATACAAATTTCGTTAAGACAATTGCTCAAATGACCCCATACAGTTTTATGTATTATTTACCTGATTTCAATTTATTAAAAGATGACATCGACTGGAGTAAACCAATTCCAGAAATCGATAAGCAGCTTTTCAAGAAATACAAACTTTCAAAAGATGAAATCGATTTCATCAACAAGATGATAAAACCTATAGAGTAGAAAGAAAGATTCTGGGGCGTTACGGGGGACACCCCGTTAGAAGGGGTAGCACGCAACGGAGTGCGGGCGCAGGGGAAGACTTTCCCCTCTTATTTCAGAAACTCTGTAATCGCATTACAAACATCCTTCATCACTTCTTGCGAAGGCAGATGCTTGCTGTCTATTTTCATTTGTTTAATCGGACCTGTGAAAATCTTTTCGGCTTTTTCAAAAACGCGGTTTGCCGGGAAGAATATATCCTTGTTTGAAGCAATTAGTAAAACAGGAGAATCAAAATCCTTCAATTCTTTTTTGTTGTATTCTTTTGGCGAACGCATTTCCATTTTGTAGGAAGACATCATGAGATCAAAAAACTCACGCCAGCTTTCATCGTCTTTTCCTCCCATTGCCTCCATAATCTGATCCATTGTTTCTGACTTAGGGTTTGAATAATACTTCATAAAGGGAACAACGATTATTGATAGCATAGGAAGAACAGGCCCATGAGCAATTCCCGAAGGAACAAGAAGAACAGCCTTATCAACTTTCTTTGGGAAAGTTTTTGCAAACGATAAAAACATTGCAGAGCTGTAGGATGAAACTATAAAAGAGATTTTCTCAAGCTTAAGAAAATCAGCAACCTCTTTAATCCAGCATCCATATTCATCTTTGCGGCTGCTTATGTTTCTGTAAGGATCACTTTTTCCAGGCATGCCGGGAACATCGGGTGCAATGATGCAAAAATCTTTTAGCAGGGGCAGGAAGAGTTTTAGATTAAGAGTTGTGATTCCGTTTCCACCATGAATAGTAAAAAGCTTTGGCTTGTCTGGATTTCCCACAACAAGGGAATGTGTTTTTCCAAAAGAAGTTTCAAAGTATGATTCGGTAAAGGGCACGTTCAACAAGGCTAAAGTCTTGTCATAAAAAGCATGCATCCTCTGCAGCGCGTCTTCATTCTTATAAACAAAAATACCAGATTTCATCTTTCATCCTTTATGGTGTTGGTTTGCCATGCCCATAATAAATTGTTCTATTACCAAGACTTTTGATTTTATCAGCGCTTTTTTTGATTGCATCAAAATCAGTATAGAGATGACCTACACCAGGGGTAATCCAGTTATCCAGCTCATCACCAACAAAAAAATGTTTTTCTTCCACATCTACACCGATTGAACCAAACGTATGTCCCGGAAGCTCAATGATCTTTGCATTTATTCCATAGGAAGAAAGATCATCTCCGTCAGCGACATATATAAGGTTTTCAGGACGTTCCACTTTTGTGTTTCTCAGAACCTTTAATGACAGACCCAGCACTACACAACCAACAAGACCGTATGACTTTAACGGCTGTTTATCAAAACTTTCAAACAGTTCTTCATCTTTTTTGTGAATTGCTACCGGAATATTATATCTTTTTGAAAGCTCAGCCGCATTTTCAGCATGATCAAAATGCACATGTGTAAGTACGATAAGCTTCATCTCATATTTATCGCATTCTTCAATCACCTTATCAATGTGAGGTTTACTTGCTGTGTCTATCAGAATTGCACTTTTACCATCGGTTACAACATAACAGTTATCCGTGCCGCCTTTTATTCTTTTTATCTCTGTCATAATCTTCTCCCTGTGTCAGATTAATATCTGATAACCTACCTTCATCTGTGCGGCAATATCGCCAAGCTCTTCTTTCAGAATATTGAATGCACGGTCTTTCGTACAGTGACCGGTACAAATATATTCTATGCCTGTTTCGCGTATCTTTCCAGCAAGTTCCCTTATTTCCTCTTCCGTTTTATTAAACAGATGGAAGCCACCTATAAGACCATAAACTTTCTTTTCGGGAAAGGTTGATTTTACCTCGTTGATAATATTAGCTGCACCCCCATGAGAACAGGAGTTCAATATCACAAGACCTTTATCCGTATCGACCACAAGGCTCTGCTCATGCGAAAAATCATCCGGAACCCAACCACCAGGACTTTTTCTGAACATCATTTCCCGCTTTCCTATACTATCCAGTCCCTTTGTCTTATGAGGCAAAAGCCATACTGCATCCATAACCTTATAGTCACCAGATACCATTTCAATCCTGTCAGAATACTGGTCCAGCATTTTGCGAGGAATCCCGATATATTTTTTAAATATAAACTTCTTCGCATAACAATCTGTTGATGTAGAGCTTCTGATGTAAAGTTTTGCCTTTTCATTATTTTCCAAGAATGCCGGCAGTCCGTTTGCATGATCATAATGGGCATGGCTGAGTGCTGCATAATCTATATCCTTAACATCTATTCCGAGTTTTTTCATATTCTCAAGAAAGAGATTTGAGGCACCCGCATCAAGAAGAATATTCTTCCCTTCATACCGAATCAGAATAGAAAGTCCCCACTCGCCCTGAATACCTTCAACAGATTTATTATCTACTATGATTGTAATATTTGTTTCCATTACATCCCCGCTTGTTATTCCCTGCATTTATCATAAATCAAAAAAAATATAATGAAAAGTTTTAATTGATTTTTTTTATAGTGATATATAGGATATAGATATTTGCTATGCCGGCAAGTAACAAGGAGTTAATTAAAAAATGGAAAAGCCAAAAACAAATCTAGGCCCACTTTTAATCATCATCGCAGCATGCTTTTGGGGCAGCATGGGAATCTTCGTAAGGAAACTTGAAAGCTTTGGCTTTAGTGCCATTCAGATAGTTTCTATAAGGCTGACTCTTGCGGCATTACTTTTCTGCCTGGTCCAGCTTATTGTTGACCGATCTGGCTTTAAAATTGTCCCACGCGACATTCCGCTTTTTCTTGGTCTTGGATTTGGTAGTATTCTGTTCTTTACAATCTGCTATTTTTCTGCAATTACAATTATGCCGCTTTCTACAGCCGCAATTCTTTTGTACACCTCGCCAATCTGGATCATGCTCATGTCGGCAATTTTCTTTCATGAAAAACTGAACGCCCAGAAACTCATTGCCCTGCTTCTTGCTTTTTCCGGCTGCGTACTTGTTTCTGGAATCTCCGGCAACGGAATCACTTTGTTCGGCTTACTGATCGGACTTGGTTCGGGCTTAGGCTACGGACTTTACAGCATTCTTGGAACAATTGCCCTGCGCCGCTATTCTCCTTACACCGTTACAACTTATACATTTTTATTTGCAGGCTTAGGTTCCTGGTTTGTCTGCAAGCCCGGTGATATGATTTCCCACTTTGCCCAGGCACCAAATCTTCCGCTGCTTATCGGCTTTTGCATCCTCACTGCTCTTATAACTGCCGTAATTCCTTTTTTGACTTATACACTTGGTCTTCGCACAGTAGAAGCAAGCAAGGCCGGAATCATTGCAACGCTTGAACCTGTAGTCGCTACTATAATTGGAATCCTGTATTTTTCTGAAATGCTAACCGTACTTTCTGCGCTGGGAATTATCCTCGTTCTTTCTGCGGTTGTTGTGTTGAATATTAAGAAGAAGGAATAAAAAAGAGGGGGAAGTCTCCCGCTCGCCCTCAACTCCAGCAACTGCCCGGTTCCCTGCATCGATATAATGGAAATCCGCATCCAGAAACTTTGTGAATTATCTCAATGAAATCCACTATTTACATTACATCCATAAAAGTTCACAAATACTTCGCAGCCTTCATACACAAACTCTGCATCGGCCACAATTAAAGCAATTCTGTTTTCATACGGACTTTTTAAATAACCGGTCGGCATAACAAAGCTGCAAACCTTATCGGTAATTCTGCTCACAATTTTCGCCTCATTATTTTTCTTTGCAACAATATTATAACTCATTTCTTCCAGGCCAAAATCGTTCACTTCTTTTTTTATCATTTTGATTTCAAAGTTAATAGCATTCTTTCTGCTGTCTGCCGCCGGGAAAGGCAACACTCTTACAGGCTCAAGAATGATTTTATTTTTCGCCAGCTCCTTATTGAACTCAACGGCATTTTTATTCAGGCATTCCTTAAATGTTAAAGGCGCTATCGGACTTTCTTCATCATCATCGTCATACCATTTTATTGTTTTTGTATAAATCGTCTCATCTTCAACTAAATCCAGTATCGTAAAAAGAAGATCATGACCGCCTCTCCCGTCAATCAGCCTTCTTTCAACATAAGCAATTTTTCCGTCTTTAGACCAGCCTAACACATATATTTCATTATTTTCCTGATAGATATGCAGGTACATATTTTTTGTTTCATTCATTAAAATAGAAGTGATTTTGGCATCAAGCTTATAATCATCAATATTAATTTTTCTCAAATCCTGCGCAAAAAGATTGATAGAAGCCACTAAAACCAAAAGCATTAAAATGATTTTTTTCATCTTATCCCCCATACATAAATTATAACTTCCATTTGCCCTTTTCTTCAATACATGTTATTCTCTCCCCATGATATTAAAGAACGATATACCAATTCTGGAGTTTGACACAGAAAAAACAGCAAAGCTCAATCCCGCAAATCTCGTCGACAAAAAGTTCGACTCTCAAAGAATGATAATCACCTTTTTCCCCGAAGCCATAAATAAGCTCAAGGAAAACGGCGAACTCGAATCCTATTACGAAGTTGGCGGCGAAAATCCTTTTACAATTTACCGTTTTGTTAAAGACCCGGATGTTCTCATCGTTCTCGGTCAGGTAGGCTGTCCTTCCTGCGGCGGCAACCTCGATTTATTTTATGCATTTGGAGTTACAAAAGTAATGTTCTGTGGTGGCGGCGGAGTTCTTGACCGCAACATCAAAGTAGGTCAGCTTCTTCTTGTAGACGGCGCAATCCGCGATGAAGGCTTTTCGTATCATTACGTTGCCCCTTCCCGCTTCATCTATACCGACAAAAAAGTCACCGATAAAATTGCCTCATATCTGGAAAAATGCAATGTTCCTTATCTGCGCGGTCTCTGCTGGACAACCGATGCCCTCTTCCGCGAAACCCCCGAAAAGGTTGAACTGCGCAAAAACGAAGGTGCCAAAATTGTAGAGATGGAACAGTCAGGCTGCATTGCCGTAGCCCAGTTCCGCGGCTTTGATTACGGTGCCCTCATTTACGGCGGCGACGACGTTGCATCCGAAGAATGGAATCACCGTGGCTGGAATACCCGCGAAGGAATCCGATTCAACCTCATCATGCTCTGCAAAGAAATCGTAAAAGAACTCTAACAAACTCGTCTCGGCCTGATTTTTACACTGTTTTTTTCACATTCTCTTCCAGCCAGTGCGCCACTGCATCCTCATCATTTGCCCCGATTATTCCCGTTGCAAACTTTTTCAAATCAGCGTGCGCATTTTCAACCGCATAGCTTTCATCCGCAAGCTCAAACATATCAATATCATTTTTCCCGTCACCAAACACAACCACCCGGTCGCATTTTAGATATTGCTTAAGCTGCTTTATTGCATTTGCTTTCGACGCTTTCGCCGGAATTATTTCAAGCCACTGCTCCCCCGAATAAATATCTTTCTGATATTCACAATGATATTTTTCCTTATACTTTTCATAAAATGGCAGAAGCTTTTCCGGCTCATCAATACACGTTAAATAAAAAATCTCGCCACGCTTCAATTCTTCCGGCGTGTCCACACAGTTGTACCGGATATCCCCTTCACGGCTTACCGCAAATTGATTCGTCGCCTCATTTATTAGCCCCCGCACAAACGAAAACTTTTCCTTCCCATCAATATACGAATAAACAATCGGATAGATTTTTGCCGCTACCAATTCTTCAACAACACTTTTAATTTCCTCTCCAAAAAAGTTCGAAAGCATAATCTCGCCCGTATCGTTATCCAGAATAAACGCCCCGTTATAAACAATAATCGGTATTTTCGCATCCATCCCCCTCGTAACTTTTTTCGCCGTCACCGATGACCTTGCCGTCGCATACGAAAAAATCATCCCTTGCTCAGTCAGCCTGTTTATAACGCTATTAGTATATTCACTCGTTCTCTCGCACGACCTCAAAAGCGTCCCATCCAAATCCGAAACATAAAGTGTTTTCAATTCTTTCCCCATAATTATTCCACGAGCCGGTTCAAAAGCCACTGTGAGTAAAAAGCCGGAATATCTGTTCTTTGCCCTGTCTGAATTATCATTTTTTACTTCTTCACATAGCCAAAGCAGAAGGTCATTGCGGCGGCATATACCATATTCAGCTCGCTGCGGTTCCGGAACATCTCATTCAGTTTGATTTCTTTTTCCAGATATTCGGTTGCTTCTTCCTTCGAAAAACCTTGCTCGATGAACCAGTTTATTTTTCCTGATTTTTGTTCATCGTTGAGTTCTACGCCAAAACCATCAGATTGTAATGATGTGTAAATTGAATCCTGCTCTTCGCTTTTCTCGCCAGCCAGAATAATCCGAACGCTGTCACTTATGCGCGCCTGAATATTTTTGATATTGTTCCGCGCCATGATGACGGGCATCTTCATTCCGATATTGCCATCGGTTTTTGTTTTTTCATGAACACGCTCAAACAGGGTTTGAAGGAAACCAAGGTCGGTAATTTTGCTCTTTTTTATCCCATCGATATATAGCAAGGCATTTACCGCATTCCAGTTTGATTCGCAGGTAATAATCATGCCATCATTTTTTGTGATGCGCTTCATTTCTGTGAGAACTGCGTCTGGCTCCGGGATGTGCATCAAAACGCTGTTACAAATGGCGATGTCAAAAGTGTCGTCTTTTTCAGGAACACCGTTTGCCGAAGAAAGTATGAACTTATGACTGAAAGGAACAGTCTTAAAAATCTCCTTTCCTTTATTGATTAGTTCTTCGGAAATATCAACACCAGTATACGTACTTCCCTCCGGCAGCAACGGCATCAGCACAAGTCCAAGATATCCATAGCCGCAGCCGAAATCGACAACATCAACTTTCTTCGTAATCTTCCAGACTTTTTCAACAAGGAACTGAAGGTAATCGACATTCAGATACAGCGAGCGTGTTAGTTTCAAATAATCAAACTTATCATCCCATGTATTCATTTTTCCCTCCTAGTTTAAGTCTTTCATATAAAGTACTTCATCTTCTACAACCTTGCCCATAACGGTTTTTGTAAATGCTTTCACAAAGGTCATACCATTTCGTTCGGCAACATGGCGAGAAGGAAGATTGTCGGACTTCATGTAGGAAATAATCTGTTTCACTCCCCTGCTCTTTGCAAACTCTGAACAGGCACAGGCTGCTTCGGTGGCATAACCTTTTCCGCGATATTCTTTTCTTAGGTGATAGCCGATCTCATGAAACAAATCATTCTCAACCTGCTGCATTGTAATTCCACAGTCGCCTATAAATTCGCCGGATTCTTTTTCTATCACAGCCCACAGCCCGAAGCCGTATTTTTTGTAATTTTCAATATTCCATTTTATCCAGTTTTCAACTTCTTCCCTAGAAAAAGGATGAGGATAAAACTTCATAGATTGTGGATCCGAAAGTACAAGTGCAAGTTTGTCGGTATCATCCAGCGTGAGTTCGCGCAGTTTTAGTCGTTCTGTTTCGATTATGTAATTCTGTTTTTCCATTATTTTGTAAATTCCAATTTTTCATCCGGCTGAGATTCTGCTTCTACCCAGAAAGGTTTAAAGCCACATTCCAGCGCAGTTTTCCAGGAAGCTAGATTCGAAAGGCCTGTTCCGTAATAAGGAATTGCTCCCCGTCGGAAGGTTTCGTTTCGCAAAAGTGTTACAAGAGTTTTTGCAACACCACGACCACGGTATTCTGGCAAAACATCAATTCCAATCTGCCACAAATCAGGAGTATCTGCAGAACAACCGGCCATCCCCATAATCTTTTCGCCATCCATTGCAACTACTGCAAGTACATCAGGGCGCTCTGGCTTGAACTTATCACAGATTGCATTTGGGAAATTTTCGTTTCCATAAAACGGAGTTATATCGTTCTGCTCAAGCCATTTGATTTTAAGATTTGTGTTGATTTCAATAAGCTTTGGTTCAGGTGCAAACATATGATGAGTAAGTGCCATTTTATATCCGTGCTTCCTGAGCTCACATTCAAGTTCATAATAGTTGTGCTGTTCAAAAAGCCAGATACCCTGCTTGCCTTTTACCCATTCTGTAAGCCACGGATGAATTATCGGGTCTGCAGAAATTACGGTTCCTTTTCCAAAGGTAGTCATCTGTAAAAAGAAGGGCTTATCCGAAAACTTTCTGCGGTTAGGATTGAGGCATGCGGCAGTAATTGTGTTTTCGCTTTTATCAAAATCCTGGGGCGCGCAGTTAAATTCCAACGCAATTTGAGATTTTATTTTTTCTTCAATTTCGTTTTTACTTATATTCAAACTCATTTTCCTC
>JAFZRP010000025.1 GCA_017619795.1 Treponema sp.
TAAATGTAAGGTAATCAAACGAAACGGAATCATCCGTATCATTTGTACTAATCCTAAACATAAGCAGAGACAGGGCTAAGGCTTAAGGAGTAACAGATGGCTCGAATTGCGGGAGTTGACATCCCTAATAAACATGTAGGTACCGCTTTAACATATATCTACGGTATCGGCCGATCATCGGCAAAAAAGATTTGTGAAGAAGCCAAGATTGATCCTGAAAAGAAAGCAAATGATCTTTCACAGGATGAATTAGCAAAACTTCGTGAAATAATCGATACAGAGTATAAGGTAGAAGGACGACTTCGTTCAGAAATCGGTCTTAATCTTAAACGTCTGATGGATATTGGTTGCTATCGTGGTCTTCGACATAAGAGAGGTCTTCCAGTACGTGGACAGAGAACTCGTACTAATGCCCGAACTAGAAAGGGTAAGAAGAAGACTGTTGCTAATAAGAAGAAGGCATAGGCGGAGGTAAAGTAATTGGCTACCACTAAAAAACGAAAGGAAAAGAAGAGCGTATACGAAGGTAATGTTTACATTCAGGCTACGTTCAATAATACTATCGTAACTATTACAGACTTGAAGGGAAATGCTCTTTCTTGGGCATCTTCAGGTGGACTTGGTTTCCGCGGAGCAAAGAAATCTACTCCGTTTGCAGCTCAGTCTGTTGCAGAAACAGCTGTACAGAAAGCACAGAGCTATGGCTTGCGCGAAGTGCATGTATACGTAAAAGGACCTGGAATGGGACGCGAAAACGCAATCCGTTCTTTGGGCCAGCTTGGATTGAAGGTAAAATCAATTTCTGATGTTACACCAATTCCACATAATGGCTGTCGTCCTCGCAAAACACGTCGCATGTAAGGAGATCAGGAGAAATGGCAAGATATACAGGTCCTGTTTGCCGCATGTGTCGTGCAGAACAGAGAAAATTAATGCTTAAGGGTGCTCGTTGTATGAGTGCCAAGTGTCCATTGGACAAGAAACGCGGAGCTCCAGGAAAAGATCCAAAAGCTCGTGGTGGAAAGAAGAGTGAATACGGTATTCAGCTCGCTGAAAAACAGAAGCTTAGAAGAATGTACGGTTTGTTGGAAAAACAGTTCCGTCTTACATACGATAAAGCTTCTCGTATGCCTGGTGTTACTGGTGAAAACTTTATCGGTTTGCTTGAGAGACGTCTTGATAACGTAGTTTACAGAATGCATTTTGCAATCAGTAGAAGACAGGCAAGACAGCTTGTTTCTCATGGTCATGTAACGGTAAACGGTAAATCTGTTGGAATTCCGGGATATGAAGTAAAGGCAAATGACGTTATCGAAATCAAAGAGAAGTCAAAGAAGCTTCCTATGATTCAGGACGCACTTAATGAAGTTTCAAAATCAGGAACAATGCCTTGGGTATCAGTTGATGTTGATGCTGTAAAGGGAACTTTCTCAGCTTATCCACGTCGTGAAGAAATTACTGATCTGGTTGATATCAAAGAACAGCTCGTAGTTGAGTTCTATTCTAAATAATTAAAAAGGAGTTCAGATGGCTCGTAAAAACTTGCTCAAAGGTTTCAAAAAACCAAAAGGCATATCATTTGAACCAATTGACAGTACTAATCCGAACTATCAGAAGTTCTATGCTTATCCGTTTGAAACTGGATTTGGTACAACTGTTGGAAACACATTGAGAAGAATATTATTGTCTTCTATCCAAGGATATGCCATCACATCTATAAGAATTACTTCTTATGATGAAAATGGAATTCCTCATGTTATTTCAAGTGAGTTTGAGGCAATACCAAATGTTACCGAAGATACTCTTGAGATAATTAACAGTTTGAAACAGATTCGCTTATGCTTACCTGATGATATCGAACAAGATACAATCAATTACGAGTTTAAGGGCCCTGGAGTTGTAAAGAGTGATGACTTTGCAAAGGAAGGACAGCTTGAGGTTTTGACAAAGGATATGCTTGTTTTCACAATGATGGAAAATGCACATATTGATGTTGAAATCCAGGTTGACCTTGGCAGAGGTTACGTACCTGCAGAAGTAAATGAGCATTATATTGAGATTGTTGGTACAATCCCAATGGATGCAATCTTTACTCCTGTAAAGAAGGTTAAGTACTCAATTGAGCCTTGCCGTGTAGGACAGAGAAACGACTACGACAAGCTTATTCTTGAGATTTGGACCGACGGTACAATAACTCCAGAAAATGCTTTAGGAGAAGCTGCAAAGATTGCAAAAGAGCATTTTGCTATCTTCATCAACTTCAACGATAAAGACATTATTGGAACCGATGAGAACGATGAAGGAGACGAAAGTATCACTAAGCTTCTTAATACACCTGTAGAGGAGCTGGAACTTTCAGTACGTTCATCAAATTGTTTGAAAAATGCAAACATTCGCACAATTGGTGAATTAACTAAAAAAACTGAAGATGACATTGCAAAGACAAGAAACTTTGGAAAGAAGAGTCTTGCTGAAATTAAGGAGAAGCTCCTTGAGTGGAACCTTACTCTTGGTATGACTGACTACAGTCATCTGAAGAATGCTGCCAATTTAACTAAGCAGAAGGAAGAAACAGATGAATCATAGAAATGGTTTTAATCCGCTTTCACGTACAACAGCACATCGTCGTGCTATGTCACGAAATATGGTAACTTCACTCTTAAGATATGAGCGAATTACTACTACTAAATCTAAGGCACTTGAAGTAAGAAGATATGCAGAAAAGCTTATTACAAGAGCTAAAGAGGATACAGTACATAATCGCCGTGAGGTTGCAAAGTTTATTTCAGATGAAAAAATCTTAGATAAGCTTTTCACAAATATAGCACCTCGTATGCAGGAAAGAAACGGTGGATATACACGCGTTCTTAAATTAGGATATCGACAGGGTGATGCAGCTGATGTTGTAATTTTGGAACTTGTTGATTATAAGCTCGAAGCTGATGCAGATAAAGCAGAGAAAAAGTCTGAGAAAAAAGACAAGGCTGCTCCAAAAGCTGATAAGCCAAAGGCAAAGAAAACAGCAAGCAAAGCAAAAGAAGCTACAGACGAAAAAAAGCCTAAGAAAACAGCTTCTAAGAAGACTTCTGAAAAGAAGGATGAATCAAAAGCTGAATAAGCTTGCGATAAGGAGTCGATATGTCAAAGAATCATCGTGGTGCTGGTATAAGAACTCTTCCAAACAATGGAAGAGGCAAATGTCCAATCTGTGGTAAAGACAATATCAAGGTTCTTTACGAAAAAGAAGTAGATGGACAGAAATTGAACATTTGTAAATATTGCAATGCGGCTATGAAGAATAAGGCTAGAAAAGAAGCCAAGGCTGCTCCTGCTGCTGCAGCTGAGTAATATTTCGTAACCAAAAAAGAAATATTTACACCAAATCCGTCAATCTTGATATTGACGGATTTTTTTTATATAATATACTTATATATAAGGTCGTACAAAAAAAATATATCGAAAAGTATTATGAGTTTATTGCTTGAAGATGGAGTAAATAATTAAGGTATAACCATGGGAATATCTAATAATAATCAGAACTCTAGATACTATGATTTCTTTCGTGAACAGGAAATAATCTTTACAAAATCAAATATACAAATCTTACATTTAGATTTGCGTGAAGTGTATATTAAATTTAATGGAGGTCAGTGGCCTTGCATTATTAATTCTACTTCATTGCAGTCTGCTAAAATCATTATTGGAACAGCCAGCGGTGCATACAAAGAAATGGTAAATAATCCAAAGGTAAGCTTAAGCTTGCGTTACAGCTTTATTGAGCCAAACGAAAGTAAAGTTCAGTTTTTTGTTGCCTGTGCCGTTGATAAGATCATTCCGTTACCAAATACAGAAGAGCTTGTAATAGTTTCCTTGTTATTTACACAGCGTCCGCCTGATGATTTGATTTCAAGAATAGGCGAATTCATTGAAACAAATGAAAACTTCAAGAATAGAAAAGAAGACCGAATTGAAATAAATCAGAACAGCATCAGAAAGCTTGGAATTGAAAGAGAAGAGAGTATTGTATTTGTTGAAGGTATTCCAAGAAAATGTATTCTAAAGGATTTGTCTTTTGGTGGTGCTAAGATAATGTTTGTTGGAATTCCAAAATTCCTTATAGATAAACCAGTAGACTTAAAGATTACTTTTTCTGAAACAAACGATACTGTAGGAATTAAGGGTGTTGTAAAAGATGCTGAATTCCTTGAAGGTCGAAAAGATATTGCTTCTGTACATATAAAGTTTGATGAAGATAAAGTTCCTTTGTTATATAAACGAAGAATTAATAACTACATCACAACTTACCAGAAGAATATGCTGAATAATAAGAGAAATAATTTATAGCAGTTTTTCAGCTGTTATTCAAAATAATGCTGCATATATAATTGTTATCACAAAACAGGAAGGAATAATATGAATCCTAAAAATCCACTTGAATCTGTATTTTTTATTAATTTACCGGAAAACTTCAGCTTTTCAAATGAAGCTTTTCCAATAGATAAAAGCATTCCGCTCCCAGTTCAGAACAAGGTAACTGATTCTCCTGGTGACTTTAATCCTGAAGAGATTACGGTAGAGCAGGTTCTGGCCGGTTTATTGACAGTTCTTGCTTACGATAAGAAAAATCCAAATCTTGATTATTACCGCTCAATAATTAAAAAGGTAAGACCTGATATTAAAAAGGAATTATGCGAGGCTGCAATATTAAAAACAAAAAACGAGGATTATGAGCTTGCTGAAGAAATCTTTTCTGCGTTGTATGGCTATGACCCTGAGGATTTAGCAATTATTCTTAATATGGCTTTGTTTTTAGATCAGCGTGCAGAAAACTACAGAAATCTTGGTTTATATGATGATGCAGATGCATATGATGCTGATGCAGAATCCTTTTATCTTAAAGCAATGAATGCTGAGCCTCCGCTTGCAGATGCGTTCTTCAATGCCGGCTTCTTTTATCTTAAGCTGCATAAATACAGACAGGCAAAGGACTGTTTTGAAACCTATATCGCTCTTACGTGTGACTTGTCCGATGAAGAATTAGGTGAAAACGGAATCTACAAAAAAGAACGTGCACAGGAAGTTATATCCAACATCACTAATTCTAATATGGATGACGTTTACTTCCAGAATGCTTACCAGCTTATTTCGAGCGGCCAGGAAGAAAAAGGTCTTGATGAAATACGAATCTTCCTGCAGAACAATCCAAAGGTATGGAATGCGTGGTTCCTGCTTGGCTGGGGCTTAAGACGAATTGAACGCTATTCAGATGCAAAACAGGCTTTCCTTAAAGCTATTGAATATGGCGGAGACGATAATTGTGACACTTACAATGAGCTTTCGCTTTGTTATATTCAGGAAAAGGATTTTGACGAAGCAAAAAAATGTCTGACCAAAGCTTTTGAAATTGAACCGGAAAATACAAAGATTATTTCTAATCTTGGATATCTTGCGTTGGCGCAGGGTGACAAACAGAAGGCACGAAACTATTTTTCTACAGTTCTTGAGTATGAACCAAACGATAAGATTGCGGCTGCAGAGCTCTTAAAGCTTGAACAGGACGAGTAGTTTGAGTCGAGCGCGTGAGAAATAAGTGTAAAAAGTGTTTTAATCCAGAAAATCCAGCGAAATAGTATCGCCGATATTGATATTGTTTTTAGCAAACCAGCCCTGTGGAACCTCAAGTGCATATCTTACAGAAACGGTACTCTGAATAGATTCTAGGCTGAAGGGCTTCATATCATAAATATTTCGGATTTTTCCCTTTGAGTCTATAAATGCAATTGAAAGCGGGTGAGGGGTATTCTTCATCCAGAAGGATAAAATCTGATCTTTTTCAAAAACAAAAATCATTCCAGTACCGTCCGGAATATTTTTGCGTTCCATAAAACCGTGTGAACGTTCATCCGGGGTAATTGCAAGCTCGGCTTTTACATTTATTGTGGTGGAATCTGCTTTGTAAATTGTTATATCTTTAGTTTTAAGCTTCTGGCTTTTACAGCTGGTGATAGTGATTCCAGAAGCCATTGTTCCAGAAAGAATAATTGCAATTAAGAAAAGATAGCTTAGCTTTTTTTTCATTTAGAATACCTGTGCTGCCGAAGATTAAAACTCATCCAGGAACATCTGTCTGACATTTTCTTCCGCTGATTTAGAAATATTTGAATAGTTAGAAAGCTCGTCGTAAGTTACTCTATCAATATATTTAATGGAAAGCGGTTTTTCAAGGATGATTGTAACTTCTTTATCCTGCCATACAGATTTCTGTGGATCAAGAGAGTTTGGCTCACCGTATTTTTTGCTTAAGGTTGTGAAGATAGAGTAGTAGTCTATTTTATTGCGGTTAAAGTTGATTGTCATTATATAAAGCTTGTCTTCGTAAAACTGAAACCAGGATTGTGTCAAAAAGGATGGTGAAAAATTAGAAGCAGTGTCGGTTTCTATAAGCACTTGATTTGAACCCGGGACAAGCGAAACATCTCTATCTCCATGATATCCAAAATCAGTATTTCGCAAAAGCTCTTCCTTTGTTTCCTGCAGAGTCATGCCAAGAGAAATATTCTTAAACCCTGTAGGCAATTTTTGCTTAGAAGCATTAGATTGTTTTTGTTGAGAAAAAAGTTTAACTGAAAAAAGTAAAATTATAAGCGAAAAAACAAAAATCTTCTTTTTCATATAAACATTATCGGAAGATATTGATTATCCTTGACTCTGTTTTCTGTAGAACGCTGTCTGCTTTACAAGCTCAGGAACGTCTTTTATAAAGATTTTGCCTTCATTAAGCTTAATATGTGGAGACTGCTGGAAATCGAAGATTGTTTTAGCCTGCTGCTCGTTTGGTAATCCGCACATATTTACTAAATCTTTTGGTGTAAGATCAGTCTGCATACCCTTTGTAACAAGCTTATCAACGTTTATCTTCTGTTTTTCAATCTGGAGAGAAAGCATATCAAGCATTTTCTGGTATGGATCGCTGAGGTTAGCATTATCAAGCTGGCGGTACATAGACCAGAGTCGTTCAGCTAAGGTTGTTGTAAGGCGTGCAATCAGCTGTGGCTGTGTTGTTACCATCTGATTAAAGTTGGCAAGGTTTACAACCATAAGCTTACAGTCGCTGTGTGCAATTGCACTTGCAGAACGAGGTTTGTTTTCAAGCAAAGCCATTTCACCAAACATGTCGCCCTTATGGAGGAGTGCAAGAGTTACTTCATTTCCGTCTACAACCTTGGAAATAGCAACTTCACCGCTCTGAATGATAAACATATCGGCACCACTCTGTGCTTCAGAGAAAATCATTGTGTCTTTAGGGTATTCTCGTGTCAAATCCTTTGTTGGTTCAAAGTAAACGGCATGAGTTCTCTGCTTCAGGGAAATGAACTTAGTTTTTGCAAGCTCAGCAGAAGGTCCTGTTGGGCGTGTTTTTAAGTACTGATAGTATGCATAAACGGCAATATTATTACGCATTACTTTTTCATAGAATTGTGCTACACGCAAAATCTGGTCAGATGTATTTGAAGCTACAGTGTTAAGAGTTGCTTTTGTAAGCATCTCATTCATCTGGCGCATGCGGTTTGCGAAGGTACGGATAATTTTTAAAGCTACCGGTGTATTATTTACAATCAGATCAGAATACTGTTCCTTTCTTACAGCGATGGCAACAACATCAGTAACTGCAACGGCAGTTTCAATCTGGAAATGACCAGACATACATGGAACTACACCAACGAAATCTCCAGGACCAAGCATAAAAGGCTGTATTCCTGAACCAGAGGACTTATAGCACTGTACCTGTCCACGCTGAATAATGTAAAAACGGTCACTGTCGGCTTTGCCTTCAACAACCATGTACGAGCCTTGTTTAAAACTATTAATCTGTAATTGTAGCACTGTAAACACCCTTTCTATATTATTTAAAGTATAAAATCACAAGTTATATTTGTCAACAAACGCCTTATAAAACTGCAAAAAAGATTTATACCTCTTATTGATTATCGACAAAAATGATTTCCGGCTCTAGTTTAAATGAATATTTTTTTAAAACTATTTCCTGAATATACTCAACAAGTGCTTTTACATCATCACGTTTTGCTTTTCCAAGGTTGATTATGAAGTTTCCGTGGAATGGAGCAACCTGTGCATCACCAATCTTGTAGCCACGTAAGCCGGCTTCATCAATAATTTGTCCTGAAGGCTTTCCAAACTCATGGTTATTTTTGAAAACAGAGCCTGCACTCGGGAACTTAAAATGCCCTTTTGAGATTCTTTCTACTACAAAATGCCTGCATGTATCTGCTATCTGCTGATGTTGTTCTTCAGATTTCTGTTCAAGAATAAACGTTGTGGTTGTTATAAACAGATTGTTGTTCTGAAAAGGTGACTTTTTATAAGCCCATTCGTCCGGATTATACCTTGAATGACGTAATTTTACGTTTTCTGTTGAATAATCCATATAACTTACAGAAAAAAGAATATCAGAAATGGATTTATTGAAGCAGCGGGCATTCATAAAAACAGCACCACCGATTGTTCCCGGTAAACCAGCAAACTCTTCTGCTCCGGAAAGATTATTTTGCGTACAAAAATTAACAAAAGAAGCCATTGAAGTGCCGGAAAAACAGGTTACAAGCACCTGATTCGGCTCAAGCGTAACTTTTCCAAAATCAAAAGGCAAATCCTCTGCCTCGAATATCTCAACATCATTAAAAGCCTGTGTGGAAATAATAACAGGTTCAAAGTCTTCATCCGGGAAGACTACATTACTGCCGCCACCAAGAATAAAAAACTTCTGATTCATGGAAATGAGGATAGAAATAACCTTCTGGAAAGAGTTGTAATTCTCCGGTGCTATAAAAAGACGTGCTTTTCCACCTATTTTAAATGTAGTTTTTGGTGCTAGTGGTTCATTTTCAAGAATCTGTCCTTGAAAAACCTCGTAGCCGCGTATTTTTTCTATAATAGCTTCAATATTATTCACAAATATATTATATATCAAAATGGAAGCTTTTACCATTGCATTGTGATTAATGAAAAAATCTGATAAAATATATTAATTTATTTAACATGTTGGAAATTAAAAGAGGATAATTATGAGTCTAAAATTGTTCAATTCTATGGGCCGCTCAATGCAGGATTTTAAGCCGTTAACCGAAGGATTTGTAGGTTTTTATGGCTGCGGTCCAACCGTTTATAATTATGCTCATATTGGAAATCTTCGCGCTTATGTCTGCTGGGATATTCTTGATAAAACCCTTCAGATGCTCGGTTATGATATTAAACATGTTATGAATATAACTGATGTTGGACATCTGACTGGTGATAATGATGAAGGCGAGGACAAAATGAAAAAATCTGCCGCCGAACGACATCAGTCTGTTCTTGAGGTTGCACAGTATTATACAAATGCTTTTATGAAAGATATGGATGCCCTCAATATCCGTCACCCGGATGTTATCTGTAAGGCAACCGAGCATATAAACGACATGATTGAGCTCATTAAAAAGATTGAAGCTAACGGTCACACTTATATGGCAGGCGGCAACCTCTACTACGATATTTCCACTTATCCTGATTACGGCAAACTTGCAAACCTGAATATGGACGAGCTCAAGGCAGGTGCTGGAAAACGAAAGGTTGTAGTTGTTGACGAAAACAAACGCAATCCAGGCGACTTTGTCCTCTGGTTTACAAAATCAAAGTTTGAAGATCAGGCTATGACCTGGGATTCTCCTTGGGGACGCGGTTATCCTGGCTGGCACATTGAATGTTCTGCAATGAGCATGAAGTATCTTGGAAAGCATTTTGACATTCATACCGGTGGAATTGACCATATTCCGGTTCATCATACAAACGAAATTGCTCAGAGCGAAGGCAGCTTTGATGATTCAGAGCGTGCAAAGGGACCTTGGGTTAATTACTGGATGCATAACGAGTTCCTTATTCTGGAAGGCGGCAAGATGTCAAAATCCTCCGGTAATTTTATTACCCTCCAGACAACTCTTCCACCAGAAAAAGGCTTTTCTCTTAAGGATAAGGGCTACGAACCGTTAGATTACAGATATTTCCTGCTTACCGGTCATTATCGAAAGCCTCTTACATTCTCTGTAAACGGTATGGATTCTGCAAAAGCCTCCAGACAGGCCTTAAACGAGCGAATTGCAAAGCTTATTTCAAGAGCAAATGATGAAGAGAAACTTGGACTTACACTTGAAAACTTTTCTAAAGTCCTTGAAAATATAAATTACGAAACTGATAACTACGCAAAGTTCAAAGCTGGACTTGAAAACGATCTGGCAACTCCGGTTGCACTTGCTGCAATGCAGAAGGAATCGAATGAAAAGGGCGGTGTAAAACTTAGCGAAGCCTTAAGTGCTATTTATAAAATGGATAAGGTTTTAAGCCTTGATGTAATTAAGAATGGATTTGCAGTTCTGGAAAATCAGAAGAAGCAGAATGAATCTCAGGTAGATTTGCATTCTGATGATCCTGAAGCAGCAGAGATAAATGCTCTTGTTGCAGAAAGAACAACTGCAAAAAAAGAAAAAAACTTTGCTCGTGCTGATGAAATACGTAACTTGCTGTCAGCTAGAGGTGTTGTTATTATTGATACTCCTAATGGTCCAACCTGGAAGCGTCAATAATTATCATTTTATTAGTAACTATTAGGAAGTTAGTGTGTTAAATAATGGAGAAGGAAATCTGTCTGAAATTCAAGTGGCATTAAATGCCGGTAATTCAGCTGATTTTAATAAGATTTATGCAGCTTCAATGCAGATGCTCTTCAAAATATCATACAGAATTGTAAATGATGAAGAGGTCGCTGAAGATTTAGTGCATGATTCTTTGATAAAGGCAAATGAAAAAAGTTTGGTCTTTCCGTCCTTGAATGATGCAAAGTACTGGTTGATTCGCGTTGTAAAAAATGCGTCGCTGAACTATGTAAAAAGGAAGGATCGTGAAAGAAAGGCTTACGAAAAGGTTCTCTATGAGGATCATCGTAAGTCTGAATCAGGCGAAACTAATTTGCTTAAAAAAGATACAATGAAAAAGGCGAGAGAAGCTCTACAGAAGTTGCCTAAGAATCTTCAGGAAGTTCTGATGTTGAAGGAATACGGAGACCTCAACTATAAAGAAATCGGAAAAGTTCTTGGTATTACAGAAGGAAATGTAAAGGTAAGGGTCTTTAGAGCAAGAGAACAACTACTTAAAATATTAGGAGAAGATGATGTCTTTTTGTCCAACTGATGATCTTCATTCAATTTATTTAGATAACGAAATGCCTGAGGCATACAAGGCAGAGTACGAGTCTCATATTAAGGCTTGCCCTGAGTGTCAGCGCAAACTCGAAAATCTCCGAAAGCTTCATGAGCTGTTTGATTCGGACTCAAAAGCAATTTCTTTAGATAACGATAGACTTGAAAAAAGCTATGATAAGCTTATGGCTAGAATGGCTTATTCAAAGAATGTACATAAAGCAGAAAAGAGAAAAAATACAAGCTGGATATATGTATGCTCTGCCGCTGCAGCAGCTATGGTTTTTGCACTTATCATTCCGTTGAGACTTAATTCAAAGGGTTCTTCGGTAGAAAATCAGAATGCAACTGTTGCTTCTACATTGTCTACATCTTCCATGCAGCCAGTAACAAGTGTTTCTGTTGGTGGTGGAAACGGTGTTATTATTTCTGGAAACATTCAGAGCTCTGTAATGCAGGTTTCTTCTGTAGGTAATACTGGAAATAATGAAGCCTTGTTCTTTACTGATGTTGATGTTTTCAGACCTGCATTCAGCGGTGACAATTCTGTTTCAATCAAAATCACTCTTCCTGGAATGAACAGTGTTTTTGTTCCGTCTGCAAATCCTTTACCTGAAGATGAAGCTGGTCAGACTGAGTGAATTCCTCCAATAGATTAAGTTATATTTTCAGAAAATACTCTCTTGTAAGAGCAGCGCTGATCTTGTTTATGATTGGCGTTGCTGTTTGTATTGTATTCATAACTGGAAAAAATAAAAAAGCAGAGCCTGTAATTGAATCTCTCACACCATCTGTTGGTTCTCCCGGCGACATTGTAGTAATTACCGGAAAGAACTTTGGTGATATCCGCGATATGAGCTATGTAGAGTTTGCTGGTTCAAAGCTTACTTCAAGTGCGTATATTTCCTGGAGTGATGACTGCATAAAGCTTGTGCTTCCTGCAAATGTTCAGGACGGTCTTGTTGTTGTGGGAACAAAGGACATGCGTTCTAAACCGGCGCTTTTTGCAAACGAAATAGAGATTCCTGTTCCTGTACCGGCAGTTGTTCAGACTAATAAACCGGTTATTTCATCATTATCAACAGAAAAGATTGGAGTTGGAGAATTGCTTTGTATTTACGGCAATAACTTCGGCGATTCCCGTGGTCGTTCCAGCGTTTATTTTACAATTGATTATGAAAATAAAATAAAGGATTCAGATTATAAAACAAAAACTCTTCTTACAGAAAATATGATTGCAGCCTCCGATTTTAATGGAGATTATGAATATTGGGATAATTCGGAAATCTGGGTACGAGTTCCAGATGGAGCTTGTTCAGGTGTTGTGATTGTAGATACAGGCAAAGAGAAATCTGAACCAAAGGATATTACAATTTTACGTCAGAAGGGCTATAAAGAGTTTAGTTCAAAGAAAATCTATCTTGTGCAGTATACCGCAGATGTTTCTGATGTAATTACAACAGATGTTTCTACAATCACTTTAAGATGTCCGATTCCAGTTGAAATGCCTTCGCAGCCTTCTGTTGAAGTTACAGAGATTTCGCCGGAACCGCTTTTGAATAATTATCAGAATTGTATAATCCATCAGATTACAAAGAAACGAAACAATTCTCCAAAAAGTGTATTTAAGCAGACCTTTGTACTTCCTGTTTACGAAATAAAGACTTCTGTTGTTCCAGATAAAATTGATGATTATAAGGACATGAGTCCGAGTCGTTATGCTTCTCTTGTAAAAGATGATGAAATTATTCCTGCAGGCGATGACGAAATAAAGACTCTTGCAAAAACAATTGTCGGTAAAGAAAAGAATTATTACAGACGGGCAAAGCTTATCTATAATTATATGCTCGATAATTATAAGATTCTGGAAAAAACAAGAAAGGATGATGCATCTCCACTTGATTTACTTAAAAAGAAATCCGGTGACGCATATGATTTTGCAGTAATTTGTACTGCTTTGTTCAGAGCCGCTGGTATTCCAAGCTTGATTGATGCCGGAGTTTTAATCGGTCAGGACTTGATGACACAGCCTCACTGGTGGACAGAGTTTTATATTCAGGGAGTAGGCTGGATTCCTGTTGATGTCGCTTTGGGTGCTGGAATGGAATATAAAAAATGGCCTGATGTTCTGGATGAGCGTGCTTATTATTTTGGAAATGTAGATTCTCACAGAATTGCTTTTTCAAGAGGTATAAAGCAGCTTAAGCCTTTCAGTCAGGATAATAAGATTGTACAATATCCAAGAACCTTTGCTTTACAGACAATCTGGGAAGAAGCTTCTGCAAATACCGCAGAATATAGTTCTTTCTGGAGCAGTTCTGTAATTAAGGGTGTATACTAATATAAAGTATTTTAATGGAGGAAATTATGACTAAGATTTTAAGTGTTGGTGGATCAATTATAGCACCGGACAGACCGGATTCAGAGTTTTTGAGCAGCTTTGTAAATATGTGCAAAAAGTGGCTCGACAGCGATAAAAATAACCGTCTTATTCTTGTTGCAGGTGGTGGAGCACCGGCGAGATTTTATCAGAATGCATATAAGGAAGTTGCAGAAAAAACTGGTTTTAAGTTTGATGCAAATGCTGCTGACTGGGTTGGAATTATGGCAACCCGTATAAATGCTCAGCTTCTTAAGGCTTGCTTTGGCGACTACTGCAAGAATGATGTTGTTTATAATCCTACTCTGGAAGATTTGAGCTTTGACGGAAAGGTACTTGTTGCAAGCGGCTGGAAACCAGGCTTTTCTACAGATACAGATGCTGTATATCTTGGCGAAAAGTTTGATGCAAAGACAATTGTAAATCTTTCGAACATCGAAAAGGTTTATACAGATGATCCTAAAAAGAATCCAGATGCTAAACCTCTTGATACAATTTCTTGGGCTGACTTTAGAAAGATGGTTGGCGATGAATGGACACCTGGAAAGAACTGTCCTTTTGATCCGATTGCTTCTAAAAAAGCTGAAGCCGACGGTATGAAGGTTATCTGCGCCGGCGGAAAGAACATTGCAAATATTCAGGCAATTCTGGAAGACAAGGCTTTTATTGGAACAACAATCGGCGCGTAAAAGTGCTAATTTATCATTTCTTCCATACGGCTTAAGATGTTTTCTATTTTAACGGCATAATTCGGGTCTGTGGCCCAGGTGCCGGTTAAGCCTTCAATTGTTTCTATATATTTTGTTTTATGCACCCAATTATAGCGGGGATCAATAAGCTCGTTGTTGAGCACCTGGTCCTCGTGGGTTGCATATGCCTGCAAATGCTGAATATGAGCTCGAACGCCAAGCTGCTCTGTTTCAAAAATACAGCCCGGATTTTCAGCATCCATTGCACCAAGTCCGCAGTAATTGTGGAACTCCGGTTGAACAAGTCCTCCAAAACGTAAATAGCCTGTTTCAAGACACATCTGTGCAAAAGCAACATCAGAATTAATTCCTTCAACTGCAGCTTCTACAGTATAAAGCTGTGCAAAATGAACAATTTCTATGTAATCATAATCGGGGCGCTGCGAAAGAAAATAATCTGCAAGCTGAGTTGCAGTAAGCTTTCCATCATCCATAATTCTTCTGGAAAGAACAATTTTTTCTTTAGCTTCCGGGGCATCAGTGATATCGGAAATCTCCGGTTCATCTGGAGGAACTATTTCTGTTTCCGGTTCATTTGTTTTCTGAGTTTGTGAAGTTGTCTGACAGGAAAAAAATGTAAGTGCGGTTGTGCACAATAATCCTAATAAAAGCTTTTTTGAAAAAGAATGCATAATCATATCTATAAAAATCGGAAGAAAAGATGAAAACTTGACAGATGAAGGCTTTCTCCTTGGAAAGCTTATGCAAAACCGGCGAGCTTTTGCTTACCGAATAAAAGATTGTTTTCCATAAAGCTGAAGTAATTTTCACAATCAACAATAATATGGTCTAAAACTGTAATGCCGATTATTCTGGATGCTTCAAGCAGAGTTTTTGTAGTTGCAATGTCTTCGCCGGAAGGGGTAGGGTCTCCGGAAGGATGATTATGACAAAGAATAACGGCAGAGGCATTTTCTTTAATTGCTTCCACAAAAACTTCACGCGGATGAATAAGTGTCCTGTTTATTGTACCAACAGAGACCACGTGAATCTTAATAATATTGTGACCGCCGTTTAAGGTTACCGCAAGAAAATATTCTTTTGTATTGATTGCATAGTTCCTGACAAAGGGAATTAAATCTCTTGGAGTTTTAATGTGTGCACCAAGGTGAATAAAACGTCTTTTTCCAAGTTCAAGAGCGGCTGCAATAGCAAGTGCTTTACTTTCGCCAACGCCCTTAAGCTTAAGAAGATTTTCTACAACATCATCTTCATTTGAAGAATCCAGTACATCTACAATTTTCCGGGCCATCAATTCAATCGGCATGTTTTTGTTGCCGGAGCCTAGAATGAGCATAATCAATTCTTCATCAACAGGATAACCTATCCCATATTCCAACGTTTTTTCCCTGACATCAGGTTTATTATTTATTTCCACATATATATAATTGCAAAAATATGAGAAAATACGCAGTTTTTTTGATTTTTTTTTTGATTTTGTTGTTAAAATCGCTCTGATTTATTAAAGTATAAGTATGAGATTATATACACGAAATCAGATGATAGTAGCTTTAAGTGCCGGAGTTGTGCTTACAGCTGGAATAACTGCATTTATTTGTCTAAAAATACCTGCAAGAAATAAAGCGTCAAAAACTGTTGAGAGTGCTAAGACTGTTGAAAGTGCCGCTGAAGATAAAGTTCAGGAATCATTATCAACAGCAAAGGATATGCCTGCCGCTTATAATGACAGAGAGCTTGTACTTGCAGAGCTGGAGCAGAATCCAACAGTTATTATTCCTATTGGCAGTTCAAATAGCTCATATACTCAGGATGAGGTTCAGAATATAAATGTTTATTCTGCCTGTAACGAAGCTGTAGTCAATATTAATACAAAGGTAATGGCTTACGACTGGTTCCTTGATCCGTATGTTCAGGATGGCGGCAGCGGCAGCGGTTCTATTATAGATAAAAGAGGATATATTCTTACAAACGTTCACGTAATTCAGGGAGCTACTAAGATTTATGTCTCTCTGTTTGATGGCTCTCAGTACGAAGCAGAGGTTGTAGGACAGGATTTAGACAGCGACCTTGCAGTAATCAAGTTTACTCCGCCTGAAAATCTTGTACTAAAAACAATATCCTTTGGCGATTCAAATAATCTTAGGGTAGGACAGAAGGTTATTGCAATTGGAAATCCTTTTGGTATGGAACGAACAATGACTACCGGTATTGTCTCAGGACTTGGCCGCCCTATCCAGAACTCTAACAAGCGCATTATCCGAAACATGATTCAGACAGACACGGCAATAAATCCTGGAAACTCTGGCGGACCTTTGCTCGACACAAATGGCAGAATGATTGGAATTAACACAATGATAATGTCTAATTCCGGAAGCTCTGCTGGTGTTGGCTTTGCTGTTCCTTCTGAAACTGCTGTTCGTGTTGTTTCCGATTTAATTAAATATGGAAAAGTTTTGCGCGGTACAATTGATGCTTCAATCATTCAGTTGAACAAGCGGATTGCTCAATATGCTGACCTTGATATTTCCAGCGGAATCCTTGTTTCTAAAGTTACAAAGGGTGGAAATGCCGAAAAAGCGGGACTTAAAGGCGGTACAGAAGCTGCATATTATGGAAACAGAAGCAGCATTATTTATCTGGGTGGCGACATTATCACTCAAATAGATGATATTTCGGTTGCGTCACTGGCTGATTATTATTCTGCACTGGAAAGCAAAAAGCCGGGCGATGTTGTGGAAATTACAGTTCACCGAAACAAAAAAGATATAGTTCTAAAAATGACACTTGCAGACTAGATTTACGCTGAAAATTGTTTGAGCTTGTACTGTAATTTTTTAGCGTCAGGAATATTTTACTTTTGAAGCTAATTATTTCGGAGGATGATACATGAAAAAACTACTGTCAGGGCTTGCATTGTTCTCTTTATGTGTAACTGCTTTTTTTGCAGAAGGATTCGGACTTGTTTTGTCTGGTGGCGGAGCAAAGGGTGCTTATGAAGTAGGAGTCTGGAAGGCTCTTGAAGATTATGGGATTTCTGACAAAATCACTGTAATTTCTGGAACCTCTGTTGGAGCTTTGAATGCCGCTTTGTTTGCGTGTACCGATTCTGGAGAAGCAGAAACTCTCTGGCGGGAAGAGGTTGGTTATTCTTCTTTTTTAATGCCCGATACAAGTACTTTCTCTGAAGTTGCAGCCTTTGCAGTTCGTTCTGCAAAAAATAATCTTGGCGAAAGAAATATGCAGGATAATCCTTACAACTTATCTCCAAGACTTTCTCCGGTTGAAAGCGAGCTTTTGCGTCAGCTTTTGGATGGAGTTACTTTTATAGCGGATACGGGTCTGGGACTTGCAAAAGGCACAGTTCATAGTCTTACAGAATATATTTTCAGCGAAGCTCACAGCGACGGTATTTTTGAACGAGATGCGCTTAAAGCAATAATGGAAAAAAACATCTCTCTTGATAAGCTTGAAAAGTCCGGGATAGATGTTTATGCAACTGCAATTCCTAAAGACGGTTTTCTGGTAATCAATACACTTGGGTGGCTTTTTGGTTCGGATAGTGTTCATTACTTTAAGCTGAATGAGCAGCTGAACAGTACAAATGTTAATGATATTCTTATGGCTTCTTCTGCGTTTCCACTGGTGTATGAATCTACAAGACTTTCTGCAAATATAATTGAAAACGGAAAGGTTGTAGGTCGTTCTTATGAATATATTGACGGCGGCTTTGAATCTGTTGGTGGAAAAAATGTACCTGTTTTGCCGGCTGCAAAGTCAGATAAGGTTGATAAGATAATTGTAGTTTACCTTAAATCTGCCGAAGAAATCAGCAATTCTTATACAAGCAGAAGAGTTGATGAATATGAAGCAAACGGCAAGGAGCTAATAGAAATCCTTCCTTCAAAATCACTCGGTGACTTTGTTGATGGAACAATAAACTTTGATCCGGAAAATATTAGTCAGCTGATTGACCTTGGCTACAGCGATGCCTGTGCAGTTCTGGAAGAGAAAGGGTATTCAAAAGTTACAAAGCTTAAGCGTTTTCTGAAAAACGTTTTCTAACAACTTTTGACTGGTTTGACGGTTTCTTTGTGTAACATTTGTATATTCGCATACTAGCATACTACAACATTAGTTGATATTTTTGTTCCTCAATGTTATAATATCCTTTATATAATTTGCAACAGATTGTCTTAAATAGGGGATTATTATGGAAATGACATTACGCTGGTACGGAACAGGCTTTGATTCCGTAACCTTACAGCAGATTCGCCAGGTACCGGGTGTACACGGTGTTATTACAACTTTGTATGATTCTGTTCCGGGCGACGCCTGGGAGCTTGAGGCGATAAAGAAGATTAAGGCTGAGGTTGAAGCTGCCGGACTTAAAATTGCTGGAATTGAAAGCGTAAATATTCACGATGACATTAAAATTGGCGGTGGCGACCGCGACAAATATATTGAAAACTACATAAAAACTCTGGAGCGCCTTGGACAGGAAGATATCCACATGGTGTGCTACAATTTTATGCCTGTTTTCGACTGGACCCGCTCGGAACTTGCACGCGTTTGCGAAGACGGTTCAACTGTTCTTGCGTATAACTCAAAAGCAATTGACGGTGTAAAGCCGGAAGAAATGTTTGCTTCTATAGATAAGGATTCCAACGGCTTCATTTTGCCGGGCTGGGAGCCTGAGCGTATGGCCCGCGTAAAAGAGCTTTTTGAAATGTACAAATCAGTTGACCAGGAAAAGCTTTTTAATAATCTTGTTTACTTCCTTAAGGCTATTATGCCTGTCTGCGACAAATACAATATTGATATGGCAATTCATCCGGATGATCCGGCCTGGCCAGTATTCGGACTTCCTCGCATTATCACAAGTCAGGAAGGTGTTTGCCGAATGCTTAAGGCTGTTGATAATCCTCATAACGGTTTAACCTTCTGTACAGGAAGCTATGGAACAAATCGTAAAAATGATCTCTGCGAGTTTATTAAGGCTGCCCAGGGACGCATTCACTTTGCTCATGTGCGAAACCTCAAGTTTAATACAGCAATTGATGATCCTGTTTTAGACTTCCAGGAATCTGCACATCTTTCCAGCTGCGGAACCTTTGATATGTTTAAGATTGTCCGCACGCTTTATGAAACCGGTTTTGACGGCGTTATCCGTCCTGATCACGGTAGAATGATCTGGGGCGAAAAAGCAATGCCTGGTTACGGCTTGTATGACCGCGCTCTTGGTGCTACTTATCTTCAGGGATTGTGGGAAGCATGCGAGAAGACGATTGATAGGAAGGGAGTGAAGTTGTATAGGTAGGAGAATAGGTGATAGGGAATAGGTGTTAGGTGATAGGTGTTAGGGAATAGTGAAGAAGTGAGGGGGAGAAAGAGTATATGAAAAGTGTACCAGTTTTAGAGACGGAGAGGTTGATTTTAAGACCGCTGAGTATTGAGGACTTGGATACTGTTTATACAAAATGGGCGAGCGATCCTCGGGTAAATAAATATATGATTTATCCGTTGTGGAAAAGCCGGGAAGACGGTCGTGAGTGGCTGGAAACAATGTACCAGGATGACGATAAAAAGGATTTTGGTTTTGTTGATAAGGCAACAGGTGAGCTTATTGGCAGTGGTGGAATCTATTATCACGCTGATATTGGTGTCTGGTCTATTGGTTATAATCTGAGCTATGACTACTGGAACCGCGGGCTTGTCACCGAAGCTATATCAAAAATTATTGAATGGGCCCGCGAAAACTTTACAGTACCGGTTGTTGCCGGAACGTTTGCAGTTGGAAATATCGGTTCACAGCGGGTTATGGAAAAGCTTGGCATGACGTTTTACGAGGATACAGAATACAGTAAGTTAGATGGCAGCGAAACGTTTAAGGCGAAGACATACCGCAAAGTGTTCTAATTGGAGGATAATTATGAAGCTTACAAAAGACGGAATAAAAAATACAGCAGAGTGGGAGAGCAAGGGATACGAACTGCCAAAGTTTGACCGGGAAAAGGTTGAGGCTTCAACTAAGGCTGATCCAGTTTGGATTCATTTTGGTGCGGGAAATATCTTCCGTGCTTTTCAGGCTAATGTTGTGCAGAAGCTTTTGAACGAAGGCGTGCTGGACCGCGGACTTGTTGTTGCTGAAGGTTATGATTACGAAATTATAGAAAAGATGTATAAGCCGCACGACAACATTGGTGCACTTGTTACCTTAAAGTCGAGCGGTTCGGTTGAAAAAACTGTTGTGGGCTCAATCATGGAAGCTCTTTCTGCCGACAGTGAGAATGAAGCTGATTGGGCACGTTTGCTTGAGATTTTCCGTTCGCCTTCACTTCAGATGGTCACGTTTACAATTACAGAAAAGGGCTACCTCTTGCGCAATGCGGCTGGAGTTATGATGCCTGGCGTAGAAGAAGATTTTGAACAGGGACCGGTTTTGCCAAAATCATACATTGGAAAGGTTGTTACTTTGCTACATGCACGTTATACAAACAATGAGCTTCCTATTGCAATGGTTAGTATGGATAACTGCTCTCACAACGGCGATAAATTGTATGCGGCTGTAAACGAGTTTGCCAATGAGTGGGAAAATCGTGGTGTTTGTAAGCCTGGTTTCTTGAACTATGTAAATAATGTTAGTAAGGTAAGTTTCCCGTGGACAATGATAGACAAAATCACTCCGCGCCCGGATGCAAAGATTGAAAAGATTCTTGCAGATGATGGTATAGAACAGCTTGAGCCTGTTATTACAAGCAAGAAAACTTATGTTGCACCTTTTGTAAATGCAGAGGAGTGCCAGTATCTTGTTATAGAAGACAGTTTCCCGAACGGTAGACCAGAGCTTGAAAAAGCTGGCCTTTACTTTACCGACCGGGCAACTGTAGACAAGGTTGAAAAGATGAAGGTTTGTACCTGTTTGAATCCGCTTCACACTTTCCTTGCTGTCAGCGGTTGCTTGCTCGGATATACTTTGATTGCCGATGAAATGAAGGATGCTGATTTGCTTCGTCTTGTAAAGCGTCTTGGTTATGAAGAAGGTCTTCCTGTTGTAGTGGATCCTGGAATTATCAAGCCACGCAACTTTATTGATGAAGTTGTAAATATCCGTATTCCAAATCCTTTTATGCCTGATACTCCACAGAGAATTGCCTGTGATACTTCGCAGAAATTGAGCATCCGTTTTGGTGAAACAATTAAGGGCTACCTTGCCCGAAAAGATTTGAACGTTGCCGATTTGAAGGTTGTTCCTCTTGTATTTGCTTTGTGGCTTCGTTATCTGATGGCTATTGGTGATGATGGTAATGCCTTTGAACTGAGCCCGGATCCACTTTTGGACGAGTGCAGAAAATATGTTGCAGACATAAAGCTTGGCGATAAAGCAGCTCCAGCAGGTATAGACGCACTTCTTCATCGCGCAGAAATCTTTGGTGTAGATTTGTTTGAAGCCGGTCTTGCAGAAAAAGTAAAAGAAGATTTTGTACAGCTGATTGCCGGAAAGGGTGCGGTAAGAAAAGTATTGCAGAGTCTGTAGGAAAACAACAATATTTAACACAACAATACAACATAATCCTCAAAAAAATAGGAGTCCGACTCCTAGTCAGTTTTTTCTCGAAGCATTAAAATAATAAGAAAGAGGTGTATGCTTTCTTTTAATAATATTTTCTTAAAAAGTTAGTAGAAAGTATTACAAAAACAATTACATGGAGGAAAAAATGAAAAAAGGTTTTGGAAAAATTAATTTTCTAATTTTGGCTCTTGTTTCTTTTATGGCATTAGGTTGTCAGAACGGTGTTGTTGATTATAAGGGTGCCGGATACACTGATCAACAAATTACCTTGGGGACACCTCATCTTAATGGAAAAACTTATCCTGGTGTGAATTATATTTATTGGGATAGAGTTGCAAATGCAGTTAATGGATATACTCTTAGTATTTATGAAGACGGTGTATTAACAAATGCAACTCAAATTACACTTGCTGAAAAGCAGACATACTACATTGATACAGATTTAAAATACAATGTTGCCAAAACATATAAGCTTCGTGCTATTGGCGACAGTAAAGGGCGTTATGTTATTTATACAGAAAGCGATTCGGATTCAATTACTTTAAATCCAATTTTGCCGCCAACCGATACTCCAGCCCTTGAGCTTGCAAAATATGAAAAAGGTTATAAAGAAGGGGAAGAATATGCATTAACAGAAGCAGATTCCGAGTTTATGCTGTCTGAAGATACAATTAAGGTTGCAAAAAATGAAGCACAAGGAACCTTTACTGTTACTTTCCCTGTAAAAGCATATCTAAAGTATACAGTATATGCAGATTACGGTAATACTTTTGATGTTACAGGGATTCATGAATATAATGTAACAACTAGTCCTTATCAAGATATGGCTGTAAATAACAAAACAGTTACAGTAAAGGGAATTGCAACTGTATCTGGAGATTATAATATTTATGTAAAGGCTTCTGCTTGCAATACAAATTATTTTAATGATTCTAAAGATATAAAGGCAAGTACAAAGCTTACTTATAATTCACTTGCACTTACTTCAACTTATACTGCTAACAATATTTCTTATGTTTATGATAATGAACAATCAGTAACTATTTCCTGGCAGCCAGCAATTCTTGCCGATGGAACCTATGCAAAAGCAAGTCAGTATAAGATTTATAAAACTTCTTCAGGACTCACAAACTACGAAGCTGTTACTGCAAGTATTAGAACTATTCCAGAAATAGATTCCGACACACCTACCTACAGAATTACCGATAAAACAGATGGTGAAAGCTATAAGTATATTTTTGTTCTTACAGATGGAAAGAGCTATGCAAGCATTTGTTCTAATACTAAAGTCGCTTATGCTTTAACAGATACTACAAACTCTTCAATCTCAATTGCCTGGAAAGATGTAGATGATGATGGAGCTTATAACGATGCTTATGTATTGGTAACTCTTGCAGATGAAGACAAGACTCTTTCTAAAGTAACATACGGTGTTGCAGATACAGCTGATGCGGCTTATGAAATTGCATTTACAGGAACAAATCCTCTGAAAGTAGAGGGAGTTTATAAGGTTTACGCATTTACTCTTAAAGATATTGCAACAGAATCAGGAAAGATTCTTTCTGTTTATGCAACAATTTCTGAAAATGGTAAAAAAGATAATTATATTTCAAAAGATTCCACATACAATAAACCAGACGCAGATACATTCAGCTTGTATGATGATGTAATTAATATTGAAGAAGCAGATGATGATGACTTGTACAATGATGTTTCATTTGCAGTTGTTGCAAGTAAGCCTGAAACTTCAATAAAGGTTACCTATGCATTCGCAGATGATTCAGATACAGCAGTTAAGCTTCTTGATTCTGCTGAAGCAAAGACACTTGTAACTGGCTTAACAGGTTATACATATTATGAGTTTAGTTCTGCAAATACAAAGTATGCTGCACTTAAAAACTTTGCTCTTGATAAATATATTGCAATTAGAATTACAGCTAGTCAGAATAACAATGCAGACAGAATTGCTGATTATGTTTCTTCAATTACAACATATGATGCTACTAATAAAACTGCAGCTTCTACATCTACTTATGCAGCATTTAAGGCACTGGATGACGACAGAATTGCAAATGATTTGTATGCTACAATTGAGGTATACAATGACCAGACAATTTCTAAGCTTTACTATTCTACTGCAACAACAGATGAATATACAGCAGACGAAAATGTTCTTGTAAACAGACTTAATTCTTCTAATGTTGTTGATATTACTAAAGACTTTAAAGAAAAATATCATACAGACGAGAAGATTATTTACGAAGTTACTGTTAAGGATTTTGAGATTGGCGATTACGTTGCTTTAGGTTATGTTCTTTCTGAAACAGGTTATCTGGATAATAGCGGTAGTATTGCAGCAGGTCCTGTAACAGATAATGTTGTTGCTGTTGAAACAACTGCTGCTCCTGTTTTGAGCCAGTCTGCAATTTATTTTGATGCTTTTGATTCTGATGCTAACTACAACGACATTAAATCAGATACTATTTCTATTTCAATTGATGTGGATCAGAGTATTGCTGCTATACGTTATGCTTTTGCAGAGACTAAGGCTAAGCTGGATGAACTTCTTAGAACAGAATCTACAGCTGCAAAAGACCTTTCAATACCTGATAGCTATGAGCTAAAGACTGGTGTTAGTGAAGCTGCAGCAACGCTTACAAAGATATATAACTTTACTCCTTATATTCGTAATGTTCCAGACGGAAACATGGCAGGAATAAAGATTATTATTTCTGAGCCTGGTTACGAAGATTACGCAACAACACTTTATACTGCTGCAACAAGTTATAGTTTTACACCAACTTCGGGAACAACAGAAACAATCTCTGTTAATAATTACGCCGAGCAGAAGCCAGTACAAAAGGCTGTTTTGTCTGTAGATGACGGGCAGAACTGGGAATATGTTCATGTAACTTTAGGAGATTATTTCTACAAAGATAGTGTAAATAATTATTTTTACAAGCTTGAACGAACATTTGAAGATACTTATAACAAAGACGATACAATTTGGGAAACAATAGAAGAAAGCATCACTCTATCTCGAGATTATAGTTACGGTTCATATTATTACGATTTTGCTAATTACTACAAGGACATTCCTGTAGGAAATTATGTTTATCGTCTTACAAAAACACGAAAAGCATCTGCCAGTGTAACAAAAGAAGAAGAAACTGTTGTAACAGACGCAGGAGTTACAGTTGTTTATAATTTGACTATTGGTACCTTTGAATTTAGTTATTATAATTGTGATTCTGATTCTGCTTATCTTGGTTTGACTCTGAAAGAGAATATCGGTCCTATTGTTGACGATATTGACAAGTATAATTATGAATTCAGTTACTATGTTACATATGGAACAACTTCTTATTCCTACTTAGAGAAAACAGAAACTCAAAAGCTTACAGGTTGGGCTTGGGAAAAGGAGCTTGATACATATGGCAAGGAAACGGGGTATTGGTTTACTAGTATGGCAATTCCTAACATCTATAACTCATCTTATCCTTATGTAACTGTATATGTAACAGCACGTAAAGAGCGTGGAACAGGTGGAACAATTTATAATACTGAAACAGTAACTTTTAGTTTTGATTGGACTGCAACTATAGACTCAAGTTCAACATTAACCATTTCAACTCCATATGCATATAAGTATTCAAACAGCAGCAGTAATGGAACAACTTACCTGCATATAGAAGAACCAACTGGAAGTTATAATTATTACGAATGGTATTTAAATGGAAATCTTATTAATGGAGAGCATGCTAAATCCATTGAGTTAGATACCAGCAATCTTAATTCCTATAGTTCTAATGAAATTAAAGTTAAAGTGTACGACGATACTTATACGCTTACAGGAACAGCTATAGTTTCATATTATAAAAATTCCTACTAATAAATGAGTTACAGTTGGGCGATTTTTCAATAATACATTCGCTCAACTGTAACTTTGTTCTGCGAATATCAAACAATTCAGTTGCATTTTCTCAAAAAATAGGAGTCCGACTCCTAATCACGAAAATTCTGCGATGTTATAATACCAAACATCAAGAATTATTAAACGGCTGATAAAAATGTCAGTTAAAAGGAGTGTTTTTTATGAAAAAATCAATTTTGGTTTTGGGTGTATTGGTTTCGCTGGTAATGTTGGTTGGATGTGCTAAGGAACCGGATAGCTTTGTTGTGACTGAAAAATATGACCTCGTTTCTACATCTGGTGCAAATGTAAAAAGCATTTGGCCGAAAAATTCCAATGGAGAAGATATTTACTATTATTATAAATTAACAGATGCAAAAGGAAAATACAAAAAATATAACGGATATGAAATCTTTTATAATCATAGACCATATATGTATTCACCAAAAATTGCAAATATGTTCCATTCACAGTGTCTGAGTATAGTCGAAGAAATGATTTCTGATAATAAATTTACAATTAAGAATTTTAATGGTAATAACATAATTGTTTTAAATTATCATCCATATATTTTTAATAATTCTGATGTAACAATTGCAATTGAAGATTTATATGATTATGTACAAATCATTACACAAAACTCTTGGCTTCCTGGAGAACAAAATCAAGTTTATAATTATCAAGCGGAACCAGAAATTTCTGCTGGCTTTGGATATGCTTTTCCTGTTGTAGGTAATAAGGTTCACCTTACCTGGCATGCTGTGTCAAATGTAGATATTTCAAAACTTTATTGTCGTCTTGTAGATGTATCTGCTGAAACTGGAGGTTGGATGGAATTAAACAAAGCAAAACAAAATCTTAATGATTTTGATCCTTTCTTAAAAGATACAACCTACATCATGAAAGAAAACATTAAAGCTGGTGAAGCATTCGATGTAGATTTTACTCTCCCAGTAGAAGTAAAGCCACTTGCTCAGGTAAATCTTTGTATTTGGTACAATGTTAGCGATGCAAATCCTGAAGGTCCAGCTGTAATAAGTTCTGTAATAAAATAATCGTTGTATAAGTCGCAGATAAAATAACTCTTGCTTTGTTGTTTGTGAGTGGGAGTTATTTTATAGGAGTTTAAGAAGAATATGATTGTAAAAAAGTCAAAAGAGAGAAGAGTAATTTTTTTATTTATTTCAATTTTATTGTTTACTTTTATTAGTTGTGCAACAAATACTGTACATTCTGAATTAACCAAACATGAAAAAGATTGGATAAAAGCAACTTTAGAAAAACATTATGGTGGTTATGAGGATATGCTTAAAAAAGGCTTTTCTTCTGATATGATAGATGATGTCACTACTATTTCTGAGTTATACCAATTATTCGATACTTATGTTCAGGATACACATTTTTCTTTTTCTAAAACAGGCTATAATCAATACAGACAAAAAAGAAAAGCTTGGATTCCAGATTTAGATAGGGATACAAGTAATATTGCGGCAGAAAATAAGTTTTATTATCCTGCAAAAAATAATCATGGGCAGGATTATGTTTATGCTGAATATTTGATTGATAGTCCAAAAGAAGAAAAACCGTTGAAGGATTATTCATACTACGAAAAATCGATAGGGAATAACGAAACCTACTATATTAGAGTAGGTACTTGCGATAATAACAGCAGCTATAAAAAAATGAGCAATTCTTATGTAAGTGCGGCTAAATATAAAAATATTATTCTTGATGGCAGATCCAATAATGGTGGCGGACAAAATCCTCTTTTTGATTTTTTTAATGGTTTGGTGCGTTCTGCTTATACAGGGAAGATTTATGTTTTGCAGGATTATCACTCTTATTCAGCTGGTGAATTATATTGTGTAGCTGGCAGGTATACAGAAACATTGAACATTATCCTTATAGGTACAAACTCTGGCGGAATGCAGAAATATGCAAATTGTGTTGCGTATACTAATGGTGGTTTATATTTTTGGTTGCCGTCAAATTATTTTTCATTGCCAGAGAGATTTATGGGAGAAGGCTTAGGTTATCCTGCTGATATCTGGTCTTTATCTGTGGATTTGAAAAAAACATTTGATTTCTTAAATGTAAATACAACTGGAATTAATTTTACACAAAAGTAAAAAAATTAGGAGTTCGACTCCTAATCACGAAAATTCTACGATGTTATAATAGCAAACATAAAGAATTATTAAACGGCTGATAAAAATGTCAGTTATAAGGAGTGTTTTTATGAAAAAATCAATTTTGTTTTTGGGTTTATTGGTATCAATGGTGCTAATATTGGGATGTTCTTCTGGTTCTAGAGAAACCGATATAGAACTTGAAAATGACAAATCTTTGGACAAATATCTTGTTACAGAAAATTATGATTATATTTATGAAGTTGTAAATAATTATGATAAAACAATTGTTGTTTCGACAAATCTTATGGATAAGAATGGAAATATATTACTTAGCAGTAAAGATGTGAATATTGCTTCTGGAAAATCTTATCAGTTCAAGTATAAACTAGATCCGATAACTAATAAATTTGGTTTCGAAGTTAATATGGGATTTAATTGTCAGCCGGTAGGTATGGATCGTTCTAGTGGATGGTATGGGACTCTACAAAAATATAGAAAGCATACTGTAACAGTAGTAAAGGAAAATAACTTTTGGAATGGTATAAATTCTTGGGAATGGTTTGGTCCAGAACTTTAAACTTATGAAAGTGATTATGACTATACCGAAGAAAAATCACGCTGTCTATCTGTAATTGATGACGGAAAAGGTGGATTTACTTTTAAGGAGTGATACAATAAAAGTGATAAAATAGTACAATATCACATACTGTAATGTAACAAAGGGGTTTTATGAAAACAATATCAAAAAAAATAATCAGTTTGCTTATTTGTCTTTTAAGTCTTACAATCTGCTTTGCTCAAGAAGGGCAGGATCCTCGTCTTTTTTATGATGGTGATAATCCTTTAAAAGAAACTGATTA
>JAFZRP010000026.1 GCA_017619795.1 Treponema sp.
GTGTACGACCTGTACCACCACCAGAAGCTACAGAGAAGTATTTCTTACCAGCAAGGAGGCGTTCCTTCTTGTATGTTCCTGCAACAGGATGCTGGAAACGTGTTGGGTTTGTTGAGTTACCTGTGATTGAAACATCAACATCTTCGTGCCACATAATTGCAACACCTTCGCGAACATCGTCAGCACCGTAGCACTTTACGATGAGGCGGTCTGGGTTAGAACCGTAAGGAATCTCTTTTACAACTGTAAGAGCCTTGTCTGTTCCTTCGCCGTTGAAATAGTCAAACTTTGTCTGAACATATGTGAAGCCGTTGATGCGGCTGATAATCTGAGCAGCGTCTTTTCCAAGACCGTTCAAAATAACGCGGAGCTTGTTCTTGCGAACCTTGTTAGCGTTAGCAGCAATCTTAATAGCACCTTCAGCAGCAGCGAATGATTCGTGTCCTGCGAGGAAGGCAAAGCACTGTGTTTCTTCTGAAAGAAGACGTGCACCAAGGTTTCCGTGTCCAAGACCTACTTTGCGGTCATCAGCTACAGAACCTGGAAGACAGAATGCCTGAAGTCCCTTACCGATGTTAGCAGCAGCGGCAGAACCTGTTTTGTCTCCAGTCTTTTCTGCTTCTTTAATTGCAATTGCTGAACCAAGTACATAAGCCCATTTTGCATCTTCAAAACAAATCTGCTGTGTTTCCTGACAGATTGTATATGGATCAAAACCACGATCCTGGCAGAGCTTGCGAGCTTCGTTCAAACCAGCTTCGCCTTCTGCAAAACCATATTCTTTAAGAGCCTTATTCACCTGAGGAATGCGGCCTGCGTAATCTTCAAATAATGCCATAAGTCTATTCCTCCCTATTCCTTTCTTGGGTCGATAAGTTTTACCATACCCTGATCTGCAGTTACACGACCATAGTGTGTGCGTGCCTTTTCAACTGCTTCTTTTGGATCGATTCCAGCCTTGAGGTTGTCCATCAATTTTCCAACGTTGATACAGTTGTAACCGATAATCTGGTTGTCCTTGTCGATAGCACAAGTTTCTACATAACCTTCTGTCATTTCGAGGTAGCGAGGACCAGTTTTGCGTGTTGCAAACATAGTTCCAACCTGTGAGCGGAGGTTCTTTCCAAGGTCTTCCAAAGAAGCACCAACTTTAAGACCGTCCTTAGAGTAAGCAGACTGTGAGCGTCCGTATACAATCTGGAGGAAAAGCTCGCGCATAGCTGTGTTGATAGCATCACAAACAAGGTCAGTATTCAAAGCTTCGAGAACTGTTTTTCCAATAAGGATTTCAGAAGCCATAGCAGCTGAGTGTGTCATACCAGAACATCCGATAGTTTCAACCAATGCTTCTTCGATGATTCCGTCTTTTACGTTCAAAGAAAGCTTACAGGCACCCTGCTGAGGTGCACACCAACCGATACCGTGTGTAAAACCGGAAATGTCTTCAATTTTCTTTACCTGTACCCACTCACCTTCTTCAGGAATTGGTGCAGGACCATGATATGCGCCTTTTGCCAGAGGACACATATGCTCCACTTCTGCAGTGTATGTCATAATATCTCCTATTAAAATAATTTTAGAATAGATTTATAATAAAATATCATTTTACAGTGGATTTTTCAATATATGAGGTTTTTATAGTTCCATTTGCAAAACCTTCAAACAAATAGTAAAATAGTAGTGTGAAGAATGATAAAACAGCCTTTAGCTTAAAAACCTGGCTTTCAAACAATATCACAATGCCTCATGAGTTCAGAACAGAATTAACGAACATAAATCTGAAGAGGTTGTTTTATCTTGACTGGATTTTCCTTATTGCCGCAATCGGTCAGTATATATTGTACCTTTCGGGAGTATTAAATCATAACATAAAATATGAGGCTTTTTTCTGCTTAGGCTACATTACCACAACAATCATCTCACTTATACTCACCTATACTTTCAGAAAAAAAACAACCATTCCTAATTTTATACGCAATATTCCGCTGACGCTTTCGTACATAGTGATAATGTTAATGTGCCTTGTCATCTTCTACATAGATTTTCCATTCTTAATTGCACTGATGATTTTTGTCAGCCTCGTTGTCATTATCCCTATTTTCTTTACTGTTTCACCGACTTTTTTCAATATCGTACTTATATTAACTTACGTTGCAGTAGTCTATAAGCTTAAAACTACACAGGAAACAACTTTTATTGTGTGCCTTGGTGTATTTGTTACAATCATCGGCTTCTTCTCGATATTCAAATGGCAGACAACTAAAAAGGAGCTTGTACTGCAGACCGAACAGGAAGATAGAACAAAACTTCTTGAAAAGGAAATTAACCTTGCGGCTTTTGTTCAAAACAGCTTCTACAAGCATATCGACATTAAGATTGACGGCTGGACAATTGAATACTTTTCAGAACCAATGGCTGGTGTTTCCGGAGACATGTACGACATCTATGCAAAAGGAAATGTACTTGAAGGTTTAGGTGTTTTTGATGTTTCCGGTCACGGTATTTCTTCCGGTCTTGTAACAATGCTTGTAAAAAACATCATTCAGCAGGAGTTTGAATACGGCAAGAATGATAATCTGCAGACTGTAATGAAGAAAATAAATGACAGGATTATTATAGAAAAAGGTGATATTGAAAATTACCTTACAGGTATTCTTGCACGAGTTCACGAGAATAAAATCGAACTTATTAACGCAGGAAATCCTCCGCCAATCATTCATACGGCAGAACCGAATAACTCTTACTTCTACGAAACAAATGAGCTTACAAATTATGGTGTAATTGGTATGGCAGACTTCCCGGTTGGCTACACAGTAAATACAATTGAAATGCAGCCTGGTGATTCTATCCTTTTCTATACTGACGGTATTACAGAAAACAGCAACGAAGAAAACACTCCATACGGAAAGAAAAATCTTATGCAGGTTTTCCACAACAACACCTACAAAACCTGTAAGGATCAGCTTGCAGACATTGTAAGTGACTATAAAAAATTTAAGGGCGATGCCAGATCATCCGATGACATCACCCTTCTTATTCTTAAAAAATTATAATCTCTCGCCTACCTTCGCGCAGGGGCACTCCGGACAAGTCGGCGGCGCACGCTGCGCTACTCGCGTGCTTTCAGATTACTCAGTTGGTCGCTTTTTGAAGCTCTTACTTTCAATAATAGCTTGTCCTTCGCCGACTTGTTGCTCCATCATAGCGCGAACTTTAAGTGGGAGACCGAACAAGGTAATAAAGCCCTGAGCATCTTTGTGGTCGTAGAGATCACCAGTTGTGAATGAAGCAATTGATTCGTTGTACAAGCTGTACTTAGAACCGCTTCCTGCACCGCGGATTGCACCCTTAATGAGCTTAACCTTTGCCCAACCGGTAACAGTTTCTTCTGTCTTATCAACAAATGCCATACAAGCATCCATAAGAGTTGTAAACCATTTTCCGTCGTAGATAAGTTCGCCCATGCGAACAGCAAGCTGCTGCTTATAGTGATATGTATCTCTGTCAAGACAGATGTGATCCATCATTCTGTGAGCAAAGTAAAGGATAGCTCCACCCGGTGTTTCGTAAACGCCACGGCTCTTCATACCAACACAGCGGTTTTCGCAGATGTCAACAAGACCAACACCGTTTCTTCCGCCGATTACGTTGAGTTCGTTCAAAAGATCAATTGCATTCATCTTTTTGCCATTCAAGCCAACAGGAATACCCTTTTCAAAATCAATTGTTACATATTCACCCTCATCTGGAGCTTCCTCTGGAACAACTGTATTTTTAAGCATGTGCTTGTAGTTAGGCTCGTTTTCTGTCTGCTCAAGCTCAAGACCTTCGTGGCTCAAGTGCCAGATGTTTTCGTCACGGCTGTAAGACTGGTCTTTTTTCATTGGAACTTCAAGACCTCTGTCTTCAAGGAACTTAATTTCAGCATCGCGGCTGTCCATGTTCCATTTATCATCACGCCAGGCAGCAATAACCTTAATGTCTGGAGCAAAAGCTTTAATTGCAAGCTCGAAACGAACCTGGTCATTTCCTTTACCAGTAGCGCCGTGACAGATTGCAACAGCACCCTCCTGGCGGGCATATTCAACAAGGATTTTTCCAATAAGAGGACGAGCTGTAGATGTACCAAGAAGATACTCATCCTCGTAAACTGCATTTGCCTTTAATGCAGGCCAGATATACTCTGTGATATATTCTTCGCGGGCATCTACAACATAGCAGGCACTTGCACCAGTCTTCAATGCACGAGACTTAATTGCTTCCCAATCATCGCCCTGTCCTACATCAATGCAGACAGCGATTACATCATAATTATAATTTTCTTTGAGCCATGGGATGATAACTGTTGTATCAAGTCCACCTGAATAAGCAAGAACAACTTTATCTTTTGCCATATGAATCCTCCTGAAAGGCAATAATTGCATAAATATACAGAAAATATACTATTTTATGCAAAAATATGCAATACCAAAAAGAGGATTGTTTGTTATTGATTATCTACAGATTCCTTTTTTTCTGCTCTCTTTCTGCGAATAAAATTGAGCAGCAGCGGGTAGAAAATCATTGTGGTGATGCCGAGGATGAAGTACTTAAGCATGTGGGAGAAGTGATCTCCAAGAGGTGCAAACAGAATACCAAAGCCAACCTTTTCTGCAAAAACTATAATGCCGCCAGCGAGGAAACAGATTATCTTCTGCTTCCAGTTACCAGCTACCTCGTAGTGAATGAATCTTCTGTCAACAAGCCAGCCGATAAGAGCTGCAATTGAAAGTCCAGTTGCAGTGTAGCAGTCTGTAAGCATTTTATACGGATCAACAAGCAGTGTGCCGTCTTCAAGATAATCCAATGGATAAGGCTTAAACTGAAGATAAAGTAATCCGGCAATTGCAAGAACAATACCAATAATACAAAGCAGAATATCTTTATCCTGATGCGAAGCAAACCAATAGTCTAATACTTCAAACAGACAAAGGTAAATAGAAGCTTCTATAATTGCAACAAGAACATCCGGCAGAGTGTGAACTCCAAGCCAGTTTCTGGAGAAGGCTGTAAGGAAAATGAGTGTAAACATAAGGACTACAACCCATTTTCTCTTTTTTTCATAAATTGCAAGGCTTCCGAAAAAGGAGGTTGCAGAAACTGTATGTCCGCTAGGGAATGAATATCCGGTTGCTCCGGCTGTAGCCTTTGCATAAGGAGTAAGCTCCGGATAGCGGAACCAAGGTCTGTATACGCAGGCTGTATTTTTTATAAGCTGATTTGAGAAAAAAGTTGTTGTATAGCACAAAAACATTTTTGTACCGGCTGACTTGCTGACACACCAGTAAATAAATGCAGGAATCATAAAGCCTACATTCTGTACTGCATCGGAAATTAACATGAAGAATACATTTACGAAATCTGGTGCACCTTCTCGCAAGGTCTGAAGCATATATAAGTAATTCATTATTTTATTATAACACAATGTAATAAGATTATAAATAATAAATTGATGAAAAATCAACGTACATTGAACCTTGCAATAATTCACGGATTGGCTTAAAATTATAATATGTTATTTTTAAAGATTCTTAGTTACATTTTTCTTGTACTGCTCATTCTGGAGCTGGTTTACATTGCATTTGTAATTTTGAGCAGTTTGATAGTAAACACAAGCAAAGACTACACCAAAAACAGTAAATACTTCAGAGGCTTGCTTTATTCAGGAACTTGGGAGCTTTTGCTTTTTGGTCGCGTAAAGGTGCATATTACAGGAGCAGAAAAGCTACCTAAGGATTCAAGATTCCTCATCATCAGCAACCACCGCTCTAAGTTTGATCCTATGACAACCTGGTATGTATTCAGGAAATACAATATTGCTTATATCTCTAAGCCAGAAAACTTTAATGTACCGTTCTTTGGAAGAATTATTCGACCGTGCTGCTTTCTGCCTATTATCCGCGGAAACCCACGACTTGCACTGCCTACTATAGAAAAAGCAATAGATCTTCTTAAGGCTGATGAAGTTTCTATCGGTATTTATCCGGAAGGAACCCGTAGCCAGACAGAGGAAATGCTTCCTTTCCACAACGGAGTATTTAAGATTGCTCAGCGCGCAGAGGTTCCTGTAGTAATCTGTGCTATTCAGGGAACTGAAAAGATTCACAAGAACTTTCCGTGGCGCAGAACACATGTTTATATAGATGTTCTTGATGTTATTCCTGTAGAAAAGCTTCTGTCACAGAAAACATTTGAGATTGCTGATTATTCAAAGGCACTAATTGAAAAGAAGCTGAACGAATCTAAGAACAAACAACAGGCGGTATAAATCCTTCAGGAACATAACAAGGAAGATTCAAAAGAGCCCTCTTCCAGGCAAAGCCTTTTACTCGACTGCTGATTGAAGCAACTCTTTCCGGAGACATTCCGTTTGTTTTTCCTCTTGCAACCTTTTCAAGCTCATCGTAAGTAAAGCCAAGCTTTTCCTCATCAGTCATGCCGCACATACCGTCGGACGGAGCCTTTTTAACAAGCTCTTTTGGCAAGCCTAAGTCTAGTCCAAGCTGAACAACCTCGCTTACATAAAGATGAGCTAAAGGAGCAAAATCCCCTGCTCCATCTCCCCACAATGTATAGAAGCCTGCTAGTCTTTCGCTAAGGTTTCCGTTGCAGGAGATTCGTGCATTTCCAAGCATTGCAGCAACTCCGTACAAGGTAGCCATTCTTAAGCGGCTTGGTGTATTTGTAGAAAACTGGTCTGTCAGCTGAGGCTTATTCAGCGCAGAAGAAATTGCACCGGAAAGTCCTTTATAAGCATCGTTTATATTGACGGTGTAATTCTCTATACCGAGGAAGCTGCACAAACGCTGGGAATCATCAATATCCTTTTGAATACCGTTCGGCATCATCACGCCTACTACCCTTTCTTTTCCAAGAGCTTCGCAGCAAAGAGCAGTAACTACACTTGAATCCTTTCCACCGGAAACTCCAATAATAGCCTTAGTATTAGCGTCGCCGTTTTTTTCAAAATATTCTTTTATAAAGGCAATTGCACCGTCTTTTATGTTCATATTATTCCTTCTTATTTATGATGAGTATGTGCCAGGCGCCATTCAATTGATTTTCTGAGGTACTCAACGTATTCATCATCCTCGCACATTGTTTTTCCGCCTGCATTTGAAAGCTTAGCAACAGGTCTGTTGTTACATTCGGTAACCTTCATAACAATATTCAAGGATGGTACATCGGTATCGTTTGCAATGTAAGTTCCAATTCCAAAGGCAACCTTTGATTTATCCTTAAAGTAACTGTAAAGTGCAGAAGCGCGTTCAAAGTCAAGGCTGTCGCTGAAAAGCAGAGTCTTACTCTTAGGATTTACGCGCTCATCGTGATATTTATCATAATATTTCTGGAAGTGAGCAACCCATTCATCACCCCACTTATATGGATCTCCTGAATCGTGGCGAACACCGGCAAAGCAGATTGAGTAAGTGTAGCCCATATCAAGGTGAGCAGTTTCATCACCGATTGTATCTGTAAGATAAGTTCCGTTCAAAACGCCGTATTCCTTTGTCCAGGCATCCATTGCAAGCTTATTTGAGTAAGCAGGATTATACATAGGATTTCCCTGACCAACACACATAATAAACTCATGTGCCATTGTTCCTACAGCAAGAACCTTGTATTTCATTGCAAGATAAACATTTGAGGTTCCAACACACTTAGATTCCTTGTAGTTCGGATTATTTTCGGTAAGAACCTTTACGGCAAGCTCCTGAGCTTCGGCACTAAGACGACGACGCAAACCAAACTCAGAAAATGGTCCAAGATTATATTTTCCGGTAACAAGCCAGTTTTTCTTTTCTTCAAGACGGCGCTTGTACTGCTCAAAAAGCTCATCATAATCATACTGCATACGGAAATAAACTTCGTTTACAATTGCAAGCACCGGAATCTCGTACATGGAAGTATTGAGCCAGGTACCAATTGCATTGATTGAAAGTCCGCATGGAGAATCCTCAGTGATTTCAAAATCGCCAAAACGAGGCTTCCAGATTTGAAGATGGTCAATATAATCCTCGTGCAGCCATTCGATTGTCTGTAAATAAGCAAGCTCGTCCTCGGAGAATCGGAGCGAACAATAATTGTGAATCTGCTCCTTTATTTCCTCTACCATTTCGTGAGTAAACTTTACGCCTTCGTTTCTGCACTTAAAGGTCCATCTTGTTTTATATGACGGAAACTGGTGATAAATTGCCTGTCCCATAGAAAACTTGTACAAATCTGTTTCAAGCAGGCTGGTAATAATTGGCTTTAATTTCATTTGAATCTCCAAAATAGAAGCATTTTAACTACTATATCATTTCTTAAAGAAAAAAGCTATTTTTTTAAAATGAAGAGATATTCAGAAACATGTATATTTCTTTCGTGAAGATTTCTGCTGCCACGGAAAGTATTGTAGTTTATGGCAGTGGTTTGCAAAGTACCGTATTTTTCAAGCATATTCTTCATTTCTTCAAAGCCTATAAAGCCTTCAGAGTTATAGGAGATGATGATGTATTTAGCCTTAAGGTTAGCGACAATTTGTTCCAGGGAGCTTAGCGCTGCGGCGGCTTTATTGAACTGGGAACGGTTCCAGTCCTGGGTGATTCCGCTTACACGGCTTATTTCTACATCAAGCTTGTTTTTTAGGATGAGGTTGAGCATAAAATAGTTTGAGCCATACGGATGCTGATTATACGGCGGATCAAGATAAGCTACATCAAGCTCGGTAAGCTCTTTTGAAAGCTCCACTGCATCCTTCTGGTAAACTGTAAGCTCAGATTCAAAATTGCTGAACACAGGAGCTTTAAGTTCAATCTTACCAAGGATTCTTGTAAGGGCATTTTTACCCGAAGCACCAAAACACCCGATTCCCGTATTTTTATCTTTATAAAAGCCTTTGAAAACTCCACTTGTATTTACGTGGATTGAGGCTTCTGTTATCAGCGGGGCAAGAAAAAACTTTCGCAGAGTGTTTTGCACGCTAGAATTCTGTCCACTCTGTGCTGTTTGAGTTTCCGGAAGATATTTATCTATAAGATTCCGGTAAGTGTCTATTAGAAGTGCATTTTCGTGAGTATAAAAAACTCGCTCGCCTGACTTGATATTTGAATCATCCTTTGGAGCGTAGTTTTCTGTAATAATACCCGGGATTTTTTTCTTTTCACATTCAGAAATAAGCTGCTTTCGTATTTCTTCGCATTCTTTTTCGGGATAAGCTTTTTTGTTAGAAAGATAGCAGCTGCTTATAACGCTGGCATAATTTTCAAGATCATTTACGATAAGCTCAGAGGAATGACTTTTGAGCATTCTTGCCACAATTCCTGAACCGGAAAATAAATCGGCACAGACCAACTTTTCCTTTCCAAGCTCACCAGAGATTTTTTCAACTTCCTTTTCGATATTTCCTATAAGAAGCCTTTTGTTTCCAATATATGTAATTATTTGAGCAGTTCTGTATTCAGGATTTTCGGTCATATCAGGCCTTTAGCTGTTTAATTTTTTATCCTGCTCAATAAGACGGCGAAGAGCTTCAACGCCAACAGAAATTGCAAGCTCTGTATCGTGAGCCTGTTTGTTAGGCAAGCCTTTTTTTGCACGCTCCTGATTTGCAACAACAAGAAAACAGGAACCTACCCTTACGCGTAAAAACTGACCGGCTATAAAAAGTGCAGCACTTTCCATCTCGGAAGCAAGACAGCCCATTCTTAGCCAGGCCTGCCATTTGTTTTCCAGCTCATAGCTTACAGGCATAACCTCCGGCTCGTGCTGGCCGAAAAAGGAATCCTTGCACTGAACAACGCCTGTATGATAAGGCGCCTTTAACGAACCCGCCGCCTGTACCAACGCATTAACGCACTCAATATCTGCAACGGCCGGATATTCAATTGGAGCAAACTCGCGGCTTGTGCCTTCCATTCTTACGGCGCCGGTTGCTATTACAATATCACCGCCAAGAACTTCTTCCTGCATTCCGCCGCAGGTACCTACACGAATGAACGTGTGGGCACCGCATTTAGAAAGCTCCTCTATGGCGATTGCAGCAGAAGGTCCACCAATTCCAGTTGAAGTAACACTTACTTTTTCACCGGCGAGAGTTCCTGTATATGTTGTATATTCCCGTACGTCTGCAACAAGCTTTGCATTCTCAAAATGAGCGGCAATCTTTTCGCAGCGCTTCGGGTCGCCCGGCATGATAATGTATTTACCGATATCTTCCGGTCCAACTCCCGTGTGATACTGTTTTCCAGAACCTTCTGTGTAATCTACCATAGTTTTCTCCAATTATTTATTAGGGAGTGCCTGAGCACCGTGACCCTTTACAGCACCAAATAACTTCATTGTATTCTCTGAGAATGGATACTTGTTAGCATACATAGATACCTTAGAAGTAATTGAGCCCTGCTTATTCATACCAAGTGCTGCTCTAAGCTGATTTGCTTCTGAATTAGGATCAAAGTCTGTTTTTTCTGTGTAAGAAGCAGAAAGGAAGCCTTCAAGATAAGCCTGATCAAGCATTCCCTTGAATACTGAAGGATCCTTAAGTGCAATGTTGTCTTCGCAGCTTTCAATACCGTCTGTATCTTCGAAATCTTCAAAAGCAGCAGAATCAACCTTAAGATATTTTACAGATGGGCTAACTGTGTAGCTTACATCACCCTTCTTGTTAAGGAAGAAGATGTTGTCATCAAGAGTAACTTTAGCTTCTCCCTTTGTATTGTTTTTGCTGTTATCAAAACCAGACATAATGCTCAAACCAAGAATATTGTGGCTGATATTTGCATCAACCTTGCTGAGAGCACGAACACCGTATCCCATATCGCCAAAATCCTTTGTTCGGCTCCATGTGAAGAGAACTGTGTTGTATTCAAAGTTCATTTTTGTTGCAAATTTGTTTGCACTTCTGCATGAAACGTTACAAGCCATCATACGGCTGGAAAGGAATACATTGTTTCTGATGTTTACGGTTCCTGTAAGATGGTTAAGGTTCAAAGCATAGTTAGAACTGTTAAGGAAAAGACAGTTAGAAATAGTAATAGTTCCGTCTGTATTTCCGTACATAAGATACTTCTTCAAAGAAGCATAAGGATAATCACCCTTTGTAGGTGGTTCAAGCCACATACCTGTTTCTACACCCTCTGGTTTTCCTTCCTTTGAGTGATAAGCGTTTACTTCACTGTGGTCAATAATAAATCCATCGAATACAGTGTTGCCTTTAGGATCAGTGATATTGAACTCAACTGTACCATTCTTTGGTGGAGTTGCATTCATATCCATTGAAGGTCTGATTGTTGTAAGGTTTTTAGCGATATCGCGTGAACTGAAATCAGCTGAATAACCGCCATAAAGCTCTACAGGCTTGTCTATTTCAATAAAACCACAGGCAGCCTTTCCTGTATAATTACCGGCAGCAACAAGAATCTTGTCTCCTGGTGCAGCCTGTTCAACTGCTTTCCAGATTGAATTCAAAGGCTCTGCAGGACTAGTTCCCGGATTCTTCTTTTTTCCATCTGGTGAAACATACCATGTAGTTGCCAATGCTGGAACTACGATTGCTGCTGAAACAATGAATGTTGCAAGCAGCTTTTTCATCTCTCTCATATTATTACCTCCTGAAAATGAGAAAAAATTTTAAAAAAAACATTTTTTTATAATATTATAATGCTATTCCTTTTGATGTACGGTGTCAAGATAAATTGATTTTGATATTGGTAAGGGCAACCTGGTCGCCAGTGAGTGCAATAAGTATTTCTGGAACATCGGCCTTTATTGTAGTTGTACTTCTTATGGCAATTCCACAGTTAAGTGTTTCCATTTTTACTGTATGACCAATACGCTGAAGCCTGACAGTACAGTCCATACCCTGCTTATTAGTCTGCTTCCAGTCATCCCACCCATTAAAATCATCAGTTTTATTAATTATAATTCGATTACTTACATAATCATAAGATTCCCAGGTTTCTCCATCGAGTCTTAAAACGGCAAACTCTTTATATCCCTCGCCCTTAAACTTTTTATCTTTAGAATAGAAAATAGAAACAAACGGACAATGCCAGATAAGACGTGCCGTAGGTAGACTCATAGTGTGGAATGAGATTTCAAGCTCATTCTTAAGGACAATTCCTTCTGTTGCAGCAGAACACCAGTCATTAACCTGAACATTAGGAACATCGCCGGCAGGCACATCAATAAAGCTGATTTTTTCTGCAATTCGCGGAATATAACTCTCGTCAATTAATTCATCAGATTTCTTAATATCGACATTTGAAATAAAGCAGTGTTCACCAGTAAGTCCAAGATATGCATAACGTATACCATCTTGTAAAGCAATTGTTACCTTTGCCAACTGGTAAGGTGATTTTATTTCTATATAAACGTGGTCTTCGTATCTTACCGCTTCTACATCATAATCAATGCCATTTTCGTAAGCCTGAATAAGTCCTTCTGCAGAAATGCTTGCTAATTGTACAATCTCTGTTTTATTTTTTCTGGCTTCTTTGCAGACTGTATATCCATCAAAACGAACCTCACCATGCTCGTAGTAAATCATATCTTTCTTTTTCTGTTCCGTGTCGTGAATGCGTGCATCAAGAGAGTCAAAAATGATAAATGAAGGAATTGTTTTTTCTGAAAGGAAGTTTTTATCTGCCTTACAATGAAGATGGATTTTTGTAATTTCATCGGAAATATGGATTCCTTCTGAATATTGCTTACGGTATTCCTCACAGACAAGTACATCTTTACCGGCAAGCTCGCGCACTTCCTCATGCTCCTTCATAGTATATTCTGTATCAATATCAATAAGATGGAGCATTATTTTTGCATAAACAGGATCAAACTGAGTTTCTATACCCTTTACAATTTCCTCGCGGACTCTCTGCTGAGGAATCGGGTCACGGTAGCTTCGGCGGGAGGTCATTGCATCGTAAGCATCGGCAACTGCAATAATTCGGGCAATATCAGGAATGTCTGCACCCTTTAAGCAATAAGGATACCCTCTTCCGTCATACCGTTCATGATGGAACTTAGCCGCAATACTTAAATAAGGCGATTGAGTAATACTCGAAAGAATCTGACTTCCAATTACAGGATGTTTTTTTATTTCTGCAAACTCTTCGTCTGTAAGCCTACCGGTTTTATTTATTATGGAAATCGGAATTCCAATTTTTCCTACATCGTGTAAAAGACCGGCAAAATAAATCTCACCACATTCCCGCGGAGTTTTACCGGCATTTATAGCAATCTGTCTTGCATACTCTGCAACTCGAGTAGAATGACCGTGAGTATACGCATCCTTTGCATCTATGGCATTTGCAAGAGCTTCAGCTGTCTGTTCAAACAGAATCTGCATCTTCTGCTGCTCTTCCTTCAACATGTCAATTTCAATTTTGTTCACCTTTTCAACTGTGCGATTCATGTCAAGAAGAACAAAAATGTAAAGCAATGCGGCTTCTGCTACGATTGCCATATTCGTAAGCGAAAGCCCATACGTAAAAATCTGAATGACTGTTGCAATAATTGGAAGCAGCGCAATTATAACAAGCGGAATACCAATATTTTTTGAGATTCGCTTAAAATACTGAAGGATTACAGAAAACTGCAGGAAAATACTTGTAAATGGGGCAATATAACAGATTATAAAGCCTGGTCCACGCTGATAACGATTCATTTCATCGAAGGTGTAATAAAAGCCGACAAACTGAGACAAAACAAGCAGAATTACACCCAGAATAAAAAATGTATTTACAAGCTGAAGCCGAACAGGCGGATTCTGAAGCTTACCTTCGCGAGTAAAAAGCCCAAGCAAATATTTATTATAGAAGAAAATTATAAGAAGCGACAGAAAATAAACAAGGAAATTAGAAATGCGGACCATCCAGTAGCCTAACTGCGATGGATCGCCCCTATAAAGATAAGCGTATCTGTCCGCAATAAGCAGAAGAGCGGCACATAATTCCATAAATACTAGCGAGAATCTGCGTTTTTTTTCAAGAGATTTTGTAAAGAAAGCCAGAATTGCCAGAATGGTACATATTCCGCTTAAGAAAAGCATGAAATTAAGCTGATGCTCTCTTAGAAAATCCATACTCCGTGTGCCTCTTATATTCTACGTATGAATACGCATAAGATATAACAGAATGATTATATCACAGAATATGAAGATTTGCCACAATTTAAACGTTTAACAATTTGTACAATAACCTGTACAATTCCGCAGCTTCTTCTTGAGAGAGTGAAAGACAAGAACCCATGGCAGGAGGGATATCGGCAGCTTTTTCGCGCAGGGCCATTCCCTCCTTAGTAATTGCAACATTAACAATGCGTTCATCACTTTTAGCACGGGTTCTTGTGAGGAGGTCTTTTTTTTCCATTGATTTCAGGAGTGGAGAAAGAGTGCCTGTATCAAGAAAAAGTTTTTTGCCAAGCTCGCAAACAGAAATTTCCTGCTGCTCCCACAAAACCATCAGAACAATGTACTGAGTATATGTCAAATCAAGTGGCTTTAAAAGCGGTGTGTATCTTCGGAGAACCTCTCGCGAAGCAGCATATAACGGAAAACAAAGTTGATTTTCAAGCTTTAGGCAATCAAACTTATCACTCATTCTCTACTCCAGCTTACACTACAGCAAAGCTGCAATGCTTTCATCAATTTTTTCAGGTTCAACAGTAGACTCAAAGCGATCAACAACCTTACCGCTGCGGTCTACAAGAAACTTTGTAAAGTTCCATTTAATTTCTGGATTATTTTTATAGTCACGATCAATTGCAGAAACAACAGCCTTCATCACTGCTCCCTTTACTCCTGTAAAGCCTTTAAAACCCTGCTGTGTCTTAAGGAACTTGTAAAGCTCAGTCGCATTCGGACCGTTTACTTCAATTTTCTTAAACTGATCAAAGGTTGTGTTGTACTTCATAGTACAGAACTCATGAATCTCATCATCTTCGCCAGGAGCCTGGTGACCAAACTGATCGCAAGGGAAATCAAGAATCTCAAGTCCCTTTTCATGGTATTTCTGATAAAGCTCTTCAAGTCCTTTGTACTGAGGAGTAAAACCACAACCAGTAGCTGTATTTACAATCAGAAGAACCTTTTCTGAAAAATCAGCCATAGAAACTTCTGAACCATCACGCTTTGTAATCTTATAATCATAAATTGACATATAGCATCTCCTATTGATTCACATTATATTGTATACAATATAATTTTGTCAAGCATTTATTACAAAGATTTGTAAACAAAATCATTTTCAGTTGTTTATATTGTACTATGAAAAGACTGATAATATTTTTATTCATTTTTATAACTACGCTAAACGTTTTTTCTGCACAGGAAATGACAGAAACTCCGGAAAATCTTGCAGAAAAATCAATCAATTCCTTTGACAATAAGCTTTATGAAAGCCTTTGTAATAAGGATGGGAATGTAAACTATTCAGCAATATCTATCTACAGTCTGCTTTACGCACTGCAGCAGGGCGCACAAAATCAGACTCAAAAGCAGTTGAATGATGTGATCAGCTTTATCCCTACCCCTGATTTTGATAATCAGATGAAAGACCTGATTACCAATACTCAGAATATGTCTAACTCGCTCTGGTATAAAAAGACTCTTAATATTCAAAACGAATACAAGAAGTTCGCAAAAGCCTATGATTTTGAAATTAAACCGACAGATTTTTATAATGCCGCAAAGGTGAAAAAAGACATCAACTCTTATATTTCACAGAAAACAGACAAGCTAATAGAAAACTTCCTCTCAGAAAATCTGCCTGCTTCTACACAATTAGTCCTGCTTAATACACTTTACTTTAATCAGAAATGGAAAACTGCCTTTGATGAAGAAGGCACCCGAGAGCAGACTTTCTATAAGACAAAAACTGCCAAAACAAAGGTTCAGATGATGCATAATACTCTAAGGCTCCCCTATTACGAAGATGATACCTTCCAGATAATAGAGCTGGCATATGAGGATGAGCGCTATTCTATGCTTGTTTTCCTTCCAAAGGATTATGAATATGATTTTGCCAAAACAAATCCAAACAAGCTTATAGAAAAATATAATTCTTATCGTGGTTCTCAGCGGGTTCAGGTCAGCTTCCCTAAGTTTGATTTGACAACAAAATACGACCTCGTTCCTATTTTACAGGCCATGGGTATGCAGGATGCTTTTAATCCGCAAGCTGCCGATTTTTCGAAAATCTTTACCGACAGCAATAACATTTACGTAGATGCTGCAATCCACCAGGTTCGTATTATAGTAAACGAAAAAGAAACAAAAGCCGCTGCCGTTACCATGTTTGGAATGAAAACTACTTCTGCCCGACCAGAACGCCCAATCATATTTAATGCAGATCATCCGTTCTGTTATGTAATAAGGGATAATGAACTTGGAATTAATTTGTTTACAGGAATTGTAAGGGAACCAAAATAATAGTTCTATTGTAATTTCGCTTTAATCTCTTCCAGCACGCGTAAATCTGCAATTGCTTCTGAAAGAGGACTTTTTAATGGGGCTGTTTCATCAAGAAAGTCGACGGCGTTCTGAACCATGTTGGCAAAATAGCCGGTCTTTTTTGGGAGGTGGATTGAGTGGTCTCGGGAGAGAGAATAAAAACCTGTGTAGAGCTTTGATTCTTTTCGCTGATAAAACTTAGCGTAACCGTTTCCAAGGCAGATTCGGCCTTCTGTTCCAAGAATGTCGAGTCCAAAGCTGAAGAAACGGCTTCGACCGCTCATATAAAGGCTTATATCGGGACAGCTTTTTGTAGAATAATGAGCGCTAAAGTTTCGCACTGCATCTTTATCATCTTTATACAGCCCGCACACAATTGGATTTTCTAAATCTTCATCGAGCAAGAATCTGATTATGTCTACAAGGTGAGTTCCGTCGTGTAGCAGGCTGTAGCTTCCATCCTTTTCAAACTCTGGCGCATAAATCCGAAGACCTGAATAAAGCTCTCCTCGAATACTCTGCAAGGTTCCAATTTTTTTGATATAAGCTTTTGCCGTATTATAATCTGCAGCAAACCGTCTTTCGTGATTTACCATAACAGGAACCTGATTTTCTTCTGCAGCTAGACGGATTTTTTCAGCCTCTTTTGAGTTCAAGGCAACCGGTTTTTCAAGAATAATAAGCCGTGGACGGGCCTTAATCGCTTTGAGACACTCCTCCAGATGAGAGTCCTCGTTTACAGCCACAGTGATGATGTCTGGGATTTTTGTAAAAGCTTTATACAGCTCTTCGCTGGTGGAAAAAGTTTTTGCTTCACGAACAAACTTACCTTTTACAAACTTTTCCCAGCATTCAAGATTTTCCTGATTTGTATCGGCGGCCGCAATCAGACGGATTTTTTTATTTGCCAGAAGTGCCATTGTATGACTTGCCGGCTGTTCGCGTTTTTTATCAAATCCGAGAGTAAATCCGATTCGTCCAGTTCCAATTAAGGCCGCTGTATACATTTTATCATTCATTTTTTAAGAGCTTGTTTTTATCCTCTGTAGAAGTTGATAAGACAACCTGCAAGAATAATCTTTCGCTCATCGTCAGTAAGGTCGCCAACGCTAAGCTCAAACTCTTTTACTGCACCATCTGCTTTAACAGAATAAGCCTTTATGCTTGGAAGCTTTTCGGTAACCATCTTTTTTACCTCAGGGATAAATACATAGTCCCCATTTGCAAAAGGAAGATTTTTATCGCCGTCCTTGTAAATAAATGGAAGCATACCCCAGTTGATAAGGTTTGAACGATAGCGCTTTGTTGCATATTCGTTTGCAATGTTTGCAGAAGCTCCAAGAACTCGCTGACAGCTTGCAGCCTGTTCCCGCGCAGAGCCGTCACCCGGTTTTACAGCAAAAATAGAGCTTCCAAGACCTGCAGCTTCTACTCTTCCGGCAAACTCAGGCTTAGCGTTTGAAATTGCTTCTGCAACTTTCTTCAGCTCTGCGCGAATCTCATCACTACCATCACGCACTGCTTTTGCACGTCCAACGTATGCCGGATCGCGGCGACTTAAAGTGAACTCTGCCAATCCAAGTGGATTTGAACGGAAGGAAGAGGTTTCACCAGAAGGAATAAGCTCGTCTGTAGTTGTTACAGGATCGTGAATCTCGCTTACAATTTTGAGCATAAGGTCATCGGAAAGAGGCTTCATTGCAGGCCAGTCCTTAATATTTGGACCAAACTGGATTTCTACCTCAGGATGAGCTACGCCCTTTGAATCGTAAACGCGTTTTTCGTAAATTGCTTTATCAAAGAAATATTTTTTACCGCTGAACTCTGTGTCGAACTCTGTCGCAGCTGTAAGGAAGCCTTTGTTTGCAGCAGTTGCTGCGATTGAGCGGGCATCCATAAGGGCAACGCTTGAAAGCTGTCCGTTCTGAATCTTTGAGCCTTCGCGGTTAGGGAAGTTTCTTGTTGAATGACGGATTGAGAAAGCACCGTTTGCAGGAGTATCGCCGGCACCAAAGCAAGGTCCACAGAAGGCAGTCTTAACAACAGCACCTGCATCAATAAGGGCTGCAAAGGCTCCGTTTTTCATAAGCTCCATATAAACCGGCATAGAAGCAGGATAAACGCTGAGAACAAACTTACCGTTACCGCTGTCCTTGCCCTTAAGGATATCGGCAGCAGCACAGATGTTTTCAAAGCCACCGCCTGCACAACCGGCAATAATTCCCTGGTCTACGTAAAGCTTTCCATCAATTATTTTATTCTTTAATGTAAAATCAACCTTATCTCCAAAGCTTACCTTAGCACGCTTTTCTGCGGCATCGAGCACGTCGTTTAAGTTTTTATTTACTTCTTCAATTGTATAAGCACAGCTTGGGTGGAACGGCATTGCAATCATTGGTCGGATTTTGCTAAGGTCGATTTCGATAGCTGCATCGTAGTAAGCGCCGGCACCTGGTTTAAGCTCTTTGTAAGCCCCTGCTCTACCGTGAATTGCATACCACTCTTCTACCTTTCCGTCTGTTTCCCAGATTGAAGAAAGACAGGTTGTTTCGGTTGTCATTACATCAACACCAATTCGGAAATCAGCAGAAAGATTTGCAACGCCTGGACCTACAAACTCCATTACCTTGTTCTTTACAAAACCGCTTGCAAATACTTCCTTAATGATTGCAAGAGCAACATCCTGTGGACCAACACCAGGAACAGTCTCGCCGGTAAGATAAATAGCTACTACTCCAGGATAATTTACATCATAAGTTTTTCCGAGCAGCTGTTTTGCAAGCTCACCACCGCCTTCTCCAATTGCCATTGTACCAAGAGCACCATAGCGTGTGTGGCTGTCTGAACCAAGAATCATTGCACCACATTCAGCAAGCATTTCGCGTGCGTACTGATGGATTACTGCCTGATGAGGAGGAACATAAACTCCACCGTATTTCTGTGCACAGGTAAGACCGAACATATGATCATCATCATTTATTGTTCCGCCTACAGCACAGAGGGAGTTATGACAGTTTGTAAGCACATAAGGAATCGGGAACTTTTCCAGCCCTGAAGCACGTGCTGTCTGAATGATTCCGACGTAAGTAATATCGTGCGAAGTAATTTTGTCAAACTTGATTTTTAATTTTGCTTCATCTCCGCTTGTGTTGTGCTTCTGCAGGATTGAGTAAGCAATTGTCTTTTTGCTGCCAGCTGCAGCATCATCACCCGCACCTGCAATACGGAGCGCACCGTTTTCATAAATTACGCCAGAATCATAAAGTTTCATTGTAAGTTCCTCATCTATTTTTTGTGAAAATATTTGTTTAATTTTGTCGGGCAAAGGCCTTATGCCATCATTGCTTCAAGTCTCTTTCTGATTTCTGCAATGTATTCCCAGGAATTAAGGATAGCCTTTGCAGCAGGTTCAGCAATTCGGGCAATATCACCTGTCATGTAGCCTTCTTCGATTGTGCTCAAGGTTGCTTTTTCAAGCTTCTTTGCAAAATCAACAAGAGCTGGAGTTTCGTCGAGCTCACCGCGTTTTGCAAGAGCACCAGTCCAGGCAAAAATTGTAGCAACAGGGTTTGTAGATGTTTTTTCGCCCTTAAGATAGCGGTAATAATGCTTTTGAACGGTACCGTGACTTGCTTCGTATTCAAAGTTTCCTTCAGGGCTAACAAGTACAGAAGTCATCATAGCAAGAGAACCACAGGCAGAAGCAATCATATCGCTCATAACGTCGCCGTCGTAGTTCTTTGTAGCCCACATAAAGCCGCCTTCGCTTCTCATAACTCTGGCAACTGCATCATCAATCAAAGTATAGAAATATTCGATACCGGCTGCATTGAACTTTGTCTTGTATTCTTCATCAAAAATACGCTGGAAGATTGCCTTGAAGTTTCCGTCGTAAATCTTGCTGATAGTGTCTTTTGCACCAAACCAAACGCTAACCTTTCGGTCAAGAGCGTAATTAAAACAGCAACGCGCAAAGCTTTCAATTGAATCATCAAGATTATGAATACCCTGAATAATTCCAGGTCCCTTCATATCCATGATTGTCTTGCGGATTTCTTTTCCGTCTACACCTGTAAATACAAGCTCTGCCTTTCCAGCTGTAGGACACTTAATCTCGCAGTTTTTATAAACATCTCCGTAAGCATGACGTCCAAGCACAATCGGCTTTTTCCAGCAGCTTACTGTACCATGAATATTGCTGACAAAAATAGGCTCGCGGAAAACAGTACCGTCAAGCTCTGCTCGGATTATTCCGTTAGGACTTGGTGTAAGCTGTTTAAGCTTGTATTCTTCAACACGTGCCTGATTAGATGTAATAGTTGCACATTTTACGCCAACATGAAGCCGTTTGATTGCTTCGGCAGCGGCATAAGTAATCTTGTCATCTGAATCATCACGGCTTTTAAGCCCAAGATCATAATATTCAGTCTTAAGGTCAACAAAAGGTAAAATAAGCTCGTCCTTAATTACCTTCCACAAAACACGAGTCATCTCATCGCCGTCAAGCTCAGCGATTGCATTTTTCATCAGAATCTTATTCATAATGTGTGTATTATATAGAAAAGATGTAGCTGTTACAATCTATTTTTTTTAGATGATTCTTTTCCAGATGTTATAGTCCTGCTCTTACAAAGTATTCTGTAAGATCGATTCCACATGCTGTTTTTGCTGCATTGATGATTTCTGTTTTTGTTACTCCGCCTTCTTCATCAAGAGTCAATTCTTCAGCAACTTGTGTTTTATAAACTTTTCCATCCAATCTGACGCCAAAACAATCTGTACAATTTAATGTTCCGGAAACCTTCATTACAAGAGCAGCTGCTGAACCATAAAGCCTTACAAGACTGTAGCAGTTTTGCAGATTTGCGGTTGAATCACTTTCTACACGCCCAATAATTCCACCGATATACTCATAAGGAGCGCCTCTATTTAAAGCAGCATATGAACCAACTGTTCCAACAAAAACACAGTTTTCAACAGTATTTACACCACTATCCTTCCCTACCATACCAATAAGTCCACCAAAACGGTCATCATCACTTCCATCATGTTCGTAAATATCATTATCTATAATTTCAACATTCTTATTTACAACACAACCATCAAGAATAATAACGTTTTTAATTGTAGCTCCGCTCAAACATCCAAAAAATCCAAGTCCCTTCTGTCCGCCATAAATATAAAGTCCACTTATTCTCTTACCGTTTCCGTTATAAGTTCCTGCAAAAGGATTGTCCCTGCTACCGATTCCTGAAAAATTAATAAGCTCATCATTAGGTTCACCTTCGTCAGCTTCTTCTGGTTCAATAAACTCGTTTCCAAGAACAGATGGATTGATTATGATGTTTTCCTTCTGTGTGATTGTAACACCAGCAAGATTATTTCCACCGTTTACAATCTCTGCTAATTTTTTAAGATCGTCAAAATTGTAAACGGACCATTGTGTAGAAGTTGTTCCTGGTACCCAATTTCTAATTGCATCATTTGGTCCGTTTGTCACAGATGTTGTCTTATAAATATTTGAAACAGATTGTACAACAAACTTACTGTAACCATCAGTATCATGAGCCGCAATAAAATAATAGCCATTAGCTGAGGCATTTATTCTGTACACTCCATCTCCATTTTTTTCTGCACGAATAAAATTATTATTGTCCAAAATCGAAATTGCATTATAAAAATCATTATAATACTCAGAATACACATATCCAATTCTTGAGATATTTGTTTTTGATGTATAGATATTGATTACAACATCATTATTCGTATTGTTGTATGTACTAAGGGTAGTTTTTATTGACAAACCTTGATTTTGCAAATAATACTGGTCTGTACTAAAAAGAACTTTATTTTTCATTCCAGAACCAGAAAGCCAGATTCTTTTTATATAAATGAAACCACTTGTTGGTAAATATGAAGAATCCTGAATAAAAAACTGAATTTTAGTAGCTGTATCAACACAATCTTCACTTTTTGCTGAACCTGTACTCCAGTCTGTATAGAGTGCTCCATCAAGACAAGGACCAGAAACAACTGCAAACTCTTTAACGAAATTAACTGTTGAAGAAGCCTGTCTCATATTTTCATTATCACCACTCATTAACTGAAAAGCAGCTTGAATACCATCCAGAGATTCCCATTTTAATTCTGCATTAATTGTTGTATAGCCCGACCCCTCTGGTATATATGGAATTTCAATAAAATTATCATAATCAGCCCGACATTCCAATACATATGGTTCCGAGTACTGTTTCGCTTCTGTGTTACCATTACTTCCATCAAGATATATATATTTATGATTTACCACAGGCTCCAGACAAGAAGACAACAATCCAATGAAAAATACAAAAAGAAAAATATAAAGTTTTCTAAAATACTTTTTCATCATAAACTCCATTTTTCGACAAAAATAATTATACCATAGTTTATTTACCCCTACAAATTAAAGTTGAATTTCCACTCCATCCGCTATACAATTAAACTTAATCTAAAACGTTTTATCGGAGTCCTATGAACCACACGCTAAAAAAATCCCTTATATTCGCTGTAATCTTTATACTTCTCTGCTCTCTTGTACCGCTTACGCTGCTGCTTTCCTCCAATAAGAACAGCAACCGCAAGCGAAATGAACAGAATCCTGCAAACGAAGAAAAGCTCATTCTGGGATTTTCGCAAATCGGTTCGGAAAGTGCCTGGCGTACGCGAAACACAGAATCTATTTTTGAAGCCGCAGAACAGAATAATATTCAGATTATTTTTGATGATGCACAGCAGAAGCAGGAAAACCAACTTAAGGCAATCCGCTCGTTCATAGTTTATCAGGTAGATGTAATTGCATTTGTTCCGATTGTTGAGGACGGCTGGGATAATGTTTTACAGGAAGCAAAGGATGCAGGAATCCCGGTAATCATAGTTGACCGCCAGATAAATGCAGATTCGTCTCTTTATGCAGGCTTTCTTGGAGAAAACGGTTTTGAAGAAGGCTTTTCTGCGGCAAACTTTCTTGTAAATAAATGCAAAAATAAAGATGGTCCGGTAAACATTCTTGAGCTTTATGGTACAGAAAACTCTTCGGTTGTAATTGCACGGGCAGAAGGCTTCAGAAGCGTAATCAACGGAGATCCAAAATTCAAAATCATCCGGACAGAAAACGGCGACTTTCTTCGCTCCAGAGGAAAGGAAATTGCAGATAAAATCATTCAGGAGAACGGCGGCTTTAATTACAAGGGCACAAAGATTGATGTTATCTATTCTCACAACGATTCAATGACTCTCGGTCTGCTAGATTCCTTTAACAATAACAAGATTGCTCCACAGGATTTTATCATAATCTCTATTGATGCAGAGCAGAAATCTATTGATGCACTTGTCCGCGGCGAGCTGAACTGTGTTGTTGAATGTAATCCAAATCTTGGTCCAACGCTCATGAAGCTCGTAAAGGAAATTGCACAGGGAAATTCGATTGCACCAGTCACTTATATGAACGAAACAATCTTCACGGAGGATGATGATTTTTCAACTTATAAACCGCGCGGATATTGATTCAGGTTTCAGGAACATAATCTATGAATAGAAAAAAGAAAAGCTTTAAACATTCCCTTCAGGTCTCTTATGTTCTGCTTATCTGCATAATGGTTATTCCGACAATCTATTCCATCATCGTCTCCTCGAATCATACAAAACAGTATAACGACATAATCACAAATGTAAGTAATGCAAACAGAATAAATCAGATTGCAAAAAATGATATACCGACTGAGCTTTGGGATATTGTCTGCGGACGAAAAAGTTTTGCAAGCGGACAGCAGTATAATATGATTCAGACAATATTCTCCGGTATTGAAGAGATGGAAAAGCTCACAAAAAGTAAGGAGAATAAAGAAAAGCTCAAGGTTGCTTACCGAGCCTGCACCACTCTTCTTCGAAACATAGAAATGCTTGAATCGCAAATGAAACAAGGCAGCACTGTAACGGCAAACGAAACCTCTCTGGACGAAATCCGAACAATCTCTGCACTTTTTTCTGATATCATGCAGGATTTTATTCTTTCGGAAATTGACTCTGCAAACGAAACAAACTCTTCAATCAAGATCTCATCAATTACACTTACGATTCTGCAGATTCTTATAATTCTTTCTTCAATTGCAATTTCAATTCACGGTTACATAACTATTTCAAGGGCAATAAGAGAACCGCTTTCCGACATGCAGGATTTTTCTACCCAGATTGCAAATGGAAATCTTTCTGCCCGAATTGATATTCCCGATGTTGAAGAACTTACTCCGCTTGCCATAAACATGAACTCAATGGCCGAACAGATTGATGTTCTGATTAAGTCTAACATTGAAGAACAGAAAAACTTTCAGAAGGCAGAGATGAAAGCTCTCCAGGCACAGATAACACCACACTTTCTTTACAACACTTTTGACACAATTATCTGGCTTGCCGAGGAAGAAAAAACTGATGAGGTTGTAAAAATCACAAAGGCTTTTTCAGACTTCCTGCGCATTTCTTTAAGCCGCGGCCACGAATGGATTACTATCGGGCAGGAGCTGGACCACATAAAAAATTATCTTACAATCCAGAAAATCCGTTATGCCGATATCCTTAATTACGAAATTGAAGCCGCCCCATGCTTTATGGACTACAAGATGATTAAGCTTGTGCTCCAGCCGCTTGTGGAAAACGCAATCTATCACGGAATAAAAAACAAACGTGGGCGCGGACACATTAAGGTAACGCTTGAATACGCAGATGAAGCTAAAACTTTTGTTCGGTTTACGGTCCAGGATGATGGTGCGGGCTTTACCCCGGAAAGACTAAGCGAGGTTCAGAAGGAGCTTGCACTTGGTTCCGGTAACGCAGAAAATCTCAGCTCAGTTTATGGTCTTTACAACGTAAACAAAAAGCTAAGGCTTTACTATGGTGACAAAACAGAAGGATTAATAATAAAATCTGAGTATAATAAGGGAAGCGAGATATCGTTTGTAATTCCATGTAATGCCGGCGATAATGATGTTTAGCGGAGATGATGATGTATAGCGTTTTTTTAGTTGATGATGAGCCAATTGTTCTTGAAGGAATCCGCACAAAAATTGACTGGGAAAACTCAGGCTTTTCTTTTGCGGGCGAAGCAACCGACGGCGAAATTGCGCTTTCAATGATTCACGAAATTAAACCAGATATCCTCATTACCGATATAAAAATGCCTTTTATGGACGGCTTACAGCTTGCATCTGCAGTAAAAAAAATCCAGCCGTGGATTAAAATAATCATTCTTTCCGGCCACGATGAGTTTGATTATGCAAAGAAAGCAATTTCAATTGGAATTGAAGATTATTTATTAAAGCCGTTTACTTCTGAGGAAGTTATTGAAAGCCTTAAAAAAACTGCTGCCCAGATTGACCGGGAACGAACTCAGCTTTCGGATATAAATAAAATGAAGGATGAGCTTAAGTCTCAGGAAAAGCTTTTGCAGAAGGAGTTTTTGATAAACCTTGTGCACGGTTCTGTTGACTCAACAAACATTCTGCAGAAATGTCAGGAGCTCGGTATAGATTTGTTCTCGCGCTTTTACAAAATCCTCATAAGCAGAATTGAAAGCGTAAGCAACAACAGTAAAAATCAGCAGGAAGCGTGCTCTCTCTTGAACTCATATTCTGGCTCCTGGGAACAGACAATCTGCTTTTTCCATCACAACAACAGGCTTATCTGCATTCTAAAAAGCCCTTCAAAATCAGAGCTGGAAGAAAACGTTTACCACATTGCCGAAACTATTGAACATATTGCAACCCAAAATCCAGACTGTACGGTTGTTACTTCAATTGGAAAAACTGTTGAACATCTTTCTTCGCTGCCGTCCTCTTATGAAGATGCAAAAAAAATCCTTGAGCAGAGCAGCTTTGAAAACAAAAGCCGGATTATCAGCTCCGACGACATTCAGATGAATGATGAAATGAATGACGACAGCCTGCTAAAGCTTAAGGATAATGACCCAATGGTAGACAGGCTGAAATACGCCGGAAAAAATGATATTTCTGCAATCATAGAAGAGTCTATGACGCTTATAAAAAATAATCCTGGGCAGTTCCAGGTATTTGCTTCGTACCTTCTTGTAGATTTAATATTTGCTGTTTCCAAACTTGTAGAAACTCTCGGCGGAAACATAAAGGAAATCAAACCGGAGATTATTCAGCGTCACTTTATAGACGATGCGGTACAGGATGAAACTATATTTGTAAAAACGCTTGAAAACGTATTAAACTTTGCGCTTGAATACCGCGACTCCAAAATGACGGGCCGTTACTCAAGCATAATCTTAAAAGCAAAGAAATATATAGAAGAAAACTATGCAGACCAGAATACCACTTTAACTACAGTTGCCGACATTGTCTGTTTAAGTCCGAATCACTTCAGCACAATTTTTTCTCAGGAATGCAACACAACCTTTATTGAATATCTTACAAATGTGCGGATTGAAAATGCAAAACGCCTTCTGCGCGAAACAGAAATGAAGGGTTATGATATTGCGTATGAATGCGGCTTTAGTGATCCACACTACTTCAGCTACATATTTAAAAAAAATACGGGGCTTTCGCCCCGCGATTATAAGCAGGAGTTTATAAAAAACTAAGCTGCCTTAGTTCCAAGCTTTTTCTTTCTATACGAAAGAATTACACTCTGAAGCAGAATAAAGAAACACAGCATAAGACCGGTTGTAATACTCTGCCAGTATGGTTCACGCAAACCGGAAGCAATTACAATATTATTTATAGTCTTAAGTGACATAACACCAAAGAGCGTACCTACTACACTTCCTACACCACCAGAAAGCAGCGTTCCACCAATAATTGAAGAAGCGATTGCCTGCATTTCTGCACCTGTAGCATTAGAAGCATTTCCAGCACCTGTATGAAGCAGATAACAGAAGCCACCGATTCCAGCAAGAACACCGCAGATTACGTAAGCAAAGAAGGTTGTTCTGCGTACATTTATACCAAGCATAAGTGCGCTTTCGCTGTTACCGCCAACTGCATACAAGTTTCTACCAAAGCGTGTCCACTTAAGGACAGCCCACAAGCCGACAAGTATTACAAGTGCAATAATAACACCAACTTCTATGTATGCCGGAATAAAGGTTCCGTTTTTAGCATAGTGTCCGATTCCCGGAAGCTCCAGATAAAAATCCTTAAGCTTTACAAAAGCTTCGTTTGTAGCTGTTCTAGGAACTTTACTTACAATAGTTGTCATACCTTTTGTAAAGAACATACCGGCAAGTGTAACTATAAACGGCTGAATCTTTAAGTAGGCAACGCAATAGCCCTGAACAATTCCCATTGCAAGTCCAATACCAAGTGCAATCAAAATCGAACTGAAAATACCACCATTATGGTCTTCCATGAAAACTACGCAGGCCATTGTAATAAGGGCAACTGTACCGCCGACAGAAATATCAATTCCACCGGTAATCATGATGATTGTAAGTCCAACAGAAATTACAATCAGGTATGAATTGTTGTTGAAAATATCAAGGAACTGCTGAGGATTAAGAAAGCCGCCGCCCCACACAATCATTGCAAAAAGGTACATTACAACAAAAGTACAGATTGTAATTGTAAGAAGAAGTGTTGTATTTGAAATCGGCTGCTTGTCGCCATTTTTATTTTTACTGAACAGGCTTTTTATATTACTTATAAATGACATAATCAGTTAGCCTCCCCTTCAGATTTTGCAGCAACAGCTGGCTCTACTGCGGCAACAGCTTTCTTTGCACTAAGCTTATTTTTAAGCTGTTTGAGCCACTCCTTCACAACCGGCGAACCAAGAACAACAATCGCAATAATTACAATTGCCTTGTAAGCCTTTACAGCTGTAGAAGAAACCTTCATTGCATAAAGAGTGATAGTGAGCGCCTGAATTATGTACGCACCTATAATTGAACCGGAAAGCTTAAACTTACCGCCGCCCAGCGAGTTTCCGCCGATGGCAACTGCAAGAATGGCATCCATTTCAATATCAATAAGAATTGTTTCGTGGTTTATAAGACCAATTCGGCAAACGTTCATTGAACCTGCAATTGCAACACAAACACCAAGTATTGCAAAAACAAGCAGCTTCATAAACACTGCATTAATACCGTTCAACTTTGCAGCCTTTTCGTTAATACCAACAGACTGAATGTAAAGCCCAAGATTCGTAAACTTCAAAAGAAGCTTAATCAGAATTATAAAGATAATTACAATCAGAATAGGACTCGGAATCGGTACCTTTGGTATAAAGCCGCCAAGATAACCAAGCAGTGGACTTTCAACGTTAGGAGTTGCACCACCGTTTATCCAGTAAGCAATTGGTCGTCCGGCTGTAAACAGAATGAGAGATGCAATCATCGGCTGGATATTAAACTTTGCTATAAGGATACCGTTGAACAGACAGAAAAGAATTGCAACCAGACAAGCACAAAGCAAACCGAGAAGAATAACCGGCACAGTGATTGTGTTTGCGCGCAAAATCTTTACAAAAATACTTCCCGCAATTGCGGCTGCGGCACCAATGGAAATATCCTGTCCACGGGCTGCTGAAGTAACAAGCGTCATTCCTATGGAAAGAATTACAAGCTCCGAAGCTCCGTTCAGAATGCTTATAAGGTTTCCGGAAAGAACTGTATTTCCAAGATTATTTTTCTTTATCACAATAGAAAAAAATCCAGGGTCTCTTATAAGATTGAAGATTACGAGCAGCAGAAGGGCAAAAAGTGGAATTGCAAGCTGCGACTGCGTAATTTTCTTTATCTGCTTTGAAATTGTGTCTTTACTAAGCATTTTGAGCTTTACCTCCCGCAATTGTTCTCATAATGTTGTCCTGGCTTAATTCCTCATCAGTAAGCTCGCCTACAATGTTTCGATCGCGCATAACAATGAGTCTTGAACAGACGGTAAGCATTTCCTGTATTTCCGAAGAAATAAATGTTACGCCAACACCCTGCTCTGCAAGCTTGAGCACCTGCTTCTGAATCTCAACCTTTGTTCCTACGTCAATACCACGGGTAGGCTCATCGAGGATAAGGTATTGAGGATTTGTGAGCAGCCAGCGTGCAAGAATTACCTTCTGCTGATTACCACCGGACAACGATTTAATAGGAGTGTCCTGAGAGGCTGTCTTAATATTAAGAAGCTTAATAAAATCATCTGCAAACTTTTCTGCTTCCGCCCTTGAGAACGGCTTCCAGAATCCGTTAAGAACCTGGAGCGCAAGAATAATGTTTTCACGAACCGAAAGATCCTGAATAATTCCATCACCCTTTCTGTCTTCAGGCAGATAGCCGATTCTGTTTTTCATTGCATCTTTTGGCTTTGTGATTTTTACATCTTTTCCATTTACCTTTACCTTACCGCCGGTAACTCTATCGGCAGCAAAAATTGCACGGACACTTTCACTACGACCTGAACCAAGTAAGCCTGTAAAGCCGTTAACTTCTCCTTTAGCAATCTTAAAGTTGAATGGTTTTACGCCTTCAGCACTGGAAAGTCCTTCCGCTTCGTAAACTGTATCGTTAGCGCCTTCAAACGCCTTCTTTTCTTCTTTAAGCTTTGATATGTCTTCAAGATCTTTTCCGAGCATTGCAGAAATAAGATCTACCTTTGGCATATCCTTTATTTCGTACTCACCTACAAGTTCGCCGTTTCTAAGTACGGTGATTCTGTCGCAAACCTCGTAAACCTGTTCCAGAAAGTGAGTGATAAAGATAATACCGACATTTCGTGATTTAAGCTCTCTCATCAATTTAAAGAGCTGTTCTACTTCTCGTTCATCCAGAGAAGAGGTCGGTTCATCAAGAATAAGAACTTTACATTCCATATCTACAGCACGGGCAATTGCAACCATCTGCTGTACTGCAAGTGAGCAGGTTCCAAGCTGCTGCTTAGCCTTTGCAGGAATGTTCAGCTTCTGTAGAATCTCGTCGGCTTTTCTTTCCCAAGCCTTCCAGTTTATTGTTTTATATTTTCCACGCCCAATAAACATATTTTCTGCTACAGTCAGATTAGGACAAAGCGTGATTTCCTGATAAACAGTGCTTATTCCAAGATTCTGTGCATCCTGCGGTGATTTAATGGAAGCTTCACCGTCTATTCCCGCAATCTTTATTTCACCGGAATCCTTTATATAAACGCCTGTCAGAACTTTTACAAGTGTTGATTTACCAGCTCCATTTTCACCCATAAGAGCATGGATTTCTCCGCTGCGCAATGTAAAATCAACATTATGAAGCGCCCTTACGCCGGGGAACTCCTTGCATATCCCGCGCATGGTCAAAACAACATCATTACTCATTTATAACTTCCGCCTTTTTTACTTTTACAAAAAATATGGCGTAAAATATGCTGAAACACACTCTACGCCATAATCCATAACCCAATTCTAAGAATTAAGATTGAGTTATTCTATTAGTCACCAAGACCGTATTTGTCAATGTCAGCCTGAGTAAGAGTCTTAGCATCGAAACCTTTTTCTTCAGAAATAACTTTCTTTGTAGCGATTGTTCCGCCTGCCTGGATCTTCTTAATCATTTCTTCAATAACGCCAGCCTGGAATGGAGAACACTGTCCATCATAGTTCCAGTTTCCAGCAAGAAGTTCACGGAGAGCCCACTTGTTGCAGTCAAAGCCCATTACGATAACGTCTTTTCCAACACCGTGTGTAATACCAGCTTCGTCAAGAGCTGCAACAGCACCCTTAGCCATACCGTCGTTTTCAGCATAAATTACGTTGAACTTTTCGCCAGAGTTGATTACAGACTCAACGATTTTCTTAGCTTCTGCTTCGTCCCAAGTAGCTGTCTGCTGAACAACTTTCTTCATTGTTCCTTTCTTGAACTCGTTCTCGAGAGCGTTTGTACGTCCAATCTGAGCATCTGAACCCATAGCACCCTGGATATGGATTACATTGTATTCAGCAAGCTTCTGGTTCTTCAACCAAGCAACAGCTGTATCACCTTCGTTAGCCATGTCAGAAACAACAGCAGCTTCGTAAAGTGAAGGATCAGCATTCAACATTCGGTCAAACAGGAATACTTTAATTCCAGCTTTCTGAGCATTCTTAAGAACAGATTCCCATCCGTCTGTAGCAGCTGCTGAAAGAAGAATATAGTCAACGCCTTCTGTAATGAACTGAGAAGCAGCATTAAGCTGTTCATCATTCTTCAAGCTGTAGAAAGCAGATACTTTGTAGCCTTTGTCAGCTGTGAAAACTTCCTCAAAATCCTTTACGTTTGCAGCACGATATCCAGACTCTGAAGGTGGATTATTGATAATACCAATCTTTATCTGATCGGAACCCTTTTTCTTACTTTTCTTTGCTTTTTTTGGTGCAGCAAATAAAGATACCATACACATAAGAGCTACGGCAACAACAACGATTTTTTTCATCTAATTTTTCCTCCTAATAGATGTTTTATTGATGGTTTCATAATAAAGCCTTATTAAGAGGAATTGAATGTAATAATTTTGGAATTTGATTTAAATATTTTAGGAATTTTCCCCTATGCCAGTAAAATCATCAACAATAAAGTTAGATATTTTATTAATAAAGTTGATTTTTTTACTATCCCCTATTCCCTATAACCTATTCCCCTAAAACCTATCCACTATTCCCTAACTCCACTACCTGGCCCCGATATCATAAGGTATACCTTCGGCCTTAGGTGCCTTTGAACTCTTTGAAGTAAATGCAAGTACCATAAGGGAGATGATGTATGGAAGCATTTTGTAGAACTCGCCCGGGACAAGCTTTACGAGGAAATCCCAGCCCATGTAGGCATCGGCGATAGCGCGGAAAAAGCCGAAAAGCATTGCAGAAGCAGCAATTCGTAAAGGTTTCCACTGTCCAAAAATCATAACGGCAAGAGCAAGGAAGCCCGCACCGGCAACACCGTAAATAAAATCCCACTGAGAGTTTGAAGCAGAAATATAGATAATGCCGCCTATACCGCCAAGGAAACCCGAAATCAAAACGCCGGAATACCTCATCTTAAATACATTTATACCAACACTGGCAGCTGCCTGAGGATGTTCACCGCAAGCCTGCAAATGCATTCCAAAACGAGTTTTATACAAAATCACAAAAGAAACTGCAAGCAGAACGATTGTTAGCACCATATAAAAATTAAGCTCCATTCCAAAAGCGCGGAAAATAAAGCACTTTCTGTTTTCTATGTAGCTCAAGATTGCAGAAACATTGTCCCCACTTGATTTTGCAGAGTTATAGGATTTTACAATTACAGTTGCCGCCGCTGTTGCAAGCATGTTCATTGCAGTTCCAACAAGCGTCTGGTCGGCCTTAAAGTTTATTGCAGCCACCGCAAGCAGAAGCGAAGAAATCATTCCTACAAGCGCACTTACAAGGACCGTAAGGATAATGATTAAAACAGGATTTGTTCCGGTTGGAAGAGCATAAAGCACAAACGCACCGCCGAGTGCTCCAAAAACCATAATTCCTTCAAGACCAATGTTTATAACACCGCTTCGTTCAGAAAACATTCCGCCGAGCGCAACCAAAATCAAAACTGAAGCATATATAAGTGTATACTGAATTAATAACATTATTTCACCTCCGCAGAATCAAGCTCCGCCGAATCGTTCATATTCACTTCTTTTTCCTTGCGCTTATAAAGCTTTGTCAAAATCTCCTTAATAAACAGAACAAACGCACACGCATAAATGATTATTGAAGAAATTAAATCTGCAATCTGAGGATTAAAATAGCGCATATCAATAAAGCTGCCGCCAAGCGTAATGTGCTCAATAAAATAACCGGCAAAAATAACACCAATCGGATTTAAGCCGCCTAAGAACGCAACCGCAATTCCATTAAAGCCCATGCCCGGAACAGAAGAAGAAGTCTTCCACTGCTGAATGTCTGTAAGGTAATAGAACGAAGCCGCAAGACCCGCAAGAGCACCGGCAATTGCCATTGTAAGGATAATGTTCATTTTTTCCTTCATTCCGGCGTATTTTGCCGCATGCTTGTTGCAGCCGGTTGCCTTAAGCTCGTAGCCGAACGTTGTTTTATTCAAAATTATGCTGATAATGACAGCCACAACAACTGTAAGAGGAATTGCAATTGTAACATACTCGTTGTTATGAAAAAGCTTATCAAGCCCGCAGTGTGGGATAATTGAAGATGGAGAAATGTTTCTTATCTGATAGCTTTCAGATAGCGACATATTCATTACCGATTCCCTGTGCATAAGGATGTTTACAATATAAAGGGCAATCCAGTTCATCATAATGCAGGCAATAACTTCGTTTACGTTGAAGAACGCCTTAAAGCACCCAACTATTGCACCCCACAAGGCAGAAGCAAGAGCTGCAAGAATAATGCATACCCACCAAGGCATATGCCAGAAAAGTGCACACCAAAGAGAAACGCCTATTGCCAGACAATACTGTCCGCCTACTCCAATATTAAACAAACCGGCCTTAAATGCAAACAATACAGACAGCGCACACAGGATAAGTGGAACTGATTTTACAAGCGTGCTTCCAAAATAATACTGTTTCTGGAACGGCTTTCTGAAATACATAAAGTTTTTCAAAATTGTTCCCATCGCTTTTGTTGCATTCGGCGCACTTATGATCAAAAGAATTATGTATCCGACAAGGATTCCAATTAATGCACACAAAACTGCCGCAATAATAGACTTCATGCCCTCAGATTTTAGTTTCTTTTCTATTGTTGACTTAAATTGCTTTTTATCCATTTTGAAAATCCTCATCTGTTTCGCTTTGCACCAGCCATATAAAGTCCAAGCTCCTGAACATCCGTCTTTTTCGGATCAAGCTCTCCAACAAGCTCACCCTCGTACATAACAAGGATGCGGTCACTCAGCTTCATTACCTCATCAAGCTCATACGACACAAGCAGTACGCCAGCCCCTCTGTCGCGGTCAGCTATTATCTGCTTGTGTATATACTCAATCGCACCAACATCAAGACCTCTTGTTGGCTGAACTGCAATAAGAAGCTTATGTTCCTTATCCATCTCACGTGCAATAATTGCCTTCTGCTGGTTACCGCCCGACATAGACCTTACAACAGTTTTACTTCCCTGCCCACTTCTAACATCAAATCGTTTCTGAAGCTCCTCGGAATAGGCGGTAACCTCTGCACGCTTTATAAAACCGTTTTTCTGGAACTCCGGCTGCCAGTATCGCTGCAAAACCATATTTTCTTCAAGCTTGTAATCCAGAATCAAACCATGCTTGTGTCTGTCCTCCGGAATATGACTTAAGCCCGCCTTTGTTTTTTCACGAACCGATTTTTTTGTTATATCAATACCACAGAGTGTAATTTTAGTTTCAGCATCATTTGCAAGCTTTTCAAGCCCCGTAAGTGCCTGAATAAACTCTGACTGACCGTTTCCGTCAACACCGGCAATACTCACAATCTCTCCGGAACGAACCTGCATGCTTACATTTTTTACTGCAAGATTATGATGGATTCTGCTTGCAACGCTCATGTTTTCAATGGAAAGAACGACCTCTCCAGGCTCCGCGTCAGCCTTATCTACAGTAAACTGAACATCACGTCCAATCATCATGCGGCTGAGCTCTTCTTTTGAAGTTTCTGCAACATTTACCGTACCAACATATTTTCCTTTTCTGATAACAGTACAGCGGTCAGAAACTGCCATAATTTCATTAAGTTTATGAGTGATAAAGAGAATTGATTTTCCTTCTTTGGCAAGGTTTTTCATAATCTGCAAAAGCTCAGTTATTTCCTGCGGAGTAAGAACGGCGGTAGGCTCATCAAAAATGAGAATCTCGTTATCGCGGTAAAGCATTTTAAGAATCTCAACACGCTGCTGCATACCGACAGTGATATCGGAAATAAGCGCATCCGGGTCTACTGCAAGACCGTAACGTTCACTAAGCTCAATAATTCTTTTTCGGGCAGCCTTTCGGTCAACAAAACCGTTTTTTACAGGCTCAATTCCTAAAATGATATTGTCCAGTACTGTAAAAACTTCAACAAGTTTAAAGTGCTGATGAACCATTCCTATATGAAGCGCTGTTGCATCGTTAGGATTTTCAATCTTAACCTTCTCTCCATCCTTGCGGATTTCTCCTTCCTCCGGCTGATAAAGTCCGAAAAGTACGCTCATTAAAGTTGATTTTCCGGCTCCGTTTTCGCCTAAAAGTGCATGGATTTCGCCTTTTTTTAACTGCAGGGTTATATCGTCGTTTGCAATAATTCCAGGGAAACGCTTGGTGATATGAAGCATTTCAATAATATATTCACTCATAGAAATATTATAACATATATAAGTCTAAAAAAAAATACTTCCGCAAGGAACCGAATTTTGCTCCACTGATGACGTTCCGCAAAATCCGAACCCTTGCTACGTATTTTTTTCACTTTATCTTATAATATATTTTTTTTCGTATAGCACAGAAAAAAAGCACCCTGGTACTCGAACCAGAGTGCTTCCATAAATAAAAAGGGTAAAACTTTTAGTCATCAACTTTCAGTCATAGACTTTAAGCTGCTAACTTTTAGTCTTTCACTTTTCATAATTATTTATATAAAAAAAGATGTCCGGTCGTCACAGATTGCCGTAATAAGACAAGCATGACAAACAAATAATTACAGACATCTTTTCTAAGAGCTAACTAAAGCTACTTAATGTTAGGATAAACGTTTACGTTAACCTTGTGAGCTGGCATATCACCTGTATCATTGCTGATTTTGATCTTGCCGCCGTAAATATCTTTTACAAGCTGTTTGTACTGATCAACTGTAAAGTTTTTCATTGACCAGGTAGCTGTAGGAAGTGCAACAAAGTTTGCATCAAGGTCAGAGTCAGAAACGAGACCGAGGTTGCTGATCTTTCCTGCGTAAACAGAAGCAAAAGTCTTGTCCTGAATTGCTTTAAGAGAAGCTTTTACTGTAGCAGAAAGTCCCTTCATAGCAGAAGTAACACACATTCCGGCACCATAATTGTTAATAAGGGCAGCCTGATCAACGTCTACACCAATTACCTTACCGCCAGTCTTTGCAGCAGCTTCGCAGGCAGAAGTCCAGATACCGCCACCGCAGGCAAATACAACTTCAACCTTTCTCTGCTGATACCAGCCGTCCATAGCAGCTGTGATAGCCTGATCACCAAAGAACTGTCCGCCATAAACGTATTCAACAGTAACCTTATCTGCAATGCCCATTTCTTCAGCAGCCTTGTTACAGCCCTGAACGAATCCATAACCATAGCGGATTACAGCTGGAACTGCCATACCACCAAGGAATCCAAGGTGTGTAAAGCCTTCTTTTACAGCTGCGTAACCAGCGAAGAAGCCAGGAATCTCTTCTGCATAAACTGCACAGAAAGCGTTAGCAGGAAGCTTCCAGTTTGCTTTTCCCATTGCTTCAGCAGAAGAAACAAGGTCAAACTCGCTTACGTCAAGACCAACGAAATAAACATCATCATTATCATCTACTGTCTTAACAATTGCTTCTGCAAATGCATAACCAGGAAGAACAACTACATTGTAGCCGTCCTGAATTGCAGCATTGATAGAAGAAACACGAGCTTCTGTTGAGTCTCCAGATGGCTTGTAATACTTAAAATCAAGCTTTGCAGCTTCGGCATATTCCTTACATGCCTGATATGTTGTCTGATTGAATGACTGATCGGTAATATCGCCGTAATCAGTTACCATAGCGATTTTCATTGCAGGTTCTTTTCCAGAAGAAGCTTTAGCAGCTCCATTTTTCTTGCTGCAGGAAACAAGTGAAACTGCTGCGAGAGCAACAGCACAAATAGCAATCACTATTTTTTTCATAATAGAATAAATCCTCCAAAAAATGTATTTATTCCATTATAGCGCAGATTATTTTAAAATACCACCAAAAAGAAGATTATTTTTCTGGCAGATAAGCTCGTATTCTTTCTGGTCTTTTTTGTCTGAAAAACCGGTAACGTAAAGCGTGTCTTTAGATTTGAGCTCCGGCTGGTTACCAGAAGAAAGGTCTCCACGGATGCTCAAGGCTCTCTTCACTACTCCTTCGCGTGAATCAACAACCATCAGATCCGGTGCGGCAACCTTTTTCAACTGCTCAGAAATATTCAAAAAGTGTGTACAGCCAAGGATGATGACGTCGCAACCCTCCTTACGGAAATACTCAACGGAAGGCTTGCAGGCCTCTTCTATTTCTTGTTCACTTGCCATAAAAGCCTTGTGTTCTATAAACGAAATAAGGTCTGGTTCGCCTCTAGTAACCATGCGGCAGTCTGCGGCAAAATGATTTTTCAAATCCTGATTATACGGATGATTTACGGTTGAGTTTGTTGCCATTAAACCTATGCAGTGATTCTTTGAGCATTCTGCTGCCACCTTAATTGCAGGAACTGTTCCAACAAAAAGCTGATCTGGATAAACAGAGCGCAGAACGTCAAGACAATTAACACTCATGGTGTTGCAGGCAATTACAATTACCTTTGGCTCAAACTTTGTGATTATTTTTTCTATACAGGCAGAAACACAGCGTACAATTTCTTCGTGAGATTTTTCACCATATGGAAAATTAGCTGTATCTCCAACATAAACACAGCTTGCCTCAGGGCATTTTTCTTTTAAATGAAGCAGATACGGAATGCCGCCGGTTCCAGAATCAAGAAAAACAAAATCTACCATAAAAAAGCCCCGTACAACAACTTATCCGAACAGTGCATTAAAGGCATCCTTTGCGGCCTTTGCCTTATCATCCATTCCGTCTGAAGAACCACCAGTTCCCGCTGCGAAATCCTTTTTTGCACTGAAATAATCGCAGAAATTAGATTTTTCTTTATCTGTGATATTGTCGTCCACAGTTTCCTTGCAGTCGTAATGGCTTCCCGGAGAGTAAAAGCGGCAGGCCTTGCAGCAGTGTAAATCAGCCTTACAGAGGGGACATTCTGAGCTTCGGTGAATCTCTGTGATATCGATTTCTTTTCTACATTTCCAACAAACCATTTCGCACTCCCTTTAATTATTTTGCATTATCGGTAACGGCTTCGCCCGCAGGTTTTTCTTCAACAACAGTTTCTTCTGTCTTTTTTTCGTCAGCTTTCTTTTCGTCTTCCTCGTCTATGCCCAAAAGCTTTTGTGCACGAGTTTTGTTTCCGCTGTTCTTTTTTTCTTCTGCAATTTTCTGTACAGAAGCTTCGGCATCTTTATAACGGCCGTTTTTATATAAATCAAGTCCAATGCTTACAGTTGTGGTATCTTTTGAATCAAGATACAGACAACAGATTTCGTTGTATTCCGGACGATAGTATTTTGCAAGCTCTTTTCCAATTGTATATCTAAGACCTTTTCGCTTGTCATCCTTTACAACAGCTTCTGCAAGCTCAAGAATCTCTTCCGTACCGTTTGTTCCCTGCTTTAAGAGAACTTCAACAATTTTTCCCTTAGTAGCATCGGCAACCTTTCGTTCTTTCAGCTGACCGATAAGGAACTCGTTTCCTTCGTTTGTATCAAGCTTACCGATAGATTCAATACTTGCATCCTTAATTACCTTTTCTGAATCGTTCTTTACGCGGTAAATAAGATAAGGAACTGCATTTTTAAGCTCCATTTCCTTTACTGCTGATATTGATTCCTGCCTTACCTTCCAGTGTTCGTCACGGATTCCCTGCAAAATTACAGCCTGTGCTTCAATAACATCCGGGAAGCAGGCAAGACCTTTTATAACATACTGGCGCAGATTTGGATCTGTTGTTTCAAAGTTTTTTACAAGTACCGGAACAGATTTTGGTGTTTTCATAAGTCCGAGTGCTTCTGCCGCATACATTCTTACAAAGGCGTTTTCATCTTCATCCTCAAGAACATCTACAAGCTTCTGCCACGTTTCTACAGCATGCATTTTTCCACAGGTGCGCATAAGTGCCTGTCGCTGTGCATCGCTTAAGTCCGGGCGGTCAAGATACTCAACAAGGAACATAGCCTCAGATGGGCCGCCAATATCACCAAGAACGGAAATAGCATTTGTAAAATAGTTTTCGTTTTCACTTTCTATAAGTGCAATTACAGCAGGAACGGCTTCCTTTGTTTTTACAGCAGAAATATACTGGAAAGCAGCCTTTACAACCTCATTACGCTCATCGTAAGGGTCGTTCAAAAGCTCAACTGCATAATCTTCAAGACATGGATCTTCAATTTTTGTAAAATAGCGAAGAACCTTTTCCTTTATGTTTGTGCTTTTTGTTACCTGGAACAAATCGTATATTTCGTCAGTAAAGCGCGGATCATCATTTTTAATAAGCTCATCCAGGAGTGTACCTATTTCCGAAGGAATACCGTATTTTATTGTATTTCTGTGACTTTCTTCATCTTCGGGAGTTTCATCTTTTTTTGCAGCTTCCTCAGCCTTTTCCTTATCTACCGGGCGTGGACGTTTTGGAGCTGGAACCTCGGCAAGACCGCCCTTTGAAGCCTTTACTTCAGTATTCTGTTCATCCTTCTCCTGTGAAAAAACTGGAGAACAAATTACAGCAAAAATAAAACTGAGCGTTAGAATATAAAAAAGCCTTTTCATCATCACTCCTTCTCCTGGATCTTACGCTTTATTTACAGCTCCCGCACTGAAACGCTGCAAAAAATCCTTGCGGTACTGTTCAAAGCGGTCTTCATTTATTGCCTGCCTTATTTCTTTAAGCATATTATTCAAAAAATAAAGATTATGATAGCTTGCAAGTATTGAACTAAGGATTTCCTGCTCCTTAAACAGATGCCTTAAATAACTTCGGGTGTATGTACGGCAAACTTTACAGTTACATTCTTTGTCAATCGGCTCAAAGCTGTGAGTCCAGCGTTCCTGCTTAATAGAAAGCATTCCGTCGTGAGTAAAATAAGAGCCGTTTCGTGCATTTCTAGTAGGAAGAACACAGTCAAACATATCAATTCCAGCCTGAACTGCATCAAGAATATACTCAGGAGTACCAATTCCCATTACGTATTTCGGCTTATCCTCCGGTAGATACTGGCACGTATAGTTCATAAACTGTGTAAATACCTCGTGAGGCTCGCCAACACTCAAGCCGCCGATTGCAATTCCAGGCATATCAAGGGAAGAAACAAACTCTGCACTCTGCTTGCGTAAATCCTCGGAAAAATGGCCCTGTACAATTGGAAAAAGATAACCTTTGTAGCCGTTTTCCCGCTTTTGTTCCCACTCTTTCTTTGCGCGTAAAAGCCAGTCGGAGGTTATACGGAGCGCCCTTTCAGCTTCCTTTCGCGGTTCGTCGTAACCGGTGCAGACATCGAGCTGCATCTGAATATCGGAATTAAACTTTGTCTGAGTTTGAACAACATTTTCCGGTGTAAAAAAATGATAGCTTCCGTCAATATTACTCTGAAACTTTACGCCTTCATCTGTAATTTTTCGCAGCTTTGAAAGAGAAAATACCTGAAAGCCGCCGGAATCTGTAAGAAAGTTCCTGTTCCATTTAGAAAAACCATGCAGGCCGCCGGCTTCTTCTATTAAATCAGCACCCGGTCGCAGATAAAGGTGATACGTATTTGCAAGGATTATTTCAAAATCAATTTCTTCAAGAAAATCCTTTGGCATTGCCTTTACAGTTGCATTTGTACCAACAGGCATAAAAACCGGAGTCTGTACATCTCCATGCGGAAGATGAAGAACACCTGTTCTGGCTTTTCCATCAGCGCCTTTGTGCTTTATATCAAAGATTTTTTCTATCATATTAAATTAAACCTCATAATCAAATATTTTCAGCAGATACCGGCAATACTAAGTCCAAGAACTACGTTCTACTGAACTTAAGAAGGAAGCCTGCAATAATCGTAAACACAATATCTGGCAGCCAGGCACCCATAAATGGAGTCATAACATTTGTTTTTGCAAGAACCATTGTTACCATCTGGAATACATAGAACAAAACAACTGCAACAATTGACAGTGACAAGCTGATAAGCAGAACGTTTTTTCTTGTTTTTCCGGTAACTCCAACAGCAAGAAAAGCCGCAATAAACAAAATGAACGGGAACGAGAACTTTTTGTAGTAAACCGAAAGCTGCTCATAAAACGGCAGACCGGCCTTTACAAGATGATCAATATAAATCTTTGCTTCTGCAGCGGTAACGCTTTCAACATTTACAGTTTTTTTACGGAAGATTTCGTAAGATTCTGTTAATCTGTCTGTGTATTTATTGGAAAGCGGCGTAGATTTCAGGGAATCACCGTCTACTTCATACTGTGCTGCATTCTGAAGCTTCCATACACCTTCTTCACTACTCCAGAGAGCTGCGGTTGAAAAAATTATTGCATCAAGCTTTTTTTCATCATCACGGAAAAGAAAATAAACATTTTCCAGACGCTGTGACGAATCTCTATATTTTTTAGCTTTGTAAATTACCTTTGAATTATCTGAAATTACAACTATATTGTCGTTGTTAGCGTTTTCTTCTTCGGCAAGCAATTGCTTTTGAAGCATCTCTTTTTTTTCAAGCGTACTTACAACAAGCTTATCCTCAAGAAAAAACATTCCTACAGAACATAGTGCAGAAAAAATTAGGATTGGGATAATGAACTTGAAAAGCGAGGTTCCGGAAGCAAAAAGTGCAACCATCTCGTTTTTGGCATACAAATCACTTAAGACATACGTTACCGAAAACAGAAAAGCAATTGGAGCGGCATACCAGATTGTTTTTGGAATATAAAGCTCCATTACTCTCAGTACATCGCGGGCAGCGGCATTCTGTTCAAGGTATTTGGAAATATTCATAAACAAATCTACAAGATTCAGAATAAGGGCGATAAAGAAAAGCGCACCGAAGAAAACGGGAAGAATCTTTTTCATTATGTATTCAACAAACTTCATTTTTCTTTATGCTCCTGCTATTTTCCTATGAGAACCAGCGAGAATATTACGCCCATCACCGCCAGCAAGATATTTGGAATCCAGATGCACAGGAAGGAATCGAGGTGAACACGGGTAACGAGCAGCTGCCCCGAAATCTGCATTGCCCAATACAGAACACAAATGATTATACCAATGAAAAGTCCCATTGTAAGACCGTTATGCTTTCCGAATAAAAAGGCAATTGAAAAAGCAAGGAAGGCAAAAAAGATTGAACCGAACGGAATTGCAAACTTTTTGTAATACTCCATTCGCCAGGTATTCAGCCTTATTTTATCTATATCCGGCTTAAGCTCCATAGAGTGGATTTCTTTCCGCAAGTCTATGAAGGTCATTTCACGCGGATTTTTTCCATATTTTCCGGTAAAGGTAGAATCAAAAATATTAAGTATTGTTCGCTCCGACTTCATAACGTCGTACGTTTTTCTGACATGGTTCTTAAAGGTTGTTACAAAGGTATTGCTCATATCGAGCTGAAGGAGAACACCTTCGTTTTTAGCACCGGTGAGTTTTGAAGCACCGGCAACAATTATAGATTCTTCATCCTTTTTTGCTTCGCTAAAGAAGATGATGTCAGAAACATTATCACCATCAACATTGCCAATTACAACTGTACTGTCGCCAATCTGCTTAACGCTGTCCGGTTCAAGTACGACGGTCGGATTAGAGTGAAGGATTTTTCTATATAACTGATTATATTTTATTGTTCCAAGTGGAAGAAGATAGTCATTTACAAAAAAAGAAACAAGAGAAATTGCCATTCCCAGAATCATAACTGGAACTAAAATTGACCTGAAGCTGAAGCCCGATGCCCTGAAAATAAGGATTTCATTATCGCTGGCCATTCGTCCAAGGCACATTAAAAAGCCAACGAGGGTTGCAAAAGGTGCAGACTGCGCTATGATTGCGGGCAGACTGTAAATCATAATCTTTACTACATCGTTGAACGGAGCGCGTTTGGCAAGCATATCTTCTCCAATAAGAAGAATCTGGTTTGCGAAAAATACAACAAACAGGAAGGCAAAGCAAATCATAAAGTAATAGAAAAGCTCCCTGTAGAGATATTTAATAAGTATGTTTCGCCCCAAACGCTTTGTAAACATCAGCTGCAAACTCCTGTTGAACCAAAGCCACCTGTTCCGCGCTCTGTTTCGGACAAGGAAGCTGCCGGTACAAAAACGGCCTGTGTAACTGGTGCAATTATAATCTGCGCGATGCGGTCTTTATCATGTACGGTAAAGGTTTCATTTCCAAGATTGATGAGGATTACACGGAGCTCGCCGCGATAATCGCTGTCTATTGTGCCGGGAGTGTTCAATACTGTTACACCGTTTTTAGCGGCGAGTCCTGAACGAGGGCGCACCTGGATTTCGTAGCCTTCTGGGATTTCAAAGAAAAGCCCGGTGGGAATCATTGCGGATTTTCCGACTACAATTTCAATGTCGGAATCAATATGAGCGCAGACATCGGCTCCTGCGGCACCTGCAGTTTTATACTCAGGGATTACGGCGCCTTCTGATGCAACGCACTTTACGTTTACTTTTGTCATAGCGAAATAATTATAGCAAAAAAAAACGCAGTCTACAACAGACTGCATTTATATGCATGGAAAACACTATTTAAACTTATACAAAAAAAATAGCTTCCAGTCGAGTTCCGCCTTTCAAAACCGCACGCTAGCGTGCTACACGCTGATGTACCTTGTAATTATATACGTTTGCCGCTTAAGCGGCAGCACATCAGAGTGTTTTTGAAAGCCGTCCCTCTCCCTCGCGCTATTTTTTTTCAATCACTTTATAAAAGTGATTTCCATCCCTATATACTCTGCTTAAGTTTTTAGCCTTCCAAAGCATCAATATAAGACAGATTCAAGCGGCCCTGTTTGTCTACTTCGAGCAGCTTAACTGGGATTACCTGGCCTTCGGTGAGGACGTCGGTTACCTTGTTTACGCGCTGCTTTGAGAGCTTGGAAATGTGGCAGAGGCCTTCTTTTCCTGGGAGGATTTCTACGAAGGCGCCAAAGTCCATAATGCGCTTTACAGTTCCCTGGTAGATTGTTCCTACTTCTGGATCTTCTGTAATGCCCTTTACAGCCTTCTTTGCTGCTTCAGCATTGATTCCGTTCTTTGAGTAGATTGTTACAGTTCCATCGTCTTCTGTATTGATTGTTACATCATACTGAGAGCAGAGTGCCTTAACGTTCTTTCCGCCAGGTCCGATGAGGGCGCCAATCTTGTCTACAGGAATCTTCATTGTGAGGATCTGTGGAGCATTCTTAGCGAGTGGAGCCGGCTTGTCGATGCATTTTTCCATGATAGAAAGAATGTGGAGACGCCCCTGACGAGCCTGTTCCATAGCCTTCTTCATGATTTCTGTTGTTACACCGGCAATCTTAATATCCATCTGGAAGCCTGTAATACCGTCTTTTGTTCCGGCTACCTTAAAGTCCATATCACCAAGGTGGTCTTCTTCACCAAGGATATCAGAAAGAATCTTATAACGTCCGTATGGGTTATCTCCCTCTGGTTCTGTGATAAGACCCATAGCAATACCTGCTACCATCTTCTTCATTGGAACACCGGCAGCGAGCATACAGAGTGTACCACCACAAGTAGAAGCCTGAGATGAAGAACCGTTAGATTCCATGATTTCAGATACTACGCGGATTGTGTATGGGAA
>JAFZRP010000027.1 GCA_017619795.1 Treponema sp.
ATAAAGTACGGAAAGCACATATACAACAACAAGTGGAACCTGGAACTCTGTTTCCTGGAACGCACCATAAGATACACCGCCCATAAAAATACAGAAGAGTATCATAAGTGTTGTTTTTATAACCGGCTTAATCTGTCTAAAGTATCGTGAATAAAAGCCTTTGTTCAAAATAGAGCCAAGAACGTGGAATGGAATTACAAGCATACATAAATAAAGATTATCCCATCTTGAAACCGGGCTTGAAATACAAAGGAAAAGTGTATACATAAAAGAACAAAGATACAATAAACCCAAGGAAAGAAAATCATCTTCATACAAGGATCTTTCTTTATCAAAGGCATCGTGCAGACTTTCCTTGGCTTTTTCAAGTTCGCTTATATAAGAAGAACTGATGTTTTTTACCGTAAAGTTCTTAGAGCGTGAAAAGGTTTTCTTAAATAGGATTTTCTGATACTCAGGGGCATCTTCAGGAAGCTCCTTAAGCTTTGTGAACGTAAGCACTTTCTTTTTGTCTTCGGTGATTTGTATATAACCCTTTTGTGCCCATTCTGGATAAAGTGCCATCAAATCGCTGTCGTTTGCTTCGTTATCAATTATAAAGCCAACCTCAGCGGCAGAAATGTTATTCGGCGGATAAAACTCTACAGTCTGAACCGGGGATTTATGTTTTGCTTTGATGATAAAGAAGAAGGTCAACAGACAGCTTGCCAAAGATAAGATTCCACATAAGTATGTCCAGAAAGGAGAAACCTTTTTAGCACCAACAAAATAACCATCAGGCAGCTCGCAGAAAAGTGTTATGGCATTTCCTTCCGGGATTTTGTTTGCCTTTCCCCAGATACAATTCTGATTATAATGGCAATCAACGTTAAGCCCGTTAGCTTCTGAATAAATGTTTCCACTGTAAAGCTCAAACTGTGTGTCGGCAGGAATAGGCTCTTCAAAATCAATTCGGAAATTAAACTGTTCAATATCTGTTTCCCAGTAAGCACCAAGAGGAGAATAGTAGAAGAAGTCGCTTAAATCAATTCGGTCATCGTACATGACACATTTGTATTTTATTGTATAAGTGTGTGGTCCGATGATTGTTTTATTTTCGTCTCCGATTTTGATTGTGAAAACACTACTTTCAGCATCTGTGGTATTTTTGTCTGGAGAAGTAGAAACAGAACTATATTCCTGCTTATACTCCATGAATCTTTCATTTTTTCCATCATAACGGTATGCAGAAAACTTTTCCGGTAAAGAACGATATATACCGTGACGTCTATCAATAAACTCAACGTCTATCGTTTCCTGAACTGTCATAACCTTGTTTTTGCCAAGGTATGCATAATAATCGTATGATTTGATATAAAAGCCTGCAGTCTGCGCATCGGCAAGAGCAGGCAAAATCAAAATCACTGAGAAAAATAGCGATAAAATAAACTTCTTCATAGAATTACTTAGAACTCAACCTTTACGTTTTCGCGTTCTTCTTTTGAATCTACTGCAAACATTGGAAGCGGCTTGAATCCAAAAATCTTAGCGATAATGTTTGAAGGAATAGTCTGACACTTTGTGTTGAACTTCTTTACAACTGCGTTATAGTATTTTCTTGAGTTTGCAATATCTTCTTCAACATCAGCGAGCTGAGTCTGGAGTTCCTGGAAATTAGTATTAGCTTTAAGCTCAGGATAGCTTTCGCTCAAGGCAAAAATCTGTCTGATAGCGCCTGTAATCTGATTTTCGTCTTCAATCTTTTCGCCAATTGAGCTTCTTGATCCGGAGTTTCTTGCATTTATAATGTTTTCAAGAGTTTCGGCTTCGTGCTTAGCATAGCCTTTTACTGTTGCAACAAGGTTAGGAATAAGGTCAAATCTTTTCTTAAGATAAACATCCATTGTAGAAAAGCCTTCTTCCGACTGAGTTCTAATTTTGATAAATCCATTGTAAGTAACAATTACCCACAAAACAATAAGTACAACAATAGCAATAATAACTATAGCAGCTGTAGACATATAAACCTCTCTTAAATAATTTGTTATTTTAAGAAAAATGTATCAAAAATGTTAGAGATAGGCAAGGATTTTTTCCAGGCGAAATTATTCCTAGAATCCAAGCTTTGTAACTTCATCTGCAGAATCTAAGATTTCTACAACGGTTTCTGAATACGGACCAACAGTCTGATTATAAGGCTTTCGGCTTTCGTAATCTGCATAACCGGCACTGCAGTATTTTCGGGTAACAACACCGTTTGTTTTCTCTTCGGAAACCTCTCCATTCATAAGAATTTCAGTTTTAGAAAGACCTTCTGTAAAATCACTATTAAAGTCTATTTTCATAATGAGTTTACCAGTTTCCTGATACTGCTCCTGAACACTTGTTGTATCTTTGCCTCTGTAGTAGTTCGATGTTCTTAACAAATTATCGTCTACATAAAACTTCGTAAAGCAGCTGTCGTCTGTATAAGTGTATTCTCTCTTTGTTGGATTCCACTCACCTCTTTGTTCGTTAACTACCTTGGTGTCTTCGCCTATAAGAATTGTTTCTTCGTATTGAGATTTTGAATCCTTGCACTTTACCTCAAGCAGTCCATCTTTTTTAGAAACCTTGTAAACATATTTTGTTTCTTCATCTCTCTTATAATCTGTGATGATAGAGGTATATTTGTTTTTTCCGTATGAATATACCCACTTTCTTTTATACAAAACAGTTCCGCTTGTTTCTTTTAGCAGATAATATTTTCCTTCGAGTAAACCTTCATCATTAAACTTATAATAGGTTGTGCTTACACAAGGACAATTTGAATCGCCAAAGCGTTTGTTTCCTTCTTCATCCATTTCATAAGAAGTTCTTGCAACCTTTACAGTTTTTCCCTTAATCAAATCCATATTATTGATGTAAAGCTCTGTTGTTAAAAATGGATTTTTCTGCATAAAAGCTTTATAGGAATTACCTGCATCTTCTTGAGAAAAAGCAGGACTCAGGATACAAAAACTTATAAGAAAAACGCTGACAACAAATGCAATTCCATTCTGACGTTTGTTAAAAGACTGTTTTTTCATAATCACACCTCTTTAATAAAAAAATCTAAAGCTACAATATAATATAAAAAATGCTTCGCCTTAATTGTAACACTTTTTTTCTAAAACTTCACCGGGGTATATGGGGTATTGTCAGTTCTGTTGGATATTGTATAAAAAGTAACTCCTTCAGGAGTATCTTTAAATCTTATATAGATTCTAAAATCCGTAAAGAAAGTATCACGTTCTGATAAAGCATTGTTTATTTTTTCCTTATCGCCCCACCAGAAATTATGATCCCCAAGAATATTTGATTTTCCATTTGCAAAAAGATCTTTGTAGAATGAATTATTCTGATCAAAATCAGGATAAATCTTACAATTAGCAGCAAACAACCATCGAGTATCACTCCAATCATTTTTACCGGAAACAAATGGTAAATCAACATCTATGGTAGCAATTTGATTTATATATTTTTGAACAACATTCATTATCATTTCTTTGGAAAAGTTTTTTACAGAAAGATTTGCTTCTTTAGAATTTGATTCAAGTGTGATTTTCATTTTTCCAAAAGGTTTTACATTCAATTCACCTTTTCCTGCTGTTGCAACTACCTTTAAGTATTCGCCATGCCATTTTGAATCATTCCAAGAATAATCAAACCTATATGTTTTTCCTTTTTCACAGAAAGGCCAGATAAAAGTTACAGTTTTTTTATCATTCAAAACAGAAGAGTCTATCATAACATCCATTTCAAGACCATCGGTTCCAATGTTTCCGGTATAAAGATTAAAATGACCAGTCCAATCTTCAACATCAGAATCAAGCTTTCTTACTGTAATTTCAAAGCCTTCTGAATATGGTTTAATTGAAACATGTTTTGATTCGGTCTCGGTTGTTACAAACGGGTCTTTATCTACAAGCTCAAACTTAAAATCAGAAAGAATCAGCGGTTCGGTTGCAGTGTCTGAATCATACATAAAATAAAAAAGGGCATCATCTATTGAATTATAATTTGCATCCTTTTGGATAGGAATTTCAAAAAAAGCTTTAAGCATTTTATTTTTACTTTCGACATGATGCCAATCATTTCCAACGTCATTCCACTCTGGTGAAACATTGATTAAATCCATTCCCATCCATACTTCAAAATCTTTTGATGCTTTTGCAGAAACAGCTACCCTTACAACATCTCCTTTTTTTGGATTGAGTTTTGCATTTGGAATTACAGCTTTTACAGGAATTTTTCTATCATAACCATATGAACCATTATCTCTGAGATTTGGCTCACTAAACTTTAAATTATATTTTCCATAGAAAGTCTTTGACTTGTTGTTTTCGTCCGCAGATAGTTTTGTTATAGGATTTCCCTTAAATTCAGGATTATCATACCAGCCAAGGAACTCGTTGCCCTGCTGAGTCCAATAATTTGTTTGATATGGAAGATTATCTGGATTTGTCGGGAGATAGAAATCATATCCGAGAACAGAATTCTGTTTAAAGATGAAGTTTCCGTAATTTAATGTGTGCTCAATTATTTTTGTTGAAGAGTTTTCATCTATAACTTCGAGCTTAAAATCATCAATAGTTAATGCTTCATCAAGACCATCCGGGTTATAGGCTAAAGTAAAACTGATTTGATCAAAGTCTGTTGTTTTTGGATTACCAGTTGTTGTAATTTCAAAAATATCTGTAAAATTACCGTTAATACTTTTTATATAATGCCAGTCGCTACCAAAAGAATTCCATCCGTTACTGGTATCAACAATATCCAAGCCCCACCAGCAATCAAGATCTTTAGAAAGCTTTCCTGAAAGCACAACTCTTACTTTATCTCCTTTAGAAGGAAGCTTCATATTCGGAGCCAATAATGAAGAAGGTAAAGTAAAGTTATAATTATATTTCCCATTTTGCGGGTCATAATCATTTCTATTACATTTTAATCCCCACTTAGCCCAGAGCTCATGGTTAGTAGAGCTGTCACCGGCAGCAATTTTTTCTACAAGATTACCGCTTAATTCCGGGTTATCACACCAGCCGATAAGATGTTGATTCAACAAATCATTAGGAAAATTAGTAAACAAGTATCGCTTTTCTAAGCCCAACGTTTTATACTCTTCACCCTTTGGATAATAATCCTTGAAAGTATACTTTCCCCAGTGATAAGTAACTGTTTCCAGCGGAATATCGCGGTAATAAAAATCATCATGGTCATTTTCACTGTTACGTTTTTCGCCGCCAATTATGCTTCGCAAAGAGCGTACTTTTATAAGATTTTCACAGCAGGTTTTATATTCAGTCCAAAACTCCATTGGAGGGTTTAGTTCAAAAGCTTCACTTCCATTTTGTCCACTGACAAGTGTAGTATGCAAAACATTTCCAGTTTTCTCTTTTACAACTTCGTAGGTTCCGTTATATTTTACAGTTTCTTCTCCAGCTTCTGTCCAATAATCTTCCATTGTGCCGTCGGCATTAAAAATCCAGGTTTCGTCCCAATCAATACCAGGAGTTCCACGTTTGTTTACAGTCCATTTTCCAACAAGATTTTCTTTTGTTCCATCTTTAATTCGTCTATAATCATTTATAACAGCCGGCTCAAAATACTGAATACCCCAACCCATAGCAGTAAAGTCTCTTTTGTAACGGCTCATAAGCAATCTGTCATCATCTATACTTTGAATTGCATAATGAATTTTTACATCTATAGGCTGCCACTCGTCCTCCACCTTATCTTTTCCACCTGTAAGATGTAACACCATCGTAGGACCGTGTTCGCTATCATTTATAATTGACCAATCTCCTTTATCCCACTCAGCCCAATCTGGCCCAATTGAAAAAAGAGACACTGTGCCATCTTTATTAAATGTAGCCTGCTCATTACAAAACTGTTCCTGGTCATATCCGTAATCCCAAAACCAGGTTCCAACAGCCGCCTTTTTGTAAGACTCAATAGCTTCATTCTTTGCACCACTCTCCGAACCGCTGGTGCTTGCACAAGAAATACCGCAAACAATAATTGCCGCGGCAACCAAAAGCTTAATAAACAGTGATAAAAACTTCCTCATATTTACCTCTTTTAGAATATAAAACAACTTCAACTTAATTGTTATAATCTTTTACAAGTTCAAGCTATTCATCAATAACTTCAAACTTATAATCTTCAATAATAATTGGCTCGTCAAGACTGTCAGGATTATAACATAAATTGAAACATATATTGTTATGGTTTGTAATTATAAAATCTTTAGTCATTGTAAGCTTAAATACATCACTAAAAGTGCCGTCCTCATTGCTTGTAAAACTATGCCAATCGTTACCTATTACATCCCAATCATCACTTGTGTCTACTAAGGATAATCCCCAATAAACGGAAAGTTTCTTATTTGCTTTTCCCGAAAACTTAATTGTTAAAGTTTTTTCTTTTGCAGGGAATGTCATGTTATAAGGCACAAAATTATAATACGGTGCTGTAATATCGTAGTTATACTTTCCATTCGCAGGGTCATAAACATTTTTATTGCATTTTAAGCCCCACTTTGCCCAATATTCATGTTTTTTTGAGCTGTCCGAAGCAGAAATTGTTTTTATAGTTTCCCCATTAAGCTCTGGGTTATCATACCAGCCAAAAAGATGTTGATTAAGAATTCCATCAGGAACACCAAAAAATAAATATGACTTATCTAAACCAAGTATGTCATAGTCAGTTCCTGTTGGATAATAATCATTAAAGAAATCATCTTTTGCGAAAGGATTCCAATGATAAATGACTGTTTCAAGCGGAATGTCCCGGTAATAAAAATTTAGAATGCCAGGATCGTAAATATGCTCTTCACCGTTAATTTTAATTTTTATTGTATTTACATTTATAAGATTGTCATTATCAATTTTATAGTCATACCAGAATTCCATTGGAGGATTAAGCTCTTTAAACTCTGAATTATTTTCGCTTATCTGATTAAGAACTTGATGAAGGACACTTCCTGTTTCTGTTTTTTCTACAGAGTAAGTACCCTTATAATCTTCTTTAAGACCATTCTCTAAAGTAAAAACCTGAATAGTATTATCTTCATTAAAAACCCAGCTTTCTTCCCACGCTACAGATCTACAATTCTTATTAAAAATCCATTTTCCAATAAGGTTTTCTTTGGTACCATCTTTAATTCTTGTGTAATGATTTAATACCGGTGGATCAAACTCTTGTACAATCCCTCTCGTTATACTCTCCAGTTTATAACGATACATTTCTATTTCGTTATTCGTTATAGCTTTAATTGCATAATATCTTTTTAAATCTCCAGGCTGCCACTCATCTTCCAGTTTATTTTTTCCTTGTGTAAAATGTTGCAGCATCGTCGGACCGTATTTGCTATCATCAATAATTGACCAATCTCCTTTCTGCCATAGAGCATAGTCTGATCCTATTGAAAAAAATTCAATTTTACCATCCTTATAAAAGGTAACCTGCTCATTACAAAACTGTTCCTGATCATATCCATAATTCCAGAACCAGGTTCCAACAATAAGCGATTCATAACTATCTTTTGAAACTTCATTCCCCTTCTGATCTTCATTATCTTTTTGCTCACTATTTTCTTTCGGATTAGAATTGTCAGATGGTTCTGTATTATCGTTTGCACAAGAAACTCCGCAAAAAACGATTGCCGCGGCAACCAAAAGCTTAATAAACTGTGATAAAAACTTTCTCATATTTACCTCACTTAGAATGTAAAAATCTGTAACAACATTCTATATTATACATTGTATTTATACATTATGCATTACTAATTATGCATTATAAATTATCAGGAGAATAAAGAAATGAAAAAAACAAAAAATTATTTACTCGCTGTATTTTTAATCACACTTTGTACAACAACAGCTTTTGCACAAAATCATCCACAAAAACACATGCCAAGACAGCAGCCACAGGAACCCCGCACAATTTCTGTTTCTGGCAGCGGTTCGGTAAAGCTTCCGGCAGATACCGCAAAACTGACTTTTTCGGTGGTCACAAAAGAGGCAACTGCATTAGCTTCTGTGCAAAACAATGCGAAAAAAATGAACAAGGTTTACGATGCCCTTAAGAAAATTGGTATTTCGGAAGACAATATTTCTACTTCAAATTACAGCCTGTATCAGGAAACCTTCTGGAAGGACGGCAAGGATATTCCCGGCCAGTATGTTACCTCAAATAATATTATTGTAGTTCTTGATGATGTTGAAAAATCCGGTCTTGTAATAGACACTGCAATTGAAGCAGGCGTAAACCAAATGAACGGTATTTCATTTTTCGTAAAGGATTCGAAGGAAGCTCTTGATCAGGCACGCAAACTCGCTTTCCAGCAGGCAAAAGAAAAAGCCGAACTTTATGCAACAGAAGCCGGCTGTAAAGTTGGAAAAGTAATGTCGATTATGGAAAACTCCGGCTCATATCCTGTAGTGAGAGAGATGGCAGACGCAAAAATGATGACAACTTCTAATTCTACAATGATTTCGGCTGGGCAGGATTCAATAACTGCGACGGTTTCTGTTGTGTTTGAATTAAGATAAAAGATAAAACTAAAAGGGGCTGTCCTTAAAGTTGATAATTTTCAACGAAGGACAGCCTTTTTTATTACGAAATGTGTTTTTAAGATTTTCTTTTATTGAGTTTTTTTCTTTAAGCTTTCATCAGCCTTACTATCTGCTTAATGTCATATCCA
>JAFZRP010000028.1 GCA_017619795.1 Treponema sp.
CTGCTGATATCCTTTTCCGCCTTTTTTTAGGGCATCAAGAAGATCCAAATCTATCTTTGTATGAACATCACCTTTCTTCATCTTTACCCATTCAGGATGAACCTCATACCATGGTCGGAATTCTTTAAGCTCTTCTTTTGTCATCTTTGGACAGTCAGAAAAGTCTGTATTCTTAAAACTCATTGCAGCATTTATTTCTGCTTCTGTCAAAGGCGGCAATTTCTTTACTTCATCTAGCGTCATAGTTTTCATAGTACTCTTCCTCCTCATCTTCTTCAGCCTTTCGTGCTGATATGATTCTTGTATTTCCGTTTCTGTCTGTTGCGACAACGAAAAGAACCAGCATATCAGAAACCCGTCCGATTATGTTTATCCGCTCTTCTTCAAGCGTTGAATGCTCAAGATCAAGTTTTTCAACACGCTTCTCATCAAGAAAAACACGGACTGCCATTTCAAATGAAATACCGTGTTTCTTCTTGTTTATGGCATTTTTCTTTTCATCCCACTCAAATGTCATTTTTAATTCCTATGTACATAATATTCTGTACATGTTTTATCGTCAAGTATTTTCTTAAACTTTTGTATTTTCCGCCAGGAAAATGCAAAAGTCGCTCCCGCAGGGCATAGTACAAAATGATTGCGTATCTTTCCGGAATGTCGCTTCGGCACGCAGTTTTACCTCCATGTAAAACTGCTAAACAGAACACGCATTATTTTCATCTGCCGTCCTGGCAGCTGTTCGTTCACGCTTCGCGTTCACAAAATAATGAGTGTTCTGTTCACCTTCGCTTGCATCACCGTGAAAATGGCGGGAGCGCCGGCCGGCAGTTTTGCAAATCAGGATTTTCAGTTGGACGATTAGCAGGTGAACAGAATGTACGTTATATGGCGGAGCGGACTGCAGCCAGGAAGGCTGCTGCATATAACGCACATTCTGTTTAGGTGTGGAGCCATGGACGGCGGAACACCGGCCTGCGGGTTTTATTTCAGGAAAAAATATTTTTTATTAACAAAAAATACTCCATCGGTGCTTTCTTAGACGGAAGATTATTTCTTTCGGGGAAAGTCCTTTATTCGGGAGCCTGCGGCAGCGACTCCGCAGTTTTCTTCGAAAACTACGGAGTTTTATAAAATTGTTCTTTTGGATTCCTATATCTTCTCTTCTGATTGTGTATTATCAGATAAATCATACTTTTCTGAAATTATTTGTATAATTGCATTATAAATACTATAGAATGCATTAATATAAAACAGAGGTGATAAAATGATTATCCAATTGAATAGTTCATTCTTAGAAACGCTTTTTTTGAAAAAAGGATAAATATTTTTTACAATAAATTCTCCATCATTTGATAATCCACAAATAAAACAAATGATTATAAATGAATAAATAAATAGGTTCACAATTTTTTTTATTCTATTCATTTTTTTCCTTATTTTTTCTTTATTATCTTCTGCAATTCCTTGTTTTATTTTATTATCCCAGTTGATGTTCTTTATAATTAAATAATAAACAGGAATAACTATTGCAGCTCCTAAAAGCATCAAAAGATATTTAAAGAAATCAGTTGTTGCAATGCTAATAATTAATAATACAAATGAAATATAAATTATTACAAAAAAATTACTTACCAGTTTTCGTACATTTTTCATTCATTTTTTCCTCAATAACTTGTTCTGTAGATGTACTTACAATCTGATCTTTTATAATTTGACCTATATTTCCTGGAAGTATTGTCGGAAAACAAACATTTACACCTCCAACCATTAACCCTCCAGCAGTTCCATACATATAAGCAGAATCCATTCCTTCAAATAGGAAGTTTCCATTTTGCACATTGTTCATTAATTGTGAAGTCATGCTTCCTGAAAAACCGCCAACCGCATTAGACAGTATTATGCTGGCATTAGGAGAACCGCCACCCGGAATCGATGCTATTCCTCCAGTAACAAATCCAGATACAAAGCCTCCTACCGTTGTATTCAATAATTCATTGGTATTAAAACTTTGATTCTCGTTTTTGGCCATATTTGTTAACTGTAATGTTGTATCCATAGCACTAGAAGCAACTGCAGATTTAAAGCCATTTTTTATCCATGATATTACTTTAGAACCTGCTAATTTTGAAAAAGAAGCCAATCCCAATGCTAATTCTGCTCCAGGCTTTTCCATATTAGGAATATCTTTATTAGATTTTCCCAAAGAATATGACATAGTATCATATCTATAAATAATTCCGTTTGGATTATCCGCAAAATGCTGTTGCACTTGTTCCCAAGAATATTGTCTTTGTAATTGATAATTATTGTCATATTCATCCCGGGTAAGAGTTGAACTCCTCCATGTTTCTAATCCATTTTCGTCTATATTATTGAGTGGATCCCCGCAACAATAAGCATACCAGTTAATACCGTCGCGGATAGGGTCCTGGGAGATTAATGCTGTCTCAACAGAAACAGGATTCTCTTTTAAAGCCTGTATTTCTGATGATGAATTCTCAAATATAAAACTGTAATTTGCAACTAGAACAAGTAAATCACTGTAAACAGAAAGGATTTCCTTAAACTGGGAA
>JAFZRP010000029.1 GCA_017619795.1 Treponema sp.
ACATTATTAAAAAATGGAACATCATATGAAAAAAGAACTTCACCTACAGTTTCAATAGAAAAACTTGTAGATGAAGCTTTAGCATCGTAATTTTTGGAATCGGGAGTTCCATGCTATTGACAAATATCATAGGAGCCCGAATATGACACAGTTAGCATGAACATAACACAAAACAGTTGACAACTCCAATTCGAAGTGTTATATTGTGTATATTGAATATACACAATATAACACTTAATCATTTATGTGTATGTAACAATATACTGATGCGGAGGCAACTTATGAATGTAATTGAAGTAAAAGATTTGTGTAAATCGTTTCCTTCTTTTCAGTTAAAAAATGTTAATCTTACTTTGGAAGAAGGCTACATAATGGGTTTTATCGGACGGAATGGTGCCGGAAAAACCACAACGCTTAAATCTATCTTAAATCTTCTTAATCCAGATTCTGGAGAAATAAAGCTCTGTGGCCTCAATATAAAAGAGGCAGAAACCGAAATCAAAAATCGTATTGGTTATGTTGCAGGTGGCGTAGATTTTTATCCTGAGCAGAAAATCAAGAAAATTACCAATATCACTAAAATCTTCTATAAAGAATGGGATGACGCTCGTTATCAGGAGCTTTGCAAGCGCTTTGAAATTGACGAAAACAAAAAGTTCAAGCAGCTCTCTGCTGGAATGAAGGTTAAGTATTCAATCGCTGTAGCTCTGAGTCATAATGCGCAGCTTTTAATTCTTGACGAACCAACAAGTGGTCTTGATCCTGCAGCTCGCGACGATTTAATCCTGCTTTTCCAGGAGCTTGTAGAAGACGGCAAACATTCAATTCTGTTTTCAACACATATCACCACAGACCTGGAAAAATGTGCAGACTTTATCACCTACATCAAAAACGGCGAAATCCTTGCTTCTAAAGATGTAGATTCTTTTGAGCGAAGCTATCTGCTGGTAAACGGAAAAAAGGATGATTTAACACCGGAGCTGGAAGGAAAGCTCATCGGTCTGCATAAGCACAACCTTGGTTTTGAAGGAATGATTAAGTCCGAAGATAAGGCTCTTGTAGAAGGAGTTGCCGGTATGGAAACTGCTATCCCTTCTCTTGAAGACATTATGATTCATCTTGAAAGACGTTCGTAAAAGGAGATTTGTTATGAATATGATATTTAAGCTTGTAAAAAAAGAAGCAATTCTTAATTATAATATATCCACCATCATTTGGAGTATTTGTGCAATCGGAATGTACTTTATTCCTAACTATCCTTCCTATATTGGAATGTTTTATATTCTGCTTGCGATGATGATGATTTTCCAGCTTGGACAGGGCGCAAACGACATTATTTATTCTGTGCTTCTGCCGGTTCGCAAGGTGGACACTGTTTCTGCACGCTTCCTTTATTGTGCACTTCTGGAAGTTGGAATCCTGATTGTAAGTCTTGTAGCATGCTTTATTCGAAGGTCTGGCGGTTATCCGGTTAATATGGCAGGAATAGGATTAAACGTTGCCTACTATGGTTTGCAGCTTGTAATCCTTTCTATAGTAAACATTGTATTTTTGGGAAACGTTTATAAAAATCCTGTAAAGGTTGGAAAGCCTTTCTTAGTTTCTTCTATTTTGTACTTTGTTTGTTATGCAATCTGCGAGCTTCCAATCTGGGTTTACAATGCAATGGTTTCTAATCTTGTAAAGGAAGGTTTTGAGCCGGAAATAGCAGCAACAGAGATTCTTATAGACAAGCCGGCAATTGCCCTGGAAAGAATAGGTGCTTATATTAAAGTAATGGATAGTGCCGGACAGATTAAGCAGATTCCTGTATTGATTGCCGGAATTGTAATTTATGCAGTAACCTGGGCAATTGTTTATAAACGAGCATGCAAGCAGTTCCAGGCATACGATATTTAATCAGACGGTTTATGGATATAACTTTATCACAAAAAAGCGAAAATCCAATTTATACTCAAATCTACGAGCAGGTCTCGAATCAGATTCTGAAAGGGGAGCTCAAGCCGGGAACAAGGCTGCCCCCAATCAGATCTGTTGCGGTAGACCTTAGGGTAAGCATCATCCCGATTAAACAAGCCTGGGACATGCTTGAACGCGAAGGCTTTATCACAACTGCTGTTGGTCGCGGAACTTTTGTAAGTGACCTAAAAACTCACGAAATCGAAGAAAAGCGAAGTACTACAGCCGAGGAGCTTTTGGCAAAAGACATAAAGGTTTGCAAGGAGATGGGGCTTACGGTAGAAGAGATTATAGAGATTGTGAGAAAAAACTTTGAGGCGTAAAAGCTTTACAGAATCTTTTCCATGCCAATTTTCTGTGGCACTAATCCGCACTTTTCGTAGAACTTTCTGGCGCCTTCATTTAAGGTCCACACATTCAGAGTAACATTGTAGCAGCCGTTCTTTTTGGCAAAATCAAGAACAAACTCATAAAGAGATTTTCCCACGTGCTGACCGCGGCAGTTTTCGTCTACGCAAAGGTCGTCAATGTAAAGGGTTTTTATGTCTGTAAGGATATTGTCATTCAAGTGTTGAATAAACTTGCAGAAGGCATAGCCGAGTACGTTTTCGTTTTCGTCGACTGAAACAAAAATTGGTTTTGAATCGTCTTTGAGCATTTCAATAAGCTGTTCGTCGGTGTATTTACGGGTGTTGCCCTTGAACAAATCTGGGCGACCATTGTGATGAACTGTAAGAACTTGAAGCAGAAGTTTGTTTAATCCTGATAGATGACGTGTGTCGGCTCTTTTAATTTCCATTTTGCAATCCTGTTTTTGTGGGTTATAATTAAATAATTTATAGAAACTACTTTATTATAATTAAAGTTATCAAAAAAAGGAAGATTTGAAACGCTAAAGCATTTCAAATCTTCTATTTTGCACTTCAAGGAAACGCTGCGCCACTGCTCGCGTTTCTTTAAACTCAGGAGGTTTTCATGAAGGAAAGTTATAATCCACTTTTTACTCCGTGGAAAATTGGAAATGTGGAAATTAAAAACCGCATTGTTATGACATCTATGGGTGGTACGTCTATCTTTGGCTGGCTTGAACCGAATCATTTTGATAAGGAGGCTGCTAACTTTTTGCTGGAGCGTGCCAGAAACAACGTTGGTTTGATTTTGCCCGGTATTGCTCCAATCCGCGATACTCTTGGCGGAAAGTGGCTGTATCAGGGAAAAGGAAAGTTTAAGAAGCTTGAATCGTATATGAAGGAGTTTCACAAAACTGGTGCAAAGCTTTTTGTTCAGCTTACGGCTGGTTTTGGAAGAAGTATGGCAATCAATGACATAATGGTAAAGTCTTCTAAGAATAAGGCGCTTGGTCTTTTGATGAAGCCGATTCTTGATGTTGATTATCTTACTGCAAGTGCGAGCGCAACTCCAAACCGCTGGGATGATTCCTGCATGTCTCGTCCTATGACCAAAAAAGAAATTAAACAGATGGTAGAGGCTTTTGCTAAAACTGCTAAGCTCTGTAAAGATGCCGGAGTTGATGGTGTTGAGATTCACGCGGTTCACGAGGGCTATCTGCTGGATCAGTTTACAATGAAATATACTAATCTCCGTGATGATGAATATGGCGGCAGCTTTGAAAACCGTTACCGTTTCCCTGTAGAAATTGTAAAGGCAATTAAAGCGGCATGCGGTGAAGATTTTCCTGTTTCGCTTCGTTATTCGGTTGTTTCTAAAACAAAGGGCTTTGGCAAAGGTGCGCTTCCTGGAGAAGATTATGTTGAAGTTGGCCGAGACATGGAAGAAAGTGAAAAGGCTGCTAAGTATCTTCAGGATGCCGGCTACGATATGCTCAACTGCGACAACGGAACTTACGATGCGTGGTACTGGGCTCATCCGCCTATGTACATGAGCCAGAACTGTAATCTGGAAGATGTAAAACACATAAAGAAGTTTGTTGATATTCCTGTTGTTTGTGCCGGAAGAATGACTCCTGAGGTTGCTGCCAGCGCAATTGCTGCGGGTGAGCTTGATGCAATGGGTGTTGCCCGCCAGTTCCTTGCAGATCCAGAATGGATTACTAAGATGATGGCAGACAATGAAGCAGCTATTCGTCCTTGTATCTGCTGTCATAACGGCTGTTTTAATATGGCGCATTATAAGGGAGTTGCAAACGATCAGTCGCTTACAGACAACATGGGTATGGCCCGCTGTGCAATCAATCCGCCGACAATGCAGCACAACCGATACAAGATTGTAAAAACAAGCTTCCCTAAAAAGGTGGCCGTTATTGGTGCGGGAATTGCCGGAATGGAGGCTGCCCGAGTGCTTGCTTTGCGCGGACACAAGCCGGTTATTTTTGAAAAAGGCGATAAGCTTGGCGGTGTATTCAATGCTGCGGCCGCTCCATCGTTTAAGGAAAAAGACAAAGAGCTTTTGGACTGGTACAAAAAAGAAATGGCCGACAACAATATTGAAGTTCGCCTGAATACAGCTGTAGCCTCTTTAGACGAGCTTAAGGATTTTGATAAGGTTATTGTTGCTACCGGTGCATCAGCTAACAAACCTCGCATTGAAGGTCTTGATAAAACAGTTGAAGCTTGTGACTATCTGAACGGTGCGACTGTTGGCAATAAGGTAATAATTATTGGCGGCGGTTTAACCGGTTGCGAAATTGCCTACGACCTGTATAACAAGGGAAAGACTCCGGTAATTGTCGAAATGAAAAACGATCTGATTGCTGTAAAGGGTGTTTGTCTTGCTAACAGCTCTTACCTGCGCGATTTCTTTGAACTGAATAAGGTTGAGGTTCATCTGGAAACAACGCTTGTAAAGGTTACCGATAAGGGTGTTGTTGTAAAGGATAAAGCTGGCAAAGAGTTTGATATTGAAGGCGATACGGTTATTGCTTCTATGGGCTATCATCCGACTCCGGTTTTTGCAAAATCTTCTAAGGTTACGCTTATTGGCGACTGTAACAAGGTTGGTAATTTAAGAACTGCAATCTGGAATGCCTGGGATGTGGCAATGAAAATATAAGAGATTCCGAAGCTAGTTCGGAATGACAAAATGGAGAAACAAATGTACGAATATAAAATGAAGCTTACGCCGGAACAGAAGGCAATTCTTGAAGGCAGCGAAGGAAAAACTAAAGCAAAGGTAATGGAAACAATTGTCCGCTATGGCGATTTGTTTGAGGCAACAGAGCTTGTAAAGGTAACACACGGTCAGGGACATCTTGTTACGTCTTTTGGATTCGGTGTACTTGCACCAATTTACAGAACAATGGACGAGCTGATTGACGCCGGGCTTAAGGTTGAGGAAGGCTTTACAATGGATCCTCGCCCAATGGATTTTGCTAATGCAAAATGTTCGTTACTGGACAAGCTTTTGTTCAAGGCAATTTTGTATAACAAACAGGAGTATTACGAAGCACAGCTCAGAAAGCTTGGTCTTGTAAATCCGGATGCGTTCAGCTGTGCCTGCTATTTTGACGAAATGGGAAACGTTCCTAAAAAGGGAGATATTCTTTCCTGGGCAGAATCAAGTGCTGTTAATTACGCTAACTCTGTTCTTGGTGCCCGCTGTAACCGCAACTCCGGTATGATTGATATTTTTGGTTCAATCCTCGGTTATGTACCAAAGTTTGGTCTGCTTACAGATGAAGGACGAAAAGCAAAATGGAAGATTACTGTAAACACAACTAAAAAACCTGTTGCTCAGATTCTTGGTTCTGCAATCGGTCTTAAGGTTATGGAAGATGTTCCATATGTTGTTGGTCTGGATAAGTGGATTGGTACAGAGCTGAACGATGAGGCAAAAGCTTATCTTAAGGATTTTGGTGCGGCTACTGCTTCTAATGGTGCAGTTGGTCTTTATCATGTAGACAAGCTTACTCCAGAGGCTGTTGAGCTTGGGGAAAGTCTTCTCTGCGAAAACTACAAGGAATATGTAATTGATGATGCAGAGCTTGAGCGCGTTTATAAATCTTATCCTGTAATGTGGAAGGAGCCTGAGAAAGAAGGAACTTACGCATTTGTTGGATGTCCACATCTTTCTATGAGCCAGCTCAATGAATGGTCAGACAAGATTATTGAAGGCTTAAAGGCTAGCGGTAAAAATAAGGTTGCTGTTACAACAGTTATTTGTACTGCGCCACCTGTACTTGAGTCGTTCAAAAAATCTGAGAAATATAAAGCTTTGTATGCTACCGGCGCAAGAGTAACTGCAATCTGTCCGCTCATGTATATGTCTAATCCGCTTACAAAATCCCGAAGAATTATGACCTGCTCTAACAAGCTCAGGACTTATTCAACCGCTCGTTATTATACAGATGATGAGTTACTGGATATTATTGTTGGCAGAAAGTAAGGAAGAAGGAGACGTGCAAAATGAAAGAGTTCAAAGGTAGAGTTATAAACAAAGGATATTATAAGGGAGAGGCTGTAGTTTCACATCAGGGTGTAAACACTCTTGCAACCTTTCAGAAATCGGCAATTGCAAAATCAAAGCAGGTAATTGTTGCAGACCAGAACAACAAGGATATTTTCGAAAAGAACATAACCGGTAAAGCTTTGTGTCTTCCTCAGACAATTGGTTCTACAACCGGCGGCATGGTTATTCAGGTAATCTGCTCAATGGGAATAAATCCGGCTTGTCTGTTGTTCTCGGAGCACATCGATTCTCTGGCTGGTGCGGGTGTTATTCTTTCTGTAGTTTGGGAAAACAGCAATCTCATTGCAATCGATCAGCTGGGACAGGAGTTCCTTGATACCGTAAAAACCGGCGATACAATCGAAGTAACCGAAGACGGTATTGTAAGGATTTTGTAACATAGCATGAGCAAAAAAACAGATAACATTTACAAATCTATTGAAACTATATCTCAGCTGTCACAAAAATTAGATGAATATAACAAAGGGCTCACGACGCAGGGTATACAAAACCGTGAGCTTGAAGATATATGCTTTGGGCTGAATCAGGAGGTAAAAAATCTTACATTCTGGTTCAGCTCTTTGTATTCCTATAATGGAAAATCCACCAGTTATGCCAAAAAAACTGCCAGTCGTGAAAACGGCAAAAAAGGCGGTCGCCCTCCAAAAGAAGTAACTCTGCGTAAACGTAGAATTGCAGAGCTTACAGAAACGATAATTCCAGACTTACAGCATAAAATTAAGTTTACAGATGATATTGATGAAGAAGCAAAATTGAAGAAAGAATTGAGGCGAGTGAAAGCGGAGTTGAAAAAGTTGGGGCGTTGCGGGGACTCACCCAAAAACTGAGTCTCCCCGCTGGAAGGGGTAGGGCGCGACGAAGTGCGACCGTAGGGGAAGACTTTCCCCTCCTTAAGTATTTATAACATTTTTTTTACAAAAAACAAAAAACAGATGTATAATAGTGAGTAATGAGAAAGAAGATTCGGGAAAGAATCAAAAGATTCTTCGGAATAGAAAAATACTCATCCTATGTGTCGAATTATTTTGAGAACACAAATATTCGGTCCAGCTTGTATGTTTCTTCTGTTGTCATTGCTATTGAGCTCTGGATGATTGTAAGTCTTCTTATCCGCCAGCTTTTTGAAGCTACAAAAAGACCGGTGCCATGGCTTATTACGCACATTGTCAGCTATGTAATTTTATTGCTTTCGGCGCTGGGGCTTTTTATTTTTTCTGTAAGGCATCTTAAAAATAAAACAAGAAACCGCCGTGTTGGACAAGTCTTACGCGTAATCTTTTCTATAGTATCAATCACTTTTGGTATTTACATTTCGTTTTTGGATTACCAGAAAGGCGAGCAGTTTATTACTCTTATGACAATGACACTCTTTGTTTTCTGCTTTATTGTCTGGCGTCCAATTTACACGATTTTGTTCCTTGGTTTTTCGTATACGGCATTCTATATTCTTTGTAATTCGCTTTATCCGGCAACGTACGCAACAAAGGTTAATCTTTCAATCGTTCTTATTTCGATTCTTATGAGCGCGGTAAACTCGTACCACCAGACAATAAGTGGGGCGCGCAAAGATGACAGGCTGGAGCATGCGCATAACATTCTGCTTAAGCTTTCTGTAAGTGATGAGGTTACGGGTATTGCCAATATGCATTATTTCAGAAGTCAGTCTCTTGGAATTATGCATAACAAAAAAACAGATTTATCTAAAATGATTTTCCTTTTCCTCGATATAGAAAACTTTAAGAATTACAACGAAAAATATAATTATTGGGAAGGCAACTGCTTCCTTAAAGAGTTTGCAGAAAAAATAGAAGAAGTTTTTGCGGGTGCTGTTTCTGCTCATTTTTCGAACGACAATTTTGTAATTTTTACAGAGGATAAAGATACACAGGAGAAGCTTAAAAAGCTCAGAGATTTTGTAATCAATTCTGAAACAGATATTCGCATGGGGCTTAAGGTTGGAGCTTACAGACCAAAGGATAGAGATACAATGCCGATTATTGCCTGCGATTATGCCCGCTATGCCTGCTACTCCATAAAAAAGAACTTCAATAAAGATTACTGCGAATACAACGAAAAGATGTCGCAGGATTTCCATAAAAAGCAGTATATAATCAACAACATTGACAGTGCCCTTAAAAACAATTACATAAGGGTTTACTATCAGCCGGTTATTAATTCTTCAAACAATAATTTGTGCGGTATAGAAGCTCTTGCTCGCTGGGATGATCCGCAGTATGGTTTCCTTTCGCCGGTAGATTTTATTAACACGCTGGAAGAATATCACCAGATTCATAAGCTGGACATGCATATTCTGGAAAGAGTTTGCCAGGATATTTATTTGACAAAGGAGCAGGGGTTCCGCGTAATTCCTGTTTCGCTTAATTTTTCGCGTCTTGATTTTGATTCGCTTAATCTTGTAGAAGAAATTGAAAGCAGGATGGAAGAGTACAAAATTGAAAAAGAGCTTATTCATATAGAAATCACAGAGAGTGCAATTTCCGAGAATGATGAAAAGCTTATGGGCGCTATGGAAAAGCTTAGAACCTCCGGGTATGCGCTCTGGCTTGATGATTTTGGTGCCGGTTATTCTGGATTGAATGTTCTTAAAGAATATGATTTTGATGTAATGAAAATAGACATGAAGTTCCTGTCAAACTTCTCTGGAAATATAAAGGCTCGTCAGATTTTGAAGAATGTTGTGAATCTTGCAAAAGAGCTCGGAATGGAAACACTTACAGAAGGTGTAGAAACTGAAGAAGCACGAGTCTTCCTGCAGGAGATTGGTTGTAAATGCCTGCAGGGATATCTGTTTGGAAAGCCAATGCCAAGAGAAGAACTTCAGGAAAAAATCAGCTGTGGTGAATACGTTCTGGAACCTTTGGCAGTTGTAAGTTAACTAAACCAGTTGTACTCCAGCTATAAGCTTATTTTATTCCTTTCGATTTTTTATACGACTGCAAATCCTTTTTAAGTGTAGGGTCCTCAGGATATTTTACAAGACCATCCTCAAGAATCTTAATAGCAGTTTTGGAATCTCCCTTGTTTGCTGCAGTTGCAAAATTGTTGTGAACAGTTGCAATTGCGCTTGAATAGAAGCTTGTTTTTGCATTCTGAATCATAGAGCTGTTTGGTAACTGCTTTGCTGCAAGTGCGGCACGTTCATAGCCTGCTTCGTATTCCTTGCGGCGGATATAACCATTCAGGTCTTCGGCCCAGGCTCGCTCAAGATAATTTGCGGCTTTCTGCTGTACCTGTGCAGAAGAGAATATTCCCTCATCATCATTCTCTGTAAGGATTTTTGCAAGCAGAGGAATCTGGTGCTGGTAATCTAGTCCGTTAGTAACATCAATAATATAGATTTCGGCAACAAGCTCGCGGCTTTTTTCTTTCTGATTCTTGCTTACATAACTGCTGCATTTATTGTATTCGTCAGAAGCAAGCTCATAATTAATTTCCTGGTAACAGAGTACAAGAAGATTGTGAAGGGCAATATCCATACTACTCTGAAGGTTAGTTGTAAGTCCCCACTTTTTTATAAAGCCCACAAACCAGTCTACTGTTACTGCCATTTTCTGGGCACTGCCGCTAACACCATTTCCCGGAGTTGCCGCATTTTTGATTGAAGCAGGAGTATTTAGAGAAACGTAATTTGTAGCAAGAATCTCAAACTCCTTGCGTACTAAATCAACCGCATTCGACTTTTCAGACTGAACAAGTGACATTCTTGCGGCACCAAGTGGAATTGCTTTTATATAATCATTTCGGGTAATGTACTCAGCACAAAGGTTTCCGCCAATAAGTGTTGTGAAAACCTTATCGCTTACTTCAATTCGGTTTGCATAATTAGATTTTGGAACAACGTAATATCGTTTGATTTTGTCTTCGTTTTCAATTGTTTCCTTGCTGCCCGGATTAAAGCCGTAAGGGTTTGTTGTTTCAACATCAATCTTTTTCGTGGAGTTTTTTCCGCTTCCTTCTATATAAACAGTACAGAAGGCATGTTCAGGAGTCTTTTGTCCGCGAACTGTAAGACCAGCTGCCTTTGCGGCTGCCATATACATAAGGGCAGAAGAAACACAGTTGTATTCGCCGGTAAGGAAAGCGGTGTTTAATCTTGACTGATCTTTATTGTATTTTTTAAGGTAATCACGGTATAAAAGCTTAAGTACTGCACGTCCGCGATCCTCCTGCGACATTTTCTGGTAATCGTTGCCGGAAACTTCTTTTTTTATGCTTTCAAAGTTTTTCAAAGCGGTAGCTGCTTCGGAAGAGTCGAGCGGGCATTCCGAATACAAAAGAGCGAGCTCAAAAACCTGCTGAGCTGTAAGTGTTTCGCCCAGTGCATTTGTTCCAAATATTTGTGATATTGAAAAAAGCGGCTCGTAAGATGGCAGCTGGTTTTCTGCCGGTTTTGTTGTAGTTGCTGCAGTTGTTTTTGACTGCTGTGTTTGCTTTGTTGTTGTCTTTGACTTAGTCTGCTTTTTCGGCTTTGCTGAAACTGTCATCAGCCCTGAACCCAACAAAACAAAAGATAATAAAACCAATAATTTACATCTGAATTTCATATAAAGATTATATCAGTTATATGTATAACAGAAAAGGGTAATCGCTTCTTGAAACAACAGTACATTTTGTTTATTGTAAAATTATGAAAAGATTTAGATTTCCATTTATTATTCTATGTTTGCTGGCAGGTATATTCTCTACAGCTTGTAAAATGAATGAACCCCTGGATCTTAATGATTATTCATTATCTGAAAATCTTTTGGGAGAAGAGTATGTATTCTTAGGAGAAGCTCAATGGGAATACAGAACCAATTTACTTTTATCAACAAAACTCCCACCAATGTACAAGAACTATTATTTTTATCTGGAACTGGAAACCTGGGATAATTATGAACATGACAAAAAAGCAGAGTTCAATTTTTGCGATTCTAATTGGACCGGCTGGTATGTTTTTACAAATGAGAAGAAAACCGGGATTTCAAAAGAATCGTGGGGAAAGTATTCAATCTCCACTAAAAAGAAAACAACAGGAACCTTGTTAATCACCTTATCACAGAAAGAAGCTGAAGAGATTGCTCAAAAGGGATTGCGAATTGAAGGTTATGGCTTAACATTAAAAACACTCAGGGTTTATTCAGATAAAGTGGCCGATGATCCTTCTGACTCTTTAGAAAAGCAGTACGAAAAAAAGAAACCTAAAATTGAAAAAGATCTTTCCTATTATAAAGATTTTGTTGGTTTTAAACTTCCAATCATTAATATCACAACAAAGGATTCGCAGGATGTTCTTAAAAAGGAATATTATAAATCAATAATTGATATTGCTAATTGTGATGAAGCTTATAAGCTGGATGGAATTCCCGGTGAAGTAAAGGTTCGCGGTAATTCAACTTCCTGGGGCGAAGAAAAGCCGTACAGAATAAAGTTCAGCAAAAAGCAGAAAATGCTTGGATTAAATAATGATTCCAAATACAAAAGTTGGGTTCTGTTAAAAACCGGTTGGGCTGTTGCTATGGATTATCTTGGTTTTAATCTGGCACACGAAATCTATAAAACAAGTAAATTTAAATATTATGCTTCCGATGCAACTTATGTCCACGTTATTATAAACGGTTATTACAAGGGACTCTATCTTCTTTGCGAGCAGAATCAGATAAACAAAGGCCGGGTTGATGTTTACGAAAATGAAGAAAAAGATACCGGTACAAATATTGGTTATATGATTGAGCTAGACAACTATGCCTGGGACGATAAAAATCCAGCGTGGAATATTAAAGACGAAAATGTGGAAGAAAAAAATAAATTGGGATTCCCTGTTGGCAGTGGCTTTAGGTTGATAAATGGCAAATGGGAATACAGGCAGGGCTTAGAAGATTATCATTTTACATTGGATTACAAACAACGGAATGAAAACGGAGAAAAAGTTCACGTTCCACTTAAAGATATAAACGGTGTAACAAGACAAATTGAGTCAGATGACTTTACTTTAAAAAACGATGTCTATTCCGACGAGCAGGTAGTATTTATCCAGAAGTATATGAAGGGTGTCTGGGATATCTGTTATTTTGCAATAGAGAAGGGTAAGTATTATAAGTTTGATGATGATTATAATCTGATTCCTGCAGAAGATTTTACTACAGCTAAAGAAGCGTGTGATGCAGTTATAGACTTGGAATCGCTCTGTAACGAAATGATTCTGGAAGAGCTTGTACGCGATAATGATGTTGGTGCTGGAAGTCTTTACATGGCAATAGATTTCCATAACAAAAAGCCGGACGAAAAGTATTACAAGCTTACTTTTGAATGTCCGTGGGATTTTAACTGGGCATACAGTCCTATTGAAAATGATCTGGATGGCGGTGCTTACTGGAATGGAAAACTTCAGTATTTTGCAGGAGCCTGGCAGTCACCAGAGGTTAATACTGATGAATATGATCGTTCTCACGGTTGGTTTATCTTGTTTAATAATGCAGACTGGTTCCGTGAAATGCTGCGTGAAAGGTGGGAAAAAATAGATCCTCAGAATCTTAAGGAAACAGTTCTTAAGGTTCGTGAAGATTTAGTAATTCCTCTTAAAGAAGGCAGAGTCAGCGAATCTAACACAGATTTTGTTTTAAAACGAATTGATTATATAGACAGCAATTTGTGGGAATAACGGAAGTTAATGCTTTTTACTTTGCAAGTTTTGCACCGAGCGTAAGGGAGATGCCAGGCATTGGATAATCTTCTGCGGCTTCATAATCGGTGTTTAAAATATTGTCTGCACGCAAGTAAGGAATGATCCATTTTATTTTTGTAAACTCGAGGCTGGAATTTAAAAGAACGTATGGGTCCATATAGTAAAGATTAAGATTAGAGGTATAGCGTTTTCCAACGTAGCTTGCTTCTATATTCCAGTTGAGGAAATCAAAGGTAAAGCTTGCAGAAAAGGCAGCGGTAAAATCTGGAGTCCACATAATCCTTTTTTTGTAGGTTAATTCATTCGAGGAATCTAATAGCTGGTTGTATAAGTATTCGACGTTTAGCTTGAGTGATAGAAAATCGAAAAGAGTTTTTTTAGCGGAAAAATCAACTCCCAGATAAAACGCGCTGGAAAGGTTTTCCGGCTGACCAGAAGAAAGATTCCACTGAATTTTATTTTTATAATAATTCGTAAAAATACAAATACTAAACGGCACGATAAAGTGATGCACATTCACATTAAAATCTGCTCCCCATCCGCTTTCGGGAATAAGCTTTGGATTGCCATGGAAACCGCCACCCGTCCAGTATAAATCATCCATATTTGGAAACTGAATCATTCTGTAAGCATCTAAAATAAAATTGACTTTAGAGAACTCAGCAGTAATACCCGCCTTTGGAATAAATGCAAAATTAGAATTGCAGCTTTTTACAGCCAAAGGAATACTCAAAGTAAAAATATCGTTTAGTTTTATTTTTGAGGTTTCTTTTGCAGTAAAAGAAAATTGATTATGGTTTCCATCGTTAGTAGATTTTAAATCTGTATAGTCTAGGCTTACACCTATACTTTGCGAAACATTTTTCCATCCGTAAATTTGCGCTGAAGAAGAAAGCTTAAAGCTGTTTACGTGATGATGGCTTATATCTACATTTTCTTCATAATCACGGTTGTCGCATATCCAGGCAAAGGAATTTTCAAGTCTGGCAAAATCTTTTATAGCAGGAAAATTAACCGACAAAATCATCTTGTTCGATAAATCCTGCTGGTTCCCCTTAAAAGATGTGTTTTCTACGCCGGGAACGTTTTTATCTCCAATATAAAATAAATCGTTTGCCGAAAAATAATTGCCGTTTCCAAAATAATGTAAAAACTGAAGATTCGCGTTTGCATCCTTTACTTCAGAATTCTGCCGCTCATAAATAAGGTCTTTGTAATTTTTAAACAAAAAACGATTATTCGCCCAGGTTCCTTTCGCAGTTGTTTTTATAAAAGAATTGTCACCTAGCTGCGACGAAAATCCAAGATTCTGCGAAAAAGTATCGAGCGGAAGTGATGCATTAAAGAAAGTCCGAATCTGACTGTCCGAGTTAAAATGAGTTCCAAGCTGCTGTTTTTTAGTAGTGATATAGATTACACCGCCGACAGAGCCTTCATCACAAACTCCCTCTGTAAAGCCACCCTTAACAATTTCTAACCGTTCAATATCATTTATATTTATAGAAGAAAAATCGAACGTTCCATATTGAGCATTGTTTACACAAACTCCATCAATTACAACCCGAACAGTTTCATCAGTAAAGCCGTGAATGCTTGGTGTCTGCTGTAAGCCATAGGCGCCGTAAGCTAAAATCTGAATGCCTTCTGATTGTAAAAGTGCTGTTAATGATTCCGTATGCCTCTGCTGGATTTCGTCCGCCAGAAGAACGGTTTTTTGTTCAATTTCAGTATCGTCAATGTAAGTAGTAATAGAAGGAAGAATAATCTCTTGAGCAAAAAGAGGGTTTATAAAAATGCTAAGAAAAAATAAAAATGCAAGTGGAAGCTTTTTGTAGAAGTTCATTCTTTAATTTAGATTTTGGAGCAGCGAAACCCTTGCGTTGAAAGCATACCTCTCGCTGCTCCATTTTAACAATGCGTCTTATTGTTTTGTACAATCGCTGTAGTAAGCGAAATAACCATTTTCTACTGTAAACTCAGTTACAGCTTCTTCCAAAGTTGCTGTAGATGATTTTGTACCGTATGCACCAGAAACCTTTACTGCGCTGGCAGCTAAGTCCTTAAATGAAATAGCGTACCACTTTCCTACATCTGGAGCAGTTGTAGAATAACGGTACCAGTATTCAGGAGAGTCCCACTCTGGGTGTTCCGCGTTTTGAGATGCAGGGACATGAATCCAGGTGTCTTTGTCTTCTCCAGTTGGTTCTGTGTAAGCAGATTCATAAGCCTTTGTATATTTAATATAAATAAAACCTTCAGTCTTTGCATCATTAGTATAGAGAACCTTTGGCTCATTTCCTTCGTAGCTTGAATAGCCTTCGCCATAATTCTTAAAGTCGCTTACAGTAATTTCGTAAACGCTCTTATAAGCATCTACCCATTTACCAACCAAAGCATCGCTTGCTGTTAAGGCAACTGGAGTAGATGTATTACTTTGCTGTTCACCACCCGGATTATCTGGGAGTTTTGTATCAGAATTAGCAGGATGTGTACATCCTACGAATACAAAACCAGCAATTAATAAAGCTGCAAATGCGAGCTTAACGCGGAGAGAAAAAATAGATTTTTTCATAAAATTGCTCCAGGAACCGAAATTGCGCAGTTCCTAAAAAAAAGATTCGTCTTCCATACGGAAAAACGTGGAATGCTACGAATACAAAAATTCGTAAAATCCAACGTGTACCAAAGTTTCCTGACTCGATAACCGGTAAACAATTCGTTATTCCGAACTAGATGCTGAAACAAGTTCAGCATGACATTACCAAAAAACCAAATCTTCCCAAAGAACTTTTGTGACCGAAGAAAAAATGTTCCTTACACAAAAGTTGCCTCAGTGATTGTACCAGGTTTTTATCAATTATCTTACAGTTGCGCACTCAGCTCTGGCCTTTCACCAGATTCCATTGAAATACACGAGGATAGTATAATAGAACAAAATATTTTTTTCTATTAAAAACAGTAATGTAGTGTATAATAAATAAAATAATTAATTTGTTATGACAAAAACAGGAGTTTAAATGAAAAAAGTCTTTACTATTTTTATCATAACCCTTTTTTCCATAATTCTCTTTTTTAATTGTAAGATTGATGCAAATACCAATGAGAAAGATTCCTTTATTGAAGAAATAAAAATATTACAGGAACCTTATAAAACAAAATATAAAAAAGGCGAAAGGTTAGATCTTGCCGGACTCGTTGTGGTAGCTGTTTACAGTGATGGTAGCGAAGAAACTATTACCGATTTTACAACCTTTCCTGCAGAAGGAGAAAAGCTTGATTATGTTGGAACCAAGGAAGTCGCAATTAGAAAAGATATAAAGAAATCTAAAGATAGTCTTATTTGTTTTGCATACTTTAATATAGAAATAGAAGAAAAGACAAGAAATTACAACCCAACAGAAGGATTTGTTTTTGTTGAAGGTGAAACAATTACCGGAAGTGAGGAATATAGTTCACAGGGGAATGGAGTCTTTACAGAAGGAAAGCATGTTACTCTTAATGATTTTTATATGTGTGACCACGAAGTTATGCAGGGTGAATATGAAATTATAATGGGTAAAAATCCTAGCATTGGAACAACAAATACTGCAAATGAAGAATCACAGAAGAGCAGACCTGTTGAAAATATAAGCTGGTATGAAGCAATTGTATATTGTAACAAACTCAGTCTAAAAGAAGGTTTAACTCCTTGTTATATAATAGAAGGAATAAATGATTGGAACTTGCTTTCATATAGCGAAATACCAGAACAAAATAATAGCATCTGGGATAACGTAGTTTTTGATTCATCTGCAAATGGTTATAGACTTCCAACAGAAGAAGAGTGGGAGTTTGCTGCTCGTGGTGGTAAAAGTACTTATGGAACAGCTTCTTTTAAAGAAGATTCTGGAACAGATATTGCTTTGGTTGAATGGAATAAAAAGAATAGCGATGGAAAAACTCATGAAGTAAGAAGAAAATCTCCTAATGCTTTAGGTCTTTTTGATATGGGTGGAAATGTTCGAGAATTATGCTGGGATTCAAACGGTTCTGAAAGAATTGTAAGAGGAGGAAATTATTTAAGCTCTTTAGAAGATTATTCTTTTTTGGAAAGGAACAGTATTCTTCCATATATAAAGGATTCTTCTATAGGTATGAGAATTACACGTTCTGTAATTCAAGAATCATCAGGTAAAAGTTTTACAATTAATTACGTTTCTTCTTATGGTCAAAAACCAGCTGATATAATGATATATGATGGCAATGTGCTTACAGGAAGAAATCTGCCGGAGCTGAGTTGTAAAGGTTATGAGTTTTTAGGCTGGTACACAAGCAACAGCTTTGAAGAAGAGACTAGAATTACAAGCGGTTACATCGTTACAGGAGATTTAACTTTATATGCTAAATGGATTAAGGTTACTAGTACAGATCCTCAGCCTGAATCTGCCCAAATAAGGCTTGTTGTTCAGTATCCAACAGAAACACTTACTCGGGTAAAGAAAGGCGATGGCATTTTGTTTGAGGGTGTTGTTTCAACAATTAATGGAACCCCAACAATTACAATATCAAGACAAGGCGAAGCTGATGAAAACGAAGTTGTAATCTGGCGATATGAGTTTGAAGAGGATGAAGGAATAGAAAATACGGTATCTGGCACTTATGACTTTTCTTACAGCAGGTACATACCGGAAACCTGGTTCAATCAGGCAAAAAGCCAGCAGTACAGAGTTATAATACGTGCAGATAATGGAAAAATTGTAGAAAGCGAAAAGACCGTGTTCTATGATGTAGACGGACCGGAAATCAACATCACAGATATAAAGCCTGTTGTTGAAAAATATTCTAGAGAATGCATAAATAAAAAGATTACTGTAAAAGGATTTATTACAGACAAGTTTGATAATGTAGATTCTGCAAACTGGGCTCTTGTTAAGAGGGATGATGCTGGAGAAGATGTTATTATAGATAGTGGCAATGGACTTAAATCAAGCTTTACATTCGAGGCAGATACTGGTAATTATGATTATACAGATGCATTCCTCAGAATCAATGCATACGATAGGGCAGGAAACAAAACTACAAAAGACTTGTATTATTACATAGATCAGTCTACAGATATCCCGACAATTCAGCCAAACGATCCTGATACACTTACCTTTGACCTTAAATCAAAACAAGCATTAGTTGAAACTAACAATGCAATGACAGACACTGACTATAGAAAGAACTTCTTTACAGGTAATTCTCAAATACTCTTGAAGTTTACAGATGATGATGGGATAGACAAAATTACTGTATCTACAACGGTAGAAGGACAAAGTGAGGCTGCAACTTCATCATCAGTCCAGGCAAAAAATGCTACAGAATATACTTATGCATACAAGGCACCAGAATCAGAAGGTTACTATAGAATAGATGTTGTGGTAACAGATAAAAATGGTGGAACTAATGGAGAAAACTTTTGTATACTCGTTAGTGGCGAAACTCCATCTTTAAAGCTCACTACATCTCCAGAGTTTATAACAACAAATATAGAAGACATAACTCCTAATGCAAAAACAGCCTTTACAGTAATAGGTTTAAACAGCGGTTCTGCTCCGTTCAAGAAGGTTATTCGTTGTCAAGATGGCGAAGCTGAGTCCGATGGAATAGAGCTTGCTGTAGCTAAGTTTACAGAAAGTGCAGAAGGCAAGAATGATGTAGTTGACAAAAGACGCTGGGTAGATACTTTTATTCCAGAAAGCAGTAATGCAACTGGTAGTGTAAGATACGTTCTTTATGATGCTTACGGAATCAGCGCAGAACAAACCTTTAACTACAAGGTAGACAGCGTTCGCCCTGTTGCAAGAATTACCAGCTGTCTGGATAAATACACCTCTAATAGTGGTACCTTCAGATTTGTTGGAACTGCAAGCGATAATGAGGCTGGTTCTGGTGTAGCAAAAGTTCAGATAAGAATAGACAACTACGACGAAGAAGTTGGCGATGAAATTGCAAGTTATTGGAGCGAATTACCTGTTAGCGGAAACAATTCAACCGGTTGGATAGACGTCTCTGGTACCGACAACTGGAATGCCCTCATTGCCTTTAGTGATTATCCAAGGGTATTCGGAAAAGAAGGAGAGAAGGTTCTTTATGTACGTGTTGAAGATGCAGTCGGTAACTACAATGAAATGCAATCAAAGGTATTTATATTCGATACAGTAGATCCAAATGTAAGCATAGACAAATATACAGGTGATGAAGAAAAGGCAATTGTAGCTGTAAACGGAAAGAAGAGCGTTGAAGTTAGTCAGAACTTTTCTCTTGGCGGAACAATGTTTGATAAATATGGAATAGAAAATATTACAGTTGAGCAGACCTTTGGAGACAATACAATCACAGTTTACGGCATTGATTCAAACGAAGAAAGCGAAGGCAACTGGAGCTGGCTTGTAGACAATCTTCCAAGAAAAATGGATGCTCCAGGCTCTTCTCAAAATCCTGTTGAATCTGGCAAATATACTTATAAAGTGACAGTAACCGATAAGTCAGGTAAACAATCCTCCGAAACAGTTACTGTCTCTGTTGATATAACTCCACCAACAATTACAATTACAAAACCACTTGGCAATATAACAAATGCAGATGGCAGTATAACAAAGAACTTCCTCAGCAGCGATTCTTATATGTTCCAGGGAAGAGTTGTAGATAATGAAGAAGGAACCGGTGTAGACAAGTACTTCTACTATCTTACAACCGAAGATACAGTACCAGATGACACAAGTGCTTGGAGTTTTGCAACAAGTGATGTTGACTGGTCCTTTGCAAAGACAATTGCAGACGGACCTAATGCTGTTACAGGCTATGATCTTTATGAAGGCGAATGGAAGCTTTATGTAAAGGCAGTCGACAAAGCTGGAAATGTATCTGATATTGTTTCGCGCGAGTTTAGTATAGATAAGGCAGCTCCTGTAATTTCAGTAACAAATCTTGAAGAATCAGGAATTACATATTTTAAGGGGTCAACCTTTACTGTAAATGGAACTGCTTCGGATACTTACGGAATAGAGTCTGTCGTTATTAAGAATGGTACAACTCCAATCGCCACTATTTCCGGTAGTAATATTACGAATAACAATTGGTCATTCCCATTACAGCTTGAAGCAAATACAGGTCTTTCTCTTTCTTTTACTGCAACAGATAAGGCAGGAAGACAAAGTGAAACAATAACAAGAAGCGTTTACAGAGACACACAGCCTCCATCTCTCTGGATAACCTCAGATTTGAGCGGTTTAATTACAAATGTAAGTAGTGGTGTAAGAATACAAGGTTCTGTAAATGACGGAACAGGTTGCGGTGTAGATAAGGTTCTTTATTCTATTGACGGTAGCGAACCTTCATTACAGGCAGCAATTACTGAACAAATCTGGACCATAATCCTTACTCCTGAAAATCTTCCAGCAGAAGGACTGTACACACTTAAAGTAAAGGCAGTAGACAAGCTTGGTAACAAAACCGAAACTCCTGTTACAGGAGCACTCGCTTACGATATAGCCAAACCTATAATTACAGTTAAGCTTAATGATGGAACAGAAAGACCTGTTTCAAATAATAATTATACTAACCCTATTGTTGTAAAAGAAGACTATTTCACAATTTCTGGAACATTCAACGACACAGGTACAAACGTAACGGTATCTGCTACCTTGGATTGTTTAGACGAAACTGCAACCACAACCATCACACAAACTCCGTCAGCAGCAAAAAGCGGAACGTGGACACTTGCTCAGACAAGAAGAAATGGAACACAAACAGTAACAGATATTCCTGATGGAACTTACGAATATACAATTACTGCCATAGATGAAGCCGGAGTTTACACAGGCAGTACGGCAAGAAAAGAAAGCATTAGGTTTAGAGTGATAAAGGATACAATTGCACCAACGGTAACAATAACGAATCCTGAAACTGATATAGCAAGAAAAAACACAAATGCAATAAACGAAGCTTACTTCCGTTTTGAAGGAAGTATAACAGAAGCAAACGGTATACAAGCAGTGTGGTACAAGATTGTTGACATAACGGAAGCTGCACCTTCTGTTCCAACTTCTAGTCAGAGCGCACTTAATGCAGCGAACTGGAGTAGCTGGGCAAATGCAAATTATGGTTCTTCAACCTGGAATGCTACGCAAGCCTTTAAGGCAAAGGGTGCTGCAGGCGACGGTATAGAAGAAGGTAACTATAAGATTTATGTATACGCAGTAGATAAGGCAGGAAACGTTTCAACAGTAGCAGTCCGTGAGTTTGATGTAGATATGGCTTATCCTAGCCTTGCAGATGCTTCAACAGTAGTAAGGACAAAAGAAGGATTTACTCTCTGTGGAATGGCAAGCGATACCTTTGGACTCTTAGCTGGAACAGATGCGCTTACAATCAGCGATGGAACCCAAACATGGAACGTTTCCGTTATTAGCAGCGGAGAGTGGGCGAAAGATTTTGTTGTTGGCTCAAGCAATACTTCTGCCGAAAACTACATTTCGGATGGAATAAAAACCTTTACAATTACAGCAAAAGATAAGGCTGGAAAAACAGCTTCTATAACGAGAACAGTAATTGTAGATACGACAGCACCTGTAGTAACAATATCAACTTTTAATGACAGCACAAATGGACAAAGCTATATATTCAGCGGAATCGTAGTTGATGAGAATCTAAAATCGGCAGTAGCAGAATTGTTTAAGAATGGAGATGCAACTCCTGTTCAAACAAAGAATCTAACTCCAGATGCAGAAGGCAATTGGATTTTAATTGTATATAATCTTGCAGAAGGTGAATACACACTTAAGGTGACTGCTACAGATATTGTAGATACAGTAACTACAGTTGATACAGCTAGTGATTCTAGCTATAAGCTTATTGTAGATGCAACGGCACCGGCTTCAACACTTTCTATTGCAAGTGGAACTGTATATGGGGCAGATGGAACTGTAGTTAGTACAATTGTCAATAATGGAAAGTATTATTCAAAGGCAGCATACACAATTAATGGTGTAATTACAGAAGCAAATTACGATGCTTCTCAGGTAACACTATATGCAAAGAAGAATGGAGTTAATATCATAGCTCCAACTTTAAGTGGAATTGAAAGTAAGAATTGGAGCTTTACAGGAATAACTTCAGAAGATGCAGAATATGAATATAAGCTTAGAATAAGTGATAAAGTTGGAAATGAAACAGAATACATTGTAACAGTTGTTTATGATACAACGGCACCTGCAGCAACTGTAACAAGACCAGATACAAACTTTTCTGGCGCTAACTCAATTAGTGGTTCAGCCTATAACTTTACCGGTGTTGCAACTGACGAAACAGCTGGAATCCTTGTTGAGAGATACATAATTACACAGGAAGAACTTACTGTAGCACAGATTAAGACAAACGGTGCAGCAGGAACAGGCTGGACAACAGTAACGTCAGACAACGGAACCTGGGCATCTCCTACTCAGACACTTATAACTGGAACAACACCAAGTGCAAATGCAAATACACTTCACGAAGGTAAGTGGTATGTATACATCTATGCAAAGGATATTCTCGGTCACGAAACAACAGCTTCAAGAATTGTTTGGATTGACCAGTCAGCTCCTGCAATTACAAACGTAAGCAGTGGAACGCTGAGCGGAACTACGGCTACAAACGGTACAGTAACAATCAGCGGAAATGCAACTGATGCAAATGGAATCACTGGAATTGTTATTCACGATGCATTTGTACCAACAATATCAGGGCAGACCGGTGTTGCAGACGTAAGCCTTACAGCTGATCAGCTTGGAATAGATGGTAGTTTTATAAGGACTTATTCAGCTGCAAATCTTAATGATGGAGAACACACCTTCACAATCACAGCTACAGATGTAGCTGGAAAGACAAATACAACAACAATAGCAGTCGTAGTAGATAAGACCGCTCCTTCTCCAGTACTTAGCGGTGTTCCTGACAAGGATGATACAAAGGGAAGTGCATTCACATTTAGTGGAAGTGCGGCAGATGCAACTTCTGGAATTGAAAAGGTAGAGATTACAATTTCTAACGGAATACAGACAAAGACTGTACAGGCAAGCGGAAAAGAAGTATGGTCTTCAAGAATTGGCTTCTATACAACAGGATGGACTGATATATTTGGAACACAAGCAGCTCCAATTCAAGGAGAAAAGACAGTAACTATTACAGCATATGACGGAGCTGGTAATACAAGTACTACGACAAATACATTCTTATTTGATAATACAGATCCTTTTATTTCAATAGATGAAAGTTCAATCGGACAGTTCATGCCTGTATCTGGATTTACAATTATAGGTACTATAGCAGATACTTATCAGCTTGGTAGCCTTAGTCTCATAGAAAAGAAAGATGGTACTCCAACAGCAGCTTCTGGTGAAGATGGATATACAGTAATGACATCAACTGGAACTTCAGCTAATTTCTCTATCAATGTACCTCTTGGAGACGTAACTCCAACAGACGGAACATACACATACGAGTTTGTATTAACAGACTCTGTAGGGCATATAGTAAACTCTAAGATATATACAACTACAGTAGATTCCACTGCACCGGTAGTAAGTATAACTACACCAGCAACAGATTTTACAAATAAAGGTGTTGATGCAATTGCAGAAACAAGCTACAGATTTACAGGAACTTCAAATGATACAAACGGTATTTCAGCAGTTTACTATAAGATAGCTACAACAGCTCCGGCAAATGTACCGACATCATCTACACTTGCAGAAAGCACATGGGCAAATGAGGGCTTCATAAAGGTTAACTCAACAATAAACTGGACAGCATTCCCAACCTTTAAGGTTAAAGGTGCAAGCGGAGACGGTATTGAAGAAGGACTTGGTTACAAGATTTACGTATACGCAGTAGACAATGCAGGTAACGTTTCAAGTGCAGCAGTACGCGAGTTTGATGTAGATATGGCTGCACCAAGCTTGACAGTTGGAGTAACAACAAATGCTAACTGTATTGAAAAGAACGCAGTTTACTATTTCAACAGTGAAAATCTTACAGGTACATTGGCCTATTTAGACACATTGGCTATGTCATCTTCGAGAGCAATTAGAATTAAAGTGGATGGTGTTGATATAACAGATAACTCAACATTAACATCTACAAGTTGGTCAATTCCTGCATTTAATTTTATAGAATCTGAAATGTCTACTATAATGTTTGAAGCAACAGACAGTGTAGGAAAAACAGCAATTAAAGCGTTCTCTGTATGTAAAGATACAACTGCTCCAATGATTGCTATAGTAAGACCAGAACCTGACGGAAATATTGATGTTTCTCCAGTTAATGCACGAATCTCTGTAGTTGAGAATGGTGTAGGTATACAGGGTAAGACAGCCACGGTTGATAGTAAAGTTGAATATAGATTTAATGGAGGTGCCTGGACACCTACAAATTACACAGGTGGAACTGCAATAGAACAGGAACTTGACCTTGGAACAACACAGGGTGAAATGACTCTCGAGGTACGTGCAACAGATAAACTTGGCAATACATATATAACACCTGCTGTAACATTCTACTACGACTACCAGGATCCTGTTATAGTAGAAACAGACGAAGTCGAAAGATATGTAAACGGAACATTTACACTTACAGGTACCGCTTACGATTCATACAAGCTCAGTTACATTGAAGTAAAAGACACAATTGACGGCAACAAGGTTTACAGGTCTGATTCTAATATAAATACTCAGATTACTTATACAGGTGATATTGAAAATGCAGTTTCAGCTGCAACAGCAACAACCTGGACACTTGCATTTACATCAGATGACTGGGCAGGTTTCTCAGAAGGTAACCACGTATTTAAAATTACAGCTTATGACGTATCTGGACGAAGTGCGGAAGTTCCTAACAAGAACATCTGGATAGACAAGCATGCACCGGTTGTAACATCAGCAATTGTTCCAACAACAGCACAGACACAGGGTTCTTCATTTAGATTCAGCGGAATTGCAAAGGATTATAATAAGAATGCAGGCACAGTAAACAGTAATTCTCTTGACTCTGGAATAAAGAAAGTTGAGATTCAGATTACGAACGATGGTGTAGCAGCAGTTAATTCAACAACAGCAACTGCAACTGCTACAGGCTGGATTGATGCAACTGGTCAGGAAGATTGGAATACAATAATAGCATTTGATAATTACGAAGTATTCTCAACAGAAGGCGTTAAGACTCTTCATATACGAGCAACAGATGAATCAGGACTTACAAGCACTGTATTTACAAAGAACTTTGTATACGATAAGGCAGCTCCTACACTGGCAGTTTCAACATATACACCAGAGGGTGGCTCTGCACTTTCAATAAGCTCAACAGATAATGAGCCTACATTCAATGTAAACGGAAACTTTACATTGAGTGGTATATCATCAGACAATAACGGTGTAAAGGATATTAAGATTTACCAGAAGATTGGAACTGGAGATGAAGTTCTTCTTCAGATTCTCACTGGAAGTCAGACTGCTTCCTGGTCTATTTCAGGACTTCCAAGAAATCCAGACTCAACATCTACAACTCTTAATGGCAATGACCTTAGTTCCGGTATTTATACTTATAGAGTAGTGGTAACAGATAATGCTGGAGTTACAGATATCCCTGAATCAACTGCTAAGACTGCATCAAAGACTGTAAAGGCAACAATAGATAAGACAGCTCCTGTAGTAGTAATTACAAATCCTGCCAACGAGAATGCAAATACAGGCTTGAATGCAATAAGCGTAGTAAGCAACAGATTTGCAGGAACTGCTTCAGATAATCACGACGGTGCAACAGAAGTTGGTGCCGTATGGTATAAAATTATTGCACGTGACGGTACAGTTCCTACAGCTCCTACAGCAAGTACAACAGTAGATAGCACTTGGACAGGACTTGGCTTTAAGAAGGCTTCTAATACAACAAACTGGTTCTTCTCTCAGGCAATGAACGAAGGTACAACAGCAAACGACAGTGACCATATCTGCGAAGGCTGCTACAGACTCGTAGTTTATGCAGTAGACAATGCAGGTAACGTATCTACTCCTGAAACTCAGTACTTCGATGTAGATATGAATGCACCTATAATTGAGACTATGCTTGATGATTCATATCTTAATGAAAGCATGACACAGACAAAGACAGCTGCATACACCTTCAAGTATAAGGTAACAGAGACTTACGGACTTGCAGCTAATAATCCTGTTGTTACAATGAAGAAGGATAATGTTGACTTTACAGGCTTTACGCAGAGTGCAGCAGATGCAGACAGTTATGTAACAGTAACTATAAACAGTCAGACAGACGGTTTATATGAGTATACAATCTCTGCGACAGACCTCGTAGGTAAGAACTATACAATCAGACGTAACATCCTGCTTGATACAACACCACCAACACTCAGCATAATATCTCCTGATTTGTCAGGTTACCAGAACACACTCAACGTTAAGGTAAACGGTTCTTCAGAAGATAAGTCTGGCACACAGGCTGTATGGTATTCATTCGGAGTTGCTTCAATGCCTTCAGTACCTTCAACCAATACAACAGTAGATTCTTCTTGGACAAGCAACGGTTGGACAAAGGCAACCGGTTCAACAAGCTGGAACTTTACTGTAACTGGTGTGGAAGGTACAGATAAGAACCTCTACATTGCGGCAGTTGATACTAACGGCAAGGTAACAACATCTGGTGCAATATCAGCAGTTGTAAAGGTTGACGTAACTAACCCAACACTTACAGAAACAGGCGTAGGAGCCGGAACGCAGTACAAGAATGCAGCATTCACATTGAGTGGAACAGCAATTGATGCAGGTTCAGGACTCGTTGCAGTGAATCCTGTAACAATTATAGATGGAAGTACAAATTATAATCCAACAGTAACATCAGGTACTTGGATACAGACTATAACTCCAGCTTCTGACGGGGAATATACATTTACAATCAAGGCAACAGACAATGCCGGACGTGAATCTACCTTGAGCCGAACAGTTATTTACGATACAGTTCTACCAACTGTAAGCACAAAGGCAATATCAACATCAATAGACAGCCAGAAGCATACTGTAAACTCAACCGTATGGTATAGCACAAGCCAGATTCCTGTTGTTATAGAAGGAAGCGACGGTGACAGTAACGGTTCTGGAGTTTCTACAATAGAATGTTCTACAGACAACTCAAGCTGGAGCCTACTTAGCAGAAGCGGTAGCAATTATATCGGAACGATTTCTTGTACAACACAAGGTGAAAACACAATCTATATCCGTGTAACAGATAATGCTGGTAATACAACATCTTCATATGACACCCTCACAGTTAACGTAGATACTTTATCTCCTGACACATTTACATTAGGCACAGTTGAGGGAGCTGCACTTGAAGGTATTAAGCTTGTAAATGGTAGAGAAACATTAACCTTCACAGGAACAGCAACAGATAATACAGATGGATGTGGTATTGCAAGTGTTAAGCTTACAAAGATTGGTTCTGTGACAAAGAACATTGCAGCAACAAATAATTCAGGTACATATTCAATTACTATTCCTGTTGCAGATATGCCAACTGTTACAACACCGGTTAATGTTATCGTAACTGTAACAGATAATGCCGGCAACAGTGCAGAGTTCACAGCATTCCAAATGCAGTTTGATAACACTTATCCACTTGCAACAGTTGGAAATATTGCCGATGCAGACAAGACAACATCATTCGTAACAGAAGTAAACGGCACAATCACTGTGAGTGGAACAGCAAACGATACTCACTTGCTTACTGGAATTAAGCTGCAGTATCAGACATCTGCAAACGGAACAAGTGGCTGGAGTGATTGGGCAGATTATATAGCAACTTCAAATACAACCGGTTCTTTCTACAACTGGAGCTACAATATTGACACAACAGCAAGTCCATTCACAGATGAAACATATGTACGCTTCCGTGCAGTCGCAACAGACGAAGCTGATAACACTGGTAACACAGGTACAACTACACAGTACAGCGCAGATAATGTAGCAAACAACAAGTTGGTAAAGATTTCTCAGAAGACCGATAGACCTGTAATCCGCTTTACAAACCTCAACCTCGGTACAGACACAGTCTGGCTCAAGAATACAAATACAATTCTTGGACTTATAAGTGATGATGATGGAGATGTAACAGCTCTTAGCTATAAGCTGGCAGCAGCAGAAAGCTGGACAGCACTTACTCCTGTTGCTGGCAATGGCTACTTTGAGATTACTGGTATTGCAGATGGACAGAGTACCTTCTACTTCCAGACAACAGATGCTGCAGGTAAAACATTTACAACCGATACCGATGCAACTCCAAATACTCTTAACGAGCCGATCTTAACAGACGGTACAAATAAGATTGAAAATGGCAAGGTTGAGCTTACACTTAAGGTAGATAAGACATCTCCTACAGTACAGAATAAGCAGTATCAGATTTACAATACAGAAGCTGCTGAAGATGCTATATACGGAAAGTGGGGTGCTTTGATTACAGAAAATGATGTTTCAACCTGGACTCCAGGAGCTTGGAGCAGCAGTCTTGTAACTCTTGGTGGTAAATATACAGGCTTAAAGGTAAAACTTGAAGCTGCCGACCAGAACGCTATTACATCTGTAACTTCAACCTTTGCTGGAAATGCAGTAAGCTTTACATGTAGTGAAACTTATAATAATGCTGCTTATCATCCATGGGCAACTGGAGAAATCTCTATTCCTAATAATGTAACAGAAGTTAGAGAACTTTCTGTAGTTATAACAGATGGTGCAGGTATAACAACAACCGAAGCAATCAGTATTGAAATTGATAATGCTGCTCCGGTAATTACTATTCAGGATCCATCAGCTTTGATTGGTACAACAGAAACTATCCGCGGTAATATTGCTACTTCCACTGCTTCAGAAAGCCGTGATGCAACCTTGTACTATGCAGTTTCCCGCTATGATGCAACAGAGAGTAATGTAAAACCTGCTGATTCTGGTAAACGTATGGATGGCACTACAGTTCTTGCAACAGCCTGGACAGAGATAAAAGGTCTTACGACAGCCCTCAACTGGTATGTATATTTCGATGATCAGACAACTTTTGATGATCATACAGTTCGATTTGCTAAGTATCTTACAGGAAACTATCTTGATATAACTACAGATGCTGCAATTAATAATGAAACATATAATACTCCAACAGACCTCTACTTCTGGGTTAAAGCAGTTGATTCTGTAGGTAATATTTCTACTGCTTGTAAGAAGGTTACGGTTGACCCACAAGGAGACCGTCCTAGTGTTACACTTACTTATCCTGCTAACAACGAATATGATGAAGCTCCAACTCTTGGTGGTGCAATCCGCTTGAGTGGTACTGCAACAGACAACGAACAGGCTAAATATGTTTGGGTACAGATAGATAAGGATAATGATGGAACCTTCGATGCTACAGACCTTGCATATATGAACACAAATAACGGTACAACAAGAACCTACGGTTATAAGCTTGGTCAGATTAGTACAAATACAGAAAAGTCAATTTATGAAATTGATATGGCTGTTACTTCGGGAACAAATATTAGTGACTACGGTATTATGGTTGATGTACAGGGTTCAAACTGGAACACTATTATTAATAGCCAGCTTGAATATTCACCAGCATCTGGCGGAATGACTACAATTCAGTTCATAATTTATGCTACAGATGAACATAGAAATAAGTCTCTACCTGTAACTCAGACAATTCGTATTGATGCAGATAGTCCTGTAATTGTTCAGCAGTCACTCAAACTTGTACAGTATGAACGCTTTGATGGTACAGCATGTACAGATGGCTCTGTGACCTCGGGTACAATTGCCAACGAAATTGAATATTCTGAAGATATGAGTATAAAGGGTATCTGGTTCCTCACAGGTACTATTTCAGACCCTTCTGGTATTAGAGAAATTTTTATTGACAATGTTAGGAAAATTGATTCTGCCGGACAAGATTATATGAATAATATTGAAGGAATTATACTTAGACATGAGTATTTCGATGGAAATGAAAACAATTATTATTTCCAGATTCCTGTAGGTAATAATACTTCTGGTGAGGTAGGCAGTAATTTTGTTAAGCTTAAGGTTGTTGAAGATACAGCTACAAGGTTGATGGTAGAAGGAACCTTCTCTGTAAAATATGATAACAAAGTACCAGAAATTATTGCTACTGGAAACAACGTTTATCTTGATGAAAATATTATTGACAGCAATGGCTTCTATACATTAGGTGCTGTAGCTAGCGAATATGATGTTGATGGCATTTCTCAGTCTGGTGTAGACAGAATCGCCTTCTACTTTACAAGAGATCTGGAATACAATATCAAAACTCTTGATGATATGCAGTATTCTGCACACAGCGTTTCTGCAACACAAACACACGATTTGTTCGATGTTATGATAAGCTGCGAGAATAAGGATATTGATGATGTAACTACTGGCAATACAATAATCGATTATGCAAGCTACGGAGATTTTGATTATGATGGAATCTATACGCCTGGAATGATGAAAACCAACTATGTATATGAAGATTATCTTATCTGGGAAAAGACAACAGGTACAATTTCTGGACAGGCTGTAACATTGACTTCTGTTGGAAAGAATGTTCACGTAGGTGGTCTTATTAAGATTAAGGGTGGTATTTATAAGATTACGGGTATTGCAGGAAATACAATAAATATTTCTGGTGTGCCTGGAGATACAGCCTCAGCTGTTCAGGTTCTTTGTGCAATTGCAGGTGTTGTTGATAGTACAGACAGGCATGGTACTGTTACCAGCCCTACTAAGGGATACGGTTATGGTTATTACTATGGAAACTCTCTTGATAATGATAATGACCTTCTTGTTGAGACCTTTAAAAAGCAAGGTCAAAGCTGGATTTGGGATGCTGCAATCGTATCTACAAATATTCCAGACGGTCCTGTTACAGTACATATTGTCGCAATGGACAAAGCAGGAAATGCTTCTGAGTATAAGTACAATGCTACAGTAAGTAATAATGGTCCTCGAATTGCCGGTATGAAGATTGGTACAGATGAAGACGGTGATGGTACTGTTGAATATGATGAGTGTGATTCTACATACAGCAACCTCTATGTAAACGGAAGGCAGGGCAGCCAGAAGGTAACAGAAGCTACATTCCCACTACAGACAGGTATCTGGCCAACTTCTGCAATCAAGGCTAAAGGTCAGGTAGAAATCATACCGGAGATTATAGGTGGTAATGGCGCGCTGAAGTATACATACGATGTATTCTATAGAAATGCCGCTGATGATGGCTGGAATACAACTGCTGACTTCAGTAATTCAAATCCAACTAACAAAGCTCTTGGAACTGGTGGAGGTGCAAACGAAACTGTTGCAGCTCTTAGTCCTATGACTGTAACGGTAGAAGACTTTGTTAAGACAAAGAATGGTGCAGCTTATAATGCAACATCCAATAATGAAGTACAAATCAGAGACGGTAACAACCATAAGTTCAGCTTCAATATTGGCGATAATACTCCTACAAGGACAGCCTACGGTAACAGTCAGAGTGTAACGCTTGATGTAATTATGGATGTTGCTTTAGGAGATTCTAATTCAGCTAACAACTACATTCTTCCATTCTATTGGAACAGTGCAAGTTCAAACAGCTTGTTTGGTAACTCAAAGAACAATGGTCATATTGAAATAGCTAAGGATTGGGTATTTGCAACAGATTATGATTCTACAGTAAAGACTGGTGAATATGATAGTGATCCAAAGGTTTCTGGAAAGATTAAGATAGAAGGTATTGCGCAGGATGATACTTTACTGAAAGAGATAAAAGTACAGTTTAATAAGTCTATGGGTGGGCTTGGAACAACAGATACTACTATTGCAACTTACAACGACACAGGAGCTAATGCCGGTACCTGGACAACAACAGCTCTTACAGAAACAACTACAACAGTTAACGGAGTAACAACGACAACTTATGACATACCTTCGTCAGGCTGGGCTTCTGAAATACAGCGGGCAACTTATGGTGAGTTACTGGCTGCACACATCATTTCGGAGTTACCAACAATCGGTTATACAACTGTCCAGACAGATGACTTAGTACCTTATGCATCTCAGCAATTCGGTCACGTAGTACACTGGATATTTTATCTTGATACTGCCTATGTACAGGATGTAGCTTCTACAGATGTTATAGTAACAGCAACTGCAACAGATAAAGGTACGCCTACTTGGAATGGAGGTGGTATTGTATATACTTCAAATTATGTAGTTGTAACAAATGATTCTTCTGGTTACTCTGGAAAAGTTACGAAAACCGGTAACACAGTAACAGAAGGTGAATACACAGGTAAATACAAAATGGATATTGTCCCTTACATCACTTCTGTAACAACAGCTTTAACAAATAAGCTCAAATCAAATTTGAAGACAGCTTATTCTAGAACAGCACTTGGTCACTATATTGCAAGAAGTAACGAAACTGGAATAATAATTTCAGGTTTCAATCTTGCTGGTGGTACTGTAAACTTTACTCATGAAACAACAGATACTACAAATTATACAACTGCTTATAATACAAGTGGTATTAGTATACCGACAAATGCACGCTCTGGAGAAATGAGTGTAACTGTAGGCGTAATAGAAACGCTCAACAACAAAAACAATAACAACGCAAGTGGTGGCACAGAAGTTATAACCGAAGCAAGCTTGTATGAAACAAAAAATACTTACGCTTACAACCGAATGCCAAACCGTATAAACAATAATCTGCTTACAGATGATGTTGTTATAGATATTTGGGAGTTTGACAGCGATGCTGCAAAACCAAATAGTGGTGAATTGAGAGAGCCTGTAATGAAGATTAACCCTGTTACTGGTAAAGTAGGAATTGCATTTGCAAGTGGAACTATGGATTTTGCTATGCCTGGAAATACTACAACTACTGGTGTACAAGCTTCCAATACAAGTGAAAATACGAGTCCTTCAACAAAGAATCAATATTCGTATAGTCTATGGCAAAATAATTATGAATCCTACAATAATATTAGCTTGGTTTATGATGACAATGGTTTTGCTCATGCTACTGCAGCTGGTTTAGATACCAATGTCGCAGAAAATTCGAAGAGTTGCGGAAAACTCTCATATTTCTATAATAGATGGGGAAGAAGTGGAACATCTACGAGTGGAAACTATGAAGGTGTAAAAGCAATTCGTCTTGAATCAATAGCTGTTCCAGTTACACCAACTAGTGGAACAGGATTTACTATAAATGGTATTGAAGATTTAAAACTCCTTGTAAATGGAACAATACCAAATACAGATACTATTTCTGAAAATCGTTTTAATTCATCATCGTTAGTTACAACTGTGGATGGAAGCAATACAGCAGTTTATCTTGCTTACTATGACAATATTCAGAAGCAAATTCGTTTTAGATATAATAGTGCAGTAACATCCTCTTGGGCGGGTACTGCTGGCATTATAGCTCATCACAAAAATGATGTTGACCAGTTTGTAGACAATTTTGTTAGAATTAATAAAACTGCTACTTCTAGTTCAACTTCTAGATCTGATTATGATTCATATATAGCGACAAATTCTATGACAAGTAGTTTGGACGCTCAATTATATTATGAATCTAAAACAGATTATTTTAGTTTGATTGCAGGTGTGGATTATCAACAGGGTGAACTCAGAGAACAAGATAATGCAGGTAATTCTGGTAGATGTTTAACTGGTTATGATACAGGCTATAATGCAGGAAAATATGTTGCTATAGATGCTATTTCCAAAAATAGTTTTAATCCTGTTAAAACGAATGATGTTGTAGTTGCTGTTTGGTATGATGGAGAAAAGTTAAGATATGCCTATAACGATAATCCTACAAGCGGATTGGATAATGGTTCTGCCGGTGGCTGGAAGGGTAATAAGGTTATCTTTGCTGATGGTGGTGAACATTGTGCAATAAAGGTTGATCCTCTTGGAGGAATCCACATTGCTGCTTATGTTGAAGGAAGCTTACGCTATGCTTATCTTTCAAGTTATGATGATGCTACTTATGTAGAAAATTATAATAGCCCAACAACAAATAAAGCTGTAATTGTAGATTCATTTACTCTTACTGGAGAGCGAATTACAATCGATGCTGGTCTTGCACAGGTACCAGGAACTACAGATTATGTAGTTGTTCCATACATCAGTTATTATAATAATATGGCTCATTTACCTGTTGTTGCACATCCTGTTATTAAGAGTACAATGAATTATGCAGCCCAAGGAATAGACAATACTAGTGAGTATCAAATCTTTACCGGTGACTGGGAAGTTTCTCTTGTTCCTTCTCCAAAAACTATAACAACAAATAGCTACGATAAGATTAATCTTGCTCTTTGGAAGCGAGCTGCAGCAAATGGTACCGAACCAAAGGGAATGATTGTTACTAGTTTAGACTCTGGATTTACTGGTCCAGCAGCTGGACATACTTCTGTGGACAATACTAGTGATGAACAGTGTGGTCATATCTACGGTAACGGTACCAAGAATCCAATTATGGGTTATGCTGTAGAAACCTCAGTAGGTACAGCTCTTGAAACTGCTCAAATGCGCTAACCTGTTTACAATTCCGCATAAGCCCTTGCAATTTCGGCAAAACGCGGGAGTATCAGCTCTACATAGCCATGCTGTGTAGATGCTATAAGCCCGCGGTTTATAAGACGTTCCCGATATTTTGAAAAGGTTGAACTTGTCATATTCACTTTTTGGCAGATTTCGCTTACCTTGGTTTTTGAATCTGTTATTGCCAGAATTACGTTTCTGTCTTGCTCCGAAAGACCTTCCCAGATTTTTCTGTAAACAAAATCATCAAGTAAATCATCAAACTTAATAAGTATTTCTTCTAACGAAAGAGAAGTCCTATAATCAAAGTACAGCAAACCTAGTGCCTGAAATGCAAAGGCGTATCCCTTTGTAATTTTTGCCAGCTTTCGAGCAAGTTCAATATCTATATCAAATACTTTTTGATATTGCTTTGAGATTTGCAGAAGACTAAGTGGTGCAAGATTAATTTTTGGAGTACGTAATAAAAAAGTCAGTGAAGGATCATTTTGAATACTAAATATATTTTCGTATAATCCGGTCATTAAAAGAAAAACAGTATAATCCTTACGAAGAAAGATTTGAAACTCACTTGCAAAGTGCCGCATACTATCACCGTTCATAACTTCATCAATCGTTATAAGTACTTTTTTATTCTTCTTTTTTAATCCTTCAAGGATTTCGTTAATAATACTTATGCTGTTTCTGTTTTGATTTTCACCATTCAATCCAATTCCAAAGCCAGCAACCGAAACATTGAAACCTTTTTTTAATATGTCTGTAAACTTCTTGCAGGCATCTACCAAACGAATTGCAAAATCTGAAAGTAAATCTTGTGTAGAGTTTATATCTACAACAATCCAATCCTTTTCTTTTAGAAGCTCTTTTTCTACCGTAGTCATAAGAACTGTTTTTCCACTACCACGAATCCCTTCTATTAAACATGCATGACTAACAGGATTTGATGATTTAAATGTATGTACAATTTCTTCAACATATTCGTAACGTGAAATTAATTCATTTGGCGATTTTCCAAAGGATAATGTAAAAGGATTGTTCTCTTTCATTGGTCAACATCTCCTAAAAAGTATTATTAATTTATATTCTTTCATAAATCTTCATAAATTGCAATAGCTTCATAAACGTTCATAATTATGTATATTTTCATAAATGTACATAAACTTTCATAATAGCGTAGATATTCATAAATGTTCATAAATCAGAGTACAATTTACACCAATTCACGTAATACTATTGAAATTATTAAAAATGTGTTATAATACAATTTTGGAGTAATATTATGAGAAAACAAATCTATTCTATATCATTCTTAATATCTTTGATTCTGGCAGCTTTTGTGGGGCTGACTTTTACTAGTTGTAAGACAGATATTTCTGGTGGAAATGAAAACGGGCAGGAACAAGAGAAGGACAAGGATAAAGAGAAAGAGCCAGAAAAACCAGAAGAAAAAACACTTTCTTCCATATATATTAGCAGTACGCCTAACAAATTGAAATATGTGATGGGAGAAATGTTTGATCTGAGCGGTTTGGAAGTTAGGGCTAAATATAGCGATGATTCCGAAGAAATCATAACAGATTATTCCTGTTCACGGGAAAAGGGAAGTTATCTTTTTATCACAGGAACAGTAACAGTTACAATTGAATATAAAGGAAAAACAGCTTCGTTTGAAATTACAGTAAATGAAGAAGTTGAGCAGCCTGAAGAGCAAAAAAGCAATAAGGCAGATCCTTTCTTTTGGGGAACTTGGGTAAGAATGGATAAAGGCTGGCAATATGAGATTCTTGAAACTACAGTAAAACCAAAGTCAGGCGGAGTATACAAAATACTTGCAGCAGATAGTGATTCGCTTAAAGTTGAAGGCTTTGGTACTTTTAAAAAAGAATCTGACAGTGTAATTGTATGCGAAAATATTCCTTATTTTAGAAACGGTGGAGCAAATCTTGAATATTCACTTAAGCTTGTAGGCTTTACACAAGGCGCTTCATCATCACAGGCTTCTTTGTCCAGAGCAGCCGGTATAAGTATGTCTGGAATTAGCGGAAAAGGAAAATCTTTAAAATATAAGGATTTTGAAAGCAAGGCAGAAAGTGATTCTGACGGAAACATTAAGTTTATTGCTCCAACTGCAAACGACCCTCAGACAGTAACAATAACAAATGGAAACGACCTTGTAGTTATTCCTGGTCTTACCATAAATAATACCGGCGACTATATGGGAACAGTTGCGCTTGTAGGAAAAGATGCTTACAACCTCAAAATCACAGGAACTATAAGTGACGACCAGAAGGATGACGGCTACCTGTTTGGTAATAATGCAAAAGAATATGAAATGATTGTTACAATCACAAACATTAGTGATATTAAGTGTAAGACTTCTTTGTGTACAATAGAAAGTGATGATAAAAATCTTACATTGGTTTCAAAAGATGATAAAGTTCCAAATATAGAAGCTTTTACAATTTCAACTTTGACGGGTGGAGCAACAAAGGAAATTAAAATAGGCGTAAAATATGGAAATTTAACAGAACCTTTTGTTAACACTGGTATAAAAATAACTATAGAAAATCCAGAAACAAACCAGGAATGGAGCGACTATATTCCATTAAGATTCTTTAAAGGTTTAATTCCAATTACTGTAGCAGGTCAAAGCACAGAAAGAAATGAGCAGGCTGCCTTGAACGGTTTTATAATTTATCCGGATGGAAACAACCAGTTCTTTAGAGTTCCAGAAAACTCAAGTCAGATTTTGTTTGTACCTTCTTTTGGAAAAGACAAAAAATATAAGATGGTTTTTAGTGGTGCAACAGTTACTTCAACACTTTCTGACAGTACCGAAATGTATTACACCGTAGCTCCAGGTACAACAAAAACACGCCCTGTAGAAACTTTAGTTGATAAAAACAAGCTGCGTGAATATCTGCTTTTTGGCGGAAACAATCATAGCGAAAATAACGCCTTTGAAACAACAGAAGATTTCCAGGCCTATTTAAGTTCAGGTGAAATTGATTATTATTCAATTCAGGCAGATAGTGATGAGTTCTATGCTCCTGGGGCAAAAAGCTTCTATTCTGTAAGCTATGATTCTGATTATGGTACACTGCCTTCTGGTTTTTATATTGCAGAAGATTCTGTTCTTACTGCCGAAAAACTACCTGTGCTTGAGTACCCTGGTATGAGCTTCTTGGGCTGGTACGTAGGGAGCACTCTTGTTAATGATGGAAGCTATACAGTAAAAGGTGATGTAACTTTAAAAGCACAGTGGAACATAGCAAATTATCAGATTGAATATGTACTGGATGGCGGTACTAATGATATGGAAAATCCTCCAACGTATAAGATTACAGACGAAACTTTTGAATTAAAGGCACCGGAACGCGATTATTATACTTTTGACGGTTGGTATACAAGTGCTAACTTTGCGGAAGATAAAATAGTAACCGAAATTGAAAAAGGTACTTATGGCGATATAAAGCTTTATGCAAAGTGGAAGCCAATTTCTTATAAGATTAGATTCCATATAAGTACTGGTTATTTCCCAGAAACAACAATTATAGGTTCAGATGGAAGAACTTATTATATTAAGTATAATGCCGTAAACGAATATTATGAAATGGAGTATGACGTAACTTCCAAGTTTGAGCTTCCGCCGGCAGTTCGAGAGCATTATGGACTTGAAGGCTGGTATACAATCAGTGATTTTTCTGAAGGACGAATAGAATCCATAGAAAATAAACACGAATATATAGACTTGTGGGCTCATTGGGAAACAGGAAAATATCGTATTTCATATTATTTATCTGGTGGTACAAATAATATAGCAAATCCTTCAAAATATGAGTATGAGTCTGGAGATATTTTCCTTAAGGCTCCTACTAGAAGTGGTTGTACTTTTGACGGTTGGTATACAAAATCTTCTTTTGATGAAGATTCAAAAATACAGGTAATTCCTTCTCATTCAGAGGGTGATATTATTCTGTATGCAAAGTGGATTCCAATTACTTATACAATAACTTATGTTCTCTTTGATGGAACAAATGCACCAGAAAATCCAGAAACTTATACAGTTGAAAGCCCAACCATTAAGCTAAAAGCACCATCTAAGCCAGGTTATAATTTTGAAGGCTGGATTTCATCATCATTAACCATTGGAAACGATGCTGTAATTGAAATTGCATCAGGTACATATAAGAACCTTACTTTGTATGCAAGTTGGACTCCAATAGAGTATTCAGTAAAGTACAATTTGAATGGAGGAACAAACAGTTATCTGAATCCAGAAACCTTTACAGTTGAAAGCAGATCAATAGAGCTGGCTGCTCCTACTCGTATCGGTTACAAGTTTGAAGGCTGGTACACATCATCATCCTTTGAAGAAAGTACTAAATATTCTGTAATAGCAGAAAAAACAATAGGAAATATTGAACTGTATGCAAAATGGAGCATAATAAATTACACGGTAACTTATGTGCTTTCTGGCGGAACAAACAATGCAGCAAACAAAACCTCTTATACAATAAATGATTTAGACTTTAAGCTTGGAATTCCAACGTTTAAGGAGTACGAGTTTGGAGGCTGGTTTGATAATCAAAACTTTGGTGGTGAACCTGTTACCAAAATAGAAACGTCTCGGCTTGAAGATATTGTTCTTTATGCAAAGTGGAACATAGAGATTTATTCCGTAAAATACAATTTGAATGGCGGTACTAATTCAAGCGAAAATCCTTTATCTTTCACGGGAGAAAGCGAAACACTTAATTTAGTTGCAGCAAGTAAGCTTGGTTACGCTTTTGACGGCTGGTATAAAACCAGGGATTTCTCTGGCGAAAAGTTCACAAAGATTCCGTCCGGTTCAAATGGAAGTATTGAACTTTGGGCTAAATGGACTCCTATAGATTATGCAATAACCTATAATTTAAACGGTGGTACGAATGCAGCTGGAAATCCGGAAGCTTATAATATTGAAAATGCTAATTTGACATTAACTCGTCCAAGTAAAGATTATTACACTTTTGGAGGCTGGTATTTTGATGAAGCTCTTTCTATAAATGCTGTTAGCGCGGGAGCAGGAACTGGAACCAACACAGATAAGGTTCTATTCCGAAAGGCTTATGCTGATGATGAAATTGGCGAAGTTGCTTTGTATGCAAAATGGATTCCTAAAGAGTATTCTATAACTTACAACTTAAATAGCGGAACAAATGCTTCTGGAAATCCAGAAAGCTTTACAGTGGAAACCTCTACCATTACGTTAAAAGCTCCTTCACGTTTTGCTTACACCTTTAAGGGCTGGTATACATCATCATCCTTTGCAGGCGAGGCTGTAACAAGTATTCCAAAAGGCAGCCACGACAACATTAAGCTTTGGGCTAAATGGGAAGAAATAAAGGCAAGTTCTAAAATAACGGTATCTGCTCCAGTTTATACAGAAATTGCCGGACTTACAGGACCAGAAGTAGACATAAGTACCGGTACAATTACCTTTACAGCTCCGGCAAATTATGCTGAGTACGCCTGGTATGCAGATGATAGTGATACACCACTTGGAACTTCAAAAACACTTGTAATTAATCTTTCTACAACAAAATTAAGAGGCGGCTACCATCTTATGACTCTTGAAGTAGTTGATTTGGCAGGTAAGCATTATTCGGCTCAGTATGAGTTTAGCTTTGAAAAATAGGAAGATTGAGAAAGGATAAAGAAGGTACGATATGAAAAGAGTTAGTTTTAGATTATCAAAAATATTTGTAAAGCTTTTTAGAACAGTTGTTTTTTCTGCATTTATGCTTTCTACTGTTTTGCTTTTTTCTTGTAAGGGTGTTGATAATGTCTCGGTTGAAACAGAAACGGAAAGGACTACGGCTACAACCGACAGTTCAACGGTTGCTCAAAAGTACGTAACGCTTTCTGTTGCCGCAGAGTTCCCAGTTTATGCAAGAACTGTAAATCCAACGGATATTGATTTTTCAACAGATATGGCGCTTTCGTTTACGCTTTGTGGAAAATGGAAGGGTGAAGGTGATGAAGAAACAGATGTGACCTTTGAAAAAAGCTGGTCTTCATCATCAGCTGGTGGAGAACAAAAAACTGCCTATGAAATAATGAGTGCCGATTCCTTTGAAATCTTAATTGGTACCTGGGATTTTACGCTCAGTGCCTTTAAGAATGGAAAGGAAATGTACTATCAGACAATTGAAAATAAAACTTTAAGTGTACCGGCAAACGGAAATAATACAATCAGCCTGGATTTTGGAGTAATGGACGAGGCAGAAGAAGGCAACGGTTCTGTTACAGTTACTCTGGATTTCCCTGCCGATAAGGGTATTACTTCTGTAAAAGCAGCACTTATAAAGCTTGATGGAACGGAATTAAGCGGCTTTTCTTACGAGGCACTTGAAATAACTGACTCGGAAGCTTCGGCAAATACAAAAACTGTTACATACACTAAAGCTACCGTTCCTTGTGGAACTTACAGAATAAAGTTTGCCCTTTACGATTCAAACAATTTTGTAGCAAAAACTGCCCGCGATATTATTCATGTTGCTCCTTGCAATGAATCTGTTGGAAATCTTACTGTTACACAAATTAATACACTTTATAAAATAACTTATGCAGGACTTTCCGAAGCTTATAACTGTGTTACAGGCTATACAGTTCAAAATGATTATGAGCTTGTAGAGAATTACAATGCATCTCAGACAATTGTACTTCCAGGTACTCAGCTTAAAAAAGGTCCATATTATGCCGCAGCCTGGTACGAAACAGAAGACCTCTCCGGCGAACCAATAACCGGTTGGGAAATTGGCGACCGTGCAGAAGATGTTACAGTTTATCCAAAATGGTACACCACCGGTTCCGAAGCCGCAGCTGCAATTTCCGCTTTGAATGTTGCCGGAGATTACACAATCTGCATAAAAGGTAATATTTCTTCCTCCAATTTTACAAACATGAATACAGCTTTCAAAGGCATTTCCAGCACCCTTGAAGTTGGTGTTACACTGGATTTGTCTGAAGCAACAATGGCAACAATCCCAGCAAGTGCATTCAATGGATGTACAAAGCTTAAGGAAATCATTATTCCAGCGTGTGTAACAAGCATAGAAAACTATGCATTCAACGGATGTACAGGATTGAAGACAGTGAGGCTGAAGGATGGAGCAGCGACACTTAAGCTTGGCTGCAATACATACAGTAGCGCAGGAAAAGGACTTTTTGCAGACTGTCCACTTACAAGCCTGTATGTAGGAAGAAAGATTTCATACACAACTTATGGCAACACAGGCAGTGGATATTCTTCATATTCTGATAAACCATCATATTACGGATATTCAGCATTTGCAAATATAACAACCAGTCTTGAAGCAGAAATAGGAGCAAACGTTACATCAATTTCTATGTACATGTTCTACGGATGTACAGGACTTAAAAGTGTAACCATAGCAGAATCAGCACAGATAGCTTCAATAGGAACCAGTGCATTCTATAACTGTGAGGCATTAACGGCACTGACAATACCATCCATGGTAACGACTATAGGAGACGGTGCATTCAGCGGCTGTAAGGTACTGGCCTCAATTACCATTCCATCTAGTGTAACGAGCATAGGAAACTCTGTATTCAACGGATGTACAGGATTAAAGACAGTGATGCTGGAGGATGGAGCTGCGACACTTAAGCTTGGCTGTAATACATATAGTAAAAGTGATGGAAAAGGACTTTTTGCAGACTGTCCACTTACAAGCCTGTATGTAGGAAGAAAGATTTCATATACAACTTATGGCAGCACAGGCAGTGGATATTCTTCATATTCTGATAAACCAGCATATTATGGATATTCAGCATTTGCAAACATTACTACTAGTTTTGATGTTGAGTTAGGTGAAAATGTTATATCAATTCCTATGTACATATTCTACGGATGTACAGGACTTAAAAGTATAACCATAGCAGAGTCAGCACAGATAGCTTCAATAGGAACAAGTGCATTCTATAACTGTGAGGCATTAACGGCACTGACAATACCATCTATGGTAACGACCATAGGAGACGGTGCATTCAGCGGCTGTAAGGTACTGGCTTCAATTACCATTCCATCTAGTGTAACGAGCATAGGAAACTCTGTATTTAATGGCTGTACAGGATTAACTTCACTTACTTTAATAGATGGAACAGTAATTCTGAATCTTGGCTGTAATACATATAGTAAAAGTGATGGAAAAGGACTTTTTGCAGACTGTCCACTTACAAGCCTGTATGTAGGAAGAAAGATTTCATACACAACTTATGGCAGCACAAGCAGTGGATATTCTTCATATTCTGATAAACCAGCATATTACGGATATTCAGCATTTGCAAACATTACTACAATTCTTGATGCAGAAATAGGAGCAAACGTTACATCAATACCTGTGTATATGTTCTACGGCTGTACAGGACTTAAAAGTGTAATAATTAATTCTTCAGCTTCCATTTCATTTATAGGTTCAAATTCATTCAATGGTTGTTCATCATTTACAACTTTAAAAATATCATCAGATATAACAACAGATTCTAAGGTTAAAATACCAACAAGTGTTACTAGTATAGGAACAAATGCATTCCAAAATTGTACTAGCATGCAGAGTATTATAATACCAGGAAATGTGACAAGTATAGGAAATTCTGCATTTAATGGTTGTTCAGGATTAAAGATACTGAGACTGGAAGATGGAGAAACATTAACTATTGGCTGTAATGAATACGGTACTAGTGGTGGAAAAGGACTCTTTGCAGACTGTAAACTTACGAACCTATACGTAGGAAGAAATATTTCATACACAAGCTATGGCAGTGGATATTCCACATATTCTGATAAGCCAGAAAATTACGGATATTCAGCATTCTCTGGTATTACTACCAGTTTTGATGCAGAGATTGGAGCAAATGTTACATCAATTCCTATGTATATGTTCTACGGCTGTACAGGACTTAAGAGTGTAACCATAGCAGAATCTGCACAGATAACTTCAATAAAAAAATCTGCATTCTATAAATGTGAGGCATTAACGGTACTTACAATACCATCTATGGTAACGTCTATATGGGAAAGTGCATTCGAAGGTTGTAAGGGATTGACATCAATAACTATCCCTGCAAGTGTAACGAGTATAGGAAAGTATGCATTCAACGGTTGTACAGGATTAACCTCACTTACTCTTATGAGTGGAACAGAAGTGCTAATGCTTGGCTGTAATACATATGATCCTGCCGGTGGAAAAGGACTTTTTGCTGACTGTAAGCTTACAAGTCTGAATCTGGGAAGAAATATTTCATACACAACTTATGGCAGTGGATATTCTTCTTATTCTGATAAACCCTCAAATTACGGTTATTCAGCCTTTGCAAACATTACATCTCTTGCTACTGTAACAATAACAGTTCCATCAGGCGTAACTGTATTCACAATCGGAAAGTATGCATTTAAAGGTTGTACAGGAATAACAAGTGCAACATTTAAACCTACAACAATTTGGAAGAATTCAACCTCAAGCAGTTCGGGTGGAACAGAAGTAGTTGTAAATACTGAAGCAAGTGCAGCAAAAGTTCTGAAAGAGATGGGCGAGAATTATTTGTATTGGAAAAAACAATAATAAATGAAAGGGATTATCGGGTCAAGATGGCATGATATAAATGCTTGGTAAAAAGTGGTACTCTGATTTGACGGAATCAGAGAGTCGGCGGAAGGTTCTCGCGGGCAGTGAAGAAGACTTTGTTGTGAAACAGACTCTTACTTCGAGGTCAA
>JAFZRP010000030.1 GCA_017619795.1 Treponema sp.
ACCATTTCTGGGATGATTGTAGAGCAGCGAGAATATGTTTTAATCATTTTCTTGTCTGCTTCTTTATTCATTGCCTGAACCTTTTTGTAAAGTGATTTTTCTACAAAAGGTCCTTTCTTAACAGATCTTGACACGATTATCTCCTCGCCTATTTCTTCTTACGACGGCTAACAATAAAGTTGCTGGATGTCTTTCTCTTGTTACGAGTCTGATAACCCTTACAAGGCTGTCCCCAAGGAGTAACTGGGTTACGTCCTTTACCAGCACCTTCACCACCACCAAGCGGATGATCTACTGGGTTCATAGCCATACCACGAACTGTTGGACGGATACCCATCCATCGTTTGTGTCCAGCTTTACCAAGCTTAACATTCATGTGTTCTTCGTTTCCTACAACACCGATTGTTGCATAGCATTTTCCGTAAACCTTTCTCATTTCGCTTGAAGGAAGACGAATGATGACATAATCACCTTCGCGACCTGCAATCTGTGCACTTGCACCGGCAGAACGAGCAAGCTGTCCACCTTTTCCAAGTGTCAATTCAATGTTATGAATTGTGAAACCAACTGGAATTGCATTCAGAGGAAGTGCATTTCCAACTGTTGGAGCTGCATTGTCACCAGACATAATCTTCTGTCCAACCTGCAGTCCTTTTGGAGCGATGATATAACGTTTATCACCGTCTGCATAATAAATCAAAGCGATGTTAGCACTTCTGTTAGGATCATATTCAATTGTCTTGACTGTTCCTGGGATTCCGTGCTTATCTCGCTTGAAATCTATATCACGATATCGTCTCTTGTGACCGCCGCCCTGATGACGTACCGAAATACGACCACCAGCTCCTCGTCCAGCATGAGACTTACGACCTGACACCAAAGTTTTCTCGGGTCTGTCGGCTGTCAGTTCGTCTCTGCGCAAGTCCACACGTCCGCGTGTACCTGGCGTCATTGGCTTATATACTTTAAGAGCCATTTTATATCCCCTTAATTCCTACCAGATTATACACCTTCAAAGGCTGCGATTGTTTCGCCTTCTGCAAGACGAACGATTGCCTTCTTGTAAGATGCAGTACGACCTGGTTTTCCACGAAGTCTTTTTACTTTACCTAGCACATTCATTGTTGTGCATCCAATTACCTTTACTTTGAATAAAGCAGCTACAGCTTCTTTAATCTGAATCTTTGTTGCATCAGGATGAACGATAAATACATATTTATTCTGCTCACGCAACATATTTGCTTTTTCTGTAACAACAGGCTTAATAAGAATATCTTCGTATTTCATTATTTAGCCTCCTTATCTTCTGCGTAGAATTCAGAAAGACTCTTTACAGCTGATTCAAGCATAATAATCTTTCTTCCGTAGAACAAAGTATGAGCTTCAAGACGATTATAAGCAAGGAAGCTAACATTCTTGATGTTTCTTGCAGCCTGCTTAATTTTTGGATCATCATCTTTAAGAATTAATACAGTTCTTTCGTCTTTAGCAAAGTTATTGATAATCTTTACCAAATCCTTTGTTTTACCGCTATCGATAGAAAAATCCTCAACAACTGCGATTCTGTCACCCTGTGCATGTGCACTAAGGATGCTCTTCATAGCAAGTCTCTTTTCCTTTTTAGGAATAGAATAGCTGTAGTCTCTTGGTTTTGGTCCAAAGATTGTACCGCCGCCAACTGTAATTGGAGATTTTTTATCACCACGACGTGCGTTACCAGTTCCTTTCTGTTTGTATGGTTTGTTATTTGAACCATGAACTTCGGAACGAGTTTTAGTACAAGCTGTACCTACACGTTTATTTGCTAATTCATTTGTGATGGCATAATAAATTACATCATCATTTACTGGGAGACCGAATACGCTATCATCAAGAGTGATTGTACGCAGCTCTTTACCATCGACTGAATAGACTTTCTTTTCCATACTTATCTTCTCCTGCCGTTATTTCTTTACTGCTGATTTTACAATCAACGTACAGCCTTTATTCCCAGGAACAGCCCCGCGAACCATGATTACTTTAAGTTCTGGATCAACTTTCACAATCTTGAGATTCTGAATAGTTACCCTCTTAGCACCCATATGACCAGGTAATTTGATATTTTTAAAGCAGTGACCTGGTGTTGTACATTCTCCTGTACCACCCGGCTCACGATGGAATTTAGAACCATGGGTAGCACGTCCACCATGGAAACCCCATCTTTTCATAACACCCTGGAAGCCTTTACCTTTAGATGTAGCTGTAACATCAAGGAAACGGCTGTTTTCAAAGAGCTCTAGACCAACAACATCACCTATATTTACTTCGGTTTCGAAGTCGCGGAACTCTTTCAAGTGACGCTTTGGATTGATGTTTTCTGGGAATTGTCCGGCATATGCCTTGCTTGCTCTAGAAGCTTTAATGTCTTCTAAACCAAGAACAACTGCATCATAACCGCAATTTTCCTTTGTTTTTTTGGCAACAACAACATTTGGCTCGACCTGGATTACGGTTACTGGTGTCAGATTTCCGCTAGCGTCGAAAATTTGAGTCATGCCAACTTTTTTTGCAATCAGACCTTTCATTCTGATATCTCCTATGTGGGATTTTGCTACTAACTATTCACAAAACTCCCTTAAATCAAGGCCGTCATCCCAAATCCAGAGGGACCGTACCGTTTATTTAGTAATCCTCAAAAGAGGATTATTTTAACCTTAGGTTATTCTGTCACTATTGTGTAATTACTACGTCTACACCGGCAGGAAGTTCAAGCTTCATTAAAGAATCCATAACATCTTGTGATGGATTGATAATGTCAATAAGTCTTTTGTGTGTACGCATTTCAAACTGCTCACGAGATTTTTTGTTTACGTGAGGTGAGCGCAATACTGTTACCTTATTGATTTTTGTAGGAAGTGGGATAGGTCCTGAAACCTTAGCACCAGCTTTCTGAACAGTCTGCACAATGGATTTAGCACTCTGATCGATCAGTTCTACATCAAATGCACGAAGTCGAACACGAATCTTTCCATTAGCCATTTAATATTACTCCTATTTCATAACAAGAGGACTGATTTGCACCAGCCCTCTTGTTTGAAAAATTAAAAACTATTCAATAATTTTTACTACCTGTCCAGAAGCGATTGTACGTCCACCTTCACGGATAGCAAGTTTAAGACCTTCATCCATAGCGATTGGGTGGATGAGCTGACCAATAACTTTTACGTTATCACCAGGTTTTACCATGTCTGTACCAGCTTCAAGCTCGATTGTACCAGTAATATCTGTTGTTCTGAAGTAGAACTGTGGGCGATAACCTGTGAAGAATGGAGAGTGACGTCCACCTTCTTCCTTTGAAAGTACATAAAGCTGTGCTTCGAACTTTGTATGTGGGTTGATGCTGCCTGGTTTAGCAAGTACCTGTCCACGAACAACGTCTTTCTTGTCAACACCACGAAGAAGAATACCAACGTTATCACCAGCCATACCCTGATCAAGAGTCTTCTGGAACATTTCGATACCAGTTACTGTTGAAGCAGCTGTAGGGCGGATACCAACGATTTCTACTGGGTCGTTCATGTTGATTACACCACGTTCGATCTTTCCTGTTACTACAGTACCACGTCCAGAAATTGTGAAGATATCCTCGATTGGCATCAAGAATGGTTTATCCTCATCACGTACTGGATCATCAAACCATGTATCCATAGCCTTGAGCAATTCTTCAATACAAGCTGTATTTTCTGGAGTTGGATCATTCAAAGCCTTGAAAGCAGAACCCTTAATGATTGGTGTATCCTCTGAGAAACCATACTCTTTAAGAGTATCTTTTACTTCTTCTACTACGAGTTCGAGAAGATCTGGGTCATCCATCTGATCGATTTTGTTTAAGAATACGATGATCTTTGGTACACCTACCTGACGAGCAAGCAACAAGTGCTCACGTGTCTGAGGCATAACTGAGTCTGGAGCTGAAACAACGAGAACAGAACCGTCCATCTGAGCAGCACCAGTAATCATGTTCTTAATATAGTCAGCATGTCCAGGACAGTCGATGTGAGCATAGTGTCTCTTGTCTGACTGATATTCCAAGTGACGAGTATTGATAGTAATACCACGCTCTTTCTCTTCAGGAGCGTTATCAATTTCATCGTACTTAAGAGCCTTATCACCATACTTTTTAGCACAGTACATAGTGATTGCAGCTGAAAGTGTTGTCTTACCATGGTCTACGTGACCAATAGTACCAACGTTCATGTGAGGTTTAGTTCGTACGAACTTCTCCTTTGCCATGTTTTTCTCCTTGCCAGAACCTTTTTTTCATCCGGCATTTTTATTTTAAATGTGCTGCACTTTAAGCCAGAACAAAAGACATCTTCACTAAGACATCTTTTTGTTCGCAGACACAATATTTAAGCGATTATTATGATAATTTATGAAAGGAAACGGATAAGATAGAAACTTTTTCATAACGTTCCATATTATTCGAAACGTTACAACCCGGTACCACCATCATTATCATAAAACCTGACAACTGGTTTGGTATTTTCGAGTTTGGTCTGAATCAGACCGCCAGAAACCCAAAACAGTTGTTTTACGATTCCTGCCAACGACAGAAATCAACTTAATGGGTCGTATATACCTGAAAATCATTTCTGATTAACTTTACGGTTATACCGGATAAAATCCGCCTGACTCTCAAAGAACCCATTTACTGTTTTTTAAAATACAAAAACAGTCAAGCCTAATATTTATACTATTTATTGTAATAAATATCAATAGCTGTGTATAAAAAACTACGAAATTAAGTTAAAAAAAAATGGGAGACTCCCCGAAGAGAAATCCCCCACCTTTATAATGCTTTTAGATAAAATGCTTTAATTAAGCAGCAAAAAGCACTACCATCTGTAATGAGCAAAAGCTTTGTTTGCCTCTGCCATCTTATGTACATCTTCACGTTTCTTGTAAGCTGTACCTGTATTGTTATAAGCATCAAGAAGCTCTGAAGCAAGACAGTCTGCCATTCCGTGACCATTTCTCTTACGTGCAGCATCAATGATCCATCTCATTGAAAGTGCTTCACGACGAGTTTCGCGAATCTCCATTGGAACCTGGTATGTAGCACCACCAACACGTCGAGACTTAACTTCAACAAGTGGCTTTACATTTTCGATTGCCTTAAGAAGTACTTCGAGTGGATCCTTTTCGGTTTTTTCCTTAAGTTTATCCATTGCTTCATAAACAATCTTCTGACAGATTTCTTTTTTACCGTCAAGCATCATACGGCAAACTAATTTTGATACAACCTTTGAGTTGTATTTTACATCCGGCATCAACGGACGATTAATTGATTTCTTATGTCTTCCCATCTTAATCCTCCATTATGCCTTTGGCTTTTTAGCACCGTACTTTGAACGAGCGCGTTTACGGTCTTCAACACCAAGTGTATCTTTTGTACCACGAATAATATGATAACGTACACCAGGAAGGTCCTTAACACGTCCACCGCGTACTAAAACTACTGAGTGTTCCTGCAAGTTATGTCCAATACCAGGAATATATGCAGTAACTTCAATACCATTGCTTAAACGAACACGAGCAATCTTTCTCAATGCTGAGTTTGGTTTCTTAGGTGTCTGGGTCATTACACGTGTACAAACTCCACGTTTCTGTGGGCAGGACTCAAGTGCGGGAGACTTGGTTCTATTTGCTACAGACTTTCTACCCTGACGAATTAATTGATTTATTGTAGGCATCGCCTATTCTCCTATTTGATTCCGGTCAGCACCCCGGAAGTGATAACTATTTAAAAATACGTTCTAGAAATATACACAATTCCAGCAACATATGTCAATATATGCTGCTGGAATTCGCTATTAGTCTGCATCCTCTGTATCGTAACTTGCTACATCGGCGTTAGCTTCATTTTCTTCTTCAAGACGGCGACGCTCAAGAATCTCGTTCATCTGAACATCAAGATCTTTGTCACCATCATCGAAGAGCTTAATATCCTTATAATTCTTAATACCTGTACCGGCAGGAATCATATGACCAATTGCAACGTTTTCCTTAATACCGTGTAATCCGTCTGTTGCACCGGAAATTGCGGCATTTGTAAGAACACGTGTTGTTTCCTGGAAGGAAGCAGCAGAAATGAATGAGTCTACGTTCAAAGAAGCCTTTGTAATACCCTGGAACATTGGTCTACCAATAGCTGGTTTACCACCTTCCTTGATTATACGCTGGTTCTCTTCATGGAACTTGTACTTATCAACCTGCTGACCGAAGATAAAGCGTGTATCACCAACAGATACAATTTCTACCTTTCGGAGCATCTGGCGTACAATAATACCAACGTGCTTATCATTGATTTCTACATCCTGAGCACGGTAAACGGCCTGGATTTCATCCATAAGATAATTCTGAAGAGCATTCTCACCAAGGATTGCAAGAACATCCTGTGGGTTTGGAGAACCTGCACAAAGCTGCTCACCAGCTTCTACATGGTCACCATCACGAACAATCATTCGTTTTGTCATTGGAACGAAGTGCTCGAATACCTTACCGAACTCGTCTTCAACTGTAACGATTCTCTTTCCCTTTGTAATTCCCTTGAACTTAACAAGACCAGAAATCTGTGCAAGTACACAAGGATTCTTTGGTTTACGAGCTTCGAACAATTCAGATACACGTGGAAGACCACCAGTAATATCCTGAGATTTCTGAACATCCTTAGGGATCTTTGCAAGTGTAAATCCTGCTTCAACCTCTTCCTTATCGTTAGCCATAAGTACGGCGCCTGCTGGAAGATAATATGTACCAAGCTCATTACCGGCAACGTCAGTAATAAGGATTCGTGGCTGTTTCTGGTCAAGGTGAAGATCAGAAATAACGCGCTCTGTGTTTCCTGTGTTATCGGTGTGAATCTCAAGTGTTGAATCGTTGATGATGTCCTCAAAGTGAACATAACCGTCGGCTTCAGCAATAATAGGTTCAAAGTACTGCTCGATGATACCGAGTACCTGATTCTTCTTGATGATATCTCCGCTCTTAACATAGATTGTAGAGCCGTTTGTAATCTCCATCTTCTGTTCTTTACTTGTAAGATAAAGCTTATTATCAACAATCATTACCTTACCAGTAACAGCAGCTTTAACATCCTTACCATTTCTCTTAAGGATAACATCGCCGCGCATGTGGCTGCTGCCGTCTTCAACAACAACTTCATCGCCCTTGACAATTTCAATTGCATCGAGAATACGGATTACAGTGATGCTTCCCTTTCGAGTGAACAACCAGTTATTATCCTTTGTAACAACGTGTGTACCGGAAATATCCTTTACAAAAGCATCGAACTTAAGGGTAATCTTGTTATCCTTAGTTGTCATTTCAGCTGTACCACCAGAGTGGAAGGTTCGAAGTGTAAGCTGTGTACCAGGCTGACCGATTGACTGAGCAGCGATAATACCAACTGCTTCACCAATTTCTACAACCTTATTGCGTGCAAGGTTCTTACCGTAACACTTAACACAAATACCGTGCTTAGCTTCGCAGGTAAGTACTGTTCTAAGCTTAACCTTTTCTACACCGGCAGCTTCTATTTTCTCAGCCATTGCTTCATCAATGTACTGGTTTACATCGCAGATAAGCTCACCTGTAATTGGATGAACTACACGCTCAATAGCAAAGTGACCAACAATTCGTTCTGCAAGATGTACAACAATTTCATCACCGTTCTTGATTGCAGCATAATCAATACCGTTGATTGTACCACAGTCTTCTTCGTTGATTACAACATCCTGTGCAACGTCTACAAGTCGTCGTGTCATGTAACCGGCATCGGCTGTCTTAAGAGCTGTATCTGAAAGACCTTTTCGGGCAGCGTTTGTAGAAATAAAGTACTCGATAACCGAAAGACCTTCCTTGAAGTTTGCCTTAATAGGAAGCTCGATAATATCGCCGTTAGGCTTAGTCATCAAGCCTCGCATAGCAGCAAGCTGAGAAATCTGTCCTCTAGAACCTCGCGCACCAGAAGTAGCCATCATATAGATAGTATTGAAGCCGTCTTTGTCGGCAGCAAGGTTTTCCATCATTATCTTTGTAAGGTTGTTGTTTGTTTTATTCCAAACGTCACATACCTGGTTGAATCGCTCTGTCTGTGTAAGAAGACCAGTGCTTGACTTCTTAACGATTTCGCTAACTTCCTTGTTTGCCTGAGCAATCATTTCTGCTTTCTCTTTTGGAACAAGGATATCGTCCATACAAAGGGTTGCACCGTAGAAGGTAGCGTTCTTATAACCTACATCCTTAATTGCGTCGTGCATCTGGATTGTCATCCAAGAGCCTTTTGTATGATATACGTGCTCAATCATCTTCTTGAGTGATTTATCGAAGAGCTGGCGGTTTACATATTCAATTCCTTCCGGCATTGCTTCGTTGAAAGCAAGTCGTCCGGCAGAAGTTTCAATTAAGTCACCCTTCTTGAACTTCTGGGTTCCGTTTACGAATCCGTTCTTTACATCATCCTTAGCTGTAAGAGAATCTGGGTCGAAAGAATCCTTTGGAGCAGGAACCTTAATAAGAGCCTGCCATTCAATATTTCCGCACTCAGCTGCCATACGAACTTCATCAGGAGAGCTGAAGCGTTTTCCAGTTCCCTTTGCATTTGGTTTGATAGCAGTCATGTAGTAAATACCAAGTACCATGTCCTGTGATGGAGCAACAATTGTCTTTCCATTTGCAGGGTCAAGCAGGTTGCGGGCAGAAAGCATCAAAGTCCAGCATTCCATCTGAGCAGCCTGTGTAAGTGGTACGTGGATAGCCATCTGGTCACCATCGAAGTCGGCGTTGAAAGCTTTACAAGCAAGAGGATGAAGCTTAAGAGCTTTTCCTTCTACGAGTACAGGTTCAAATGCCTGAATACCGAGTCGGTGAAGTGTAGGCGCACGGTTAAGCATAACTGGATGCTCTTTTACAACTTCGTCCAAAATTGCGTAAACTTCTGGAGATTCGCTTTCTACGAGCATCTTTGCTTTCTTAATATTGAATACTACGTCTTTATCAACGAGTTTTTTCATAAGGAATGGCTTGAACAATTCCAAAGCCATTTTTGTAGGAAGTCCGCACTGCCAGAGCTTTAATTCTGGTCCTACAACGATTACAGAACGTCCAGAGTAGTCAACACGTTTACCAAGCAAGTTCAAGCGGAAACGTCCCTGCTTACCTTTAAGAAGGTCAGAGATTGACTTGAGAGGGCGGTTAGAAGCACCCTTTACTGCTCTCTTGCGCTTTGTGTTATCGAACAGAGCGTCTACAGCTTCCTGAAGCATTCGTTTTTCGTTACGGATGATGATATCCGGAGCAGACAAATCCTTAAGTCTCTTAAGACGGTTGTTTCTGTTGATTACACGGCGATAAAGGTCGTTCAAATCTGAGGTTGCAAAACGTCCACCATCAAGCTGTACCATTGGACGAAGCTCCGGCGGAATTACAGGAATTACGTCAAGAATCATCCAGGAAACTTTGTTGCCTGAAGCGCGGAAGTTTTCAACTATTTCAATACGGCGGAGAAGTCTCTTGTCTGACTTTGCGCCTTTTTCAATCATTTTGTTACGAAGATCTGCTGCCAGAGCATCAAGGTCAAGACCGTCAAGCAAGGTCTTAATAGCCTCGGCACCCATATCTGCCTGGAAAGCTGTACCATAATGGTCAACTGCCTGCTGATATTCATCTTCTGTGAGCAAATCCATCTTCTTAAGGTCTGTGTCACCCGGATCAATAACGATGTACTTTTCGTAGTACAATACTGAACGGAGAGCAGCAACCTGAAGGTCAAGAAGAAGACCCATGCGGCTTGGAACTGAGCGGTAATACCAGATATGGCTTACAGGAGCTGCAAGCTCAATATGACCGGTTCGTTCACGGCGTACCTTAAAATGAGTAACCTCTACACCACAGCGGTCGCAGATAACACCCTTATAACGGATTGACTTGAACTTACCGCAGTAGCATTCCCATTCTTTTGTTGTACCGAATATTCTTTCACAGAAAAGACCGTCTTTCTCTGGGCGGAGAGTTCTGTAGTTTATTGTTTCAGGCTTTTTTACTTCACCATAAGACCATGATTTAATTGTCTCTGGTGAAGCAAGCTTTATCTTAAGGCTGTCAAAATCCTGTACATCACGCATTTGCATCCTCCTTGTCAAAACCGGAAGCATTCTTTTCTATCAATTCCTGATCTCGTTCTGTAAGAGCAATCTGCTTGCCTTTAGCATCGTAGATTGTGAAATCAAGAGCCAAACCACGCATTTCCTGAACCAATACGTTGAAGGATTCTGGAATGCCGATTGGAGATGAAGGATCGCCCTTAACGATTGATTCGTAAATCTTAGAACGTCCGTTCATATCGTCTGACTTAATTGTCATCATTTCCTGCAGACAGTTTGCAGCACCGTAAGCTTCGAGTGCCCAAACCTCCATTTCTCCAAGACGCTGACCACCAAACTGTGCCTTACCACCAAGAGGCTGCTGTGTAACGAGAGAGTAAGGTCCGGTTGAACGAGCGTGCATTTTGTCGTCAACAAGGTGATGAAGCTTCATATAATAGATAACACCGACGAAAATTGGGTTTACAAATGGTTCACCGGTTCGTCCGTCGTGAACTATCTGCTTACAGCTTCGTGGAAGACCTGCTTCCTCAAGCTTGTCGGCAATCATTTCCTGTGATGGTGACTGGAATACTGGTGACTCATAGAACTGGTTCAGGTACTTACCTGCAATACCAAGCTCTGACTCAAGAATCTGACCAATGTTCATTCGAGAAGGTACACCAAGTGGGTTCAAACAAACATCAAGTGGAGTTCCGTCCTCAAGGAATGGCATGTCTTCTACCGGAAGGATTCTTGAAACAACACCCTTGTTTCCGTGGCGTCCGGCCATCTTATCGCCTTCGCAAAGCTTACGCTTGTTAGCGATTATTACTTTTACAACTTTTTCAACACCAGGCTGCAGATCGTCGCCTTCACTGCGGTTCATCTGGCGGATATCGATTACAACACCTTCAACTCCGTGTGGAACATGGAGTGAGCTGTCGCGTACTTCCTTTGCCTTTTCACCGAAGATTGAGTTCAAAAGCTTAAACTCTGGAGTAGTTTCGGTTTCTGATTTTGGTGTTACTTTACCAACAAGAATATCGCCTGAGCGAACCTTTGAACCGATTCGGATAATACCGTCGTTATCAAGGTTAGCAAGTGCTTTTTCAGAAGTATTTGGAATATCACGTGTGATCTTTTCAGGTCCAAGCTTTGTTTCGCGAACTTCTGTCTGATACTCTTTAATATGGATAGATGTATACATATCCTCGCGAACAACTCGCTGAGAAATAAGTACCGCATCCTCGTAGTTATAACCATTCCAAGGAACGAAGCCTACAAGAATGTTTCTACCAAGTGCAAGCTCACCATTGAAGGTTGCTGGTCCGTCTGCAAGGATATCTCCAGCTTTTACCTTTTCGCCAAGCTGAACTGTTGGTCTCTGGTGGTAACAGGTATCCTGGTTAGTTCTCTGATATTTGAGAAGTGTATAAACATCAACTTCCTGTGAATCGGCAACGCGTACCTTTACACAGTCACTTGAAACATAAATTACTTCACCATCGCGTTTTGCTTTTACAAGTACGCCTGAATCGTAAGCACACTTCTTTTCCATACCGGTACCAACATGTGGTGGCTCTGGGAACAAAAGTGGTACAGCCTGACGCTGCATGTTACAACCCATGAGCGCACGGTTAGCATCGTCATGCTCAAGGAACGGAATAAGGGAAGCAGATACAGAAATAATCTGGCGAGGACAAACGTCAATATACTGAACGTCCTTTGGAAGACGCTGTGTATATTCACCCTTGTTTCGGCAGGAAATGATTTCTGTTGGGAATGAACCGTCTGCTTTCATTCCTTCTACTACCTGTCCAATATAGTACTTATCCTCTTCCATTGCGGTGAGGTATTCAATCTTATCGGTGACCTTGCCCTTTTCTACCTTGCGGTATGGAGCTTCAAGGAAGCCGTAGTCGTTGATACGAGTGTACATTGCAAGAGAAACAATAAGACCGATGTTTGGACCTTCAGGAGTCTCAATAGGACACATGCGTCCATAGTGAGAATAGTGTACGTCTCGAACTTCGAAGCCTGCACGGTCACGTGAAAGTCCTCCTGGTCCTAAAGCGTTCAAACGGCGTTTATGTGTAAGCTCTGCAAGAGGGTTTACCTGATCCATAAACTGTGAAAGCTGTGAAGAACCGAAGAACTCTTTGAGAGATGCAATGATTGGCTTGCTGGAAATTAAATCCTGAGGCTTCATTGTATCTGTCTCTTTAAGGCTCATTCTTTCTTTAGCAATTCGTTCCATTCTTGAGAAAGCAGACTTGAGCTGAGTGGTCATCAACTCGCCTACTGAACGGATACGGCGGTTTCCTAAGTGGTCAATATCATCTGTAGATTCTGCACCAATATAAACCTTAATAAGGTACTTCATTGTGTTGATGATATCGTCTTTTGTAAGAGTTACATCTTTAATGTCGTCCTTATAGTCGAACTTTTTGTTGAGCTTGTAACGACCAACACGACCAAGGTCATAGCGGCGCTCTGAGAAGAACAGAGAATACAAATCTTTTTCTGCCTGTTCAACTGTCATTGGCTCTCCAGGCTGGAGAATTGCGTAAACAGCTGCGAGACAGTCTTCTTTTGTAGGTTCTGAATCAACTGAACCTTCTTTTACGAATTTAACTTCCTCACGCTCGAAACAGTTGATAATCATCTGTGAATCGAGGGAAGAATTCTTTCCTTCTCCGCCATCGCGTGAATCAAACTTGATTACACAGATATTTTCGATTCCGTTTGCAATCAAATCATCAACATCGTGCGGATGAAGCTTTGTACCGGCGTTGAAAAGTCTCTTTTCTTCGTCGTTTTCGTCCTTGATAAATACAGCACTTGCAAGAACCTTGTTTACAAGAGCATCCTTGCTTTCTGTATCTGTCTTTACTGCAATGTCTTCTACATCGTAGAAGCAGCGGATAATCTCTTCACGTGTGCTGTAACCAAGTGCACGGAGGAAAATTGTACCAAGAATCTTCTTTTTGCGGTCAATTTTTGCAAAAATAAGCTCTTTTTTCTGGTCAATTTCAAACTCAAGCCAAGATCCGCGGTACGGAATGATACGGCTTGAATAAACACCCTTGTCGTGGCAGAAAATTACACCAGGTGAACGATGGATCTGTGATACTACAACGCGTTCTGCACCGTTGATAATAAATGTACCACGATCTGTCATGAGAGGAATATCTCCCATGTATATATCTTTCTGAAGGATTGCTCCTGTCTGAAGGAAATTCAAATTAATTCGTGCCTTCAAAGGAACTGAATATGTAAGACCCTTCTGCTTACATTCAATTTCATTAAAATTCTGATTAGCCCAATCCAATTCATAGAATTCAAATTCCAATGACATATCGCCATTTGGACTTTCAATTGGGAATGAAGAAGTGAAAACTTCCTGCAATCCTTTGTTTTCCGGCTGAATTTCAGATTCATTTCTTCGACGACCGTAAGCGTCATCTTTTTCATCCGGAAGTCTTTTCAGGATTTTGTCTTTCTGCAGAAAAGCTTCATACGACGATGTCTGGATTTCAATTAAGTTTGGCACATCCATGAAGTTACGGATGTCTTTTCCAATGTACTGACGGTTGATTGTTCGAGTTTTTGCGAACATCAGTCACCCCTCTATTATTGTAGATTCAGCTGGTTTTCTGCTACATGCTAGAAACTCTGCACAGCACAGAAACAGCCGATTTTTGTTGTGATGGACAACATTTCTAAATGTACTAAAAAACGAGTAAAGGGATACCCGCTAAAAACGGGCATCCCTTGTTAAAATAGACTCTGCATTAAGCAGAAATCAATTATTTCTTGCTAGCCTTTCCACCAGCTTCTTCTATCTTCTTAATGATTTCATCAGCATCTGCTTTGCTAACACCCTCTTTAAGAGCCTTTGGTGCACCTTCAACAAGAGCCTTAGCTTCGCCAAGTCCGAGAGCTGTAATTTCGCGAACTGCTTTAATAACAGCGATCTTCTTAGCTGCGTCGAATGATTCGAGAGTTACAGTGAATTCTGTCTGCTCTTCAGCTGCTTCAGCTGCGCCTGCTGCAGGACCAGCTGCTACTGCAACTGCTGCTGTAACACCGAATTTTTCTTCCATTGCTTTTACGAGTTCTGAAACTTCAAGAACTGTCATAGATGCGATTGCATCAAGAATCTGATCATTTGTGAGAGCTGCCATATTGTCTTCTCCATAATAAATTAGTTATCTATCCACTAACGAGATTACCGTAACTGCGGAATTACCGTTTAGTGGGTGCAGATTCGGCTTAAACAAAGCCTTCTGCCTTTTTTACACCAACAGTCGACAGCTATGAAGCCTGAAGGTGTATGCGCCCGCAAGCGGGCTTTTTATAGCATAGCGCGATTAGTTTGCGCCCTCTGCTGCCTTTTTGTCTGCATAAGCCTTCAATGTAGCGGCGAGCTTCTGAGCTGGACCGTTCATTGCAGACATAAGCATAGCATAAAGCTGTTTCTTGCCAGGAACTTTTGAGTAAGCTTCGATTTTAGCTGAATCATAAACTTCCTTACCAATGCTTCCGCCCTTTACTTCGAGAGTTGGAGCTGTTTTCTTAAAGTCAAAGAGAACCTTTGCAACTTCGTTTGAATCTTCATTCACCATTGCAATTACAGTAGGTCCCTTAAGATAATCAGCTACATTCTCAACCTTCATTTCTTCGAAAGCAATTCGTGCAAAGTTATTCTTCATAACCTTAAGAACAGCATTCTTTTCGCGGAGTTTTCCACGGAGCTCTGTAATCTGAGCTACTGTCAAACCACGATAATCAGCAAAGATAAAATCATTGTATTCTGATAATGTTTTCTTTGCGCTTTCAATTGCTTCTGTCTTAGCAGACTGTATTTTCTTTGCTCTGATTGCCATTATTCACCTTCCTTGAAGTCTACCCAAACGCCAGGACCCATTGAAGAGCTAACTGAAACAGACTGGATAAATCCTGCTGCAGAACCTGCTGGCTTTTTGCGTCCTACTTCTGTAACAAGAGTATTGATATTTTCAACAATCTTATCTGCATCCATTGAACACTTACCTACAGCAATATGAACAACACCGCCCTTATCGGCACGGAACTCTGTACGACCTTTCTTTAACTCAGCAACAGCCTGTGCAACGTTTGGAGTTACAGTACCTGTTTTTGGGTTAGGCATAAGTCCTTTTCGTCCCAATACCATACCAAGACGACCAACATCCTTCATCATATCAGGCGTAGCAACACAAACGTCAAAGTCGAGCCAACCGCCCTTTACTTTTTCGATGTATTCATCTGAACCTGCGAAAGCAGCACCAGCATCCAAAGCTTCCTGAACCTTGTCCTCTTTACAGAAAACAAGAACTTTCTTTTCGCCGCGGAACTGATTAGGGAATACTAATGTATCGCGAACAGTCTGATTCTTTTCAAGACGAACAGAAATGTGAGCTTCAACAGTTTCGTCGAAGTTAGCAAATTTCATGTCCTGAACCATCTTACAAGCTGAAGCAACGTCATATTTCTTTGAAAGATCATACTTTGCAGCAGCTGCTTTATATTTCTTTCCATGTTTCATATTACTGCTCCACCTCTACGCCCATACTGCGTGCAGTACCGGCAATAATTCTCTTAGCTGCTTCGATATCGTTAGCATTGATATCTGGCATCTTTGTTTTTGCGATTTCTTCCAGATCCTTCTTAGAAAGAGTTGCAACCTTGTCGCGAAGAGGATTTCCAGAACCCTTTTCAATTTTGCAAGCCTTTTTGATAAGAACTGCTGCTGGAGGAGTTTTAAGAATGAATGTGTAGGATTTATCCTGGTAAACTGTGATTACAACAGGAATAATAAGCCCGCGTTCCATTGTCTTTGTTCGGTCATTGAATTCCTGAACAAACTTAGGTGCTGAAACGCCATGTGGACCAAGTGCCGGGCCAATTGGAGGAGCTGGTGTAGCCGCTCCTGCAGGACACTGCAACTTGATAATAGCTGAAACCTTTTTTGTAGCCATTTTTTTCTCCCAATATTGGTGTGTAAGAGCCATATAGACTTCTTACTAACGAGATGCCTATGTCCAACGGACGTGCATCTCTCCCAAAAACAGGATTTTTACGGTCTGCATTTGGGATGCAAACCCCTGATTTTGACAAAGAACTAGCCTTTCTCTACCTGAGAGAAAGTAACTTCAACAGGAGTAGGCCTTCCGAAGATCTGAACATCAACAGAAAGTCTTTCCTTTTCAAGATTGATTTCTTTAATTGTGCCTGAGAATGAAGCAAAAGCGCCGTCAGTAATTTTAACTGTATCACCAACGCTGAACATCTGTCTTGTATAAACAGGCTTTTCGCCCTTAATAACACCAGAGCGCTGAAGAAGATTTTTTGCTTCGGCAGTTGAAATAGGAACCGGACGAACATTTGGATTTGTACCAACAAAACCAGTAACACCCTGGATTCGTCTGAGCTGTGAACAGGTTGTCTTCCAGCCAATTTCCGGCAAATCCATCTCAATCATAACATAGCCAGGCAAGAAATTATTCTTTCTTGTTTTTTTCTTACCATCTTTTGTTTCTGTGATTTCTTCTACCGGAACCTTGACATCAAGAACTACATCCGAATCAATCTCTTTTTTTTCCAGCAAAGATCTGATTGTTCTTTCGATTTTTCCTTCATAACCTGTGTAAGTATGAAGAATATACCAGCTTCTTGACATTAGGACCGTCCTATCTCATTACAATGCGGAATAATTCAGAGAATCCTAAGTCGAGTGCGCCAAGAATAATAGCGATAATGATTGTTGAAATAAGAACAACTTTGATAGAAGACAATACATCTTCTTTTGTAGGCCATACAACCTTTTTCAATTCTGCTCTACTTTCACGAATAAACTGAATTACTTTAGACATAATTATTTCCTTCTAAAAAAAACAGGGCAGGCAGGACTTGAACCCACGACAGGCGGTTTTGGAGACCGCTGCTCTACCAACTGAACTACTGCCCTTTATATATCAAACTGCCAGAAACCTGACAGTCAAATACCAATTTTATTTTGCTTTTGTTTCTTTGTGCATAATGCTCTTTCTGCAGAATGGACAATACTTCATTTTTTCCATTTTACCAGTGATATTCTTGCGGTTCTTGTAAGTAGTATAATTCTTTCTCTTACATTCCGTACACTGTAAAGCAATGATTTCTACAGCACCCTTTTTCTTGCTAGCCATATTAATCTCCTAAATCTTCGGTAAACAAAAACTCAAATGTTTTCTTAAAAGCCCAAGTGCGGAATCGAACCGCAGACCTCCACATTACCGATGTGGTGCTCTACCTACTGAGCTACTGGGGCAACTGCAACATTCCACACAACTTTATAGAAAACGTGCGTTCTAGAAATATAATTTAAGTAGGAAATTATGTCAATAAAGAACGCTTCAAATTTACATTTTTTTTTGTAATTTTCTCGTTCCGCCTACCCAATTGCAGGGTTATAGATAGAACTTTTCTATTATTTATGATACTATCTCATATCATTTAAAACAATGAGGTTTTTATGAATATAGATATGCTGATTGACGGAATCCTCGATTCTTACGACCGCTACGGACTTATAAACAGGAATCATGCAGAAAACTTTCCAAACAGACAGAATGTAGTTTCTATTCTTTCGGATATCCAGTCGGTAATTTTCCCGGGCTTCAGAACCGCAGAAGATATTGATTCTGTTAATATCAGATATATAATCGGACAGAAGGTAAACAATATAATTGCAAACCTTACCCGCGAGATCCAGAAGGCCTTAATCTATACAAAATCACAAACCTGCAATGACAAAGAAGTTATAAACATTGCAGACTCTCATTGCTTTAAGCTTGCAGAAAAAACAGCCGTTGCCCTTATAGAAGAAATACCGGAAATCCGCCGAAAGATTCAGCTCGATACAAATGCGGCCTTCAGCGGCGATCCGGCAGCAAAAAGCAACGAAGAAGTTGTTCTTTCCTATCCTGGCTTAGAGGCAATTCTTGTATACCGCATTGCACATTTCCTCTATGAAAACGGAGTTCCTGTAATTCCAAGAATTATGACCGAACACGTTCACGGAAAAACAGGAATTGATATTCATCCTGGTGCAACAATCGGTGAATCTTTCTTTATAGATCACGGAACCGGTGTTGTTATAGGAGAAACCTGTATAATAGGAAAGAACGTAAAGATCTATCAGGGAGTAACACTCGGAGCTCTCAGCGTTAAAAAGAATCTTATGGATAAAAAACGTCATCCTACAATTGAAGATGATGTTACAATATATGCAAACGCAACAATCCTCGGTGGAAATACAGTAATCGGTAAAGGATGTACAATCGGTGGTAATACCTGGGTCACAAAGTCGGTGCCTGCAGGAACAGTGGTTACAATTTAGGGGATAGGGAATAGGTGTTAGGTTTTAGGGGATAGGGAGTTAGTGGATAAGTGGGGGAAGGCTCCCCCTGCGCTCCAGCCTCCTCACTCCGTTGCGGTGGCTTCCGCTACCCCCTCGCCTAAGGGGATAATCCCCTTAAAATCCCCAGTAAACATTTTGGGGTTAAAAAAACAGGATTCCCAAACAGTAACACTAAAAGGGAATCCTGCCGTCCAACTATGTGGACATCGGAGAGAGTTTATCAGCTTATTTACAAGCTAACTATAAATTAACACACACCAGAAGAAATGTCAATATCTTTTTTGACATTTTATTAAATAATTGTTATTTTTTTTATAAGAGGTTCAGCAAGAAATGGCAAAGAAAAACGGTTCAACAATATTTAAGTGTTCAGCATGCGGCTACTCACAGCCACGTTGGCTTGGAAGATGTCCGGAATGCGGCGAATGGAACTCCTTTGAAGAAATAATAATAGATACAAACAGAATTACACCTGCTGGCCGCGGAAATGCCGAAGCAGAAAAAGCAAAGCCTGTTGAGCTTTCAACTATAAAAGCACAGGAAAATATAAGACTATCCACCGGTATTCCAGAGTTTGATCGTGTTTTAGGTGGTGGTGCTGTAAAGCGTTCTGCAATCCTTTTAGGCGGTGAACCTGGAATTGGAAAATCAACGCTTCTTTTGCAAACCGCTTCCTGCGCCTCTAAAAATCTTTCCGAAAATCAGAAAATCCTTTATGTAAGCGGCGAAGAGTCCTCCGGTCAGATAAAGGATCGTGCCGACAGACTTGAAACTGACTGCTCAAAAATCCAGCTGCTCTGCACTTCCCGCCTGGAAGACACTCTCGATGCGCTTGATGCCCTTAATCCTGTAATTGTAATAATTGATTCTATTCAAACAATATATTCTGCATCTGCCGGGCTTATTCCAGGAACCGTAAACCAGCTTAAATATTGTGCAAACGAGTTTATCTCCTGGGTAAAAGAGCGGGATGCCATCCTAATAATGACAGCCCATGTTACCAAGGAAGGAACTATTGCCGGTCCAAAATCGCTGGAGCATATGGTAGATACAGTTATTTCCTTTGAACGAAATAATGACGATATCCGCTTTCTGCATGCCCAGAAAAACAGATTCGGCTCAGTTGACGAAATAGGCATTTTTTCAATGACAGAAAAAGGTCTTATTACAGTTACCGATCCTTCATCACTATTTTTAACAAAGCGCAATACGGAACAACCGGCTGGAGTTGCATGTACTCCTGTTTTTGAAGGTAGCCGTGTATTTTTAGTAGAGATTCAAGCCCTTACTGTACCGGCAAAGGCTTCTGTCTCACGTGTGTACAGCGAAAAAATTGATTCCGGACGGGTTGCAAGAGTTGCCGCTGTTCTTGAAAAAAGATGCGGCTTACGCTTTTCCGATCAGGATATTTATGTAAATGTTGCGGGTGGCATAAAGCTTTCCGAAAGCTCCATTGATGCAGCACTTGCCGCAGCTCTTTATTCAGCACGAACAGATTTACCGCTCGAAAGTCACATTGCAATATTTGGAGAACTTAGTCTTGCAGGCGAAATCCGCCCCGTAATGAAAAGTAAACAGAGAATAAAAACTGCCGAAAGCCTTGGCTTTAATAGAGTTTTCTCTCCAGATGATGAGGCAGCACAAAAAATTACTTCGATTAAGGCATTAGTAAAAGAGATCTTCAAAAAATAGTGATAGTTTTGCTTCGCGAAACTTCTATTTCGAAAGTTTTATTATCGCTGAACCATCCGGCCACGCGTCGCCAATATCATACCAGATACAAAGACAGAACTGAGAAACAACATCTTTTGTAAGTACAAAAGAAACGTTTCCTACAAAAGGCGTATCCGGCTTTACTGAACTGATTATAATATAATCATCAAAATCATCCCAATCTACATTTATAAGCTCACGCCAGCCTCCTGCCGCAGGAGAACAGTCTACAGGTCGAGCATAAATACGACGTATTCTTTTATTTGTAACAGCCGACCAGGTAACATTTATAATATCACCCTTTCTTGGAAGATAACCTCCAAAAGCGTGAGTTACATCAACTACAGCCTGATAGTTATCTACCATAGTCATATCTTCAACACCGTTTACAATAGGATATCGTGTAGCAATTTCAATAAACGGCATGCATTTTTCCAGTTGAACATTCAAAGTCTGACGCTCAAGCTCTTCTTCGGCAAGCACTTCGTCATTTGTATTTGTGGTCAAAAACTCTTCTTCTTCACAGTATTCAAAGGTAAAAGTTGCGCTCTTTCCTATCTTAAGGAAATCTCCCATTCCATAACTATTTCCATCGTAAGCAAAAACAATACTTAAACCACCAATAGAATCAGAAGAAAGTGAAAAAGCAAGATTCAAATCATAAGATGTACCTTGAGGAATATCCATTACACGGTTAATACCGCTTAAAACAGTACCGTAATTTCCCAGATAACTGTCGTCTTCCAGATAAACGGTAAGGCAAGGAATCCTTGTGTCGGACTTTAATTTCCCCCTGATTATTATTTTATCGTCTGCGCGAGGCTTATCTTTTTTAAGATAGTTCCACATATCAATTCTGCCTTCATAGCAGTAATAGTATTCATTAAAGGATAATGACAGTGTTCTTGCCCCGTCGTAAGGGTTCAAAATATATTCTCGGGGATGTCCGTTCTTTTTAGTTTTTTCTGCAGGTTCAGCAGCTTTTCCGGTAGAAGCACAGCTTGTGAAAAAAGCCATAAGCAGAATCGAAAAAAGTCCAGATAAAAAAAGTACATTATTAAAGTTTTTACACTTTCTCATGGATTAATTGCCTCCACACACTCTCTTCCATATATTCTACCACAAAAAGGGCATAAAAAAAAGCCCCGAAATAATCGGGGCCTTTGTTCAGATGTGCAGTTTTGCTTTACGCAAAACTGCAAGGCAAAAGCGGAATCAGTTGACTAAAACCAACCCGCTTTTTCTTTCGCCAATTACTGAGCTACGTCGTCAATAGCAGCTTTCTTGAAGATTGAAGGTGCATTTGGAGCACTTCCAACATCATACCACATACAGAGAGAAACCTGAGCAATAGGAGCTTCCTGGATTGGGAATGTAATTTCTACGTGGAATGGTTCACCAGCTTTAACGTCTCTAGCAATAACATAGTTCTCTTCGAGCTTGTCGTTAAAATCTGGACAGAGCTCTTTCCACCAGTTAGCAGCAGAAGAATTGTCTACGAGACGAGCATAGATAACATCTACGTCAGAATCAGAAACAGCTGTCCAAGTAATAGTTACTGTATCGCCTACGATTGGAAGATCATCTTTGAAAGCAGGTGTGATTTCAGAAACGTTCTGGTAGTTAGAGATAACAGACATATCCTGAGCACCGTTGATCCATGGGTGGTTTGTAGCGATCTCAAGGAATGCAGCGTATTTGTCGAGAGCTACTACTACGTTAGGATTGTGTGGAGTTGCTGGAACTTCTTTGTTTGTATCTGTAGATTCACAGATTCTTTCCAAAGTAAGCTTACAAGGTCCACCAGTCTTTACAGCCTGGCTTTCGTTATCATACTGCATACAGAGAGAGAAGTCAGAACCCATCTTAGCAGCCAAAACAAATGAGATTTCGCACTCAAATGGTTCACCAGCTTTTACGTCCTGTGCAAATACACGAGCGTCTTCATTACCATCATCAAGACCAGTCCAAGAAGGAGATGTAGAACATGGATATACCAAAAGAAGTGGTAAATCTACATCAGAAACAGCTTTCATCTTGAAAGTAACTGTATCACCTGGCTGTGGCTTGTCTTTCTTAACCAAGCTTGTGAAATAAGGTACTACCTGATAGTTAGGACCATAAGTGTTGAATGTAAGATTAAGAACATCTGAACCACCATCGATAACATCGAATGTGTAAGTTCTTGGATGTACAGATACAGGACCTGCATCTTTCTTTCCGCCGCCAGACGCACAGCCTGTCAGAACGAGAGCCAATGTCATAAGCATTGTTGCAACGCATAAAATTTTCTTCATTTAATTCCTCCAAATATTTTTAGAAATATTTTTTTGTTGTTTTTTAATTATAAACCACTTTTTTGTATTTTCAATATCAAAATGCATTTTATTTAAAAAATAAGGGGATTTTGCCTAATTAATCTGTTAAAAAACAAGATTTTATAGAAAACATATTGTTATTGTGTTATATTAAACAAAATCAATATCAAAATTGATTTAAAAAATGTTTTTTTAGGAGAATAAAAAAATGAAAACAAAAAAAGTACTTTTAGGCTTGGCTCTTACGGCTGTAATTCTTGGAGTTTGTTCCTGTAAGAATAATACAGAGGTTGTTTTACCTGAGGTTACAAAAGTAATCGGAATTGAGAACGGTGCCACTGATGTTGACCCTACACAGGTTTCAGTTATTGACGTACGCTTTAGCAAGGCAATGGACAGAAACTACTCTACCTTCTGGCGCTTTGATGACACAGCCGATGAAATATATTATGCCGGCTGGGTAAATGATTATACCTATAGATTTGAAGTTTTCTTGACTTATGATACAAGTTATTCTTTTTCTTTCTGTGAAGAAGGCCCTGATGTAAATAAAGAAGAGCTTTATCTTCGTGATACAGAAGGCAATTACTTAAAGAGATACTCTATTCAATTCTCAACAATAAAGTCTCCAACAACACATCCTCATAATTATGTATTGAAATTATCAGAAGATCTTAAGGAAGAATATGCTGTAAAACTTCAGGATAACAGTGAATATAACCCAAATACACAGCAAGCTGTAGTAAATCTAAAATATTACCTGAATCACGACAAAGTTAAGAAAGGTGATACTGTAGAGATTCCTTATAAAATTAAATCAAACTATGATCTTCACAACATAAAGGTAAATCTTGTGGATACAAGTTCTGCAGCAAATTACTGGAAGCTTCTTACTAGTACTACAACACATGACGTAATTCTTGCAGATGAATTGAAGGCTTCTACTCCAGATCAGGATTACTACAAAGAAGGTACTTTAAAATTCACAATTGACGATGACATGATTATCCGATTCGGACTTCAGATTTATGCAGATTATGGTGAAAATTTTGACAACAAAGATCTCGTAAATATAATTTATGTTCCAATCCCTGCAAATACTGCACAATAATTAAAAAACGTTTTTATAGACGCAAAAAAAGGTGATTGACAAGTTGAAATACACTTCAAAGTTCAATCACCTTTTTTTATTTAATAATATGTATAAAACAGAAAATCTTTTAATCTAAGCTTTAAGTCTGTTTTTCCATCAAACTTAAAGGCTAAGAAGCCATAAGAATCTAATTCAGCATCAGAAAGCTTATTCACATCATTAAACTTTATAACAATCGGCTCTTTAACAATTTCTTCAAAACAAGAAGGATGGATTTTTGTTAAAGAAAAATCATATTCCAGACCGTCCTTGCCCGTAATTTTACCAGACCAGTCTTTATTCAAAGACGGTAAAGCAGAATTATCATTATCAATATTATAAAGAATTGCGGTGAATAGTTTGATTAAATCATCAAAAGAAAGATTTGTTCCGTTTATTTTATTTACGGCTTCTACTACAGACTCTTCATTTACAAACTCATTTGTAGCAATCTCCTGAATAAGGGTGGCTCCACCATAATTACGTGCCAGAAATGCCCCGAAGGCATACGCATTTCCATAACTATATTGTGTTAAAGAATCGTTAAAATGCCAGTTTTTAAAACCGCAATTGTAGCCTTTGTTTACAAAAGCAATAAGTCTGCTCTGTGGCGAATTGGAAAGATCAATTTTTAAATCTTCCATCAAAAAATCTTCTGTAATCATAGAAAGCATTTCTGTATACCAGCTTTCGCAGGCAAATCCATATTTTAACGACTTCTGGACATAGTTCAAAAGATGATTAAACTCATGCGCAACGGTAGAAATAAGCGCCGGGAAAATCTTTTCCTGCTTTGCAAAATAAGAGTCTACAAAAATAGCCTCCATCGCATTTTCTCCCGACTGGTTTGTATAATACATAGATGGAGAAAAATATCCATAAAAAACTCCACGTCCCAAATCAGAGCCAATATCATAAAGTACAAGAGAGACTTTTTCATCCGGAGTGATGACATTGTACAAACCTGAGGCTACATCTCCCTTAAAGGTCTCTCCACATAAAGCAGTTTCCTTAAGGTAGATTTTGTCAAAAGCTTCTGCAAAGGCCTTTATTTCATCATCACTCATTTTTGAATCATTCGGCTCATCCTTAAATGTCCAGATATAACAATGTTCTCCTTCGTATGTCATTACTGCATTTCTTGCTTTTCCTATAAACTGCGGATCTGAATCGGAAAATGTATGGGGTTCGCCAAGAACATACTTTGTAGGCTTTACAGTCTTAGCAGCCCTTTCTTCTCTTGAATCCACAACTTCCCTTGCTTCCACTTCTCCCGCAACCGGTAGCTCAGTCGGAATAAACGGCACAGTATGTTCTATATATTCATATTCAGAAGAGACAGACGGCTCCTGTTCCTGTTCAGCTGCTGATTCCACCTGAGCTTCTCTGTTTTTTATATCTATACTAAGCCAGTTATCGCCGAGCTTTTTTTTCAGACTGGAACCGTTTACAACAACCAGTCCTGTTACATCGTGCAGATTATAGGAATTAAAGCCGTCAATATCAGCATCTTTTTTACACCCGAAGGTACAAATAAGAGAAATTGCCGCAATTGCAGCAAGAAAAATAGATTTACTTTTTTTATTCATAATCATTATCCACCTTTTTCATATACTTTTTTGTATTCTATAAAATATTCTACAATATTCCCACGACTTTGTCCTGTATTTTACTCATTCTGTTTCTATATATAAATATATCTTTGGACTTTATTTTCTAATTCTGCTATACTTCATAGAAATTATTCAGAGGTATATTATGAAAGTTGAAACAAAATGTCTTCATTCAGGTTATAAGCCGGAAAACGGCGGACCAGGCGTAATGCCTATAGTACAGAGCACAACCTACAGGTTCGACTCCTGCGACCACGTTGCAGCCCTTTTTGATAAACCTACCGAGTTTATGTATTCTCGTTTTGCAAATCCTACCTGCGATTGTGTTGAGAAAAAAATATCAGACCTTGAAGGCGGCGTTGGCTGTATGCTTACCTCAAGCGGACAGGCAGCTTCCCTTATTTCTATACTTAATCTTTGTTCCGCAGGCGACAGCTTTATTGCAAGCTCCAGCATCTACGGCGGAACAATAAACCTTTTTGGTTTTACATTAAAAAAGCTTGGAATTGAATGTATCTGGGTAGATGTAAACGCTTCTTACGACGAAATTATGGCTGCATTCAAACCAAACACAAAATGTGTATTTGGAGAAACAATTGCAAATCCTGCCCTTACCGTTTTTGATTTTGAAGTTTGGGCAAAAGCTGCACACGCAAATAACGTGCCTCTTATCGTAGACAATACGTTTGCAACTCCTGTGCTTTGCCGCCCGTTTGAATGGGGGGCTGATGTTGTAGTTCATTCAACAACAAAATATATGGATGGCCACGCAGTTCAGGGTGGCGGCGCAATTGTAGATTCAGGCAACTTTGACTGGGAAAAAGCATACAAAGCAACCGGAAAGTTTGCAGATATGATTGAACCGGACGAAAGCTACCACGGACTTAGATACGTAGGCGATTTTGGAAAAGCTGCTTACATCGTAAAAGCCAGAACTCAGCTTATGAGAGACTTCGGCTGTTACCCTGCTGCACAGAGTGCCTTCTACTTAAACCTCGGTCTGGAAACTCTTCCTATAAGAATGGAACGCTATTGCCAGAACGCACTTAAGGTTGCAGAGTTCTTTAAATCTTCAGACAAGATTGCAAGCGTAAGCTATCCAGGTCTTCCAGGCGACAAATATTACGAAAGAGCAAAAAAATACCTTCCAAACGGAACCTGCGGTGTAATTTCCATAAGCATAAAGGGCGGCCGTTCAGCGGCAGTTCGATTTATGGATGCACTCAAGCTCGCAATTGACGAGGTTCATGTTGCAGATATAAGGACTTGTGTTCTTCATCCGGCAAGTGCAACTCACCGTCAGCTTACAGACGAACAGCTTGTTGCAGCAGGAATTGACGGCGGAATGGTACGCTTCAGCTGTGGTCTTGAAAATATCGACGATATTATTGAAGACATAAAGCTGGGACTTGCCGCAATTTAAGCTTTTTTCCGTAAAAAAATAAAAATATTTTCAATTTTTTTCACGCTTTAATAAATTCTATGTTATACTTATAGAACAAAGTGTGATTGAGTTTCATAGTTTTTACTTTTGGAGCTCCCTCTATTTTAAAATGTGCATTAGGAGTACTTGTGAATAAACACGATTTTCCTCAAATCCACTTTTATGATCAAGATTTTGTGGATATTTATAATAAAACCTGGTCCTGGGTTTCTTCTTTCTGGTTAAACCCAAAAACTGGAGAACAGGATACAGAAGGTCTCTTTATTTATCCTGAAAACGATAAAAGGATAATTAATCAGTTTGAATCTATTTTTTCATCTTTTTTCTTAGTATATTCCAACAGAAACTTTGATGTATGCAGGAATATAGATTATTTCTATGCACGTCAGGAACCAAACGGAGCTATCCGCTGTAAATATGATGTTACAACAGATCAGCCGGTTATAGATGCCGCTAACCCGGACGGACTTGGACTTCCGCTTTTCGCCTGGGCTGAGTTTAATCTTTATCACAAATCTGCAAATAAACGACGTATTAAAGAAGTTATTCCATATCTTCAGAAATATATGACCTGGCTGGACACTTCTTTTAAGCAGGAAAACGGTTTGTATGCAGTTCCGGCAGCTGTAAGCACAATGGTAAATGCTCCACGTAAAAATGTTGTTTATCCTGTTGATTTTAATGCGTGCATGGCAATAAATGCTTCGTATATGTCGGCTCTTGGCGATATTCTTAACGACAAAGATTTGAGCTTCCAGTACAAGCGAATGTATTTCTCTATCAAAACAAGAATCAACTCTCTTATGTGGGATAATGATACAGGCTTCTACTACGATCTTGACGCAAATCAGAAGCAGCTCCCGGCTAAAACAATTGCCGCTTACTGGACAATGCTTGCCGAAATCCCGAATGCAGATAAAGCAGACTGCCTTGTTGCTCACTTGAACGATCCTAAATCCTTTGGTACAGAGCATCCGTTCCCGTGTATCAGCGCAGACAATCCAAAGTTCAGCGAGGATGGAAACGGATATTGTGGCAGTGTAATTCCAGCCTTCAACTTTATGGTAATAAAGGGTCTTGAAAAATACGCCCAGTACGAGCTTGCACGCGAATGTGCAATCCGCCATTTGTACTATGTACTTGAAGCCCTTATGCCAAACGAAAACAAGGAGCCTGGCGATCTTTGGGAAGCATATCTTCCAAACAAGGAAGGTCACGCAAAGCCATCTAAGCTTCCGGACGGACAGATTTTCCCTCGAAAACGCTATCTGATTACCGCTGCGCTTTCTACAATCGCATTGATGATAGAAAACGTAATTGGTCTTTCAATAAGCTTACCTAGAAAAACAGTTGACTGGATAATTCCGAACCTTGAGATTATGGGAATTGAAAATCTTTCGCTTAAACGCAACCTTATTACAATCCTTAGCAATAAGAGTAACAGAGGCTGGGAAATCCAAATGGAAAGCGAAAAGCTGTATTACTTTACAATCAATATCCTTGACCAGAAGAAAAAGACCTTGCCAATACCTTCTGGAAAATGCTCAATGCTTATAGACAAACTTTAGCGAGCCGGAGACTGCAAAATGACAACCCATGAATCAGTCATTGAAATCGGTTCTACAGGGGTTCGTCTTCTTGTAGCCGAGTTTACTGACGACAGAAAACAGAATATTCTCGACCGTTCCGACATGCCTCTTGCAATTGGGCGCGATGTTTTTACAAACGGAGTAATAAGTCAGGAACTTCAGAACAAGCTTATTCAGATTCTCAACCGCTATAAAGAGCAGCTTGCAGGCTGGGGAATTGAACCTTCACAAACACCGTGCTATGCCCTCAGTGCCTTCCGCGATGCTAAAAACTGCGACCCTGTAATGGACCGAATCTTTACCCAGACAGGCTTCAGCGTACATCTTGTTGATGGAATTGAAGAAAACAAGCTTATGTATCTGGCTGTTTCTGAATGCATTAAAGACCAGCCGATAGATTTTAAAACAGACGATACAGTAATTCTTGTTGTAGGCGGAAGTTCTACAGAAATGATGATGATTTCCAACGGAAAAATGGCGGGTGTACACTCGCTCCGTTTGGGAACAGTCCGTATTGAACAGCAGATGAAAAACCGCACAAGCTCCTACGACGACATTCAGCGCTTTATTCAGGAATCAATCAATAACACAAAGGGTTCTCTTGAAAGTGAGCTTGACCTTTCTGACGTAAAGCAGTTTATAGCCGTAGGACCAGATGTAACGCTCGCTGCCCTTCTTATTGGTCACCCGATTTCTACGTTCCTGTGGGAAATTAATAAGGAAGATTTTTCTGAGTTTGTAAAGGATATTCAGTCTTATTCTGTAGATGAATGTGTTGCACGCTTTAAGATTCCGTACAGCGAAGCAGAAACGCTGCAGGTAAGTCTTTTGATTTACAACATGTTTATCCACCTTACAAAAACGCAGACAATTTTTGTTCCAGAAACAAATATCCGGAACGGAATCCTGTTGAGTCAAGTATCTACAAAAAATGAAGAGCTGCAGAACGAGTTCAACATGCAGATTATTGCTTCTGCCAAGAACCTTCTTCGCAAATATCACGGAGACGAAAATCATGCCGAATGTGTACGCATGATAGCGGCAAAGATTTACGATTCCCTTAAAACAGAAATTGCGCTCGATGATTATGCCCGAACTCTTTTGGAAACAGCCGCCATCCTTCACGACATCGGTTCCTTTATCCGTTTTGACAACCACAACCTGCACAGCTGCTACATCATCAAAAACTCGGAAATTTTCGGACTTTCGCGCAAGGACAACAACATAGTTTCGTTGATTGCAAAGTACCACAAGGGTACTTCGATTCCACAAGATGAGGAAAGCTTTACAATGCTTCCACGCTCCGACCGAATGACAATCTTAAAGCTTACAGCAATCCTCAGAATTGCAGATGCAATGGACCGCGGACACATCCAGCAGTTCTCTGATTTTAAAATCGAAATACGACAGAACACAATGTATATAAAGACAATGAACACAAAAAACACAGTGCTTGAAAAAATCGCCATGTCCGAAAAATCCGGAATGTTTGAAAGCGTATTCGGCTACAAGGTGATTTTGTTGTGATTTAATTCAGGAGTTATTTTATGGAAAATAGATTTTTTAACAGGGAATTATCGTGGCTTGAATTTAACGCACGAGTTCTTCATCTTGCGCTGCGAAAAGATCTTCCCCTTATGGAGAGGCTTCAGTTCCTTACAATCGTAACCTCAAACTTTGACGAGTTTTTTCAGGTTCGTGTAGCGGCAACAAAGCGAATGCTCGATTCCGACCCGGACAAAGCCGATGCTTCAGGCCTTACTCCGCAGATGCTTTTAAACGGTATTTCTGCCCGCGCCCATCAGATTATTCGGGAGCAGCAGAATTGTCTTATGAACGACGTGCTTCCTTCTTTAGCAGATAAAGGCCTTGTCTACGTCAAACCTGAAAACTACACTCCTCAGCAGACCGAGTACATTCAAAATCTTTTCCGTACAGAAATCTATCCGTTGCTTACTCCGCTTCGAACAGATACACAAGCTTTTCCGCATATTAAAAATCTTGCTGTGTATGCTGCATTTCTTTTAAAACCAATCACCGGTATTAAAACAAACTCAATAGAATTGCAGGGTGATGATGATAAGCCACGGATTGCTCTTGTAGAAATCCCTTCTGTTTTGCAGAAAATCTACTGGTTACCGGCTACCTCTAAAAAGAACAAAGAGTTTGCACTTATAGACGACATCATCTCGCTTTATGGAACACAGCTTTTCCCGGGCTTTACTGAAGAGGAAGCAATGATTTTTAAGGTTGCCCGCGATGCAGATTTTGCCGTAGACGAGGATTCTGGAACAAACTTTATTCACGCAATGGAAGATGTTCTTATTCAGCGAAAATCTTCGTTCCCGGTACAGATGACCTGCAACACTACAAGTACAAAGCTTTTGAACTTCCTTATGGAAAAGCTGGAGCTTAAACCTGAGGATATTTATAAAGTAGAAGGAATTGTAGATCCATGTGGACTTATGGTTCTTCGCGATGCTGATGAAGATGAAAAGCTCAGCTTTGAAAAGTGGCAGCATTTTTATCCTCACGATTTGCCGGAAGAAGAGCCTTACTGGGACACCCTCAAGCTTCACGACAAGCTACTCCACGTTCCGTACGAAAGCTACGAGCCTGTAGTTAAGTTCCTTTCCGATGCTGCTGATGATCCTGATGTTCTTGCAATAAAAATGACACTCTACCGCACCGGCCGCAACTCTCCTATAATTACAGCGCTTGAACGAGCCGCACAGCAGGGAAAGCAGGTAATTGTTCTTGTAGAGCTTAAAGCCCGCTTTGATGAAGAGAGAAACATCGCCTGGGCAAACGAGCTTGAACAAGCCGGTGTTACCGTAATCTACGGACTTGTAAACCTTAAAGTACACGCAAAAATCCTTATGGTAATAAGACGTGAAAGCGACACAATCAGACGTTATGTTCACCTTGCAACAGGTAACTACAATACAAAAACCGCAAAGCTCTATTCCGACCTTTCGCTTTTTACTGCAAACCCGGAAATTGCAAACGATGCTACAAGCTTCTTTAATCTTGTAACAGGTTATTCTACTTTGCAGAAAATGGATTATCTTGGAATGGCTCCTGTAACAATCAAAGCCCGCATTCTTAATATGATTCAGCGCGAAATTGACCGCAGCACACCAGAAAATCCAGGCTTGATAATTGCAAAGATGAACTCTCTTACCCACGAAGAAGTTATTGCCGCTTTGTACAAAGCAAGTCAGGCAGGAGTAAAGGTTCTGCTGAATATCCGCGGAATCTGTATGCTTGTACCGGGCGTAAAAGGACTCAGCGAAAACATAAAAGTTATTTCTATTGTAGACCGCTATCTTGAGCACTCCAGAATCTTCTACTTCCAGAACGGCGGAGCTCCTGAACTTTACTGTTCAAGTGCCGACTTGATGAGCCGCAACCTCGACCGCCGAATTGAGCTTATGTTCCCGATTCTGGACAAAGCCGTTTTTGCCGACGTAAAATCAATTCTAGACACCTACTTTGAAGATAACACCAACGCCATGGAACTCAAGTCCAACGGCGAATGGGTTCCAATTCTAAAACCATCAGAGCGCAAACGCAAAACCGAAGCGATCCAGGCCCAGGAAAAACTGTACTTAAAATACAAAAAGTTGGAAGAATCTAAGCCAAAGAGTACGGAAAAACAATTTGAGGTTAGACGCAAATAAATTACGGAGCATATTATGATTCACGAAAAATATTTTGAACTGAAAGCAGAACAGGAAAAACTGCTTTCCCGCAAAAACGAAATTAATACAGCTTTTTACAACGGTATCTACGACCGTTACAAATATCCTATCCTTACAAGAGACAGCGTTCCTCTTACCTGGAAATATGATCTCTGTAAGGAAACAAATCCTTTCTTTATGGAGCGGCTTGGCATAAACTGCGTGTTTAATTCCGGCGCAATTTATCTTAATGGAAAATACTGCCTTGTCTGCCGTGTGGAAGGAAACGACCGCAAATCCTTTTTTGCAGTTGCAGAAAGCCCTAACGGCATAGATAACTTCCGTTTCCGCGACTACCCTATTCTGCTGCCAGACACCTGTCCTGAAGAAACAAACGTTTACGACATGCGTGTTACTCAGCACGAGGACGGCTGGATTTACGGAGTTTTCTGTTCGGAATCTAAGGACAAGACAAGTGCAGATTTAGGTGCGGCTGTCGCAGCAGCAGGAATTGTACGCACAAAGGATTTAGAGCATTGGGAAAGACTACCAAACCTTGTTACAAAAAAATCACCGCAGCAGAGAAATGTCTGCCTTCATCCTGAGTTTGTAAACGGTAAATATGCATTTTACACCAGACCAATGGACGGCTTTATAGAAACCGGCAGCGGTGGAGGAATAGGCTTTGGTCTCTGTGATGATATTACAAATGCAGTAATTGATGATGAAAAAATTATTTCAAAGAGAATCTATCACACAATCACAGAAGCTAAAAACGGAGCCGGTGCAACTCCAATTAAAACCGACCGCGGCTGGATTCATATTTCTCACGGTGTTAGAAACACAGCTGCCGGCTTACGATATGTGCTTTATGTTTACGCAACATCCCTCGAAGACCCGTCAAAAGTAATTGCAGAACCAGGCGGTGTTTTCTTAGTTCCTCTTGGCAGCGAACGAACCGGCGATGTAAGCAATGTTGTTTTCACAAACGGCGCAATTGAACACGATGGCACTATCTACATTTACTATGCTTCCAGCGACACAAGAATGCACGTTGCAACAACTACAGTAGAAAAATTGCTCGATTATGTTTTCAATACTCCACGGGATGCTCTTCGAAGTGTAGACTGTGTAAAACAGCGCTGTGAATTGATTAAAAAGAACCTTGAGCTTTTGAACTAAACTCTAAGTCTCTTTACATGTGTCATTTTACTTACAACAAGATTCTCTACATTACGCTCCGGGAATACCTCAAGCTTTACTACTGAATCCGCATACTGTTTTATAATTCCTAGCGGCTTTCCAACCACAGTAAAATACTCAGAAGGCTTGTTATATTGCGGCAGCGTAATTTCCATTATATCTTCCGCCTTTATTGCCGCTTCAAACAAATGAACCTTTCCAAGATAATCCATTCCATCTGCTTCCAGAATTTCTGTTTTTACACTGGCAATTGCAAGCTGTTCTTTTGTAAGAATAACACGCTGACAGATTTTATTTTTAAGCGTTTACTTTTTATTTGGAGAAAGCTCCATTTTTTCAAGTTCACCCTTAAGCGCACTAAGAATATCTCCGGCTGCAGAAAAGCTGCCCTTTTGTTCAGGAGCCTTTGCAGAATTAGTTTCTTTTTCAAGAGCAAGCTTTCTGCCGTTCATAATCATAGGGAAATCTACACGCTCGCCAGGAGCCACAGGATTATTTATTCGTCCCATAAACTCAAGTCCGCTTTCGGAAATAAAGCCCTGAATATCAGAATCAACCGGA
>JAFZRP010000031.1 GCA_017619795.1 Treponema sp.
GGAAATTGTATCCGCTTTCGGAGTCACCAGTATTTTAGCTTCTTTTTTCCCAAAACCCAGAAAACCCTTTTTGGGTTCCACAAGAATAGTATAGTCAACTTCCTCTTTTTTCAGGTTCAATTCTTTCAACGCAGCTTCCAACGCTTCTTCTACCGTTTTACCTACAGATTCTACATTCATTTTTTACTCCTTATTTAAAAACCCGTTAACATTTTTTGCTATCTTTTGCTATCCATCTGTTTGTTGACATACGCCTGCTGGGCAATCTGCATAATATTCATAGTGATCCAGTAGATGACCAGAGCGGAAGGGAAACTTAAACTCCAAACACCGATTACCAGAGGCATAAAATATGTCATCATCTGCCCCTGCATCATACCCATCACGCCGTCCTGCTGTTTATCATTTGGATTCTTTTTAGGCATGGTCTGCTTGGCCTGGATATATGTGGTAAAAGCAGATACAAGCGGTAAAACATATGCTAATAAATACTGAGGATCCGTAAAAGAAAGACCTTCAATTATTTCATTAGTCGATTTACTGATTTCCGGTACCCATAAAAAACTGCCAAGCACTTCATGGTGATCTTTTAAACCTCTGATACTATAATACATACCGAACAGGATTGGCATCTGGATCAATAACGGCAGACAGCCGGCCAGGGGGTTCATATTATTTTCTTTGTACAGCTTGGCCAGTTCCTGGTTTAACCTTGTGGGATCATTTTTGTATTTTTTCCGGATTTCATCCATCTTGGGCTGGATTTTCATCATCGCCCTGGTAGACTCAATCTGTTTTTTAGTCAGAGGGAACAGGACTATTTTAATAATGATGGTCATCAGTACGATTGCCAGACCGTAACTCGGGTAACCAATACTTTCCAAAAAATGATAGATAGTCTGGATGATCTGGATAATCAGATTCGATATGAATTCCAATTTTTCACTCCTTTAATGATATGCACTTCATTTAACAGGATCATATCCCCCGGCATGCCAGGGATGGCAGCGGCAGATTCGTTTGACCGCCATCCAGCAGCCTTTGAAAATCCCCTTCTTCTCAATTGCTTCTATTGCATATTGGGAACAGGTTGGATAATATCTGCAGTTTTTACCTAACATCGGGGATATGCATAACTGGTAAAAACGAATCAGGGAAACAAGAATTGTTTTGATAATGTAATTGATGCTCTTTTCCATTATAACTCCTGCTGCAGCAATGCTGCCCGTTTCGCCAGTCTCAAAAATACTCTTTCATACGTTTTGAAATCTGCCTGCGCCAGCCGCTTCCGGGCTACCCAAACCACCTTAAAATTATTTTTCAATTCCTCTTTATGCATGCGAAAGACTTCGCGCATCATGCGCTTTACGTGATTGCGAATAACGGCGTTACCTACTTTCTTACCCACAGCGAAACCTATTTTAATTTTTTCATTTTCACCGGGCAATACATAGAAAACAGCTAAACCGTCCACCACAGAATGTCCTTTTTCATACACATTCTGAAACTCTTTCTTTGCTTTGATTTTATTGGATTTGGGAAAAGTGAATTCTTTCATTGCATCCATACTCCTGTCTACATGGAAAAAATAGGCCACTTACGCGGCCTATTTATTCTAAAGTTATGCAGACAATTTCTTTCTGCCTTTTAAGCGTCTTCTTTTCAGAACCTGGCGGCCACCCAGTGTAGCCATTCTTTTCCGGAAACCGTGCGTTCTTTTTCTTCTCAGATTATTGGGCTGGAATGTACGTTTCACAGTGCTTACCTCCTTCATTCCATGGTCTTATCAATCTCTATATTAACGATTTCAATTGATAGCTGACAGAATTATACTAAAAACCCCTTACAGTGTCAAGGATTTAACAATATTTCACAAATTTAATCATTTTATATCCTGTGGATAACTTTCATTTTTGTCAGTTTTATGGTAAAATAAAGAGTAAATTTTTAAGAAAGGAAATGCTTCATGGAAACGTTTGATTTATCTCATATCTGGGATAAGTTGACAGATAAGTTAAGTCATGCCACCAGTGAATCCAATATGGATATGTACATCCGGCAGATTAATCCTGTCAAATTGGATAATGACGTAATTTACTGTACTGTACCCAGCACTACCCTGCGTTCTGCTATCCAACAGAATTTTTTGTCTATCATTTTAGCTGCTCTTAATGAAATTACCAATAATAATAACATAAGCATTGAACTTGACGTTGAAAACCAAAATAAGTTAGATGTTCCCAAAGAAAATTATAAAGAAAAAAATCTTTTTTCTGATGAAGATAAAACAAAAGCAATCGCTTTTGAAAGCAATATCAACAAAAGACAGCGTTTTGATACTTTCGTGGTAGGAAATTCCAATCGCTTTGCCACGGCGGCAGCCCAGGCAGTAGCTAATGATCCCGGTAATATTTATAATCCTTTATTTATTTATGGGAATTCCGGTCTTGGAAAAACCCATCTTATGCATGCCATCGGTAATGCTATTTTAGAAGCTTATCCCAGCGCTAAAGTAAGATATGTAACCAGCGAAACCTTTACCAATGAAATTATTAATGCTATCCAAAATCATACAGTGAAAGATTTTCAGGAAAAATACCGCACTATTGATTGTCTTATTATTGACGATATCCAGTTTTTGGAAAACAAGGAAAGGACCCAGGAAGAATTCTTCCATACTTTTAATGCGCTGAAAGAATCAAATAAACAGATTGTAATTTCCAGCGACAGGAATCCTCAAAGTATGGATAAACTGGAAGAAAGATTACGTTCCCGTTTTGCCAGCGGTCTTACGGTAGATATTCAGCCGCCTGATTTAGAAACCCGCATTGCTATCATTCGCAAAAAAGCAGAAATAGAAAATATAGATATGCCAAATGAGGTAATCCAGACGGTTGCTACCAGTATTGATAACAATATCCGTATGATTGAAGGAGCTTTTAACCGTATAGTAGCTTATGCAAGTATTATGCATCTTCCCATAGATATGAAAGTAACTGAAACTGTACTAAGGGATTTTGCTACCAATACACGTCAAAATATAACAATTGAAAAAATAATCAATCATGTTTGCAAATTTTACAGCCTGCAAACAGATGACTTAATTGGTAAAAAAAGACCTAAAAACATTGTTTTACCCAGACAAATCGCTATGTATCTGTGCAGGAAAATGACAGATGCTTCCCTTCCAAAAATAGGTTTATCTTTTGGTGGAAGGGACCACACTACAGTAATTCATGCCTATGAAAAAATAGAAAAAATGCGAAAAGAAGACAGAAGTTTTAACAGTCTCATGGAAAAATTTGAAGAACAGATTCGTTCCATTTGATTATCCTTTCTCTACGCATTATTGTGAAAAAAATGTTAATAATCTGTTATTGCAATGTGCATAAATGTGAATAACTTTAACTAACGTTGATAATGTTTATATTTTTTACACAGTATGAACAACTTATACACAGTAAGTCATGCTTAAAAAAAGCTTATCTGAAACACTTTTCCACACAGTACACAATGTTTACTATTACGATTAAAAATTTTAATATAAAAAACATAAAAGAACAAAAAAGAAAGGAATGTTAACAAATGAAATTTACATGCGTAACCACAGAGTTGAATAAAGCAGTACAGTCTGTAATGCCAGCCATTGCAGCCAAGCCCAGCACACCTATTTTCGGAGGAATGCATATAATTGCCAAAAATAATACGCTAAGATTGGAAGGCATGGATATAAACCTTTCCATGAGCAATGAAATTAATGCAGAAGTAGAAGAATCAGGTGAAATTGTAATTGCTGCATCCCGCTTTAATGACTTAGTCCGTAATTTTAACGGAGAAACAGTAAAAGTTACAAAATTTGAAAATGATAATAACGTACGTCTTCAATCCGGAAAAGCGGATTATAAAATATTATTGATGAACGTAAATGAGTATCCTAAATACCCTTCCATTGAAGCTAAACAGTCTTTTGTTTTGGAAGAAGAAAAAATTAAAGAACTGATCAAAAAGACAGCTTTTGCCTGCTCAACAGATTCTGCCCGTCCCTTATTTACAGGTGTTTTATGCGAAATTAAAGATAGTAAAATTACCTTTGTAGGCACCAATACCCACAGGCTTGCGATCCGTTCATTGGATGCAGAGAACGCGCCTGATATGAGCGTTATCATTCCTTCTGTGGTTTTAAAGGAAATTAATAAAAATTTAAATGGTAAACTGCCTCAGGAAGTAACTTTTTCTATTCTTAATAATCAGTTGATGGTTAAAATTGAAAAATGGTCTGTGGTTTCCCGGCTTATTGAAGGTAAATTTCCTGATTATAAGAGAGTAATTCCTCCTCAGTTTACGGTTAAAACTAAGGTCAATGTTAAAGATCTGGCCGGAGCTGTCAGCCGTATGAGTCTTTGCAGCGGCAGTGAAAATGATTACAGTATTGTAAAAATCAGCATAAACGCTAATGAAATAAAAGTAATGTCCAGCAGTCCGGATGTGGGTACAGGTGAAGAAATTATTTCCTGTAAGACGGAAGGGAATCCGATTAATGTTGCATTTAACGCTGCTTATATTATGGACATTATGAAAAATTTGGAAACGGAAGAAGCAGAAATTAATTTGAATAATTCCCTGAGTCCGGTTTGTATCAAACCCACAAGCAATGAAGAATATATATATATCGTAACGCCTGTAAGAGTAATTTTCTAAAATGAAGATAAATAAACTGCATCTTTTAAATTTCCGTAATTATGAAGACTGTTATGTAGATTTTAAAGATACGGTAACAGTATTTTATGGAAAAAACGGACAGGGAAAGACCAATATTTTAGAAAGTATTTTCTATTCTTCTTTTGGTTTAAGTCACCGTACAAATAAAGAAGATGAAATGATGAAATTTTCCGCTGAAGGTATGGCTGTTTTTTCTGATTTTCAAAAAGAAGATGGAGTGCATTCAATAAAAATAAAAAGATTTTGGGATAATGGAAAAATTTATAAAGAAATAAAAATAGATGGAAAAAAAACTACAGCAAAAGATCATTACAGTTTTTTAAATACTGTAATGTTTTCACCGGAAGATCTTCAGATAATAAAAGGTGATCCGGCCTTACGGAGACGTTTTATGGATATGGAGATTTCCCAGACAGATCCAACTTATTATGAATTGCTTGTTCGTTACAGGAGACTCATAAAGCAACGTAATTCTCTTTTAAAAGTAATCCGTGAAAAAAATCAGATGCAGGAACAGCTTGATCCGTGGGATGAAGAAATTTCCGAAACAGGAACCAAAATTTTAATAAAAAGATTAAAAAATATTAAAAGACTTAAAGAAATTTCCATACCTGCTTTCTATAATCTTTCAAATAAGACAGATTCACTGGAAATAAAATATGAAGTAAAAGGAAATAATGGAGAATTATATTATCCGGAAGAAAAATCATTTAAAACTGTAAAAGATTTTTATTTAAAAAGTCTTAAAGAACGCAGATTTAAAGATATTATGCAGGGAAGTACCGGAATAGGCATCCACAGGGATGATTTAAAAACCTATATAAACGGCGCGGACAGCAGGTCTTTTGCTTCTCAGGGACAGCAGCGCTGCTGCGCCCTTGCGCTTAAAATCTCACAAATCGAATATGTAAAAGAGGTTTCCGGGGAGTATCCTGTCCTTTTGCTGGATGATGTAATGAGTGAATTGGATCAATACAGACGAAATCAGCTTATTACATTTATAAATGATAAAGTTCAGACTATTATTACTGTAAATGATAAAACTCTTATTCCTGATTTTGGTTCAAATCAGTATTTTTATGTGGAAAAAGGAAGTATTAAAGAAGTCTAAATGGAAAATGTAGAAAAAGTTGTATTGAAGATGATTGGTTCCAAAACTAATCAAAACCAATATAATCTTTTTAAAATGAAATCTTGTTGGGCAGATATAATAGGGGTTAATAATGCCAGGCATTGCGGTCCTGTTAAACTGGAACGAAGGATTTTAACATTACAGGTTGATTCTTCTGTATGGTCTAATCATTTTGTTTATTATAAAAGTCAGTTTATCCGGCAAATCAATATATTTATGGGGAGCGATTATATTAAGGATATTAAGTTTACGTTAGGAAAAAGCTTTAAAAAAGGTTATATAAGTTCAAAAATCATTAAGAAGGTTACGGAGGATAAACTCATAGTTCCTTCTTTGACAACGGAAGAAAAAAATGGACTAAAGCTGAAATTTTCCCACATAAAAAATGAAAAGCTTAGAGAAGCTATCATCAGAGTGGAAGAAAAAAGAATAGGGTTGGAAAAACTGTACGATGAAGGAAAAATAAAAAAATGTCCCGTTTGCGGGGAATATTTAAAAAATGACGAAACAATTTGTTACATCTGCGAAAGAAAAAGACTTCAGGAACTGGAATATAAAATTTGGAACCAAATTCATAAAGAGCCCTGGATTAAATGGAACGATTTAAATAAAATAATTAAATGTGACGAAAGAGAGTTTAATATTATAAAAAATGATATTAATCTGTACTATTTCGAAAAGATACGACTTAAAACAGCTGATGAACAGGAGATAAAACTGGGAATACAGCTGAAAGCTGAAAAACCGCTGGCATTAATTAAGGAAAAAGAATATGAAAACATCCTGAAGTTCTTACAAAAAGGAAAATGAAAGAAAAAAAGTAATATTTGTCAAGGAATTCAGTATTAAATTTTCAAAGATAAATTATAAATACTTGATTAATCATAATGGAGGAAATAATGTCTGATAATAAGGAAACAGTGATGCAGGCGAGTGACGATGCCGAAAAAATCCGCGCTGCAGAAGAAGCCAAGCAGGTTGAAATTGAAAGGGAAATTAAAGAAGCTACCGGCGTGGAAGGCCAGTATGGCGCAAGTCAGATTCAGGTTTTGGAAGGATTGGAAGCTGTACGGAAGCGTCCCAGTATGTACATTGGCAGTATTTCCAGCCGGGGATTGCATCATCTGGTATCGGAAGTTGTAGATAACAGTATTGATGAAGCATTGGCCGGTTTTTGCGATACCATTAAGGTTACCATAAATTCAGATAATAGCATTACCGTTGTAGATAACGGACGTGGTATTCCTGTTGATATGCACAAGACAGGCAAACCGGCAGTAGAAGTTGTAATGACAGTGTTGCATGCAGGCGGAAAATTCGGTGACGGCGGCTATAAAGTATCCGGTGGCCTGCATGGTGTAGGTGTATCCTGTGTAAACGCCTTGTCTGAAAAGATGGAAGTTGAAGTACGCCGTAATGGAAAACGCTACGGTATTGAATTCATCCGCGGTAAGACCAGCAAGCCTTTATATGAAATTGGGGATGCGGATTCTACCGGTACAACGGTACATTTTTTACCGGATCGAACTGTTTTTACCGAGACAGTATACGATTATGATATCCTGCGACTGCGTTTGCGGGAACTGGCATTTTTAAATAAAGGTGTTACTATTTCTCTGCAGGATGAAAGGGATGGACGGAGTGAAACTTTCCACTTTAAGGGAGGTATCATCGAATTTGTTAAGTACGTTGACGCCAACAAAGATAAGATAAATACTGAACCGATTTATGTAGAAGGCGTAAAAGACACGAACATAGTAGAAGTAGCTATGGAATATACCGACAGTTATACGGAAAATATTTTCAGCTACGTAAACAATATCAACACGGAAGAAGGAGGTACTCATTTAAGCGGCTTTAAACAGGCATTGACCCGTTCCATCAACGATTATGCCCGTAAGAACAATTTGCTGAAAGAGAATGACGAAAACCTCAGCGGTGATGACTGCCGCGAAGGCATTACTGCGGTAATAAGCATCAAGGTACAGGAACCGCAGTTTGAAGGCCAGACAAAGACGAAACTGGGCAACAGTGAAATTCGCGGTATAGTAGACAACCTTGTAACAGAACAACTGGAAGAGTTTTTTGAGGAACATCCCAGTGAAGCAAGAAAGATTATTGAAAAAGCAGTGATGGCTTCCCGGGCCAGAGCGGCAGCCCGTAAAGCCAGGGATCTGACACGCCGCAAGAGTATTTTGGAAAGCAGCAGCCTTCCCGGCAAGTTGGCCGACTGCCAGAGTAAAGACAACACCATGACGGAAATTTATCTGGTGGAAGGTGATTCTGCAGGCGGCAGTGCCAAACAGGGCCGGGACCGTAAATTCCAGGCTATTTTACCGCTGCGTGGCAAAATTCTGAACGTGGAAAAAGCGCGTCTTGACCGTATGCTGTCCAGCGATGAAATCAAAAACATGATTACAGCTTTTGGCTGTGGCATTGGGGAAGATTTTGACATTGCAAAAGCGCGGTACGGAAAAATCATCATCATGACCGATGCGGATGTGGACGGAGCCCATATTGCAACCCTGTTGCTTACTTTCTTCTACCGGTATATGAAACCGTTGATTACAGAGGGGCATGTTTATATTGCCAAACCTCCTTTATATTTAGTCAAAAAAGGACAGAAAGCCCATCGTTACGCATATACGGATGAAGAATTGCGGGTATGCATGGACGAAATTGGCAGCGATAAGAAAAATGTGTCGGTACAGCGTTACAAAGGTCTGGGTGAAATGAATCCGGAACAGTTATGGGAAACCACCATGGATCCCCAGTATCGTACCCTGCTGCAGGTAACGTTAAGTGATGCAGCGGAAGCAGACGCAGTTTTCTCTATCCTGATGGGGGATAAAGTTGAACCTCGCCGTCAGTTCATTGAAGAAAATGCTACAAAAGCGGTACTGGACCTGTAAATGCAATGAGACGAAACTTTTCGGGAAAAACTCATTATTTTATTTTAAAAATGTAATTATGGAGAATTATCGTGAAGATTAAAAAGAATCTTTCCGACGCGGACATGTTCCGGGGTATGGAAGAAGAAGAAAGTTTTGAAACAGCTGTCTTA
>JAFZRP010000032.1 GCA_017619795.1 Treponema sp.
TCAAGAGCTGGCTGGTAAGCACCGTCTGTTGTAGCGATGATTGTTGTGTTTACTGTGAAACCGCAGTCTGGATGAGCTGCGATATACTTTTCTACCATTCCTGGTACTTCGTCTGTGAAAGACCACAAATTGATTGTTACGGCTTTTGCCTTTGATTTTTTTGCTTTCTTTGCTTTAGCAGCACTTGCATTCCAAGCTGTGAGCATTAATACAGCTGCAGCAAACAAAACAACTTTCAATGTTTTTTTCATCGAAAAACTCCTTTTTTTGTAAATTGCTTTTTATGTGACAAAATCACATACTTCAATTTTATGGCAATTATAAGAAAAGGGTACTAGGGAATTTCCCCTATTTAATTTAGTTAATCGATTTAACTGCGCTTATATAACTCTACACTAGTATAGCTTACATCTCAGAAAGATACTTGTTAAGTATTTCTGTTGCCTGCTTAGGGTTTGCTTTTCCATGAGAAAGCTTCATAACCTGTCCCATAAGCCAGCCGACAACATTAGTTTTTCCACCCTTCCAGTCGTCTACAGCCTTCTGGTTAGAAGCAAGCACTTCCTTAACAATCTTATCAATCTCACCGGAATCGCTTACAACCTCCATACCCTTCTCTTTTATGATGGCAGAAGGCATTTTGTTTGTAGCAAGCATTTCTGCAAAGACTTCCTTACCCTGTTTACTAGTAATTTTACCGTCTTCAAGGGCATCGGCAAGGTCTGCAATGTGTGCCGGTGTGATTTTTACATCATTTATAGTCTGTTTATTTTCGTTCAAAACTGCAAGAAGCTCTGCAAGGATAAGGTTTACAGCCTTTTTTGGATTTTTTGCTTTTTGTGCAGCATCTTCAAAGAACATGGCAAGATCTTTAGTAGAAGTGATTGTTTCAACATCAAAATCTGTCATTCCGTACATTTTCTTATAGCGCTGACGTTTAGCTTCAGGAAGCTCGCCTACTTTATCCTTAGCGGCAGAAATAAGCTCTTCGCTTACAATAAAAGGCTTAATATCAGGCTCTACAACAAAGCGGTAATCTACAAAAGAGTTCTTTGTTCGCTGAACTACAGTCTTTCCTTCAACCTCGTTCCAGCCCATTGTTACCTTAAAGCCCGGATTGAACTCCTGTCTGTCTTCCTGGAACTCTTTAAGCTGGCGCTGAGCCTCGTAAGTACAAGCATCGCGGATTGCCTTAAAGCTGTTAAGGTTCTTAATTTCTGATATTGGTGTGTGCCAGAGCTTGCCGTCTTCCCAAACATTAAGGTTGATGTTGGCATCGCAGCGCATATTTCCTTCTTCAAGGTTACCGTTAGTAACTTTTACATAGCGGAGGATTTCCTGTACAGTCTGCATGAACAAAGCAGCTTCTTCAGGACTTGTCATATCTGGTTTTGTTACAATTTCTATAAGTGGAGTACCACAGCGGTTGTAGTCGATGTAAGAGTGAGCGCCCTGCAGGTGGAGTGATTTACCAACGTCCTCTTCAAGGTGGATTCGTTCAACACGAACACGGCGGTATTTATTTCCATTTGTTTCTATTATACAGTCATCACCCTTGAAGTTTTTGCTGCGGCACTTAGCTCCGCCCGGCTGTTCATCCTTTGGGAAACTGCGGAAAGGAAGATCTACATAACCGTCTGTACAAAGCGGAATATCGTACTGTGTAATCTGATAACCCTTTGCAAGGTCAGGATAAAAGTAATGCTTGCGGTCAAACTTTGTAAAGCGTGCAATATTACAGTTCAAAGCCTGTCCTGCAACTGCACCAAGTTCAACGTATTCCTTAGAGATTCTAGGCATAGCTCCAGGAAGTCCCAGACAAACTGGACAAACCCTTGTATCTGGCATTCCACCGTATCTGTTTTCACAAGAGCAGAAAGCCTTTGTTTTTGTTAAGAGCTGAGTATGAATCTCGCAACCAATTACAATTTCCCACTTATCAATCATGTTTAAATCCTTATAAAAATATGTAGAGAATATTATAGTAAAAAATGACGGGATAGTCAAAAAGCTATTCTAAACAAAAGCTATTCGAACAAGCTTAAAAAGTAATTCGGAAGCGGGCGCCTTCAGAAGGAGCTGATTCCGCCTGAATTGTACCGCCAAGCACTGTAACAAGAGTTTTTGCAATTGAAAGTCCAAGACCGCAGCCACCGGCATTACGGTTGTGAGAGTCATCACCCTTGTAAAAGCGGTCAAAAATATGTGGCAAGGCTTCTTCTGCAATTCCAGGACCATTGTCCGATTCTTCAAGGATAAAATGCTCTGAAACTGGAGCAGACTCATCATCTTTTGAAACGGCACGCAAAGTGATTATGCAGGTACTGTCCGGGAAAGCAAACTTTATGCTGTTGGAAATAAAAACCGTGAAAATCTGATGAAGAAGCTCGTCATCAGAAAGAACAACTAAATCATCTGGACAATCAATTTTAATTTCAACTCCATGATCCTGTTCGACATGCCCCTGTTCAAGCTCAGAAAACTCATTCTGCAACCGTGAAAAAAGATCTTTTACGTGAACCTTTCCAAAGCTTGGCTTTAATCTTCCAGTTTCGTAGCGGCTTATCTGAAGAAGGTTGTCTATAACTGTCTGCATGGACTTACCTTCTTTTTTTATTGCCAGCAGGGATTTTTCAAGCTGCTCAGGATTATCTTTACCCCAGCGCATAAGAAGATTTGTCTGACCAAGAATTACAGCAAGCGGAGTTTTAAGCTCGTGTGAAACATCACTGGAAAACTGTCGCTCCCTTTCAAAATCCTTTTCCAACTGCTCGATAAGCCGGTTAAAGGTTTTTGTAAGTTCGTCAATTTCATCATCATTGCCACTGAGCGGCAGCCGGGAATCCAGATTTGAAGAAGTAATTTTCTGAGCAGCGGCTGTAACCTCAATAACAGGCTTTAACGTCCGCTTAGAAATGAGCACCGAAAGAAAGAAGGAAATCAAAAGGATTGGAAGCAGAACAATCAAAAGAACCTTTGGAATCTGCCCCATAATCTGTACGGCAAAATCAGAATCCAAATCTATAGCGGTAACAATTGTAAAGGATCTGGTGTACTGCATGCCGAAGAAAAGAAAAAAATTCTGAAAAACCTTTTCAAAAGACTGTGAATAATAACGTATATTAAGGTCACCATCGGAAAAAAAATTCGGTATAAAATATTTTTTTACAGTTCCGTCGGTAGGTGGCAGAGCCGGTAAAAAAGGATCGTTTGTAGAATAAACCTCCTTTGTTTTAGTATCATAAATCAGAAAGGAAAGTCCATAAGGAGGAAAATATTCTCTTCCATTTTCGAGGCTCGAATAAATATCATCAACATTCTTCCGCAAGATTTCTGACTGGCTGTGTCTTACCGAAAGCCCGAGCGATAAAAGGAAAACTCCGGTTACCGCAATAACAGACAGCGCAACAACTATCATAAACTTTAGAGAAAGTCTGAATGAAAGCTTTTTTATCTTATGCCTGAAGAACATAGCCTACACCACGAACGGTTTTTATAAACTCCTGCTTTGTAATTGACGCAAACTTTGAACGAAGATAACCAACGTAAACATCTATTGTATTTTCATCTATATAATAATTCTTACCCCAGATTGCATCAATTAAATCGGAGCGGGAAAGAACTTTGCCAGAGTTTTCCATAAAATGCTTAATCATAAAAAACTCTGTTTTAGAAAGATTCAATTCATTTCCGCAAACCTTAAGCCTCATACTCTGAGGGCTAAGCTCCAGTTCTCCGCACTTTAGTACAAGCTGCTCAGTTGACCCGCCGGCAGTATTTTTATAATACCCTACCCTTCGCAGCAAAGCATTTATTCTTGCAAGCAGCTCTTCAATTTCAAAAGGCTTGCAGATATAGTCATCGGCTCCTTCATTTAAACCGTTAATTCTATCTACAGATTCCCCGCGCGCAGTTTCTATAATTACCGGCACAGAAGAAGTTTTTCTTAATCGACGCAGAACTTCAAGTCCATTCAATTCTGGAAGCATAATATCAAGAAGGATTAAATCTGGCTTTTCAGACTCGGCCATTGCAAGTCCCTTCCGACCAGTTTCTGCAACAGCAACCTCAAAACCTTCGTGCTTAAGTTCAAGGCTTATAAACTCTGAAATACCGATATCATCTTCTACTACAAGGATTTTTGCCATTTTAAACCTCAGTTTTTCTTAGCTTTGCTCTGCTTAAAATTATCAACAGTAATATGCTCGCGAACCTTTCCGTCCATAGAGGTAACGTGATTCAGTTCTATTTTATAAACATCACTTGGGATTATTTTTATAGTCATTACATCCGAGTTTTTATTAAACAGAACCTGGCTTTCCGGCGGCAGACTTTCCTCATTTACCAAAACATCTTCTGTCGTCATGCTTCGCGGATCTATGCTCTGATTAAACTGAATACGGATAGTAATTTCGTTTTCATCTTCAGTATTGTTATCATTACGGAAAAAGAAAAATGATGATGATGGCGAAGTTGCAATATAAGCATTCACTACTTCTATAGAATCGCTGACTACAATCTTACGGTAGCCCCGGAAATTATAAAAATCTCTGTTATCGTGCGGACCCGGATGGTCACGTTTTTCCGGAGGATTTCCCTGTGGGTTTTCAGGCGGATTATCTGGCGCAACTCCATCTTTTGGAGGAACTGGCTGCTGTGGAGGCTGCGAATTATCTGCAGGCTTTTCTGGAGGAGGCGGATTTTGCCCTGGCTCCCCACGATTCTGCGTAAAAGCCGGAGCAATCAAGAGAAATATTGAAAATATACCTGCAAACCATTTCTTTGCACTCATATTGTTTATTATATCAACAAGCTAATTGAAGTAAACAGTTTTTTTACTAAGAGTTTTCTTATTTTCAATTTATTGTTTTCTAAGGATTTAGCCCGACACAGATGATAGAATGAGGCTACAAACAAGAGATTCACGGGCCGAGCCCGAGAATGACAATGAAAATAAGAATGACAGATTTTGTAAGGAGTTTTTATGACAAGAGCATTTAATTCAAAAGTATGCAATTCAATTACAGGCTTTATTGCAACAATTATTTTGTGTTTTTCTTTTAGTATGATTTCTTTAAGCTGCACTAATTCCGTAGACAACAATTCAAACACAGAAGACACAGAGAAACAACCCTTTGACCGACCCGATGATTCAGGTAATCCGGATGGCGGACAGAACAACCAGACACAAAAGGAAGCAACGACCTATACAGCAAACGCTTCCACAAGAAACCTTCTTGCTGCCGATGATGTTTCGGCTATAGTTTTTACAGATACAGTTTACATTAACTTGGGAGAAGGCGCAGATTCATCATCATTCTTTTCTACAGATGGAAATGAATACACAGCAATAACCGCTGCAAAGAAAAAGGAAGCACAGACAGTTATTGAAAACGTTCTGATTTATAAAACCTCAGACGGAGTTGTTACATTAAACACAGAAGATTACACAGGAACCTTAAAAGTAATTCTTTCCGGCAAAATTGAAAACGGTTCCTTTGCAATGAAAACTTCTGCAGGTTACACAGAGTTGTTCCTGAACAATGCAGAAATTACAAGCGGAAACTATCCGCCAATTGAAATAAAAGGTGATGTTCAAAAGACTTATATTGTTCTTTCCGGCTCAAGCACGCTTACAGACGGACGAAAATACGGCACAAACTACAGTGAAACCGGTTCTGACTCAAAAGGTTCGCTTTACACAAAGGGTTCCTTCATCTTTAGCGGTGACGGCTCTCTTACAATCACTGAAGGCTTCAAGCACGGAATCTATGCAAAAGACTACATCAGAATAGAAAGCGGCACAATCACTGTAAACTCAACAGGACGAAATGGAATTCAGAGTGTAAACGGCTTTATAATGGAAACAGGAAAAATTACAATTAAGGGAACCGGCGAAAATACAAATAACGAAAGCCGCGGCATTATAGTAGAAGGCAGCGAAGACAGACCAGGCGAAGGCTTTATTGAAGTCCACGGCGGCGAAATAAACGTAACAAGTGTAAGCAAGGGTATTTCCGCAAAGTGGGATATTGATGATGATGCTGAAACCTCTTCCACAACCGACGACCCATACCCTTACGTAAAAATCACCGGCGGTAAAATCAGCATAAAAACAACAGGAACACCAATGGATGAATCCCGCATAGCTTATACCTTTACAGATGCAGATGGTGAAAGCGTAACAGAAACTACAAAGCTCAGCCCGGAAGGTCTTGAAGGAAAACAGGCTGTATTTATTACCGGTGGCGAACTGACAATCAATTCAACAGACGACTGTATAAACTCAAGCCGTGATGGAAGCGCAGTTGTAGAAATCAGCGGTGGACAAATCTACGCTTATTCAAGCAGCAACGATGCAATTGATTCAAATGGTACACTTACAATCTCCGGCGGAACAATTGTTGCCCTTACAGCAACTACTCCGGAATGCGCCTTTGACTGCGACAATTATACTTTTAAGATTACAGGCGGTACTTTTGTAGGAATCGGTACAAGCAACTACTCTGCCCCAACCTCTTCTGCCTGTACACAAAGCACCTTTGTATTAAGCGGTAACTATTTTGGAAACGGCGGAACAACTCTTGCAATAACAGAAGCTGGAACAAGCTCAGGAACTTCAACAAGCTCCGGCACAACAGCAGCCTTTGCCTTCACAATTCCATCAGCAATTTTTGGAGCTTCTTCCCGCTCCGACTACGTTATGATTTTATCATCACCGGAGCTTAAGGCAGGCACCTCATACAACGTTGTAAAAGGTGTAACAGTGAATGGCGGCGAAAGCTTCAACGGCTTGTACACTACACTTCCAGCTGTAAGCGGCGGTACTGTAACAGTCAGCGGAGCTTCCACCTCGGAATCAAATTATGTATATACAAAATCTTCTGTAACAAATGGCGGTCCACAAGAAGGTGGGCACATAAACAATGGTCCTAATCCACCAAGGCACTAATATGCCGAACCAATAAAACCCAAACCTCCTTTTTTTTTCAGAACACTACCTCCGTGTTCGCCCAGTAACAGGAACCCTCTTTCCCAAATCGTTCCTTGTTACTGGGCTTTTTTTACTGTTCCCACTTTGTATATTTCTCGCACTCAAGAATCTTTCTGGCATTCTGTACTCTTTCGACAGTCGGGCTTTCCAGATCCTTAAGCTCGTATTCAATTCCAAGATCCTTGTACTTCATTGCGCCAAGTCCATGGTATGGCAAAATCTCTACGCGCTCAACGTTGTGCAAGGTGCGGATAAAGTCACGAGTTTGAGTAAGATATTCATCATTATCGGTAATGCCAGGAACAAGTACGTGGCGAATCCAGATTGGCTTTTTGATTTCATCAAGATAATGGAACATTTCGATTATATTTTTACCAGTGTGACCAGTGAGCTTAATATGCTCTTCCTCGTTTATGTGTTTGATGTCCATAAGAAGAATGTCCGTTACTTCCATAAGCTTCTGGAACTTTTCAAACCATTCGCGTTCTGCAGGAGTTGAATCAGGCTTATCACCACGAACAAACGGGCCGCCGGAGGTATCTATACAGGTATTGATTCCACGCTTTTTACATTCAACAAAAAGCTCCAGCAAAAAGTCCAGCTGAGACAAAGGCTCACCGCCACTAACTGTAATTCCACCCTTTGTTCCCCAGTAGGCACGGCAAGTTTCGGCTTCGGCAAGCAGCTCGTCTACGGTATAAAGCTTACCGTCTGTCATTTTCCAGGTATCGGGATTATGGCAGTATTTACAGCGCAACGGACAACCGCTGAAAAATATAATAAAACGGCTTCCCGGTCCGTCCGCACAACCAAAGCTTTCTAACTGATGAATATACCCCTTCATATTTCCTCCAAAATTGTTTTATCGTATTTTCCGATTCTATCGTCTTTTTTTACCAGCCTGAATAAAGTCTAAATGGCTCTGCTCTTTTCGGGAAAGCCTTTTTTCTCCAAGCTCAATTTTTTCGTTTTTGTGATTATTTTGTTTATGGCTCCTGCCCGAAGAACTGCTTATCCAGACTGGAGTTTTAGGCTTCAAATCTCCCTTTATTACATAATCAAGCCATTCCTTTGGTTCTGCAACCTCAAACTTCATGTTTTCATTTGTAAAAGGATGAACAAACTCAAGTGTTCTTGCATGCAGGCACAATCTTCCAAAAGGATCTGTACTTGCTCTGTGCTCTTCATCCCCTGCAAGCGGATAACCGTGTGCTGCCAGATGCGCCCTTATCTGATTTTTTTTACCCGTATCGAGTGACAATTCAAACAGGCAGTGTGTAGGTCCCTCTGCAATTTTTTTATAATGAGTCCGCGCAACAACCGTTTTTATTTCGTGACCGTTTTTGTCCTTTGCGCCAGCCTTTGGAACATAACCGACATTGTGGGCATTCTGTGCAAGCTTATCGGTAATCCAGCCTTCTTCGTCGAGCAGATCAGATTCAACCTGATTTTTAGCAGTACCAGTCGATTGTTGTTTTTCGCCAATGGCATGATAAAGTCTTTCGGTTACCATTGTATGCCAGCTGTCCATGATGATTTTCTGCGCCTGCTCTGTAAGGGCAAACATCATCACTCCGCTCGTATCTCTATCGAGTCTGTGAACAACATAAACCTTATGCTTATTATTCAGCTTACCCTGTTTTCTTAAAAGCTCCTCCAGTACCGACTGCGCAGTTCTAACATTGCTTCCCGGATACGGCACGCTTAAAAGTCCGCTTGCTTTATTTATTACAACAATCCACTCATCCTCATATAAAACTTCAATCCGCTCGCGACCATAATCTGCTTTATGCTCACGCTTATACTGAGTAGAAGGCTTTACATGATGATAAGTTTTACCTTTTTCCATATCTTACAGCTCCAGCAATCCGCCAACAGCTTCTATTATATATTCTGCGCCGGCAGCTTCAAGCTCTTTTCTGCTGCCATACCCATACAAAACTCCGCACGACTTAATTCCGTTCTTCTTCGCTCCGATTATGTCATGCTCACGGTCGCCAATCATCAATACCTTTGATTTTTCGCTGCAAGTCACAGAATCTGTTTCGCCACCAGCACCAATTCCGCACTTCCCTAAAGCATACTCAATCACTTCTTCTTTTTTACTGCGGGTTTCGTCCATGTTACTGCCACAGATATAATCAAAATATTCTGCAAGCTTAAAATGCTCAAGAATCTTTACAGAATATTCTTCCGGTTTTGATGTTGCCACAACAAGATGCTTACCCTTCTCCCTCAGCTGCACCAGCAAATCTTCAATTCCCTCGTAAACCTTGTTTTCAAAAATACCCTTTTGTGCAAAATATTCGCGATATTTTTTTACGCCTTCCATGCATTTTTCATCATCAAAGCCAAACTCTTTCTGAAAGGTTGCAACAAGCGGCGGCCCAATAAAGGTACAAAGCTTTTCGTAAGATGGCACTTCCAGACCAAAATATTTAATTGCATGAATAAAGGAGTTTGTAATTCCTTGGGCAGGGTCAGTTAGCGTTCCATCTAAATCGAAAAAATAATAATCGAACATATGCTAAGTTTACAGATTTTGTGATTTAGTTTCCAGCGTTTTTTTTCTTTACAGCAAATCAATATATCGGTAAAATATCCTATGTGTCATCTATAAAAAAAAATAGGAGCATATTATGCGATTAATTATCAGACCAGATTATGATGCTGTTTCAAAATGGGCAGCAAACCACATTGCAGCAAAAATCAACGCTGCTAAACCAACAAAGGACAAGCCATTTGTAATAGGACTTCCAACAGGCTCTACTCCACTTGGAACATATAAAGAGCTTATTAACCTGTACAAGGCTGGAAAAGTTTCTTTTGAAAACGTTGTTACCTTTAATATGGATGAATACGTTGGCATTTCAGAGGATCATCCTGAAAGCTATCACCGCTTTATGTGGGACAATTTCTTCAGCCACATCAATATCAAAAAGGAAAACGTTCATATCCTTAACGGAAATGCAAAGGACCTTGCAAAAGAATGTGAAGAATACGAAAAGGCAATTAAGGCTGCCGGTGGAATCCGCTTGTTTATGGGCGGTGTTGGTGTAGACGGACACATTGCTTTTAACGAGCCAGGTTCTTCTCTTGCAAGCCGCACCCGCGAAATGGCACTTACACAGGACACAATTATTGTAAACAGCCGATTCTTTGACCACGATGTAAACAAGGTTCCAAAGACTGCTCTTACAGTTGGTGTTGGTACAGTTTGCGATTCTGACGAAGTTATGATTCTCATTACAGGTCACAACAAGGCAACTGCACTTAAGCACGCTGTAGAAGAAGGAATCAGCCAGATGTGGACTGTTTCTGCTCTTCAGATGCACGAAAATGCTGTTATCGTTTGTGATGATGATGCAACAGATGAGCTTAAGGTTGGAACTGTAAAATATTTCAAGGATATTGAAAAGAACAATTACGACAATGCAATATAATAGCTAAGACTGCTAACTGCACACGGGGCTGTTCCAAACGGAGCAGCCTTTATTTTTTCTTCAGAATGATTAGTGTCATATCGTCTTCGGGTTCGGCATCGGTAGAGAAAACATTTATTTCATCAAACAAAGCAGAAAGCTGAGTTTCTACAGGAAGCCCGATTGTTCTGCTGAATGAATCTACAAAAGCCTTGTGTCCAAAGCTGTCGCCCTTTAAGTTTTGATTGTCTACAATTCCATCCGTATACAAAAACAGCTCGTCACCGCTTTTCATTTCCAGAAACAGAGAATCGTAGGATGATGATACTGTGCTTAAGCCTATTGCACCAAATGCAAGCGAAGAGTTTTCTATAAACTGGAAGGTATTTGTTGCTTTTCTATAAAGAAGCGGCTTTTGATGGCCAGAATTAACAAGCTCTATATTGTTTTTATTAAACCTGAGCATTATACCTGTAATGTAATTCTGGATTCCGCCCTTTTCTACAATAAAGCGGTCATTTATATTCTGTACAACCTGCCATAAAGGCTTTGACAGTCCTTCATAAAATTCCTGTACAATAATGTTTTTGGCAAGCAAAGTAATAATACCAGAAGAGATACCGTGACCGGAAATATCAAAAATACCAGCTCCCAGAAGCTCGCTGTCTTTTACATTAGAGGTATAGGCCTTCTGTGCCTGTTTCTCAGGATAAAAATCATACAAGTCACCGGAAACTCCTGCCATAGGCACACACTTAAAAGCAATTTCCCAGTTTTCAAACGTAGTGATTTTCTGCTGGTAGAATGTCTGCTGGATGAAGGTAGCCTGCTCTATTTCCGATGAAAGCATATTTTTCTGATCATTAAGCTCGTTTTCTGTAAGCTGGATTCTGTGCTTAAGGAAGAAAGTAAAAATATATGCAATCATATAAACGAGTGGAAATCTCGTTGCAAAAAATGGTGTATATTGATAGCAATACTGTTTAAGTGGAGTCCACATACCCAAAACAAGCAGCAGGAATACAACAGAATTTAAAGTAAAGAAAGACACTGTCGGCAGAAGATAAAGCGTAAACAAAGGAATAATAGCCATCCATATAATACCGAAACCCTGCGCTCCACCAGTTAAAAGGAAGTCAACTTCAAGTGCTATAATTATAAGCGGACCGGTAACATAAAATAACGTTATCTTTTTAGTAATATTGATAAACACAAAGGTAGCAAACATTACTATTGAATACGCTAAAGAAACAATTACCATGCTGTAATTAGCATCGCCAAAACAAACAAATGTCATTAACAATCCGTGAAGACCTATAAGAAGAGATATAAACCATCCTATATGATAATTCTTATCGCGATTTAATTGAGTTTTTCTTCTTCGTTTGTTTTTCATTTCTTTTATTCTTTTATTGTAAAGTAATATTTAATTATACCATAAGGCTGAAATAAAAGAAAACAAAAAATGTGGATAAGCTTCTGAAACAGTTAAAATAAAAAACCGCTCCGAAAATCGAAGCGGTTTTTATCAGCTTGCCGGGTCAAGCCCGACTACAACTCTTATTAGAGAGAAGCGTGGCAAGTACGAGCGATAACGTCGTCCTGCTGTTCCTTTGTAAGGTTGATAAAGCGTACTGCATAACCAGATACACGAACTGTGAAGTTAGCATATTCAGGTTTTTCAGGATGAGCCTGGCAGTCCTTAAGCTTTTCTACGCCGAATACGTTTACGTTGAGGTGGTGAGCACCCTTAGAGAAGTATCCGTCAAGAACGCTTACAAGGTTAGATACACGCTCGTTTTCATCGTGACCAAGAGCTGCCGGGTTGATTGTCTGTGTGTTAGAAATACCATCAAGTGAGTACTTGTATGGAACCTTAGCAACAGAGTTCAAAGACTTGATCAAGCCCTTTGTTTCTGCACCGTAAGATGGAGAAGCACCTGGTGAGAATGGAGCCTTAGCTGGGCGTCCGTTAGGAAGAGCACCAGTAGCCTTACCGTATACAACGTTAGAAGTAATTGTAAGGATAGAAGTTGTAGGCTCAGCATTGCGGTATGTTGGGTGTTTCTTTACCTTGCTGATGAATGTCTTGAGCAACCATACAGCGATTTCGTCTGCTCTGTCATCATCCTGACCATAGCGTGGGAAGTCACCTTCAATCTGGAAATCGTAAGCCATGTTAGGAGCAAAAATCTTGTTACCCTTCTTGTCTACGATGTTGATATCACGGCGGAGAACCTTAACCTTTGCATATTTGATAGCAGAGAGAGAGTCAACTACGTGAGAGAAACCTGCAATACCAGTAGCGAATGTACGGCGTACATTTGTATCAATAAGAGCAAGCTCTGCAGCTTCGTAGTAGTATTTATCGTGCATGTAGTGAATGAGGTTGAGAGTGTTTACATAAAGGTCACAGAGCCATTCAAGCATTACATCGTACTTCTTCATAACTTCATCATAATCAAGATATTCAGATGTGATTGGAGCGATCTCTGGACCAACCTGTACACCAGGTGTAAGACCAGCTTCTTCATCCTTACCACCGTTGATAGCGTAAAGCAAAGCCTTAGCAAGGTTAGCACGAGCTCCGAAGAACTGCATTTCCTTACCTGTCTGAGTTGCAGATACA
>JAFZRP010000033.1 GCA_017619795.1 Treponema sp.
GAATAGAATAGATAATTTTCGTTTTGTTATACTACTGTTTTTCATATTTATAATTATATATCATCTTATACTTAATAACAAACGGAAAAAGGAATTATTGTGAAAAAAGCTCAAAAACTTTTCTTATATAGCATCACAAAAAGTAATAATGTGATAGAATACTGATATAAAACGAGGTGAAACTATGAGTACAAAAAAAATACCGGCAAGAAAAGATGTTCCTACGAAGGATAAGTGGGATTTATCTTCTATTTATAAAGATGATGATGAATGGGAATCTGCTTTGAAAAGCCTGCCTGAGCTTTCGGAAAAGGTTGCTTCTTTTAGGGGAAAGCTTGGAGAAAGTAAGGAAACTTTGCTGAAGGCGCTTAAGACGCTGGAAGAGGCTTCGCTGCAGATGGAGTCTGTTTATCACTATGCGTCGCTGCAGCACGAGGCTGATGAAGATGATACAGCGGCAAGCGAAAAATATGGCCGTGTGATGATGGCTTACACAGAAATGGAGACAGCCCTGAGTTTTATTGATCCGGAAATCCAGTCGATTGATGAAAAGAAATTACGCGAATGGATTCAGACTCCAGACTATGCAGATTACAAAATCTATATTGAAAAGCTGCTTTATTTTAAGCCTTATATTTTGAGCGAAAAGGAAGAAAGGATTTTGTCTCTCCAGACTCAAACCGCTCAGACTGCTGATGATGTTTTCAGCGTGCTTACAAATGTTGATATGAACAAAACCTTTGGTACTGTAAGTGTAAACGGCGAAGAAAAACAGCTTACCGAAACAACCTGGAGCGTTTTCCTTCATAATCACGACAGAAAGGTGCGCGAAGAAGCTTACAAAAAGTTCTACGGAAAGTTTGAAGAGCACCAGAACACAATTGCGGCCTTGTATTCGGGAAGTGTAAATCAGGATGTGTTTACGATGAAGGCACGAGGCTACAATTCTTGTTTGGAAAAGGCTCTGTATGGAAATAAGGTTCCGGTAAGCGTTTATCATAATCTTATTGACTGCATCCACAAAAATCTTGATACGCTTCACGAGTATTACACTTTGCGAAAAAAGGCTCTTGGTGTAGACGAGCTGCGCCATTACGATGTTTATGTTCCGCTTGTAAAATCTGTTGATACTCACACAACTTACGAGGAGTCTGTTGAAATCTGCCGAAATGCACTTGCACCGCTTGGTAAAGAATATACAGACAGACTTTGCGACGGTCTTTTGAACGGCTGGGCAGACCGCTACGAAAATATTGGAAAACGAAGCGGTGCTTTCAGCTCGGGCTGTTACAAGGGAAATCCTTATATTCTGCTTAATTACAATGAGGATAATATCCGCGATGTATTTACAATGGCTCACGAGGGCGGACACAGTATGCACAGCTGGTATTCGGTTCACAACAATCCGTTTATGAGCTACGACTACACAATTTTTGAGGCTGAGGTTGCTTCTACCTTCAACGAGGAACTTGTTTTTGAATATCTGCTTAAAAATGCAAAAGATGTAGAGATGAAAAAATACCTTTTAGCTATGCGCGCGGATGATATTCTTGCTACCCTTCACCGACAGACTATGTTCGCGGAGTTTGAGCTTAAGGCCCACGAGTTTGTAGAAAAAGGCACTCCGCTCACCCCAGAGCTTTTGCGAAAAACTTACCGTGAGCTTCTGGAGCTTTACTTTGGTCCGGAAATGCATTTTGAAAGCAATTCTGATCTTGAAGGCTTAAGAATCCCACATTTCTACAGTGCGTTCTACGTTTACAAATATGCAACAGGCATTTCTGCAGCTCTTGCTCTTGCAAACCGTGTTCTTAACGGCGGCGACAAGGAGCGCGAGGATTACTTTAAGTTCCTTAAGAGCGGTGGTTCACGCTACCCTATTGAAGCTCTGCGAGTTGCTGGTGTTGATATGGAAAAGGTTGAACCTGTCCAGGCAGCCTGCGATACGTTTAAGAGGATTGTGGAAGAGCTGAAGGAACTGTTGAATTAAATTGTTTTGCTGTGACGCATTTCGTGCCACTTACGGAAAGTCATAGGTTCTTCAGCAGGTTCATCTAAAAGATAGACTTTGATTCTTTTTTCATAAGATGGAATATCTTTTACCCCCAGTCTGGAAAGGATATTTGTCATTTCATCATTAAGAATCATGAAGTTTTTCTCGTAGTTTTCGCGGCTGCCGTAATCCTTTACAAAATGACACTGTCTGTATACAACAAAAAGACCATCGCCTATTTTATGAGTTGGTTTTCCGATGTAAAGTCCAGGGATTTTTTCTATTAAAGTGATGTCTTTACCGACTCTAAATGCTTCTGCTACTCGAAACATGTTTCCTCCCGAGAAATTGTTATGCCGCATTATCATAATCACACAGGACTTCCATTTTATCCAGGAATGCCCTGACTTTTCTTTTAAGTGCCTTGCGGCGATTATTTAGAGTTCCACGCTGAATAGAAAAACCCTGTGCTTCAAGAAGACGAACGCCTTCCCTTTCAGAAATTGGTTTATAGTTATTGTCAACATCAACCATTGTGTAGAGAATTGCAGTTTCTTCTTTATTCAAAGAGTTTAAGAAAGCACGGCAGCTCTTTGTTTTTAATTCCCTGTCAGGGGTGTTACAGGTATCTTCCAGCAGGTCTGCACGAGTTAAGCCATCTTCGCCAACAGGTGCATAAAGAGAAACAGTATTCATATTTACAGATTCTCTCTTCAGCTCAAGAGTCCTTTTAATAACCTTTACAGAAAGACCGGAAAGGTTTGAAAGTTCAATGAGGTTTTCTTCAGATTCATACCATTCTGTATCGTAGATTTCTTCAAAGTATTTCTGTGCATTATGAATCTTTGAAATATTCTTTACCTGAGCTTCCGTCATTCCTCTGTTTGTTTCCATTTTGATTGCGTATTTTAACCACCTGTCTGCATAGGTCATTAAGCTTGCATGACTAGGATGCTCCGGGGAATAGTGTTCGGTTCTTTCAATAAGGGTGTCAAAGCATACTTCTTTTAGTCTTTCAAGCATTTCTTCATTCGCTTCATTCTTAATGAAATTTCCATTGTACATTTCCTGTAATTTTTTCAGGCACAATTGCGTAACTTCTTCTTCATAACTGTATGCCAGTTCTACTTTTGCAGAGTTTCTTTCTTCTTCACTCTGCGCATTATGAATTACAAAACACAAATCCATAACCTGGTCTCTTGTCAATTTGCTCATAGCTTTTTTTCCTTATCGTATAAAGCACTACACTTAATACTCTGATAGTGGAGATCTTGAGAATAATTAGACGCCGAAAATCAACTGAAGTATCAGAAGATTTTACCCTGAGAAATTTGATTGTTAAGTTTGAATTCTGATAGTTTGATAAGAATCATTGAATAGTCTCCTTTTAGCAAAATATAAGTAATTGCTTCCGGCCAATCCGTTACAATTACACCGCCTTGCAAGTAGAGTTAAATCAGCGGCATGATTAAATAATCATGTATATAATATAACACAATCGATGGTGGAAAATTACGATTTTGGAGATTTTTTTTGAAAAAACTTTAAAAAAATAACTCTATAAATATATAGTGTTTTTGTCATTCAAATAAAAAAATATTAATAAACGATTTTTCACTTTTTTCTAAAGTAGTCACAAAAAACCTCCGATAATTATAAAGGTAATGGTTTATTTTTTTAAATTATACGTTATAATAAACTTTACCTAGGAGAAAAAAATTGACAAAATCAGAGTTTAAGACATTTTTAAAGGCAGTTCCAAAGGCAGAGATTCATATTCATATTGAAGCAGTTATTTCGCTTGCTGGTGTAAAAAAGCTTTATAAAAACAGATTTGGAAAAGAGATGTCCAAGGAAGAACAGGTTGCACTTTTTTCCTATGACGACCTGAACGGCTTTATACAGGCATTCCTTAAGATTCAGGACATGTATGTTTCTGAAGATGATTTCAATCTTGTATTCAAGGAGCTTGAGAAATATCTGGTAAGCAATGGAATTACTTACTGTGAAGCATTCTTTGCTCCATCAGCATTTATTAAGAAAGGCTTCAACTATGCAAAAATGGTTGAAATCTTCCATAAACAGATTAAGAGAATCAAGGAAAAAGATGGCATTACAATCAAGCTGCTTATGGACGTAAGCCGCACCTTCGGTTGTGAAAACGCAATGAAGAATTACGAAATGCTTAAATCTGTTCCTTGTGAAGATATTATTGGAATTGGATTGGGCGGCGCAGAAGCTAAGGGTCCTGCAAAGGATTTCGCTCCTGTTTACGAGCTTGCTCTTAAAGAAGGCTACAAGGCTGTTGCACATGCCGGCGAAGATGTTGGACCTGAATCAATCTGGGATTCAATCAATTATCTGCACGCACAGCGAATTGGTCACGGAATTACTGCAATTCAGGACGAAAAACTGATGAAGCAGATTGCTGATACACAGCTTCCACTTGAAGTTTGTATTACTTCTAATACCTTCACAAAGAAGATTGTTCAGGAAGCAAGTCAGCATCCTATCCGCCAGTTCTACGACAAGGGAATGCTTGTTACTGTAAATACAGATGACCCTGTATTCTTCAAGACTACCCTTCTTGATGAGTTCTGGATCTGCTATAAATGCCTGAACTTCACAATGGATGAAATTAAACAGCTTGTAAAGAATGCATATACTGCAAGCTTCCTTTCTGACAGCGCAAAGAAGAAAGCAATTACAGCTGTAAACAAGGCTTGGACTATATAAAGTGCACTGCAACCAGTGACTATAATAAGATGTTGCTCGTCGGAGATACGGCGGGCAATATTTTTTTAACGGGATGATGAATGACAAAGCTTGAACAGTATTATAACAAGTTTCACGAAGAGCACAGACTAACTACTCGTCATGGCATTGTTGAGTTTACAACTACGATGCGTTTGATTGAGGAAGCTGCGGAGATTGTGCAAATCAAGGGAAACAATGCGGATACTCCTCTTAAAATCGCCGACATCGGAGCCGGGACTGGCAGATACTCTGTTGAATTGTGCCACTGCGGATATGACGTTACTGCTGTAGAGCTTGTAAAGCATAATCTGGAAATCCTGCGTGCTAAACACGAAAACATAAAAACGTGGCAGGGTGATGCTCGTAACCTCAGTTTTCTTGAGGACGAAAGCTTTGATATTACCCTGCTCTTCGGCCCACTCTATCATCTACACGGAGCCGAAAACAAAATAAAAGCTCTTTCCGAAGCAAAACGAATAACAAAGAAAACTGGAATCATTCTTGTTGCTTACGTAATGGATGATTACAGCGTGCTGCAATACTGTTTTAGGGAGCATCATTGGGCGGAAGTAAACGAAAAGCAGGGGCTCACCAAAGATTTCCATACCGTCTGCACGGAAGAAGATTTATACGATTACGTGCGTCTTTCTGATATTGATGAGCTGAACAAAGCGTGCAGACTTGAACGCATTAAAATAATTGCTGCTGACGGCCCTGCCGATTACATGCGCCGCGAGCTTAACGAAATGTCCGAAGCAGAGTTTGAAGCATTTATTCAATATCACCTTGCAAACTGTGAACGACCAGAGCTTCTTGGCGCTTCAAGCCACACAGTAGATATGCTGAAAAAAAGCGAGTAAGTCTTAATCACTCACCATCATTTTAATTACACTTATAGATTTTCACTGTAACTCCACCGCCCACTCCTTCTACAGGCTCCACCGTGGAACGAAGCTTTGCACCCTCCCACTCTGCCAGCGCCTTACTGTCTGTAACAATAGAAGGAATCCAGCCGCTGCCATTCACATTATTTTCTATAAATATACGGCAAGAAGTACCAGTGTAATCTTTTCCCTCAAGCATATATCGCGCAGAAAGCGAGCCCTTACCTTCAATAAAAGCACCATCATCATCCTTTGGGAAAGTCTGCGTGTCTACTCCACTACCAATAACCTTTCCAGTAAAATAACGGCCGCCCACATCACCATCAAACGGAACCATTACAATTTTCTTTGAGTGACCGTCAACATCAACGGCATCGTGACATCTTACATCAATCTGAAGGATAAGCTCGTCCATAAAAACTCCTGCAAAAATAATACCGCACGAAAAGATTTCAAACAACCACCAAACTGTGGTATAATATTTCTGTGATTCAAATACCTGTAAAAGTTAAGCTTCCCTTTTTGTGGGGAAAGTCTGTTTTTAAAAAAGATGATTGGTCTCAGGTAAATCTAATTGTTGGTCCTAACGGTTCTGGAAAAACGTTGCTGGCAGAAGCTTTGGGTGAGCAGTTTGAACAGGGCGGTTATGACGTTGAGTTTTTTAAGGCAGACCGAAAGCAGGACGATTCCTACATTGCAATTCTAAAGGATAATGAAGCAATTCGTTCACGGGTTGAGTACGTGCTTTCCAATATGTTTGGAAAATCTATTGTATTTATAGAAGATATTGACGGCAGAATTATTCCTGTTGTAAAAAATAAAGCCTGGAATGTTGAGTACGATTTGAACCAGGTTGAATGTCACGGCTTAAAGGAAATTATTACGCTGCTTGTTGCGCTTTATTCTCAAAAGAACAGGTCGTGCCTTATTCTGGACGAGCCGGAGCTTCATCTTCATCCGCAGCTACAAAGCTTTTTTATAAAGGAAGTAAAAAAATGTGCGCGTCAGAATCCCGACAGGGTTTTTATTTTAATTACCCATTCTCCATTTTTTATTGATCTTCGTTTTCCAGAGGATTTGCTTGGGGTAATAGTCTGCCACATAAACAGGGTTCCGACTCATATTGATTCGCTTTCAAAAAATGATGCTTCTCTTTTCCGTCGGTTCCTTCCGCGCTTCAACACATACCACAAGCAGTTTTTCTTTTCCGACAATCAGATTTTCGTAGAAGGCTACACCGACCAGCAGATGTTCACTTATCTTTTACCGTACATTCATAATTCGTATAGTGCAGCCGGAACAGGAATAATTGATGTTGGTGGCAAGGATGAGCTCGGAGTATTCTGTAAGGTGTGTTCACTTTTGGGAACAGATGGACGCATTATCACAGATCTTGATGCTCTTTTCAGCGGTAAGCTGCGAGAGGTTTTCTGTAACGATGACAGAGTGATTCAGTGGCTGGAAAAGCAGGAAGAACGTCAGCAGGATTTTTATGGAACAATTTTTACGCAGAAAGAGCTTTCCCAGAAGATAACGCTTGAAAAGCTGATTCAGAAGCTCGAAAAATATCTGATTTTGACAGGCCGCTATATCTGCAATTACAGGGGAACTGTTCCGCGAAAGCTCCGGGTTTTCTTTGAAAAAATTACTGCGATTGAAAGCAAGTACAGCGGGGCAGAAAATATAGACACGTATAAAACTGTAGTTCTTCAAGGTATAATGCAGGGTGCGAGTGAGCTTAAAAAGATTATGCCGCCAGCTCTTGCAGAAAATCTTGGAATAATAAAAAATCTGTTTTTTATTTGTGTTGCAGGTGCAGAAGCCGCAAGAGTTTACATTCTTCCAAAGGGCTGCATAGAACATTATTATACGCAAAGTCAGATAGATTTTATGCCGGTATCCGCAAAAGACAAGCTTTTCCACACAGAGCTAGAGCATCTTTTACATACGGGTAGAAAAACCATTCAAAAGGAATATTCCGCTTTGATTGAGTTACTGGAAAAAGCCTGCGCAAGAGGAAACTGACACAAGCGGAAACAGAACCTCGTCCGTGGCAACTATTTTACAATAATGCCGCCGCCTACAATCACATCATCTTTATAAAGAACAAGCGACTGACCAGGGGTAACTGCATACTGTTCGCAGTCAAATGTAATTTTCCAGGGCTGACCTTTGTATTCGGTTTTATCATCATCACCAGGGAAATAACGTTCAAATTTTCCAATTGCGGTGCGGCTTCGTAAGCGGATTTTTGCGGAAACTTCAAATGCATCTGTAGGCTCAACTCCGCCCGGCCAAACAAAATCATCTGCAATAAGACTTGTTGAATTAAGCTCGCTCTTTACCGCAAGCACAATTTCGTTTTTTTCAACATCAATCTTTTTTACGTAATATGGAACAGGACCTGAAACTCCAAGACCACGTCTCTGTCCGATTGTATAATGCTCAATTCCCTTGTGCTGACCGAGCACCTTTCCGTTAGTGTCCACAAAATTGCCCGGAACAGAAGGCTTGTCGCCAAAAAGAGAATCTATGTATTTTATGTCGATAAAATCCTGACTTTCGCTGCGGTTTGCGGCACTGAGATTTGCTTTGTGGGCCAGCTCAAAAACCTCTGATTTTTTAATATTGGCAAGCGGGAAACGAACCTTTTCCAAAACCTCAGAAGGAACGCGGCACAAAAAATAAGTCTGATCTTTGGATTCGTCAGAAGCACACGCAATCATGCATGGACGTTTGTCTGTTCCCCACAAGCCTTCTTTTGGACGTACAATTCTGGCATAGTGGCCGGTACAGAAATAGTCAAACTCAATATTCAGCTTTTTAATTCCTTCCAGAAGGGCGCCGAACTTTATAAACCGGTTGCAGCGAATGCACGGATTTGGAGTTCTACCGTTTCGATATTCACTTGTAAAATAATCAAGAACCTCGCGATTGTATTCCGCACTTACATCTACAACAAGATACTCAATATCATTTTCTTTACAGAACTTTGTGCAGTCTTCAATATTTTCCTGCTCGTCCGGGCTGTAGCACGCATCGTGAAAAGCTTTTTCAGCTTCTACGGCCGGAATGTGACCATCCCACACAGACATTGTTACGCCTATAACATTACAGCCACGCTGCTTGAGTAAAAGTGCAGTTAAAGTTGAGTCCACTCCACCAGAAAGTCCCACAACAACAGTTGAACCCGCCGGCGGTAATGGTAAATCTTCGTAATCCATAGGTGTAAATTATACAGTTAGTAACCTAGTCAATCAATAGGAGAACAAAACGAAAAATTCTTATCATTATCATTTGAAATTATTATAATTGCTCTGTATAATCCCACTATGTCAAAAAAGGAAAACAAAACTAAAAAAAGAATTGGCGCTGTAAAGAATAATCTTTATGCGCTGTCGCTTCTCTGGAAAATCTGTCCGCGGCTTGTCGTTCATAAGGCAATTGTCACGCTTCTTGATTACGGTGAATGGCTTTTTTACAGTGCATTTTTTATGCGCTACGTTATTAACGCACTTCAGGAAGGCAAGCCTTTTGCTACAATGATGCTCTTTATTGGAATAACCGTTGCCTTTGTTGCTTCCAAAACCCTTTATGTAAGTTATCTTGACGGAAAGGTTGTTCCTATTGCTCAAGCAGAGGTAAACAAAAAGCTGTATCAGAAGCTGTTCCAGAAATCGCGGAACGTAGAGCTTGAATGCTTTGAAAACGCAGATTTTTACGACAAGTACACGCTTGCAATGAAAAATGCAGATACAAATCTTATCCGCACGGTACAGGTTGTTTTCGGTGTGATTTTTGGAGCGATTGCGAGTGTCTGTGCCTTTATTTTTATGTTCCAGGTAGACAAGCTTTCGGTTCTGTTTATCCTACTTCCTATAATCGGAAACTTTTACTTCCGCCGCAAAAACAGCCGCATTGATTACGAACGCAACAAAGATATGGCACCTCATAACCGCCGAATCGATTATATAAACCGTATTATGTACCTTAAAGAGTATGCTAAGGAAATGCGAATTACAAAGGTTTTCCGCCTGCTCAAAAGACAGTACCGCGATTCAATTACGGGTGTTGCCGAGGTTACAAAAAAGTATATCTGGAAATCGGCTGCACTTCACTGGCTTTATGTAATGTTCACCTTTACCTTTATTTTTGAAGGACTTTTAATTTACGGTTCATTCCGCACTTTAGTAAGCAATTCAATGTCGCTTCCACAGCTGGCAGTTCTTACAAGTATGATGGTAAGCACAACCTGGATCCTTATTGGCTTTACCGATTCAGTTACCGAATGCTTTAAGAACGGACTTTTTGTTGATTACTTAAAAACGTTTCTTGAGTATAAGGAAAAAATCCCTGAGGATTATGATGGCGCAGATCCAGGAACTACAATTGAATCTATAGAGTTCCGCAACGTAAGCTTTGCTTACAAGGACCTTCCGGTTCTTACAAAGCTGAACATGAAAATTGAAGGCGGAAAAACATACGCACTTGTTGGTCACAATGGAGCGGGTAAATCAACCATCATCAAGCTGCTGCTCCGCTTTTATGATCCTACAGAGGGCGAGATTCTGCTGAACGGTCACAATATAAAGGAATATAATCTGCAAAAATACCGCTCGCTTTTTGCAACAGCTTTCCAGGACAACAAAATGTTTTCTATGAGCGTAAAGGATAATGTTTTGCTTGGAGAAGAAATTGACGGTGACGAAAATGAAGCTGATAAAATTGCAATTGAAGCACTTAAGCTTTCCGGCGTTTACGAAAAGGTAATGTCGCTTCCAAAAGGAATTAACACTACCCTCACCCGCGAGTTTGATGACGAAGGCGCTGTGCTTTCCGGCGGCGAGTTCCAGAAGATTGTTGTTTCCAGAGCCTTCGCAAGACGATGTCCTATAAAGGTTTTTGATGAACCTTCAAGTGCACTCGACCCGATTGCAGAATACAAGCTTTTTGACAATATCCTTAAGGCCTGCCAGGATAAAACTTTGCTTTTTATTTCGCACAGGCTTTCTTCCGTTCAAAATGCCGACCATGTTTTCCTGCTTGAAAACGGCGAAGTAAAGGAAGAAGGCTCTCACCGCGAGCTTATGAAAAAGAATGGTCTTTATGCGGATATGTATACAAAACAGGCGCAGAATTATCTTGCTGACACTAAAAAACAAAAAGAGGGGATTTGGGCATAATGAAAGAAAAAAAACAGGGAACAAACGTACTCAAAAATCAACTCTTTTTATGGAAGCTTTGCTTTAAAACGTGTCCAGGTTATATGATTTACCACCTGTATGATGCATTCCGCTACCAGGGAATTATCTTTCTGGAGCACGTTCTTGGAATCCGCTATGTTCTTCGCTGTGCAGAGTTTCATGAACCGTTTACAAAGGCTTTAATTTATATTGGAATAATTCTCCTTATAAATCTGATTCAGATTATTCCAGATGGATTCTTTATCTATGGCTGGAGCTACAAATACAAGCCTCGCCTTTACCGTGCACTCAAAGAACAGCTTTTCCAGAAAGCTTCGGAAATCGACCTTTTCTGCTACGATGACCCGGAATATTACAACGACTTTGTCCTGGGCGTTTCAGAATCGGAAGCAACAATTGACCGCTTTTTGAATATGCTCAACATGGGTATGCAGGCAATTACAGTTCTGTTTACAACCGGTGTGTTCTATCTTATGACAGATCCGATTGGAATTGTGTTTGTTGTAGTTTCGTTCATAATGCGCTTTATTGTTTCTACAAAGCTCAACAAGGTTAATTATGCAAACCGCGTAAAGGTAAATCCTCATATGCGAAAGCGTGATTATGTAAGCCGTGTTTTCTATCTTAAGGATTATGCTAAGGAGCTTAGACTTCATCCGAGGGCTGGAAAACAGCTTGAAGAAGAGTTTGCAGAAGCAAACGACAACATCATCACAGAGCACAAAAAGGTTTCTCGAATCCGAACCTGGCTTATGTTCCTGCGCAATTATGCAGTAAGTGATTTTCTTATTGATGGAGTTTACATTTCGTACCTGGTTTACAAGGCAGCCGTTCTCCACACACTTAACTACAGCGATGCAGTAATCCTCTTTAACAGAACAGGAAGCCTTCGCGGTTGTCTCAGCCGTTTTGCAGACCTTGGACCAGCCGCACACGAAAACAGCATGTTTGTAGACAAAATCCGTGCATTTCTTGGTTACGAACCTCGCCTTAAGCAGGATGTTGGTGACCCGGTTCCACAGGGAGCAGGCGAGCTTGTTCTTGACCATGTGAGCTTTAAGTATTCAGAAAAAGGCCGTACCGTTTTGAACGATATTTCGCTTACCGTTAAGCCTGGCGAACATATAGCAATTGTCGGTTACAATGGAGCCGGAAAAACAACGCTTATAAAACTGCTTATGAGGCTTTATGATCCAACCTCTGGCAGCATCAGCTACCACGGAAAACCGGTAAACACCCTCAAACCAATAGATTATCACAAGCGGATTGGCGTTGTTTTCCAGGATTATCAGATGTTCGGCGCAACCCTTGCAGAAAATGTCGTTATGGACGATATGAAAAAAGAAGAGCTTGAAAAGCAGACGGGCAAAATCACTGAATCTTTGCAGGCAGCCGGTTTTGGAAATAAGCTTGCTAACCTGCCCGACGGTCTGTTTACACAAGTTACTACAGAGTTTGATAAAGCTGGTGTAGATTTTTCCGGCGGAGAAAGCCAGAAGGTTGCAATTTCGCGTGCCTTCTACAAGGATGCAGATATTTTAATTATGGATGAACCTTCAAGCGCGCTTGATCCAATTGCAGAATACGAACTGAACAAGGCAATGGAAACTGCCGCAAAGGGTAAAACTGTGTTCTATATATCTCACCGCCTTTCAACAACACGAGATGCAGACCGTATTATAATGCTGGAAGAAGGCAATATAATAGAAGAAGGTACACACAAACAGCTGCTTGCCAAAAACGGAAAATACGCAGAAATGTGGAATGCCCAGGCAGGAAAGTATAATTAATGTTGTCCCCATTGTTCAGTTGTGCTATATTATTCGTATGAGTGATATATTTCATCAGACAGATAATGGAAGTGAAAGCGTTGTTACCGACGATTCACAGATACAATTGCCTCCAGAATGTAACGTCATTTTCTATAATGATGATTATACAACAATGGATTTTGTTGTAGAGGTTCTGGTGTCCGTTTTCTGTAAATCAGCAGAAGAAGCCAGGGATCTTATGCTTTATATTCACGAAAATGGCTCTGCCGTTATAGGAAAATATACTTACGACATTGCCGTTTCAAGAACAAATCTAACAAGAAGCCTGGCAAAAAAGAATGGTTTCCCATTAAGGGTGGAAATAGAATAAATGAGTAAAGATAACAGACAAAAAGGCTTTGTCAGACAGATGAAAGTAAGCCCAATGCTTACAAAAATACTTTCAGATTCTCTCGCAGAAGCTAAACAGGCACATCATCAGTTTTTTACACCTGAGCATGTTCTTGATGTAGCCTTACGCGATGATTTTGTCTGTCATATTCTTTATGAAAGCGGCGGTAATTTTAATCTTTTGCGCGAAAAGCTTGCAGAACATATTGCTACAAATATTCCTGTAATTTCTGCAGATGCAGATCCAGAAATTATTTCGGCACCAGTTGAATCTGCAGGGTTCCAGTCTGTAATGAACAGGGCTGTATTCCACTGCGTTTCAAGCTCCTCCGAAGTAATTGATATTACAGACATTCTCGTAAGTATGCTTGAGGAAACTAAAAACTACTGTTCTTATTTTTTGAGGACAAGTGGTGTTGATAAGCTTAAGCTTCTTGAAACTGTAAGCAAAATCAAGGGTGTTCACGGAACAAAGAAGGTTATAAATCCTAGTGCTAATCCTAACCCGTTTGGAGAAGGCTTTGGCTCTAACAACCAGGGCGGACTCGACCGATTTGCCATAAATCTTACAGAGCTTGCAAAAAAGAAACAGCTCGACACACTTATTGGCCGTGAGGAAGAGCTTGAACGCACAATTCAGATTTTGTGCCGACGTACAAAAAACAATCCTCTTCACGTTGGAGATGCAGGCGTTGGTAAAACAGCTGTAACTTATGGACTTGCACAGCGAATTGTTGACGGTCTTGTTCCAGATTTCTTAAAAGGCTTTACAATCTACAGTCTGGATATTGGACTCTTGCTTGCGGGCTCTAAGTTCCGCGGTGATTTTGAGGAACGCCTTCATTCTGTAATAGACGAGCTTAAGGATAATAAAAAATCAATTCTTTTTATTGATGAAATCCATATGATTATGGGAGCCGGAACAAACGGTAATTCTCAGATTGATGCAGCAAATCTCTTAAAACCTGCTCTTGCAGACGGAAGCATCCGCATAATCGGTTCAACAACTTATGAAGAATATACTACTCATTTTGAGAAAGACAGGGCACTTTCCCGCCGTTTCCAGAGAATTGAGATTCTTGAACCAACACGTAATGAAACTGTAAAGATTCTGAATGGAATCCAGCGCAGATACGAAGAATATCACAACGTAAAATATACTCCATCTGCAATAGAAGCCGCAGTTGATTTGTCTATTCAATATCTTCCGGACCGAAGACTTCCAGATAAAGCAATAGATATAATAGATGAAAGTGGTGCTTATCTTCATATTGTAAAAAACGGTGGATTTAAAGGTTCGCACAAGGAACTTGAAGCTGTAGAAGGAAATACTGCAAAGAAAGCAGTTGCCCCACAGGTTACTGTTCCAATTATCAGAAAGGTTACTGCTAAAATTGCAAAGCTTCCTATAGATACAGTAACTGGAGACGAAAAAGAAGCTCTCAAGAATATAGAAGCACAGCTTAGAGCCGAAATATTCGGACAGGAACGAGCTATAACAACTTTAGGAAAAGCTGTAAAGCGAGCCCGTGCCGGCTTTAGTAATCCTGATAAACCAGAAGCCTGCTACCTTTTTGTTGGTCCAACCGGCTGTGGAAAAACTGAGCTTGCAAGGACTCTTTCAAAAATTTTGAAAAAGCAGCTTCTCCGTTATGACATGAGTGAATATCAGGAAAAGCATTCTGTTAGCCGTCTGATTGGTTCTCCTCCAGGCTACGTTGGCTTTGAAGAAGGCGGACAGCTTTCAAAGGATGTACGCAAAAATCCTAATTCAATAATCCTCTTTGACGAAATTGAAAAGGCTCACGAGGATATTTATAACATTCTGCTTCAGGTTATGGATTATGGTATTCTCACAGACAATCAGGGACGAAAGGCTGATTTTAAGAATTGTATAATCATAATGACGAGTAACGCCGGAGCAAGAGAAATGGAGCGCCCTGGAATTGGCTTTGGCTCTACAATTTCTGATTGCGAAGAAGCTACTCTGAACGAAGCTGTAAACAGAGAATTCCCTCCTGAATTCCGAAACAGACTTGATGCAGTTATTCCGTTCGGTCATTTGAACATAGAGGTTGCACGCCTTGTTTGTCTTAAGGAAATGCGAAAGCTTTCTGCAAGAATGACAGCTAAAAAGGTTGTTTTGACCTTTACCGACAAATGCACAGATTATCTTACGGAATTAGGCTATTCAAAGGAATTTGGTGCCCGAAATATGAGCAGAACAATTGAGAGCAACATTGCCGATGCTCTTGTAGACGAAGTACTCTTTGGCGAACTCTCAAAAGGTGGAACGGTCCTGGCCGATTATGATGGAGAAAAAATCACTTTCAGCTATGGAAAAGAAAAATAAATCCTCAAGCTTGAAAATCTCAGGCTTCATAGTTCTGCCGATTCTCCTGATTCTTGCAGTCTGCATAATAACCTGGTATTTCTTATTTGTTCTGTCTAAGCAGGATATTACTAAAAACGCTGAAAACTCAGAAAGAACGTACCACATAATCGTAACCGGAAGCTCAGATACAGAGCTTTTTTTAACTCAGGTTTATGATGGTGCCTCAAAACTCGGTGACCAGTACAATGCAGTTGTAGAATTATATGTACCGGGTTCTCAGGCAGAAGAGGTTTCTACACAATCACTTTTTGACTATGCTTCCTTTGTTAATGCCGATTGTGTTATTGCTTATATAGACTCGTCCTGGGGCGGAATAAGCGTTCCAAGAAAACTGGACAACACCATCATCCCGCTTGTTACAACAGGACAGTATGACCCGAACCTTCAGCAGATTTCTTATATAGGAAACAGTTACTGGGAGCTTGGAAAAAAAATCAGTAATGAGACAGTATTGTTTTTGAAAAAGAACAGCGGAGGAGAAGCATTAATTATTGGAAAGGATGTTTTTAATGCCCCTTCCCTAAGCTCTCTTGTAAACAGTATTCAGGATTCGCTCCGCCCTCACAACGAAATAAGCTACAGCATCACCGATACAATTACATCCGAACAGCTTTTATCTAAGGCCGAAGATAATTCAATGCTCCTTATCTGCCTTACCGAAGAAGATACAATTGCCGTTGCGCAGATGATAATAGAGCTTAAGCTTACCGACAGAAAAAAGTTTGGAGTAATAGGCTTTGGAAACAACGAAACCTGTCAGCTTTATCTTGGCAAGGGTATAATTGATGAGCTTATCTCGCTTGACCCGGAAAAAATTGGTGAAGCCGCAATAAGAGAGTTCTTTGAATATCGCAAAAAAGGCCATGCAAACAGCTACATTGCCGCTGATGTAAAAATCAGCAAGACTGCAAACAGGAGCGGCAAATGAAGCTTTTAAGAATGTCAAAGGTAAAAACCTTTCTTGAAAATAAAAGCCTCCGCTGGCGAATAATGATATGCGTAACAGTTGCCCTTATCCTCATGGTTGCCATGCTTCTTTCTATGATTCGCATTACATTTAATTCGGTTGAAACACTTGGAGATTCGTATAAATCCAATTCAGAAATAAACTCCTTTTCTATCCAGCTGGCAGAAGCAGAAAAAGCGATGGAAACTTATGTAAGCTATCACACTTTTGAGAGTATAGATGCCTACTATTCAAACCGCTATAAAATAGAAGAATATACACAATCCATGCAAAAGCGGCCTTCTACAGATGAAGTGCTACAAAAGGAATATATTGTATACCAGTTCTCGCGTTCCTTTATTTCGTTCAGTACAAAAGCTGTTTCTGCAAGACGAGGAAACAACACGGAAGAGCTGAACTATTATTACAAAAAAACCCTCGACTGCTACAACATGCTTCTTTCGCAGCTGCTTGAATTGAACAAGCTTCTTTTACAGCAGAATGCTTCTAACTACGAAAAAAATCACGACAGCATTTTATCTACAACTCAGCTCAGCTTTACACTCTTCTCTGTGTTTGCACTTATAATTTTCTTTTTCATTTATCTTACAATTACTTCAATTACAAAGCCGCTCGTTGAGATTTCTGAAGTTGCCCACAGGGTTTCTAAACGTGATTTTGATGTACCGCTTTTTAATAAAAATACTAATGATGAAATAGGCAACATCTGTCAGGCGTTTGACAGGATGATTATAAGTATACGAGAATACATTGATACAATCTGGGAAAAGGCCCGTACAGAAGCTGAGCTCCGCGAAAAAGAAATTGAGATGCAGGCGCTCTACACCGATGCTCAGCTACGCGCCCTCCAAAACCAGATAAACCCTCACTTTCTGTTCAATACGCTCAATTCAGGAGCTCAGCTTGCAATGATGGAAGGTGCCGATAAAACGTGCTATTTTATAGAACAGGTTTCCGATTTCTTCCGCTACAACATTCAGCAGCAAAAGCAGACGGCTACAATTGCAGAAGAGCTCGGCCTTGTTGACAATTTTGTTTACATTATGAAGGTAAGGTTTGGAAACAGACTCGACTTTGAAAAGGTTGTCCCGACAGAGCTTCCATTAAATGTAGAAATTCCAGCGATGACCCTTCAGCCACTTGTAGAAAACTGCATTAAGCACGGACTGAAAAACACAAAAGGAAAGGTTTCTCTTGAAATAACAATTGAAGGAAAATATATAATAATCACAATTTCCGATAACGGCAGCGGCATTCCGGACGAAATTAAGGAAAATGTTTTCAAGGCAGTATCCGCCGACACAACAAGACTTCCGGCCGAAATACTTAATCAGACCTCGGAGCCTGTTATTGGCGACACAGAAAAACACACGGGTACAGGGCTCATAAACGTATTCCTTCGTCTTAAGCTGTATTTCCACAGAGATGATATATTCGACATTACAAACGGTCCCGATGGCAAGGGAACAAAATTCATAATAAGGATTCCGAACCATGTATAATATTTTAGTAACAGATGACGAACAGATTGTAATAGACTCCTTAAGCTTCATTATCAACAAAAACTTTGAAGGACAGGTTTCACTTTTTACTGCACTTTCGGGAACCGATGCCTTAAAGATTGTAACAAAGGAAAATATCGACATCATCTTTATGGATATAAACATGCCGGGCCTTAACGGACTTGAAACAGTAAGCTGTATTACAAAGCTTAAGCCCGACACCGTAATCATAATCCTCAGTGCCTTTGACCGCTTCCAGTATGCGCAGGAGGCAATGAATCTTGGAACATTCAAATATATTACAAAGCCGGTAAATAGAAACGTAGTAATCCAGACAATCAGAAGTGCAATGGATTTTATAGATACAAGGCGTGGAAAGCAGAACGCAGACTTAGAGCTTCACAAAAAGCTTGATCTTGTTTCTCCTATGATTGAAAGTGATTTTATTTTTGCCTGCATCAATAACAACGAAAACACCTTTAATCTTTCAGCGTATCTTGATTATTTTGGCATTTCCGAATATCCCTGGTGCTTCTGCTGCTTTGAGATTCCAAATGTAAGCTCCGAAAACCAGCACTCTGTTTACAATAAAATAAGAGATTTGCTTAATACAAATCACCGCTGTCTTGTAAGCTCCTTCCTTATGAACAGAATAATTGCGCTCTACCCTATTACCGACAGCGAATACGATACAGAGCAGTTTACGGTAAGCATAACAGGACTCTTTAATACCCTTTCCTGCACAATCGGCTCAGGTTTGCGTGCCGGAATAAGCCGTATTCAGACAGACTGGCGTCTTTTAAAAACCTCCTGCAACGAAGCACTTGCCGCACTTAATCAGACACCGCACACTGGAGGCATTGCTTTCAGCGGAGACAAAGCAAGCTGGGAAAATCCTGCTTCAAATCATGCAGATGAGTTTAAAAAACACATAATCGGCAGACTTAAGATGGGAGACACCTCCGGCGTAAACTCCTTCCTTGAACTTTTCAGCTCCCAGCTTACAACAAACCAGACTGATATTGATAAAATCAAAAACGCTTACTTCGAGCTCATTGTTACTGCAAGCAATATCACTAAGGAAATAAACAACTCCTTCCACAGCGAAACCTTTGACAACGCCTTTTCAACCTTCAGCAGCGAAAACAACCTTTCAAAACTAAAGGATTTTGTTCATAAGTTTCTGCTTGAGTGCATAACCGCAATCAACAGCACAAAAACTCAGGGAGACAATCCGGCAATCAAAAAGGTTTGTGATTATATCAACAACAATCTTGCAAAGGACATTTCTCTTGAACAGATGGCAGAATATGCAAAGGTAAGCTCCTTCTATTTGAGCAGACTTTTTAAGGAAGAAAAAGGCATTACGTTTATCAATTTCCTTACAGACCGGCGACTTGAAAAATCACGCGAATTGCTTAATGACACAAACCTCTCCATCAAAGAGATTTCTGCCTCAATTGGCTACAATGACCAGAACTATTTCAGCCGACTTTTCAAAAACAAATACGGCGTATCACCCACAGAATACAGGAGTGAAAAGAAATGAAAAAAACTATTCCTTTCCTTGCAATGCTTGTGCTTGTATCACTTTTCCTTACATCCTGCACAGCTAAAAAGAAAAATAAGGTTACCTCCGAAAAACGAAGCGAGGTTTCAACTTCAGACAAAATTACAATCGGCTTTTCAATAGACACGCTTGCCATAGAGCGCTGGCAGCACGACCTTGATGTTTTTATGAATAAAGCAAAGGAGATGGGCGCTAATGTTATAGTCCAGAATGCAGGAAATGATGTTGAAGAACAGAAACGCCAGCTTATGTATCTGCTTGATCGAAATGTTGATGTAGTTGTTGTTTTGCCAAAGGAAGCAAGCTCAATTTCAGACCAGATTCAGAAAATAAAGAGCCGCAACATTCCTGTTATTTCGTATGACCGTCTTACTTTAAATGCTGATATTGATCTTTACATGACGATTGACAGCGAAAAGGTTGGTGAGCTTATGGCCACAGGACTTCGAAAGGCAGCAAAGGGACCAACCTGGTACTGCATTCTCGGCCCGGAAGAAGATTATAATATGACTCTGATTAAACGCGGCATAAACAAAATCATTTATGGTTCTCCAATAAAAATTAAACACATTTTCTATACAAGCGGCTGGAACTACGACCTGGCTTATCAGGAGATGGTGCGCCTGATTACAAATAATGACATTCCGGATGCAATTGTTTGCGGTAATGATGCGGTTGCAGACAGCGTTATTCAGGCACTCACCCTTTACTATAAGGACAATCACATTCCGGTTTGCGGTCAGGATGCCGATATTGCTGCATGCCAGTATATTGTTGAAGGCAAGCAGGATTTCTCCGTTTATAAGCCGATTACAAAGCTTGCAGAGCTTACCGCTGAATATGCAGTTAGAATTGCAGAAGGCGAAAAAATAACTGACTTGAACGAAAATCTTCGGACAATCAACAATAACTTTGGAGAGATTCCGGTTCTCTGGCTTGAACCTCAGATTGTCAACAAAAACAATATGGACGAAGTAATCATAAACTCTGGCTTCCATACGTACGGCGAAGTTTACAGAGAGAGGCAATAACATGGAAACAGCACTTTATCTTATCCCGGTCACTTTGGGTGAAACAGAAATCAATCAGGTAATACCGTCGTACAATCACGATATTATTACCGAAATAAAATACTTTATTGTAGAAAATATCCGTTCGGCCAGACGCTTCCTGAAAAAAGTCGAAAAATCAATCGATATAGATGAGCTTACTTTTTTTGAGTTGAACCGTCACACCGATAGAACAATCATAGCCGAATACCTTAAGCCGCTCGAAGAAGGCAAACCAGTTGGCATTATTTCGGAAGCAGGCTGTCCCGCTATTGCAGATCCCGGTGCCGATGTTGTTGCAATTGCCCAGACAAAAAAACTTCGTGTAATTCCGCTTGTAGGTCCTTCTTCAATTATCCTTTCGCTTATGGCAAGCGGCTTCAACGGTCAGAGCTTTGCCTTCAACGGCTATCTTCCTGTAGAAACCGCAGAAAGAAAAAAAGCCCTCAAAAAGCTTGAAAACAAAATCTATAACGAAGACCAGACTCAGATTTTTATAGAAACCCCATACCGAAATGCAAAAATGATAGAGACAATTCTTTCATCACTGCGGCCCCAGACAAAGCTTTGCATTGCTTCTGGAATAACGTGTGCAGAAGAATACATAAAGACTCGCACGGTACAGCAGTGGAAAGCAGAAAAAATCCCCGAGATTGGTAAAATACCGGCTATATTTCTTATATACAAATAAAACTTATACAGAAATCAGTTTTGTAGACATTTATACACAAAAAAATAGCTTCCGGTCGAGTCCCGTCTAAAAAAACCGCCGGCTCGCCGGCTACGCGCTGTTGTGCCTTGTAATTATGTACGTTTGCCGCTGAAGCGGCAGCACAACAGAGTGTTTTTTTAAGACGTTCCTCTCCCTCGCGCTATTTTTTTGTTACATTTTTTTACAAAACTGATTTCTATACAAATTATGTAAAAATGGTTTATTAAACCTGCATTTTCGGGTATATTTATTCTATATTACTATGATGATGAAAAAGTTCATTTTGAATGCAAATAGTTTTTCTCAAGAATCCTGGCGAATCTGTTGTCTTCTCGTATTCACCATATTATTCGGGCTGCTTTCATCATCCTGTTCCTTGAAATACGATGAGGCTGTAAACGCGGAGGAAAATAATCCGGAGTTTGTTTTTTATAATACAAAGCTTACACGCTACGAAAACTACAAGAAGAAGGCTGAGGTAAATACAGAATATCTGGAGCAGTATAAGGATTCCGATGCGACTTATGCAAAGAACGTAAGCTTTCAGACAGTTGATAATGAAGGCAAGCTTGAAACAGAAGGAAAATGCGGGCTTCTTTATTTCGATTCAAAAAAAGAACTTTACGAGCTTTATGATGGAATAAGGCTCTTTAATACAAAGCAAAATACTAATTTTTATGCCGATATACTTCGCTGGAATGGAAAAACTGAGCAGCTCACAAGTGGAAGAACTGATATGGTCCGAATTGAAAAGGATGATACAGTGATTGTGGGAAGCGGCTTTTCTGCAAGCGGAATCAGCGGACGGTTTAATTTTACAGGTACTGTAAACGGCAATATTGTTACAAAAGATGATAAAAGTGATGATGGTACGGCTGAAGCTAAAGAAGGAGCAGCAGAACAATGATAAAAAAAATCGCAGTCTTTTTAATTACAACTTTATTCATTATCACTTCTTCCTTTGCTGAAACAATCACTTTTTCTGCCGACAGCATGACTGGTCAGACAGGCAATTCTTCCTCCTCTAGTACAGTATTGGATGGTCACGCATATGTAAAAACCTCTTCCATGGAGATTTCTGCAGAAAGAATTGAGCTTTCTGGTGATGACTATAACTTTATCACAGCAGAAGGATACGTTACTGGAAAAAACCTTGATTCAAACATGGAGTTCCAGTGCGAAACAATGGAATACAACCGCGATACAAAAATCGCCTCGTTGAGAGGTAATGTAAATCTTAAAGATCCGGAAAATGATGTTGTAGCTACAGCTCAGATAATTGAATATAATCAGGATACCGAAAATGCAGTTCTTCAGATTCAGGTAAATCTTACGCAGAAAAACAATATCTGTAAGGGTGCTTACGCTGTTTATCAGAAAAAGGCTCAGCTCCTGGACATTTCCGGTAACGCAGAGGTTCGCCAGGATCAGGATGTTTTCAGAGCCCAACAGATTACACTGAATCTTGACACCCAAGACATCACGCTCGCCGGAAACGTAAAAGGTACTGTAAACGATTCAGGCAAAAAATCAGACAAAAAAGATAAAGATGCAGAACAGACACCGTCAGAAACTGGAAACGAACAGCCTCAATCCGAAGAGAAAAAGGAATAGTCAGATGGAAGATAACGAAACTGAAAAACAGGTAATAGAACAACCAGCTGAAGCAGATACTCAGGAAACAGCAGTTCAAGCAGAGCAAGCAACTGAAACACCAACAGAAAAAACGCCTGTTGAAACTGCAGAAGCACTACTAGAAGAAGCTCCCATTGAAACTGTAGAAGCTCCTTCAGATGACATTCCTACCGAAGAAGCTGCTTCTGTTGAACCAGTTATTGAAACACCTTCAGCCGATGCTCCAGCTGACGAAGCTCCTGCCGACGACACTCCTGTTCTCCGCGTTTCAAGCCTTTATAAATCCTTTGGAAGAAAAGAAGTTGTTCGCGGCGTAGATTTTTCCATGCGTACTGGTGAGGTTCTCGGTTTGCTCGGTCCAAACGGCGCGGGAAAAACAACAACGTTCTATATGGTTGTAGGCTTTTATAAACCAACTGCCGGCGATGTTTTCCTAAACGACAAATGCATTACCAGACTTCCAATGTACAAAAGAGCCCGACTTGGAATCTCTTATCTTCCGCAGGAGCCTTCTGTTTTCCGAAAGTTTACCGTAGAAGAAAACATCTGGTCGGTTTTGGAAACCCGTCACGACCTTTCTAGAAAAGAAAAAAAGCAGCGCCTTGAAGATTTAATCGAAGAGTTCTCAATCGGACGAATCAGAAAGCAAAAGGCTTATACCCTTTCTGGTGGAGAACGCCGCCGAACAGAAATTGCACGCTCTCTTGCCATAGAACCAAAGTTCCTCCTGCTCGACGAACCGTTTGCCGGTATTGACCCGATTGCCGTTGCCGACATCAAGAGTGTAATCCAGCTGCTTGCAAAACGTGGAATTGGAGTTTTGATTACAGACCACAACGTTCGCGATACGCTTGAAATTACCGATAAGGCTATCATCATCAACACTGGAACAATTATGCTGCAGGGCACCAAGGACGAAATACTTGCTTCCGAACTTGCTCGAGAAATCTACCTTGGTAAAAACTTCTCTATGTAGGAATAATAATCTCATGAAGAATTATGTTAATTGGGCTATTCTTGCCCCTGGTCGAATTGCAAACAGTATGGCAACGGCAATGAACGGTATAAAAACTGATGGAAAAATCCACCTGTACGCCGTAGCAAGCCGTAATCTTGAAAGAGCTCAGGCTTTTGCCGAAAAATGGAACTTTGAAAAAGCCTACGGAACTTACGAAGAATTATTTTCCGACCCGGAAGTTGATGCAATTTATATTGCCAATCCGCATTCCTTCCACCTGGAATCTGTTCTTTCTGCCCTGAATACCGGTAAACACGTGCTTTGCGAAAAACCAGCCGGCTGTTCCCGCGCTCAGCTTGACCAGATGCTCTCACTTGCACAAAAGAAAAATCTTTTTTTTATGGAAGCAATGTGGACAGCCTTCAATCCGTGTATAGCAGAAATCCGAAAGGAAATTGCAGCAGGTACAATCGGTGAAGTAAAAAACATAGATTCCCGCTTCTGCAATCGCAATCCTTATGACCCGAATGACAGGAACTACTCCCCTGCACTTGCCGGTGGCGCACTTCTTGATCTTGGAATATACAATATCTACTTTGCGATGATGATTTCTGATTTTTCTCCAGTAAAAGCCCGCAGCTCTCAGGTACGAATGCTTAACGGTATAGATGCCTGGAACAGCGTAAACCTTACCTTCCAGAATGAAATTGTAACAAGCTTCCAGAGTGCTATGGATGTTCCTTCAACAGGTCCAACGCACGATGCCGTAATTTACGGAACAAAAGGCTTTATCACCGTAGAAAACTTCTTTATGACGCAAAAGGCTGATGTTCATGTTTACAAAAATATTTGGGGAAGCGAAAGCGAAATTGTACGAGAGATTCGTTGTCCTTTCAGTGTGAACGGTTACGAATACGAGCTTGCCCACGCAACAGACTGCATTCTTACAGGAAAAACTGAATCAGACGTACATACCTTTGAAAAGTCTAAGACCTTGTGTAAAATTATGGATGATTTACGTGCTGACTGGCAGATGAAATATCCTTGGGAAAAGTAAGCATTTAAGCGTAAAAGCAAAAGCTATTCTCCGTTTATAAACTCTTCTTTTATACTGCAGTTTTGCTCATCAACTGTAATTACCATCCATTTATTCTCAGTTGTAATGCTTGGAACAGTTAATTCAATGCAGTTATTAAAATAGTTTTTATACGCCTTGTGGATATGCCCATTCAGAACAAGCTTAACATTGCTCGTTGCAAATAACGTAAGAAGCATATCGGCCTCGTAAGTATTCTGGAAGGTAAAATAGCCTAGATTTATAAGCGGATTGCTGTAAACAGGAATATGTGCCATTACGATTTTTGGAGCCGGATCGTCTTCAAAAGCCTTCTGGATTTTCTTGTACTGCTTTTTACCGAGCGTTCCAGAGGCAGAATCTATACAGTACCAGCTGAAGCTTTGTGTATTAAAATGATAGATTGACTTGTATGGAAAAACAAGCCTGCTGTAATGTTCCCAGCCGTCATTATACAAATCGTGATTTCCGAGTACATTGTAAATCCTTCCGCTGCCAAGAATATTTTCTACCTTTTTCGAAAAGCTTACATAATCCTTAAACTCTGACTCCAAGCCGTGATCGGCAATATCACCAAGACAAATGCAAAACGCAGGAGCTGTTCCATTATCCTTTTCCTTTTGAAGCCAGGTTAAAAACTCCTGCTCGCGTCTTGTCTCTTTCTTTTTTCCAAAATGGATGTCGGAAAAAACTGCAACTGTATAAACCTCAGAATCAAGGACAGGAATATCAGATGCTGCAAGCTCACAGATTGATTGAGTTCTTTTGTTTGAGTTTGAATCTCTGAAAAATGCTTCATCCGGACCGTAAGCACACGAAGTAAAAAGCAGACAAAGGCACAAGAAAATCACTACCATTTATACCCTACCCCCACATGAAACTCCATATCATCGAAATGAGCCGAAAGCGTGAAAAAATCTATATAATGAACAATAATTTCAAGTCCAATATCAAGGTTGTTTTCAATTGAATACCGTCCTCCAAAAATGAAGGATGGTGCACATAAAATCATATAGCGGAACGGTTCAATGGAAGCAAACTCAAAATATAGGTTGATATTGTTCGGAAGGAAGAAATCATTGTGAAAATAAAAGGCCATTGTTGCGTTGATGAGTGATGAAAGATCATCCTTCAGAATAAATACATTTCTAAGCTTGAGGAAAAAGTCAACATTCATCTCCAGCGCATAAAACGGAGTCGGCTTCCACTCCAGATAGATTCCCGGCAAAAAATTATTGGTCAGGCTTATATCGTGCAGCCAGTTAAGATTGTAAATTACGCCTGTTCCCAAAGAAAGCTTATTTCTTTTGAAGAATGTATATGCTCCGCTAAAGCTAAACTGAGAATCTCCTCTCTGAAGTTTAATTCCAGTAAGTGCTGAAAACTTCTTTCCTTCAACATCATAGAGTCCAGAAACTGCAAACAACCCGGGCTCGTACCCCTGCATTGTATTAAACATAAGGTCCAACTGACCACTCTGCTTAAAAACGATTGGAATCTCCGTATCCTCGCCTTCCAACTCGTCCTTATGCCGGTTCCCTCGTGCATTTGTACTAACGCAAAATAAAATAGTTATAATAAATAAAAGAATAAATCTCTTTGATATTTTCATTTTTCCCTGGAGCAATTTTTAGGTTCATCCACTCCACCTCTTCTTGGAGCTGACCAGACTTGAACTGGCTACCTACTGATTCCGAACCTGTCCCTATCGAAGAACCGTTAAAAAAATTGCGAATACTTGGAGCAATTTTTAGGTTCATCCATTCTCCCCATTAATGGAGCTGACCGGACTTGAACCGGCTACCACTTGATTGCGAACCAAGTGCTCTACCAGGTGAGCTACAGCCCCATAATAGCATACCTATTTTACTCATTTGGTATGTCTTGGTAAATAGCAGGCACTTTTTTTATAGAAGTAAAAAAAAAACGTGCCCCATTTTTAAGGAGCACGCTTTATGCTTGTGAATCTTTCAGGCATTCACATTATTAGTAGCATTTATTTCTTGAATTTATATTTTATACCACTAACTTCTGCTGTGTATTCATCACCAGCTTTTGTCAATGTCAATGATGCTGTACCAGCCATTTCCAAAGCTACAGTATCACCACTTGCATTAACAGTACAAGACTCAGCCAAACTTTCATCCCACATATCTGTTCCAGCCATAATCAATTTTGTCCAAACACTACCATTAATTGTAAAAGCAATGAAAGCAAGGTCAGCTAAAGACTGATCGCCATCTTCTACGGCTACAGTTTCGCCAGATGTATTTTTCTTTCCAGTAAGTTTTCCATCAGCACCAAAAAGCCAAGCACTTCCATCAGTAAGAGTTGCTTCATAAGAATACCAAGCAGCTGCTGCTGTTGTAGCTCCACCGCCACCGCCCTGCTCGTTTCCGCCGCCGCCCTGCTGTTCTGTGCCACCGTTGTTGTTGCCATCTTCAGCATCTTTCTTACAAGAAGCAAAGCTGAATACAAAACCCAAAGCCAACAAAATGATAAATAGTTTTTTCAATGTCTTCATAATTTTTCTCCTTAAATTAAGACATAGATTTTTCCCTTGAGGAAATCCTCTTAGGTGCTATCCCTTACTGGGATAGATAAATTATACATTGAAAATTGACGTTAACAAGAAAAAGTTACAAAACTTTGAAAATCTAACAAAATGTTACATAATTTCCGTGTTTTTCTTTGCTGTCATAGGCACATCGGTCGGCCTGAAGGTATAATTCATTGAAACTGACATAATCTATGCCGTTATAAAAAGAAACTCCAACACTTATACTAATGTTATGCTCCCCAAGCTCTTCAAAGTGAAGTTTTTCCACACCGGTAAAAAATCTTCTGATAATCTTCTGGCCTTCTTCCTTTGAATCAACACCTGTAGCATACACAACAAACTCATCGCCACCAAGACGCATAATAATATCGCCGCCCCGGAATACGTTTTTAAGACATTTGGCAATTGCAATAAGAACCTTGTCGCCAGCATTGTGACCATAAGTGTCGTTTATAGATTTAAAATCATCAACATCAATAAGAACGAACATTCCCTTTTGCTTTTCCGCCAGCAGCGAACTGATTTTCTGTTCACCGTCGCCCCTGTTGCTTACTTCTGTCATACGGTCAATTTCGGAAAGGAGCTTAAGCTTGTCTCTGTGACGTTTTTCTTTATCTATAGATTCAATTACCCAGATAACGCGTAAAAGTCTGCCCATATCATCACGCTCTGCAACAATAAAACGGCCGCGGCACCACAAATTATCGTTATTTAAAAACTCTTCTGTAATTGTATTTGCACCATTCAGCCGCTCTTCAAGTGTAGAAAGCTCTATAAACGGTCTGATAATCGGTATGGAAACTTCGTCCGTAAAAACTGACATATAGGAAATAAGCTGCTCCTGCGCATCCGGCTTTCTCATATCAATATCGCGCATTTCCATATAGATGTCGGCAATTGCCTGAAGCTGTACGTTTAGATTTCGCGTAATAAGATTCTTTTTGCACATTCCCAGGAAGATTATAAGAATTACAAGAATTGCAATTATAACTATCAGAATGGAAACTGCAATTATTCGTCTGATTGGTTTGTAAGTTCTTCCCGCATCAATAACTGAAATACTGAACCAGCCGCCATTTATAGGTTCGGCAAAAACAACATATTTTACTTTTTCAAACTTAAGCTCAAACTGGTGCTCATTATCAATAAGAACCTTCTGCGCAATTGTATTTCCAAGACTTCCGGTTTCTGCCGCATAGCTTAAGCCTATTTCGTTTCTGTTTGAGTGGGCAACAACATCACCAGAATCGTTAAGGATAATCATGTAGCTGCCTTTCTTTCCACCGGCAATTCGTTCCGTAATTTCCTGCAGATTATTCAGCTGAACATCCAGGGCAATTACACTCTGCTTGTCGTTCAAAAGCTTACTGATAGTCATTGTAACTATACCAGTCTGCATATCCAGATAAGGCTTTATAAATACAATTTCGTTTTCGTGACCAAGAGTATTTTTATACCAGGGACGTTCCTGCGGGACATATTCGTTATACGGAACCCAGCCGCTGCCATCAAGATATTCACCGTTTATAAAACCGTAAATGCCTGTGAATGAGCTGTCTTCCTTTTCGATTTTTTCTGTTTCTTCTTTTAGATAATAAAGAATATCGCTGTTGCTGACCCCGTTTTCCATCATAACATCTACGGTGTAGCTGGCGAGACTGATTGTGTTTGAGCTTTCTGCCAGATATTTATCGAACTCGTCTGCGGATTGCCTTGCATTAAGTTCGCCCTGCATAGAAATATTTTTTTTAACAGAACCGCAAAGAATTACACAACCAATGGCAATTGCGGTTGCTGTTACTACAGTAGAGAATACACCATACAGAATGTTTTTTAACCCAAAGTGCTTTAATGAGTCCCTAAGACTTATTCTGTTATTCTCCATCCTAAAACTACTTCTAAACTATACCCTGTGCATAGCACTAAATACCTTTTCGCTCATGATGTTGATTTCGACAGCCATTTCTTCGGCAAGCTTGTCCATTATTTTGCGAAGCTCGTCAACAGAAATGTCAGAATTAGTCATCTCAACCATCATCATCATAACAAAGTTTCCGGAAAGAATTGTCTGTGTGATGTCCGCAATATTGATTTTATGCTCTGCAAGGAATGCAGACACCTTTGCAATAATTCCAACTTTATCTGAACCAACAACTGTTATTATAGCATTCATTTTATTACTCCGTAAATTAAAAATTATTTCCTAAAGTCGCAGCAATTACTGCTTTGATTGTATGCATTCTGTTTTCGGCCTCGTCAAAAACAACTGACATTGGGCTTTCAAAAACATCATCTGTAACTTCCATTGCTGTAAGACCATACTTTTCTCCAATTTCGCGACCGATTTTTGTGTTCAAATCGTGGAAAGATGGAAGGTCGTGCATAAAGATTGCAGTTGGCTTTGCCATTGCAGCAACCTCTTTGTTTACCTGGTAAGGCTTAAGGTCATTGATTCGTTCTTCCCAAACTGACTCTGGCTCGCCCATACTTACCCAGACATCGGTATAAAGGATATCTGCATCTTTTGTTGCCTTCTTTACATCTGTTTCCATAGTGATTGAGCCGCCGCTTTCCTTACACCACTTGCCGCACTCTTCTACAAGTGCTTTTGACGGGAAGTATTTTTCCGGTGCACAAAGTGTAAGATTAAGACCAAGCTTTGAACAAACAATGCAGAGAGAGTTTCCAATGTTGTAGCGGGCATCTCCGTAGTAAACAAGCTTAAGTTCCTTGAGTTTTCCATAGTGCTCGCGAATTGTAAGCATATCGGCAAGCATCTGAGTTGGATGATATTCGTTTGTAAGACCGTTCCAGACAACAACACCTGAATATTTTGCTAAATCTTCAACAATTGACTGTTCATAGCCACGGTATTCTATTCCATCAAACATTCTGCCAAGTACGCGTGCGGTATCGGCAATGCTTTCTTTTTTACCAATCTGAGAGCCTTCTGCAAGATAGGTTGTACAGATTCCAAGATCATGTGCGGCAACTTCAAATGAGCAGCGTGTACGTGTACTGGTTTTCTCAAAAATAAGAGCTATATTCTTGCCTTTATGAATATCAACAGGAATACCGCGTTTTTTCTTTGCCTTCAGGTCTTCTGCCAAATCGAGCAGGCCTATAATTTCATCTGCAGAGAAATCCTTGAGAGTTAAAAAATTGCGTCCTTTTAAATCCATATTATGCCACCTTGGTAATAATGAAAGCACTATTATAACAAAATATAGATTTTTGTGGAATACTACAGTTTTGACACATAATCAACTTGATTCACTACAACCTGGCAGCCATCTTTTTTATTTCGGCTTTGTACATTTCCTTTAGTTCTGGTGGATTTTGAATAGTTACCGCAGCCCCAAAGTGGAGCACCCAGTACAAAGTTTCCTGCAGCTGGTTCGATTCAAAGCTCAAATAAACAGTGCCGTCCTTGTTCTGGTGGCATTCCTGATTTTTGTGCCAGGTGCGCTCAAGGATATAAGTGTTTATGGACTTATCAAAAAGCAGCTCAATTTTCTGCGGTTTAGATTCGTTATTCCAGATACCAAAGTTCGGGTCAATGTGAATCTTGTTTTTGTAATCTGGATCAGGTACAAAATCTTCACCAAGAGTGATATTTTTCATACGGGCAAGCGTAAAGGTTGTAAACTTTTCGTATTTTGTGGAAAAGCCCAGAATGTACCAGTCCCCTTTTTGATTATAGATTTTGTAAGGATAAATCTCGTGAGGTTTGTATTCCGTAGCACTAATTGAACGGTAATCAAACTGCATGATTTTATGAAGCTTTGTGGCCTTAAAAACATCATTAAAAACTTCTTCGGAAATAACAGGAATCGGGTCGGCAATAAACTCAACGTCGTTCATAAAACTGGACTGCACTTCTACCTGATTCGGCAGCATTTGAGAAAGCGTTTCGTAAACCTTTGTAATTGTTTTATTGAGCGGCGTATTATTATAGCGTTCCATAAGAGGAAGGATTCCGGTAACAGCAAAAACTTCGCTTTCGGTCAACATCATATTTTTTACAAAGTACGTGTTGTCGCTGTAGTAATAGCCCTTCCGCATACGGTCATATTCAATCGGTGCATTATAATAGATTTTCAGCTCATCAATATCACGCAGGATAGTCCGCCTGGAAACCTCAAGCTCCCGCATAAGCCGTTCAACGCTCGGATAGGAAAGATTTTGAATTGCCTGCTCTATCTTAAAAAGCCTGAGAGGTTTTGTGTGATTTTCTTTTGGTTTATTGCTCATAAAAAAATTATAACACAGGTTTTGAGAAAATTACATAAATCCTAAACTTAAGCTCCAGCGTTTAGAACAGAAACTGTAGCCGCCGCCAAGAAGAAGGTTTCCGATTGGAGTACTGAGTGCCAGATGGAGGGAGGTACCTGCATCAAAGTTCCAGGTGACATCAAAAGGATTTTTTGCAGAAAGCTCGGAGACGGTATGTGAGTAAGGAGAGCAATTATCAAAAAAGCCTGCTTTGACCTGGGCAATGGTGAGGATTGGCATGTCGGCGGCAGAAAATATTATGCGGCGGTAGGCAATTCCTGCGAGGGCTGAGCACTGCTTTAAAGAACCGTAGCCGTAACCGCACATTCCGTCAAAGCCGCCAAAATCGGTGTAGCCGTCTAGTAAGCCTGCGGGGTAAGCATTCAAAGCTGCCTTTACATCAAAGCCAAGACTGTTTTTGGCATTTACAAGATTAAAATTTTTTCGCAGGAAAAAATCAGCGGAATAAAAAAGGCTACCGGAAAAATCTGTTCCAAGCTGGGCTTTGGCATCCAGGCGGAGACCGTCCAGACCGGTGATTTCATCAGCCAGAGTATCTATGGCATATTCTGCGTAGAAGGAGCTTATGCCGGCGTGAAGGTGCCCCCTGTCGAAAAAGGAATTGAAAAATGAAAGGTCATAAATAATTCCTGTCCCTACCCTCATCCACTCTGCATGAAAAGCTTTGATTCCTGCATCTGCATAAAAGCCAAAATCATCATCAGCAAGAAGCGTAGAATAAGTTAAGTATTTTTGAGGATGAAGGGACCCGTATTTTGCGCCAAGTGAAAGGTTCAGTTTTAGGTTGAGGGCGCTGGTATTAAACAAACTTGGTTCGTATGTGATTGTTCCGTAGAAGAAACGGTCGGAAGAAAGAGTCAGACTGAGTGGGAGAATATCTGTAAGGGTGATTCCGGCGGTGATAAAAGGAAGCATTATAAAGGCTGCTCCATCATCCTTTGAAAAATTACTTTCGAGGGCTGGACGACCGCCTATAAAAAGTCTGTCGGCTGGCTCTGCATAATGATTTGCAAGAATCGCAAGCGTATAGTTAGGGCTGCCTTCCATCTCACGGAGTTCATAAGTCAGCGTAGAAAGATTGTAAGTGTACCTTAACTGCTCAAGCTTTGTTACAAGTTTTTCTTTTGCACTTTTGTCCAGGACATGACCTGCAAAGTTTTTTAGATCCGACGGTTTTGGAAGCAGTACGGGATCAGAAATTGAAATGTCTTCTATTATTATTGACTCAATTAGAGGATCTTGGAGAGAATCGTAATAGCTCTTGCGGTCATAATCGAGTTTTTGCAGAGGGTAACCGGCGGCTTCAAGTTCAAGAGCAAGGGCGTGAAGCTGATCTTTGTATTCTTCTAAAGCCTTTTCGCCAACCGCAATAATCTGTTCAACCTGCCCGAAGGCTCCTGCGGTGATTGCAGAAAGGTTTGGCCGGATAAGTATATCAGCCTCCGGATATTGCGAGCGGGTATTTGCGGAGACGATCAGGTTGATTGACTGGACTAGCGTAGAGTTCAGATTGCTGAAATCTTCCTGATCAACACCAATTTTTCCAAGAACATCCATGGCAATTACAACATCAGCTCCGAGATCCTTTGCTAACTGAATCGGCAGATTATTTGAAAGTCCTCCATCATAAGCAAGACTTTTATTTTGAGTTGGAAAAGGACTGAAAACAAGAGGAACAGCCATACTTCCCCTAACCGCCATAATCAGAGAGCCGGAACTGGAAATAATCTGTTCGCCTGTAAAAACATCTGTGGAAACTGCGCGGAAACTTTTGTTTAATTTATCAAAATCCTGGATATGGGAAGTTTTTGAAAGACAGGTGGCAAGCATATTGGTAATTTTCTGGTCGCCGATAAGTCCGGGTTGAGAGCCGAGTCCTTTTTTAGAAAAGGTGACTGTGGAAAAGTTTGAATAATAGGGATTCATCACCTCGGGAGGAAGAGCTTTTGCAACCGATGCACTTTGATTAATGAGACCCGGAATATCAAGCTCAATCATAAGCTCGCGAATCTGCTTTGGAGTATAGCCGGAAGAATATAAGGAGCCGATTATTGCACCCATGCTTACGCCAAGAACAAAATCGGGTTCAATACCTTCGGCTTCAAGGGCTTCCAGAAGAGGGATTTCGGCAAGACCATTTGCACCGCCGCCGCTCAGGACAAGGGCTACGGTGGGTTTGGAGCCTTTTTCTTCCGCAGGAGCACCAGACGGAAAGATAAAGAAAATCAAAGAAAAAAACAGAGATATTTTCAGGAAGCACGGTGTTTTCGTTGTTTTTTGTCTTGGCATAAGCAAATAGTAGCACGGATTATGGAAAAAGGCAAAATTAGGAGAAATAGTATTCTCTTATTTTAGTAGTAATATAGTAATTCTGTGTTATACTTTTAATAAATTGCATTTTGTTAGAAGAAATTATATCAATTTGGCTAAAACCATAGGATGCGAGGTTTTATTATGGAGTTTAAAGTATTATATGGCGAAGACATGAGTCGTAAAGACCTTGATAAGGTTTTTAATCTCGATATTAAAACATACGGTCCTATTGGAGAAAGAGCTGGAGAAGATTTTATCGGTGTCATAGACAACCTGGTAAAGAGATTTGAACATAACAAACGTACTTTTGTCTGTATTTTAGACGAACAGAATAACATGGCAGGTTATATCAACTTTGTACCTGTTGTTGATAAGGTTTGGAATGATATTATAAATGGTCCGGAAAAAACTGATGAAGATAATGAGGTTATCTGGGATGATAATCTTGGTCCCAACGAGATACATGCAGAATATATTAAAAATACCGAAGACGAAACTAAAGAAGAAAAAATAGTTAAACACAACAATCTTTTTATTATCTCAGTTGTTATAGATGAAAAATATCGTGGACGTGAAGCTGTAACTACACTAACACAAGGATTTGCAGATTATCTAAATGAACTTGAAAAAGAAGATTATGGAATTAATGCAATTTCAGGTATAGCCATAACTTCTGACGGTGAAAAATTTATGCGCGACAGAATGTTTGGCATCAAAAGATTTATTGCTCAGCATAAGTTTAGAGATACTCCTACCAGAGTCGAAGAAGAAAAAAACGACAGTATAGAAATTGTTTATCTGACAGAAGGTAAATATCTTAATTATTTCTTAAAGCATCCGGATAAGCTGTATCGCAAGACCACAAAAGATGATGTTTACCTTTTTCTTCCATACGAAGATTCTCCAAGCAATCATAAATTAGATACACTTTTGCAAATACCAGATAAAGAAACCTACGAAAAAGCCCCTTTGGAAATAAAACCTTTACTCAAAAATCTTGATTACTGCATTAAATATGAATACAAGAGTAAAATTGCCGATGAATTAAAGCGTGTTTATCTAGGCAGCTTCAGAATTCTGCACTCCAGCGATGATTATCCTGAGGGTGAAGAAGAAAAAGACAAGCAACCGTTTATACGTGGTGAAGAAATTGTTTATGTTTCACTTTTAGCTCATCATACTACCAATATGTATGTTGTCATGCTTTGTATACCAAACTGTTGTTATTCACCTTCACAAATTGAAGATCAACTTTTCCAGGGCTTTATAAAAATTCGTCCAGACTCTAATAATGAATGGAAAGACTTAGATGAAAAAGGCTTCCCTAAATATCTTGATTTAAATGATTATCTTAGTGAGCATTACGGCTTATATCAATGTGGAGATGGCAAGGCGCTTCTTTGTTCTTCGGGAATTCCAGAGGATACAATTGCTGTAAATCATCCGGAAAACCTTCCAACTATAGGTGGTAGAAAAATCAGTCAGGAATTTATTAACATACTTACCTGTGAAACATATCAGAGTTTTATTCAAGATTTTTATGTTAGGAATCAGACCTTATATGATATGGCTGCAAAAAACCGTTGTGTTTATGATTATTATGAAACATATATGAGTGAGCGAATGGTTGCCTTTGTCCTGAACGACTTTAGCGAAGACCTTTCGGATAGAATGGAACTAGCTGCTACCTATATTTTTATAGTTGAGCTTGTATTGTTTCAGAATACGGCTCTTAATAAGCTTAATAAAAATGTATCAACAGCACTTGCATACGAAGGTGATGTTTCATATGAATACATAGACGGTCTTTACCGCGATTACGCCAAAACAATAAAATTCTGGAACAGCAATAATTTTAAATATTATGGAACGCAACTCGAAGCAGAACAGATTAAAGATGCCTTTGATAATGAAGATCTTCGAAATCAGTATAGCGAGCAACAGGAATTCCTTGAGCATATGGTAGAAGTTAAAAATGCCCGTACTCAGGAACGAAATGGAATGAAAATCAATATCTTAGGTACGATTATTTCTGTTATTGGAACCCAGGAATTTGCTGTCAGACTTTTACGCAGATTATATGAAAAACTCATCATCTCAGATACAGACATTGCAATAAAGGAAGCAACAAACACCTTTGATGTTACTATTATTGGTGGTGTTACACTCTTCGTAATAATTCTTTCGCTGTTGTTTAGAAAAAGACAACAGTCTGGTCTTATGTTCAGAAAACCTGGAAATAATAAGATAATGGAGCGAGAACAACGAAAAGGCTTTACATTTAAAAAGCTTGCAACAGTCTTTATTCTTTTTGTCATGTCATTTATTTTTTCTTACCTTCGTCCTTTACATATGAGCGAAGGTGGAGACGTCACCTTCCTTAGTACTATTATTCTTTATCTTGTTGCATATTTCTTCGGAGGAAGAGTCGGAATTGTCACGGCACTTATCTACAGCTTCTGCAAGATCGGATTAGATACAAAGGTTGAGCTTCTTGATATCGAACATTTCACAGCTGAACTATACGATTATATTATAGGTTATACTGTAGTTGGAATCGGTGGCTTCTTCTCAAGAATAAAAAGAAAAGAAGGGCATAAATTGAACGGCTTCTGGATAGGTTATCTAGTTTCTCTGTCACTAAGATTTATAGAAAGTGTCATTAACTGCTCATACTTCTACGATGAAACCATATGGTACAGCATTAGATATTGTATTGGTTATATCGGCATAGAAGCTGTCTTTACAATACTAATTCTGCTTATTCCTAAAGTCCGCGAAGCTATTGAATATGCAAAAATAGAAGTAAATAGTTGATAAAAGTTTTACTTAATCAGGAATAATTATGAAAACAGTGGACCTTCACATTCATTCAACTTATTCAAGCGGAACCTTTTCGGTAAAGTAAATCATTAAAAAAGCAAAGAACATTGGTCTCAAAACAATATCCATCACCGATCACGATACCGTCGAACAGATTCCCAATTACATTAGGCTTGGAAAAAAAATATGGTATTAAAGTAATTTCTGGAGTGAAACAGTCATGCATCTATACGATTAAAAGCCTTGATAAAAAGAAGGGGGGCATCTCTTAGGATACAGAATAAAACTTATTTATGCAGCAGGCGGAAAAGCTGTTTGGGTTCATTTCTATTATAATTTAAGAGAAGAAAATCTAGATGATGTTTTTGATGAAGCTGTTTTCTAACCTTGGAATAATCTTATCAGCTTATTTATTCATTCTCTCTGTCTACTCTCCAAGTTTTTTTACCATAGGAATAGTCGTTTCTTCTGCAACAAATCCATTTTTCTTGTAGAAATTAAATGCCGGAACATTTCTGTCTGTAAGCAGAAAAATCTGTTTAATTCCAAGCTCTTTGACAGCTTTTTCAATTTCAGCGAGAAAGAAGCTTCCGGCACCTTTTCCCTGGTGCTCAGATTTTATACATAGTTCATTGATAATGTATTCCGTTCCCGAGTACCAGTGTTTTACATAACCCAGTGCAATTCCAATCAGCTCATCTTTATCATACAAACCATAAGTCAAGGAATAGCCCTGCCCGACTAAATCATTTATGTACATATCAAGCTGTGTCGTGTTAGACCAGTCATCATTCCAAGGTTCTTTAGTAAAAACGCTGATAAACACATTCGTAATAGCTTCTTTATCTTCTATAGTAAGCCGCATTATTTTAAGCATAATTTCTCCTTTGGTTTTAATATGATAATTTGCATTTTCGATTCCTTGCATATATAATATAAGTATGGCAAAAAAAATTAAATCGCAATTCAGACATATATTAAACAGAATTTTAACTCTTTTGGGAATTACATCAATCATTACGGCATGCGGTGGCAATAGCGATTTTGGTGGTGCCGTTGCTATGTACGGAGTTCCACAAAACAACTACGTCATTGAAGGAATGATAACAGATAGCAGCGGTTCTCCTGTAAAAGGTATTCGGGTTGGAGCAAAAAAGCATCCTGATGACACTAAAAATTATAACGAATATGATTTCAAAGCGTACAGCTCTTATAAAGAAACCGATGAAAACGGAGATGTCTGGACCCGCTATAATTGGTCTGATTATTTTGAATTTACTGAAACTGATGAAAACGGAAAATATAAGCTTGAATGGTCTCTTTTTCCTGTCAAAGACCCTAAATTCGTTCTCTATGCGGAAGATATTGACGGAGCAGAAAACGGTTCGTATCAAGAAAAGTCAGATGATGTTGCATTCACAGCCGATACCAAGATAAAGGATGGTTCTTGGACTGATTATTTCGAAATCAAGAATAAGGATCTCAAGCTGGATTCAGCTGAAGAAGAGTAACAGTAAGACATTAAAAAAAAACGACAAGATTTAATGAAAAAGGATTTCGCATCAACAATCATCCACATAGACTATTCCCCCCACTCATGCTACACTGAAACCAAATCCAACCACAGAGGTGCCTATGTCATTCAAAAACTTTACAGAATTAGCAGAAAGCCGATACTCAGTCAGAAGCTTTTCGGACAAGAAAGTTCCAAAAGAAGATATTGAAAAAATCATCCATGCAGGGATGATTGCGCCAACAGGCTGTAATAATCAGCCGCAGCGAATTATTGTTGTGAACAGTGAGGAAGGACTTGCAAAAATCAAGGAATGTACACGCTGCCATTTTGATGCACCTCTTGTTTTCATCATCAGCTATAACAAAGACGAATGCTGGAAACGGCCTTACGACGGAAAGCTCAGCGGCGATATTGATGCAAGTATTGTTACAACTCAGATGATGCTGCAGGCTTACGAACTTGGAATCGGTTCCTGCTGGGTAATGCACTACAGGCCTGAAGTTCTGAAAGAAAAGTTTTCTTTGCCTGATAATCTGGAATCGACAGCACTTCTTGTTATGGGGTATCCTTCTGAAAAAGCAAATCCAGCTCCTGCTCATGAAAAATCAAAACCAGAAGCTGACATTGTAAAATGGGAATAGATTAAAATATCAGTAAAATAGCTTAATACTCAAAAGCCCTGACAGCACGAACTGATAATGTAGAATGAATACCATCGTAGTCCTGACGGCCGTCGGCAAATCTCTGTATATCTGCAAAATTATAACCGTCAGGTGTCGATGACCAGTACCATTCTTCATCGTTTATTTTTCCAGTTTTGCGTAGATTCTGGTAAACTTGATTCAACTGATCTCTATTTGGCAAATACCAGTCTGATTTTCCACCGCCTCTGTAATTTTTGCACAAAGTCTTTGCCTTTTCCCAGTCTGCTTCACCTAAAAGTTCACTGCATTCATATGCTGTTTTACCGTCAATATAAAATACAATTCCACCGCCAGGTCCTTTATCACCAATTTTAGGAGCCGGATTTTTTACTGTTTTTTTAGCAGCTTGAGACTCGGTATTTTTAGTGTTTTGAGCCTCTGTGTTATTAGTGTTTTGAGAATTGGTATTTTTTGAAGATGTATTATCCTTGTTTTGAGTAATTGACATTTCAAATAAATCAAAACCGCCTTGAATAAACTTTTTGGCAAGCGACGGACGAATTTCAGAATCACCTTTTACAGAAATTGCAAGTTCAAAGAGTCCTTTTTCGAGATTATTCACACTTACCGAAGCAACATTTGAAAAAGATTCAGCAACCTTTTTTGCATTATCTGCAGAATCACCGCCTAAAGTAACATAAACTGAATAAACTGAAGATGATGTTTCAACTTTTTTTGTTTGACTATTTGGAATATTTGAATTGTCGTCAACCGGGGAGTCTTCTGGTTTTACTACATTTGTTCCGGCAAGTGTTAAATTATAAATAAGACTGTTTCCTACATAACTAGCACTACCTTTTTTCCAGTTACAAACATCTCCATCCTGAAGTCGTTTGTTAATTTCATTATATTCGTTTTCTGATGGGACAAAGAATGTGAAAACTGTACCATCAGTATAATTTACCTTTTTAAGCAAACCTTTTAATTCATCACCAGATTTTACAATGTTCAGAATTTCAGGCTCATTTTTATAAACCTTTACAGTATCTTGTGTAGAGCTGTTTTTTTCATAGTCATAATAAGCAAGCTCCTGATAAGTGTAAGGGCTGCCTTCATAAAGGGCTCCAAAATACTGAAGATAAGACATTTGATTGCCCTTGCTTGGATTGGCGTTTATAACTTTTTGTGTTGGTTCATCAGGCGTATGGCTATCTATTTTCGCCATTTCTTCATGTGTCAAATTAAAATAAGGGGGAATTTGTTTAGTATCATTCCAGGTAACATCCATCTGATAGTATTTACCGTTTACCTTTAATAAATTCCATGCATGAGTGTCGCTGGTTATCTTTGCACAAGGAATTCCAAGATTCTGCATATAATACTGAAAGAGGGCTGCATAACCGGCACAAACAGTCTTATATTCAACAGCACAGGAGTAAGGAGTCTGGAGTTTTCCGCCTGTGTTTCCAGCATTAAGGGAATCATAATCGTATTCTGTAGAAAGGCAGATATAATCATGAATGTATTTGATTTTGCTCATTTCATCCGGCAATGTTGATGCATAAAAAAGGATTGGAGCAGTTGCCTTCCAAAATTTTTCATAATATTGTTCAAGTTCAGAGATATCAAGCCAGTAATGAAATCTAACGCGTGTTGGAGTACCATCTGAATTATCCCAATAGGAATATACTCCAGCCCACCAGAAAACCTCAGGATTATCATATCTTATGGCATGTATAACTTCACGCAATTCGTCCAACGTAATCTCTACAGGCAAATAAGGATCTTCCTCATTTTTCATTAAAGCTTTGTAACAAACATCGTAAACAGCCTTTTGGCGCTGATTCAGTGTGTTTCTGAAAAAAAGAAAAGAATCAGGAATTTTTTCTCCCCAAATATTTAATTTGTCATAACGATCAACTCCACGAGTCTTTTTTGGTACCTTAACATCAACTTTATTATGTTCCGTAGTATATGTAGAAGAAGTAAGACCTGTAGGATTAGAATCGGTAGGTCTTATCTCTGGCGTAAAATTAATTTTTACCTGAGCAAAAAGCGGTATTTGGAATAAAACCGCAGAAACAATTACAACAACAAATAATTTTGGAAATAAGTTTTTCATTTTACCCTCTGTTTTTAGCTTGTCTAAAATTTATTTGGACATAAAAAAAGCTCATCCGCAGATGAGCTAAGGTTGTGAGACTGACACGATTCGAACGTGCGACCCCCACCTCCGCAGGGTGGTGCTCTAATCCAGCTGAGCTACAATCTCATACTCAAACACTGGCTTTGTAATAGGGTGTTTAGTTTCGGAGGCGACAGGAGTTGAACCTGCCCAGCCCTTTCGGAACTGACGGATTAGCAATCCGTTGTATTACCGCTCTACCACACCTCCAGCAGAATCGGAGCGAGAGGGATTCGAACCCCCGGACCCGTGAAGATCAACGGTTTTCAAGACCGCCCCAGTACGACCGCTTTGGTATCGCTCCAATATGCTATATGAATATAGTGTGTTTTTTCGATTATGTCAAGTGGTAAAATGCGTTACGATGTAAAAGTCTGTTGTAAAAAAAACTAGTAAAAATCATCATACGAACTTATAATATATATATGAGCAAAAAGAAGGACAGAAGACTTAAGCGATTACAGAGGCATCCAATCTGGCCGGCTGTAGTCGAAATCATAATAACAGAAACTATAATATTCACACTTACTACTGCAATCTGTATACTTGCGTTATTTGGAATTATCAACACCGTTTTCATGCAGAATCTAAAGGAATGCCGCACCATTGTTCAGACTGTAAACGAAAACTGGTACAAAGAATCACGCCAGCAGCTCCAGTCCCGGCTGACTAAATATACCGAAACATACAGCGACATCACCGAAATCATAATTGACGATGGAATTGGCGCAAAAAAGTTTTTCCCTGAAATAGCAGATTTTTTCAACGACGAAACAGAAGAGGTTTTGAATACGGTTGGAATGGTTCATTTTCTGGATCCTAAGTACGATAAAGTTTTTGAAACCTTCTTTTCCGATCCTGATGATGAATTGCAGGCTTCTCATCCGGCAAAGTTCCTTTTTAATCAAAAATATTTTATTAAAGCGATAAATATCGGGGCATTTCTTCATAATCCCGATTCCCTTGACTGGGCACAGCGCGAAAATAATTTTTTGGGCACAATTTCCGTATTTAAAACAGATATTCCAAATGTCAGAATCTGTTTTAGAAATCTGTTTACAATAAACGCCATCCAATACACGCTTTTTATTCTGGTTCTTTTGTTCTTCAGCATAGTTTTTATTCTTGATGGTTTTTATGATATTAAGAAAATCATCACCGTAATTCACGAACGCAGACGTCTTAATCAGCTTATTACTACCGATACAATCACCGGCGGCAACAACAAGGATTGCTTTATGCAGCGAGCCGGCAAAAGAATCTCAAAGGGACACTCTCAGTACGCAGTTGTTCAGCTTCGACTTGAAAAATACCGCAATTTCTGTACGGCTTACGGCTTAAAACAGGGAGAAAATCTTCTTGAAGATATAAATCAGATTATTTCCGAAATCCTTGGTAAAAAAGAGCTTGTTGCTCATATTGAAAAGTCTGATTTTGCACTTCTCCTGGAATATTATAACCAGGACGAGCTTGATATCCACATTAAAAACATTATGAACACTATCCGCGAAAGACGTAACGGTCAGCATCTTACGTTCAGTGCCGGAGTTTGTCCTGTTAATTCAAAATCAGATGATATTGCTGATCTTTTGACCTTTGCGGGTGTTGCAGTTCCACGAGAAGCATCCATAAAGGATGAAATTGACTGGTTCAACGATTCTATGAAGGAAAACCAGGTGTGGGAGCGCCGCATTGAGGATGATATGGAAGAAGCGCTCTACAAGCACGAGTTCCAGGTTTATCTTCAGCCAAAATATTCTACAAAGGGCGAAAAGCTTTCTGCTGCTGAAGCTCTTGTTCGCTGGGATCATCCTGTGCTTGGATTTATTTCTCCGGGAAAGTTTATTCCGCTTTTTGAAAAGAACGGCTTTATCCTCATGCTCGATGATTATATGCTTACAGAAGTTGCAAGGCTTCAGTCAAACTGGCTTTCTCAGGGCAAAAAGCTTGTGCCGATTTCCGTAAATGTTTCCCGCGCGCATTTTGCAGAAGATAATCTTGCCGAGCATATCTGTTATATTGTTGACCGCTTTAAGGTTCCGCACGAATATATCGAGCTTGAGCTTACCGAAAGTGCCTTCTTCGACGACAAAGCTACCCTTTTGAGTACCGTCCGCAAGCTTAAAGATATGGGCTTTAAGGTTTCTATGGATGATTTTGGTGCCGGCTACTCTTCTTTGAACTCCCTCAAGGAGCTTCCGCTGGACATTATCAAGCTGGACGCCGAGTTCTTCCGCAGTGTTGATGATATTACGCGCTCAAATCTCATAGTCGGTGAAACTATTTCCCTTGCCAAAAAGCTTGGCATGCAGATAGTTGCCGAAGGAATTGAAACCCGCGAACAGGTAGATTTCCTTGCCCAGCAAAACTGCGACTTAATCCAGGGCTTCTACTTCTCTAAACCGTTGCCTGTTTCCGAGTTCGAAGATAGAGCTTTTAACTGAAAGCGGTTCTGTTGGTTGACAGATTTTAGAATAAATAGTAGATTTCATATACGCCTTTGGAAAGATGTCCGAGTGGTTTAAGGTACACGCTTGGAAGGCGTGCATACCAGAAATGGTATCCGGGGTTCGAATCCCCGTCTTTCCGTTATGAGCCAGATGCCCTTCAAGTGTCTTTCGCAAAACCCCGTCAGAGGAGGAATCCAGCAGCGGTATGCGATTAGAGCTGTGCTTGGGATTATCTGGCTCTTTTTTTGCCTGCCATTGTCGGACTTGATCCGACAATCTATTCTATTTTTTATAGTTTTCTATCCAATTTTTTAAACTGACATTGCCCCTAAACTTTGCTATACTCATTTTATGGTAACCTTATTCAACGACAACTGGCAGTTTTCAGAGCTGTCTTTTTCTTCCGAAGCAATGTACAAGGATGGCAAGCCTGTCCTTTTTAATCCACAATCATTTTTCAACAACGCAAAAAATGCAGATTATCTTCCCGTTAAGCTTCCGCACGACTGGCAGATTTATCATGTAAAGGATTTATATAGAAACAGTGTGGGCTGCTACAAAAAAATGCTCACCCTTACCGAAGAGGAAATCACTAATCGTCATCTTGCACTCCGCTTTGAAGGCGTTTATATGAACAGCGCCGTGTGGGTAAACGACCAGCTTGCCGGAGAATGGAAATACGGTTATTCAACCTTTGAGTTCGACATTTCTTCTCTTGTAAAACCGGGGAATAATGAAATCCTCGTCATTGCTGTTTATCAGAACTGCAATACCCGCTGGTATTCTGGCGCCGGAATCTTCAGGGATGTTTATTTTATCAACACGCCCCGAACCTTTATTGCTCCAGACGGCACATATTTTGTAATCAAAAGCCTGGACACTGAACTGAAAAAATGGGACTGTCATTTTTCTACAGAAATCTGCACAGAAGCTATTGTGGCTGATGATGATGTTGTGCCCTTCTATATCAAGACAACTATTACCGACAGGCAGGGCAAGCTTCTTTATCAGACCGCCTACCCTTCTTCGCCGGATGCTATTACAATAGAAGAAACTGAATATCTTCATAAAAATGTACCGGCAACAAAAGACTGGAACCTTTTCAAAACAACCGAGCACTTCGAAATAGAAAATCCTGTTTTGTGGGATATTGATAATCCATACCTTTACACCGTGACAACCGAGCTTTTCAGTTCCGGTCACGATCTTTTGGATTCGTGCACTCAAAACTGCGGCTTTAAGACTGCCACTTTTACAACCGATTCCGGCTTCTTCCTGAACGGGCGTCACGTTAAGATCCAGGGTGCGTGTCATCATCACGATCTGGGCTGCCTTGGTTCTGCTTTCGATAAAAATGCACTTAAGCGCCAGTTCCTCAAGCTCAAGGAAATGGGTGTAAATGCAGTACGCTGCTCTCATAATCCTCCGCCAAAAGCTTGGCTCGACCTCTGCGATGAGCTCGGTCTTCTTGTTGATGATGAAGCGTTTGACATGTGGGAAAAGCCGAAAACTCAGTTTGATTACGGCAATTATTTCAACGACTGGTGTGAGCGTGATGTTGTAAACTGGGTTCGCAAGGACAGAAATCATCCGAGCCTTATAATGTGGTCAGTCGGCAACGAAATCTACGATACGCATATGGGCAACGGTCTTGAAATCACTAAAAAGCTATATTCGTATGTTCAGAAAAATGACCCAGAGAAAAACGCGCAGATTACTATCGCTTCGAATTATATGATGACGGACGGCGCCTGCAGCTGTGCACAGGAAATCGATACTGTTGGCTACAACTATCTTGAACGTCTTTACAACGAGCACCATGCCAAATATCCTCACTGGAAAATCTACGGTTCGGAAACAGGTTCAACCGTTCAAAGCCGTGGAATCTATCACTTCCCGGACACGCTCAAGCTCGTGACCTTTAGTGATGGTCAATGCTCAACTCTCGGCAACTGCACTACAACCTGGGGCTGCGCAAACACTCAGACAGTAATCGCCAACGACAGAGACTGCCCTTTCAGTGCCGGTCAATTTATCTGGACAGGCTGGGACTACATCGGCGAACCAACTCCGTATCATTCAAAGAACTCTTATTTCGGTCAGATAGATACCGCCGGCTTCCCAAAGGATACGTTCTTTTTGTATAAATCTGAGTGGGCTGGTTTTGCAAAGCCAAAAACCGGAACACCGACGGGAACTGGAACCGCCGGAAAGAAAGCTGAGCCTTTTGTTCACCTTCTGCCTTACTGGGATTGGAACGAAGGTCAGTTGATAGATGTTAAGGCATACACAAACTGTAATTCTGTTGAACTTTTCTTTAACGGCAAGTCACTCGGCCGCCAGAGCATTGACCACACTCACGGACTTAAGCCATTCGGTCAGTGGCAGCTGGAATACCACAAGGGCGAAATTAAAGCAGTTGCTTATTATGATGATGGAACGGAAGCCGCCAGCGAAACAAAGCGTTCTTTTGGAGACCCGGCAAAAATCATCATCAAACCTGAAGAGTTTAAGTTAGACAATTCTAACACCTTAAACAACTCTAACACAGCCGGCACTTCATCCTCGCAAACGACAACTCAACTCGGCGATCTTTTGTTCATCGATTTGATGCTTGCAGATAAAGACGGTACGCTTGTAGAAAATGCGCGAAACTACATCACCTTTAACGTTACCGGCGATGCAGAGCTTGTCGGAATGGACAACGGCGACTCCACCGATTACGAAGAATACAAAAGCGACAGTTCAAACTCTCACACAAGAAAGCTTTTTGCAAACAGGCTGCTCGCAGTAATCCGGGCAAAGAAACACGGCAGGCAGGGGCTCCCTTCTTTTGTAGTAACCGCTGCCAGCCAGGGTTTACCAACCGTTTCGTTGAAATATGATGGAAAAGAATGGAAGGAAGCAGCTCCATATCTTGCCATTAAGCCGATGATGGATTATGTACCTGTCCGCAAGATTGAATTAATTGCAGAAGAAACTGGAGCAAATGCAGACACAAAGAACACTGCAACCGCCCAAAACACCATGGGCACCGCAAATACAGCAATTGCCCAGAACAACGTAGGCAACCAAAACATCGCAGTCAAACAAAACGCCACGGGCACCGCAACCACAACATCCCTAAAAGGTCTAATCCTTTCTAAGCAGAATCCTGAGGTTCGCGTTACTGCAAAGGTTTATCCGGAAAATGCAACTGACAAAGAAATCCTCTGGAATCCTGTACTTAAAGAATGTGTTGCAAGTGATAATATACAAGTCTGCGAAACTGACAACACACATACAGACGCGGTTAAAGCAACCGATACATACAACACACATACAGACGCGGTTGACGCTGCCGACACTACTACACAAACAAAACTTATTCGTGCAATCGGCGACGGCGAATGCATCTTACGCTGTACTGCAAAAAATGGTTCCGAGCTTGATGAAGTAATCAGCGACTTGAACTTTACCGTTGAAGGAATCGGAAATCCAAAGCTTAATCCTTACAAGCTTATAGAAGCCTGCCGCTTTACCGGCTGCGATGAAAGCAAAAGTAAGCCAAGAGTGAGTCTTGAAAGCGGAATTGCAAACAGAGGCATTGGCCCTACCTGGATCAGCTTTGATAAGGTTGATTTTGGTCCGGATGGTGCAGACACAATTCATATTCCAATCTTCAGCTTTGAGACTGAGCTTGCAATTGAAGTCTGGGATGGCAAACCACCGTTAGGAACAACTTACGAAGGTACAAATACCACTGCCACCGCAGACAGTAACACTGCTTCATCGGCAAACGCTGAATGTCTTGGACGCTTCATCTATAAACACGAATCAATTTACAACACTTTCTCGGAAAATGTGTTCACGCTTCCAAAACGACTTTTTGGCGTTCACACAATTGCAATCACGATGTTACACGAGTACGAGTTCAAAGGCTTCTACTTTGACAAAACTCCAAAGGCTTACGCCAAGCTCCGTGCTCTAGATGCCAGCGTAATTGTAGGCGACACCTTTACAAAAACCGCCGCCGCTGTTGAAGGAATCGGCAACAACGTCAACCTTGATTTTGAAAACATGGATTTTGGAACAGAACCTGCAACAAAGCTCACCATCTATGGAAAATCAAACATCGACAACAATACAATCAATTTGAAGTTCTTTGATGATGATGGCAGCTCCACAACCCAGGTGATTGAGTTTACGCGTGGAAAAACTGATTCTTCCGGCAACGACTCAAACGGTTACGAAGAAAAGACTTTCACAATTACGCCAGTCAGCGGAAAGAAAAAAGTCAGCTTCGTCTTCCTGCCGGGCTGTAACTTTGATTTTGAATGGTTCAGGTTCGAGAAATAAGGCTAGATTAAATATACAATCAATCCCAAAATCACAAGCAGAACCACATTGTACGCCGTGAACACCGCGAAGTATCTCTTATCGCCTTCTGACGCACTATAAAGCTTAAACGAAATTACACTTGCCATTGAAGCAATCAGCGTACCCAAACCGCCGACGTTTACAGCAAGCAAAAGCATTGCACCATTTTGTGTAAAACCACTAAGTAAAAGTGCAGCCGGAACATTGCTTATAACCTGACTTGAGGCAATTCCTGTAAGATAAGTTTTCAGCGGAGACGAAAGCAGGGACTGGATAAAGCTTGAAAAAGCCGGCACAGTAGAAATTGTTTTTGTAAAAATAAAGAAGCCTGCGAACGTCAAAAGAAGACTGTAATCAACCTTTTTGAAAAGACGGAAATTACAGATAAGCATAATCACAATCGTTACGCCAAGCATAATAAGATAGTTTACAACATGGAAAACTGTCAGAAGGCAAAGGATAAAATCTGCGATATAGAAAAAAGTGCGGAAGTCAACCTTAAGGTAAGAAATCTGAGTTTGAAGCGCATTACCGCTAAGTGCGTGCGGCTCCTCATAACCACCATGGTCGGCAAGCTTTTTCCGTGTAAGAAAAAGGATGATGGCAGCAAGAATAAAAAGTGACGGAATGGCAATCTTAGCAGTAAGGGCAAAAAACTCAAGAGCGCTAAATCCATAATAAGAAAAAAGAAACAGATTCTGCGGGTTTCCCATTGGCGTAATACAGGAACCAAGATTTGCAGCAAGCGTTTCAAGAACAATCAAATGCAAGGAAGAAAGATTTATACGCTTAAAAATCAAAAGTGAAATCGGGACAAAGGTAAGAAGCGCAACATCATTTGTTACAAACATCGAACTGAAAAACACAAGATACGTCAGCAAAAAATAAAGCGAGCGACGAGTCTTACAAAGCCTCAAAAGTCGCGAAGCAATCACATCCAGAAAGTTCTGACTCTGAAAAGCCTTTATCACTATCATTAAGGAAAAAAGAATTGCAATGGTACGAAAATCGATTGCCTGAACACAAACAATCGGCGCCGGCCTGATAATACATACAGAAACAACCGCCAGCAAAATCGCCGCAAAAAGTACCGGCTCGCGCTTAATAAAATCAATAAAAAGCCCAAGAAGTTTTTTCATAATACAAAGAGAATATCACAAACATATATTACCGGGCAATCCTTTTTAGATAAGCATCATCTCATTACTCTTTCAAAAAGTCTGAATATATTTCATAATCTAAAATATGCATGACAGTTTAATTAACTATTCAGAAATTGACCTTTTTCTCAAAAACGAGTTTCAATACGAAAATCAAAACATCAGCTTTGACATAAAAGGGCAAACTCCAGATTATAGCACAATAAATGATTACATTACTCCATCGGAAGATATATTACAAGAAAAAATCCGAAAAACAATTCTCGCAAAAAATCTGGATGAAGTTGACATTTACAAAAAGGCTGATGTTGATCGCAAATTGTTTTCAAAAATTAGAACACAACCAGATTATCATCCAAACAAAAAAACGCTTTTGAAGCTCTGCCTGGCAATGAATCTGGACACTAACGAAACAGAAGATTTATTATCTACCGCCGGTTATTCACTTTCAAAAAGCATACGTTCTGATTTGATTCTACGCTATTGCTTTACACACCGTATTTTTGACGTAATCGCAGTAAATCAGATTCTAGACCATTATGGAGAAAACGTAATCTAATTTAGCACTAATGGAGGATTATTTAGTAATTGATTAATTATAGACTTATATACAGAAGTATCTTCCGTTAGTGTAATTGTATTTACTTTTCTCCCGCCATCTTTTGAGCTTGCTCCACAGTGATAAATCTTTTCATCTGAGGTTTTATAATCAAGGATGATATAACGGTCATGAAAGATTCCTCCTGCTTGTTTTAATTCAACTTTTAAACCAGGAAACTCCTTGCAAAAGTCATTAAACTCCATTTGATGAAGTCCATGATTTGAATTATCAGAAAAAACAGTTACTGCAACATTCTGTTTTGCATTTTTGAACAGAATAAGTGTTTTTAGCGAAATATAATTATCAATAATAAAGATAGATTTATTTGCCAGTGCATAAATCTGCTGATAAGCTAAATCACTTTCCACGGGTTGTCCATTCAAAATAAGCCAACCAAGTGGAATCTCAGGTTTACCTAGATTCATCATAATTGGAGAAAGCTCTGATTTTCTTACCATCTCACCAAGATTATTTACAACGTCTTCAACTTTATCATCGATTTCTGTAAGTTTTTGTCTGACTTCCACATAGTTTTGTGCATTTTCAGCAGTTTGTAAGGACAGTCGCAGAAAGTCTCTCTGGCTAACTATCTGTTGATTTTCAATCACACAATCTTTCATCTGCTTAAAAAGTCTGACAAGCATTTTGCTTTGTGAGACAGCCAGTTCGCCTTTTAGAACAGTCATGAGCATGTAAACACCCTGTTCGGTAAAAACGTAAGGTGCATATTTTATATTATTTCCACGACCTACTTTCAAGGTCGAAATTTTCGACCTTGAAAGTTCCTGTATCTCATCTTCATTAAGTCGAAACATAAAATCATCATCAAATCGCTCAATATTATTTTTTACCTGTTCATTAAAACGTTTTGTTTCATATCCATAGATTTCTGCCAAATCTTTATCCAGCATAACATGAACGCCACGAATTGTGTAAATTTTGGATTTCAAATCTTCTTCATTAATAATCATGATTTCGTTTGCCATAATAATTCCTTTCGCTTATACAAGAGCTATTTAGTTAGAATCATCATATAACAAAGGAAACTTTAAGTGGTCGCTTTCAAAGCGACAAATGAGAAGATTAAGATATGTTAGAAAACATCACCCATTAGCCAGAATCTGCCGCGCCGCATCCTGCACATAATTTCTAAGCTTTGGAGGATTCAGTATTTTTGCACCACCGGCAAAAGACAAAATCCAGGAAGCTGTCTGTCCAAGCTGATTTGTTTCAAAAGAAAGATAAACAGTTCCATCCTTATTCTCACACAAGGTCTGTCCTTTGTGCCAGGTTCGTTCCATCACATAAGTCTTCAAGCCTTTTACAAACTCAATCTCAACCTTAAACTTTTCACCGCTGTTCCCCCATGCTCCCATCTGAACGTCAATATGTTCGTCTAGCTTAAAGTCCTTTGGAATCGAAAACTTATCCTTTGTTATTTCACATTTCCTGATTCGCGGCATTGCATAAAGACGAACCGCTTGTGCATGATAAGAATATCCGAGCACATACCAGCTGCCCTTCTGACAAATCATATGATACGGATCAAATCGGCGCTCTTCGTAATCGGTGTTCTGAGCAGTCTTATATTCCAGCAAAAGCGTTTTATGCATTTTTGTCGCCTTGAGTACATTTTCAAAAACACCTTTTTCCAACGTTGTAATCGGGTCCGAGATAAAATGGACCTCGTTATTGATCAGCGCAGAATCTACCGTAATAGTTTCCGGCAGCATCTGAATAAGCTTTTCCATTAAATCGCGGTATGACTTTTCAAGCGGCGTATTTTTATACTGTTCCAGAAGCGGCAGAATTGTAGAAAGAGTCAGCAGTTCACCTTCCTTCAACATCACCTGCTGAATAAAAAAAGTATTGTCCGTATAATAGTAGCCGTTCTTCTGAAAATCATATTCAACAGGAGCACCATAATCATCACGCAAAATATTGATATAACGCCCGAAAGTGCTTCGGCTCAGATTCCATCCGTGTTCTTTGTTCAGCTTGTTGGCATTCGGATAATCGCCATTTCGAATATCTTTATCAATCTGAAAAATATAACTTAAAATGTGAGTAGCATTTCTCTTAACTGTTTTTTTCGTCTGCGCCATAAAAACTCCTGAAAAAATTATATCACATTTTTTTGAGGGTGCATCACTATTTGCGACACCCCTTGATTTATAATTAAATCGAAGATAAGGAGGATATTGTGAACGCACAGATTTTAATTAAGACAGCCAATGATTGGTTTGAGTTTTCAAAGAGCAAAACAGGTCAGCTCGATTATGTTGGCAAATGGGAAAAGAACAACAAGCCTGATGTAAAGGACGCACAGAAGCTTGCTTCAAGTCCTTATTATACTCCGAGCTATTACACTTTTATTGATACAGCCCTGAACTGTAATCCTGTAGTTTATGTTGCTCCAGATGTTGATGTTTCTGATAAAGATGTTTTTTCTTACCTTATTCACATTGGAGCTTTACTCGCCGCAGTTGAAGCAAAGAACAGCCTTCTTGCCGGAGAGTTGTATCTTCGTCGCCGTTCTGTTTTTGAAAAGTCTGCACAGCTTACACAGTATATTCTTGAGCCTTTCTGTGTTGAGATTCTCTTTTCGCTTTGCTATGGACGCATGCAGAACATCAACCCGGATACCATTCCACTCCTATTCGACTGTGTAAAAGAAAAGCTCGATTTTGATTCATCCCGCGAAACTCTTGATCAGGCTTACATGCGCTGGTTTAAGAAAAACACCGTTACCCTCACCCTCCCGCTTGTTGGTACCTGTTTTTACAATTGGGAGCCAGAACCTTATGCCCTCGAAAAACTCAGTGACAATCTCAGCTGCGACGACCTTCTTGGAATGGCCGAAAAGATTCGCAAAGCAAAACACAATTTTTATGAATCTCTCGAAACTGTAGTTCAGGCTGAACCATACAACAGCCACGACAAAAACTCAATCCTTGTTTGCATCGAAAATCCAGCCGCCAAGCTTGAAGGAAACCCAGGCCTCGAAAAAGCCGGCCACATCCGCGCACTGGCAGCGAAGATTATAAGAGAAGCTAAGCCTAAGAAGATGGGGTATGGAGGGAAGATTGCGTGGCTGGCAGGAGAAGAGATTGTAGTGGAAGTTACAATCTAACAAGATTCTGATGTATACTTAATTCATAAACAGGAAGTATGTATGAAACAAAAAATCTATAATACTCTTTATGGTGCAATAGTAGCAGATGCTCTTGGTGTTCCGGTAGAATTCCGCCCCCGCGAAGATTTAATGAAAAATCCAGTAACTGATATGACTGGTTATGGTACTTATAATCTTCCAAAAGGCAGTTGGTCCGATGATTCAAGCATGACTCTTTGTTTAGCCGAAAGCATTGGTCGTCTCAAGGGTATAGATTATGATGACATAATGCGTAATTTCTTTGCCTGGTATAAGCATTCAAAGTTTACACCAAATCATAGAGTCTTTGATATTGGTAGAACCTGTTATACAGCCATTATAAACTTTCACGACGGTTTTAAGGCTTTAGAATGTGGCCTTTCAGATGAACGTAATAATGGCAATGGTTCTCTCATGCGCATTTCTCCACTTCCATTTTATCTGTTTAAAAAGTTTGGTGAAGATGCCATGAAAAATGAAAAATCATTTGAAATCATACACAATGTTTCAAGTCTAACTCATGCTCATAAAATCTCTTTAATTGGCTGTGATATCTATTGTGCAATTATGATTGAAATTTTAAGCGGAACCAGTAAAGAAGAACTCTTACAAAAAGCTTTACCTAAAATTGGTGAGTTTACACGCAATCATCCAGATTATAATCCGGCTCTATCAAAGTATGATAGAATTACACATAAGGATTTTAGTGATCTTCCTGAAGAAAAAATAAAAAGCACAGGCTATGTTGTAGACACTCTAGAAGCTGCCCTCTGGTGCTTTTTTACTACAAATAATTATAAAGAATGTGTATTAAATGCTGTAAACCTCGGATACGATACAGATACAATTGCCTGTGTAGCCGGAAGCATCGCCGGATTGTATTATGGTGATATTCCAGAAGAATGGATTGAGACAATAAGGAATAGAAAATTAGTGGACAAGGTAATAAATATCTTTTCACAATCAATTTTGGAAGAATAAGTAAATAATTGTGAAATCTTTAATTTTGTTTATTAAGGATTTCACAATTATAATGACATTGATAGAATTATCCCCTCGAAATCGTTAAGTCGTGCTATAATTTACAAATTAGGAATACAAGGATGCAATTAGGTTGGATTGATTTTTCAAAAGAAGATAAAAGTAATGCAATGAATATAATTCATTCATTAAATGAACCAGGTGTTTTGGATGAATTAGGTTTTGGTGTTATTAGAAATGCATTCGCAAATGATTTTTTTCCTGGTATATCTACACTTCATACACGTTCAAAATATTTATATCTGATACCTTATATGCTATTTGAATTCCAAAAAAAGTTTTCAGAAGGAAAGGAAATATCAGTTGGTAATCCAGCAGTTTTTATAAAAAAAATTAGAAAAGATATTGATGATGAAGAAAAGAAAACAAAAAATTTGTTAATGAAAATTGCTGAAGATGAAGCCGAAATTGAAGGTGTTATAGGCTCTTCGAAAGAAGATGAAAAATACTGGGTAGAAAGAACACCAATTATTATCTATTGGACAGCTTTAAGAACTTTTGGTTTTTTTGAAAATTCTAAATATGCTTCTAACTATACATATTCAGAATTATTAGCTGATTTTTATAGGATTGCACAGAATAAAACAAATTCAAAAACTGCTTCAACTGATTCAGGAAACGACCAAAATGATTCAGATTCCGGCGGATCTGTTTTTTACCCTATTGGAAAAGAGTTTTATAAACCTAATTGGCGAAATGAACTTAAAATTTCATTAAACAGAGCTGAAGCTAAAGATTTACGAAATAGAATTGTAAATAATGAAAATACAAAAGAAAGCCTCTTAGCTTTTATATTAAAAAATGATTTAAATTTAAAAGGATTTTCCTTTAAAGATTTTACTGAAGCATATAAATCAAAATTCTCTGATTCTTTATTAGAAAAGATTGAATTGGCTAATAGCTTAAATGAGTTTTATTATCTAACAATGCTTCGTTATAATTATTTGCTTGCTAAAGCAGATTTTGATAATTGTAATTTAGATTTAAGAAAAGATTGGAATAACATAGAACCTTCTATAAAGAATATTTGCGACAATTTTAATCTGGAAAAAACATTTATGGTTATGAAAATCCAAAATAATAATTTACGGGATTTTTTGAATTCACTAAAGACAGCTTTTCCAATAGCAAGTGAAACAGGAGATTATTCAGCAGTTGATACATTACTAATAAATAGAGAAAAATCCCTTAAGACTACTCGGGCAAAAATTAATCACCCTGATAAATATGATGTAACCAGGCTCTTAAAATATGATTATTTTGATTTCCGTTTTAGAAATGTTCAAAGCCATGTAAAGGATATTCAGGAAGGAGAAGAAAATGCTAAATCCTAGAAATAAATCAGAACATCTTATTTATGGCGATATATTAACTCCTCCAGCAGAATTTCCAATTCTTGAAAATGCATTAGCCACAACATATTCATTAGATATTTCAGCTTTAGTTTCATGTATGATTCCATTGGCTTTTTCAGATGATGTAAACAGCCGCTTATTTCAAAACAAAGTTAGTACATTAACTGCATTACGAAATCTATCTGAAAAGCTTATTGTATTTTGTGATCCAGGACAAATTAAGACATTAAAAACTCGAAATCAAGAATTTGCAATTTTACTCGAAAAAATAGTTGTTCCTGTCATGTTGAAGCAAATTGAAAATGTTTATCCAGCCTTTCATCCAAAATTATGGTTATTACAATTTCAAAATGAAAAAAAACAACACTATTACAGGCTTGTTGTTCTTAGTCGTAATATTTCCTATGATCGTTGTTATGATGTTTCTTTAGTATTAGAAAGTTATACAGAAAAAAGAGGAAAAGGAGTTACAGAACGAAGTTTTAAGAAAACACAAGCATTATTAGATTACTTTGAGTATCTTAAAACTGTTACAGAATTATCAAATGAACAGACAGATAGTATTAATAAACTTGTTAGCGATATAAAAAAAGAACTAGTAGGTTTTAAGATTGATAATCCTGTATTTGATGAAGAAGATTGGGATATTTTTCCTTTATATGAAAATACATTTCGCAAAGATAGAAAATTATTTGAAAAAACAGTTTTAAATTGCAAGGAGGGATATAAAAAGATTTTTGTTATGTCCCCATTTATTTCTGAAGATACATTAACTTCAATACAGAAATCTTTGATAAAAAAATCATCAGAAGAAAAACGAATAAAACTAATAACGCGGCAAGATTCAATTAATGCAATCCATACAGAAAAACTGAAAGATGTAGATTTTTATGTATTAAATCCGAATGCAATTACTGGAGAATCTCTAAAAATAGAAGATGATTTAGATAATGAACAGGATCAAGAGAATACTCTGGATATTTCTGCAGAGGAAAAACTTCATGATATTCATGCAAAGATTTTCTTAACAGAATCTAAAGATGAAAAAGAATTATTCATTGGATCTACTAATGCTACATTGTCTGCTTTTAACAGGAATAATGAACTATTAGTTAGATTAAAATCAGTACAAAATTCTATGTCCGTTGATAGATTTTTTAAGGAATTAAATACAGAAAAAGAAAATATGTTTGTTCCTGCAGATTTATCACCAATACAGGTTGAAGATTTGACAATTCAAAAAACAATTGAATCTGCCATAAGAACTATTTCTCATGTAAAAGCAAAAGGAAATGTTTATTCTTCTGGAGAGCTTTATACAATAGAAATCAAATATGAATCTCTTCCGAAAATTGAGGGAGTAACAATATATTTAAGTCCTATATCATCAAAGATTTCAAAAGAACTTTGCCAAGATATTTGTTTTGAAAATCTTGAACTTTCGAATATATCTGAATTTTATTTATTAAGAGTAGAAAAAGATGATGTAAATGGAAAAATCGGTATGGAAAGATTAATAAAGATTCCAACAGATAATATTCCTTATGAAGAAAGAGATAAGGCACTTATTAATCAGATAATAACTAATAAAGAAACTTTCACTGAGTATGTAACTTTACTTTTAAGTTATGATGCTATAACTACTCAAATTGAACTTAATGAATTAAAACAAACATCAAAAGCATGGAAAGTTATAAATACACAAATGCCTTTATATGAAACACTATTAAAAGCAAGTGTAACAAATCCTCAAGCAGTATTAAATTTACAAAAAGATTTGGATCTTATAGACAATCCAGAAATTGTCAGTAACGATTTTAAGCAGCTTTATGAAAATTTTAGAGAAGCAATCGAGGAGCAGAAATAATGACTGATTTTCAAAAAGAAATGCAGGATAAAATCCAATTAATTGATACTGTAGAAAAACAGACATACAGTTCTTTGAAAGATTTTCAAAGAGCGACAGTTGATAGAATAGATTATCATTTTAGAAATAAACAAAAACCGCAAAATAGAGTTTTAGTAGCTGATGAAGTTGGAATGGGAAAGACTATGATAGCCAAAGGCACTATTGCAAAAGTTGCTAAAATCAGATTGGAAGAAGAAGATCCTCTTTTTAAAGTAGTATACATTTGTTCAAATCAGGCGATAGCAAAACAAAATATCCGAACTCTTGATTTATTAAATACAAATCCTCAAGTTGAAGATACAAGATTATCTATGCAGCACCTAAGTGTAATGCAATCAGAAACAAAAAAAGAAGTTTTAGATAAATATATTCAATTAATACCATTAACTCCAGGAACATCATTTGAAACCTCAGGTGGTGGTAATGTTAATGAAAGAGCCTTAATTTATGCAACATTGTTATATTCAGATGAATTCAGCGAATATAAATATAATCACGAGTTAGGAAAACTGTTGATGCTTTCTTGTTCACCTACTACATGGCATAATCAAGTAGCTAAGAAGAAGGATGCATTAAAGGCTGTTTTGAAAGATTACAAGAAAACAGATTTTAGATTAGATAATTCAAAGTATAAAAAGAATTATCCTTATTCTATTATCACAGAATTGAAGAAAGATAAAATAGAAATTAATTCTAAAACAGAAAACCTATTTGATGTAATATTACGAACAGTTCAATTAATAAATCAAAATCACTGTCAATTACGTTCAAAATGTTCAAAATGCAAGGATAAAGAAAAATGCTACCGTATCCAGATTGTAACTGCTCTTAGAAAAGCTTTTGCACGAATCAGTACAGATATGTTGAATCCAGACTTAATCATTATGGATGAATTCCAAAGATTTAACTCTCTTATTCAGATTGATAATGATAGTGATGCTGGTATGTTGGCACAAAGATTTCTTCAAGAACACTATGAAGATGAGGAAACTCGAACTCGTGTTCTTTTATTGTCTGCAACTCCATATAAATTATTTTCAACAATGGAAGAATTGAATGATGGTACAGATGATGACCCATACAAAGAATTTTTTACAGTTATGAATTTCTTGTTTGAAAACCATAAAGAAGAATTTCAAAAGTATTGGAAAGAATATTCAGATGCTTTAAGAACAGCTAAGGCAAATGGATTTGCATTATTAGTGAACAAAAAAGAAATTGCAGAAAATGAAATGTATAAAGGCGTTTGCCGTACAGAGCGGTTGTCTGTTATGAATGGAGAAGACTTTATTGATGTAAAGGGCGTTCAACCAGAAGAATATTTAACAATAACAAAACAAGATATTCAGTCCTATATACAAGCTCAAAATCTAATTATTGAATGTGGTAATTCTCAAAATGTACCAGTAGATTATATAAAAAGTTGTCCATATATTATGTCGTTTATGGAAAACTATGTTCTAAAACAAAATATAAAGAAGTATTTTGCTGGTGAAAATATTCAAAATATTCAATCTGCTGATAAACCACTTTTATGGTTGAATAAAAAACAAATAGAAAATTATGAAGAGTTACCAGAAGTAAATGCAAGATTAAAGATGCTTAAAGATACTGTATTTGAGAACTCTGCTGAAAAGTTATTATGGTGCCCTCCTACGAAACCATATTATAATTTAGAAGGAGCCTATAAGAACACAAAAAACTTTACCAAGACTTTGGTTTTCTCTTCTTGGGAAATGGTTCCTAAAATGATAAGTACCTTAATTTCTTATGAGGAAGAAAGAAGGGTTCGTTCATGGAAACAAGAAAATAAAAAGCGATATTCAGAATATAAACATGGCTCAAGGTTAAAACTAGAAATTGAAAAACTTGGTGGTAAACAACTCTTTTCTGAAATATATCCATCCAGATTTTTAGCTTCAATTTTCAATCCAATTGATTTCTTAAATGCTAATGCAACAATTGATGAAATTAAATCATCATTAAAAACACAGATTTCTTATAAATTGAATGAATTAAAAAGATTTGAAGGAGATGGTGAAAATAATGACTGGTATGTAGCAGCATTGTTACTTTTAGATAATAAAGAATATGTTAATTCCTGGCTAAGCAGCATAAAAGAATCTCTCCAAGATATAAAAGTAGATGATATAGAAGAAGATATAGATAAACCTATTGAAGATTATGAAGAAGTTGATGAAATAAAAGAAACAAAGAAAGAGAAGACAGATTCTGATAAACGATATAAAATTTGTATCTCTTGGGTTGATAATTTATATTTAAATATGAAGCTTGGAAAACAACCTGATGATCTTGTAGATTTCTTAGTAAACGTTACATTGGGCTCTTTTGCAACTTGTTATTATCGTTCATGTAAAAAGTTCAACCCATATTCAACTCGTGATTCTGATTTTGTTATAACGCCATATTATAATGCAACAGAATTTGGTCGTGCATTTATAAGAAATTTCAATACACCAGAAGCAATGGAAGTTCTTGATTATGTAGATAAAACTTCTGAGACAGATGATACAGGTAATTATTTAAACAGAGTTTATAATTATTGTATTAATGGTTGCTTTCAAGGAATGCTAGATGAATATGTTCATTTAATGTATCGAGGTAAAGATAATTTCCAGGATGATATTATTCATAATCTGGATATGCTGGATACAGCAACATATGAAGTAGATACATTTAAAGCTTTTAAAAAAGAATTATATAAAGAGGAAAAGTATAGAGATTCCAGAATAAGAATGAGATCTCATTTTGCAGTTTGTTTTTCAAAATCTACAGACAAAGGGACTGGAGATCGAAAAGAAAACTTGCGGAATGCTTTCAACTCACCACTACGTCCTTTTGTATTAGCATCAACATCAGTAGGACAAGAAGGTTTGGATTTTCATAATTATTGTAGAAAAATTATGCATTGGAATCTTCCAAGTAATCCTGTGGATCTGGAACAAAGAGAAGGTAGAATTAATAGATACAAATGTCTTTCTATAAGAGCAAATGTCGCTGAACTCCATGGTAATATCACTTTTACGAATGATAAATCAATTTGGGATCAAATGTTTAATGAAGCCAAACTAAAGGAAAATGGTGGAAAATATTCAGAACTTATACCATTCTGGGTTTTTGGTAAAAATCAAAAGATTAAATTAATTAGAATTGTCCCAATATACCCAATGAGTTCAGATATTACTCGTTATGAAAGATTGATAAAGATTTTATCGTTATATCGAATGACATTAGGACAACCAAGACAGGAAGAACTTTTGGAATATGTATTCTCTAATTGTGATGAAAATGAAATTAACCAAATGAAAGATTTATTCATCAATCTTAGTCCATGGAGTAAACTTAATAAAACCTAGAATTATTAGATAAATATATCTCACACTAAATTTTGTTTTTCCAATAAATCACTAATTTAATTCTTTTCTTCAAAAATGTGATACAATTACTTCAGGTATTCGGGAGGTAATGTTTATGGATAATTCTCAGAACAAAGGCGAAATTGTTTTTTATCAGACGGAAGATGGCATTACAAAACTTTCTGTAAATTTACAGGATGAAACTGTTTGGCTTACACAAGAACAAATGGCAGAACTGTTTGGAAAAGCAAAATCCACAATAAATGAACACATAAACAATATTTTCACTGAAGGGGAATTAGAGGAAGATAAAGTAACAAGAAAATTCGGAAATTCCGAATTTTCTACAAAAGTAACAAAGCCTACTAATTATTATAATCTTGATGTTATTATTTCAGTTGGTTATAGAGTAAAATCAAAAATAGGAACCCAATTCCGCATATGGGCCACAAATGTCCTTAAAGAATACATAAAAAAAGGCTTTGCCATGGACGATGAGCGCCTTAAGGGAAACGGCGGTGGCACTTACTGGAAAGAGCTTTTGGACAGAATCCGCGACATTCGTTCTTCGGAAAAAGTTTTGTACCGTCAGGTTCTTGATTTATATGCAACCAGTGTTGATTACAATCCAAAAAGCGATGAGTCTATTCAGTTTTTCAAAATTGTACAGAACAAACTACATTATGCGGCACATGGACATACTGCGGCTGAGGTTATTTTTGAACGGGCTGATGCTGAAAAACCTTTTATGGGACTGACCAACTTTTCTGGGGAATTGCCTTCAATAAAAGACATCAAAATCGCAAAGAATTATCTAAAAGAAGATGAGCTCAAGATTTTGAATAATCTTGTTTCCGGTTATTTTGATATTGCGGAAATTAACGCTATTGAACACAAGCCTATGTATATGAGTGATTATGTTGAGCAGCTTGATTCAGTGCTCTCTTCTGGAAAAAGAAAATTGCTTGATGGCCCTGGAACAATCAGTCATGAGCAGGCAATGAAAAAGGCTGAAACAGAATATCGGAAATATCAGGTCGCAACACTATCTCCGGTTGAACAGGCATATCTTGAATCAATTAAATCAGCCGAAAAAGAAGCCAAAAATCAGCTTAGAAAGAAATAGAATGCATAGCAACTTTTACAAAACCGGCAATGTTATCGCCTACCCTCTATAGCAAATGCGTTAAAAAGGGGCTGTCCTTAAAGTTGATAATTTTCAACGAAGGACAGCCTTTTTTATTACGAAATGTGTTTTTAAGATTTTCTTTTATTGAGTTTTTTTCTTTAAGCTTTCATCAGCCTTACTATCTGCTTAATGTCATATCC
>JAFZRP010000003.1 GCA_017619795.1 Treponema sp.
CTTTGCTTATGTAAATCTTGGTTACACCGACTGTCACGAGCTTGGTCCTGCAGAAATTGTCTTTATGGATGCAGACGGCTACAAGGTTCTTCAGCAGCCTGGCAAAGAAATGAAAATCTGTACCTTCCTCTGGATTTACTACGGTTACCCTACCGCAAGCTACGAAGGCGTTAATGTTGAAGCAATGCGCTACAACTGCGGTAAATATCTTGCAATGCGTGATAAAGATTCCGTTCATCCAGATATTATTGCCGGAGTTCCTGATAGTGGTACACCTCATGCAATCGGCTACGCAAACGCTTCCGGTATTCCTTTTGCACGTCCATTTATTAAATATACACCAACCTGGCCTCGTTCATTTATGCCGACAAACCAGGAACAGAGAAACCTTATTGCTCACATGAAGCTTATTCCTGTTCAGCCGCTCATTAAAGGCAAAAAAATCCTTTTGATTGACGACTCAATTGTTCGAGGAACACAGCTCCGCGAAACTACCGACTTCCTTTATAAATCCGGTGCAAAAGAAGTTCACGTTCGACCTGCTTGTCCGCCAATTGTTTTCGGCTGTAAATACCTGAACTTCTCCCGCTCTAAATCAGAGATGGATTTGATTACACGTCGAATAATCGAAAAGTTTGAAGGCAAGAATGCTTCTGAAGAAGTAATTAAAAAGTACTGTGATCCAGATACTCCAGAATACGCAAAAATGCTTGAAGAAATCCGAAAGGAACTTCACTTTACAACACTCCGCTACACTCGTCTTGACGATATGCTGGACAGTGTTGGAATTGATCACTGCAAGCTGTGTACGTATTGCTGGGACGGCAAGGAATAATAGCGAACGCTTCTTACAACAAAATCTTAAAAGGTAATGCTGGAATCTGTTCTTCGGAATAAAGATTTACTATCCACGGATTATTTTTCCACAAGAAGCGAAGCTCCTTTAAAGATGCGGCTTCTACTGGAGAACGGATTTCTACACTCGTGCTGGAAACAAGCTTACCTTCTGCTTTGAGCTTTTTATCATCCTTTGTTATAAACTCAAAGCCATAAACTGTATCGCAAGCGCGGACAAAATCAGCAGACTCATTTTCAACCGCGAAAGCTTTTAAGGCTGAGCCATGACAATTAAAGCGCAAAGTGAAAACAGCATCCTTACTTTCGCAGTACTCTACCTTTGGTGCAGCAGCATACGCTTTTCCATAAGCAAGACGAAGAGCTTCCTGTGCCGCTCTTGTACCGCCGGTCTTTTTCTTTTCCGGATGCAGATCGTTCCATTCTCCGGCATCTATCATAGAAACTAAAGTTGTATTTTCTGTTTCTTCTACTGCTTTAAGCTGAGCATAGCGCAATTCAGCCCAGTCGATAAAGTTGTCACTTATTTCCCTATCAAAACCTTCTGCCCAGTTTGGAAGCTGCATTACAACAACAGGCATTTTCTCCGGCGCATAAACAAACTTCTTCCGCCAAAGCTCAATCATCTTCATCAGCAGGGCTTTGTAATCATAATACTCCATTGCATTCGATTCACCCTGATACCACAAGGCACCCGCAATTGCATAAGAAAAACACGGAGCAAGCATTGAATTATACAAGGCAGACGGTTCCCACTCAAAGAAAATCTCTCCCGGTCGCGGCTCAGCGCTACAACTTACTGCATAATTCCATTCACCTTCAAGCTTAATTTTTACTCCACCCACGTCGCCGTGCTCTTCTGGACGCTCTACATTTCTAAATGCAACCGGATGAATCTTTACATCACCGGAAAAAATATAATACGGTTTTTCCTTAAAAAATCTGATTGGAATCGGACCGTTCTTTTGTATTCTCAAGGTGATGATGTTTTTGCCCTCGTGCAACGTGTCGTGCGGAATCTCGTAACGTCTTGGCGGATACACATAAGCTGTTTCTCCACAGAAGGTTCCGTTTATCCAGATTTTATCTGCATCCTGAATTGTACCACACCAGATAAAGGCTTTCTGCGAGTTCAAATGCTCTGCCTGCTGCTTTGTTAAAACAAGCTCTTTTTTGAACCAGACAATTCCTGCTTCTTTGCCAAGCTCTGTAAAATCTCCAGGGATATTGAACTTACCTTTTTTTATACCGCTAGCTTTACCGCCTGCAATAACAAAATCCTCAGTCTCCTGCCAATTCTGTGCAAGTCCAACATCACTCTTTACAAGCTCTGTATCCCATTTTTTATGAGCGGCAATAACCTCTTCCTGCTTTGCCTTTACAGCACCCTTTGTATTCCATTTTTCAATTCGTGCGATATAATCATCCCGGCCAAGCTCTTTTAAAGAGTCACCGTTCATCCACGCAAAAACCGGAGAACCACCCTGACTTGCATTGATAATTCCAACCGGAACTCTAAGCTCCTTCTGAAGTTTTTTTGCAAAGAAATAAGCTGTACCACTCATCTCTAATAAGTTTGCAGGGTTAGCACATTTCCATTCAGGCTTTTGGACAGAAGTTTTTTCACCATCAAATGAGAAATCAATCGGAATCGTAATCATTCGTAAATAAGGATTTTCCGGAAGCTCAAACTCTTCAGGATAACTGTATTTCATTCGAACCATAGGAAGCTGCGCATTCGACTGACCTGAGCTGAGCCAAACTTCGCCGACATAAACATCAGAAAAAATAATCGAATCCTTGCCACATGTAAGCGATAACTCAAACGGGCCACCAGCTTTTCCAGGATTATATTCTATGCTCCAGTTTCCATTTTTATCTGGAGCTGCTTCATATTTTTTTCCTCTGAACTCCAGCTGAACCTTATTATCAGCACCGCCACCGCAAATGCAATTTTCAGTATTTCGCTGTAAAACCATGCCGGAAGCAAAAATACCTTCTACAAAAAACTTCTTTTCCACTTTTCTCACCGTACTATCCAGGACTTATTATTTATCTACCCAAAGGCGGGCTGTATTATCATATTTAAACCAGTCAAAATCACAATAGAACTCGCGCTTTGTATAATCGCCGCCAGCAACTGCAAACATACCGATAATCGTACCGACAAATCCGCCTGCAACCTCGTAGCTCAAAATACTGCCATCAACATTATCTACAAAGGTAATCATATTTCTTTCGTCCGCACCATACTGGAAATGAAGCTGCTGCTTTTCTGCAACAACACGAAGAACAACCGGCATATTATCAGAAACGCCGGAAAAAACCTCTTCCTTAACAACTTCATCTTCCTTACCGCAAGCCTTTATAAACTGTGTAAGAACAATGCGTCCTTTTTTCTTAAACTGGATTCTATAGTTAAATTTTTCGTTCTGAAAGCAAACAATTCCAGCACAATCATCATCATTCTTAAAATGGATATTGAGCTTAGCACAAGCTTCATAAGAAAAACCAGTCTGCCTTCGTGCTACCATTGATGTATAACCGGTTTCCGTAATCGGACCACCACCATAGATTCGCAGAGTTCCAGGATTTTCTGTACAGTTTATATATGCTTCATCGCGGGAACGCAGGCTAAGCCAGAAGTAATCAAGCTTATCACTGTTAAAGTCATCAATTACCGGAAGAGAAACTGCATCTGCATCCGAATTGGTTACCTTTACAACGTGACCTAATAAGTCATATGCATTTTCAACAAGACCAGTTTCCCAGGAAACAACCGGCCAGTCATCCTCCCACTTTACAGGAACTATAAAGGTTTCGCGACCCATATTGCAGAACTTTTTATCTTTATCACCATAAGGGCGGGATGCAAGACAAACCATCCACCAATTTTCAAAATTATCACGGAAAAGGTCTGCATGTCCTACATAAATAATACCGGCAGTTTTTCCAAGATGACGATGAGTAAGGATAGGATTTGCTTTTTTTCCTTCCCACGGACCTTCAATCTTTTCGCTGCGTGCAACACAAACTGCATGCTCAGGACCGGTTCCGCCTTCTGCATGTATTAAATAGTAGAAACCGTTGATTTTATAAATATGCGGCCCTTCCGGCCAGATACAATCGCGCAAGGCACCACGCCAGATTCCTTTCTGCTCGCCATACAGCTTTCCGGTTGTGATGTCGATTTTTTGAATCCAGATTTCCCAGTTACCATTGTATTTGACACCTTCAGGAGCCGGATGTGTTCCAACATACCAGACAGTGCCGTCATCATCAAAAAATAAAGATGGATCTATACCATCTGCACCTTCAATAACAATCGGGTCTGACCACGGACCTGCAGGATCGTCGGCGGTAACGTAGAAGTTTCCAATTTTATCGATATGCGTACAAATACAATAAAACTTTCCATTATTATAACGAATAGTCGGAGCAAATAAACCGCGTGAAACGCCATCCCCAGAAAAATCAAGCTGCGAAGGTCTGTCGATGATGTTTCCAATCTGTTCCCATTTTATACAATCTTTACTTCTAAAAATTGGAAGTCCTGGAAAATACGCAAAAGATGAATTAACAATATAAAAATATCCCTCTGCCGCACAAACAGAAGGATCCGGATAAAACCCCGGTAAAACTGGATTAATAATTTTCGCACACATACTAGTATTTTACTAAATACAATGTAAAAAACAATAAGATAATTCTCTCAAAAAATTGTTTCTTTTTATATATTCAGATTTAAAGTTAAAACAAAAAACCCTGCGGTAAAAACCATAGGCTTTAATATGGGCAGTGAGAGGATCGAATTTGCCTAAAATCGAAAATCCGTTAAAAAACAGGTGCGGTAGCAGCTGTTTTAGGATTGTCCATAAAAAAGGCTCGGTGCGAGACTATGCGAGCACCGACGACATACCCTTAATAGCAAATCCGTTAAAAAAAACTGCGCCAGCAGTTTTTTAGGATTTACCACACCCCGGTTCGCGAAGGCTGTGCCTGAGCGTCTGACAGAATGTCGGGAGTTCCGTCACACGAAAGACTCTAAATAA
>JAFZRP010000034.1 GCA_017619795.1 Treponema sp.
AGCAGACTCTCAACATCATCCTTAATATTCCCTGTAATTGAAAAATAACTCCAAAAATGCAATACTACACGCAGAGGATTTGCTTATGAAAAAAATTACTGAAAGAAAAATCGTAAATAATTACGGTTCATTTGACGTTACATTTGTTAAGGGTAAAGGCTCCACAATGTGGGATTCTGAAGGCAAAAAGTACATTGATTTTATTGCCGGAATTGGAGTTAACTGTCTTGGACACAATTACAAGCCTTTAGTAAAAGCTATTGCAGATCAGGCAAAACGGCAAATCCATATTTCAAATTATTACTTCTCGGATATTGGTCTTGTTTACGCAGACGAGCTTATGGCTATCACTGGTTTTGAAAAGGGTTATTTTGGTAACTCTGGTGCAGAGGCTAACGAAGCCGCAATCAAGCTTGCAAGAAAATACGGTCAGCTCAACGGCGGAGAAAAGAGAAAAACAATTGTTACTCTGGACTGGTCCTTCCACGGGCGAACTCTTGCAACACTTACTGCAACCGGTCAGGACCGCTTCCACCCGGAATGCTTTGCACCGTATCCAGAGGGTTTTAAGACAATTAAGGCAAACGATTTTGAAGCAATTAAAACCGCTTTTGACGATACAACTGCGGCACTTTTTATAGAATGCATTCAGGGCGAGGGTGGTGTAAACCTTATTGATCCTGAGTGGGCAAAGGCTGCGGCAGAGGCGGCAAGAGCTGCGGGTGCTATTGTAATGGCAGACGAAGTTCAGACTGGTATTGGTAGAACAGGTACCTTCCTTGCGAGCGAGCAGCTTGGCTTTAATCCTGAGGTTGTAACTCTTGCTAAGGGAATAGCGGGCGGTTTACCAATGGGTGCCTGTCTTTTCAGAGGAAAAGCTGCAGACGTTTTTGTAGCGGGCGATCATCAGTCTACGTTTGCCGGTAACCCTATGGTTTGTGCCGCTGCGTGTGTAGTTGCAGAAACTGTAAGCAATATGTTCTTCCTGGAAAAGGTTAGCCAGAAGGGTGAATATATCCGCAGTCAGATAAAGAGCTGGAATCTTCCGATTGTAAAGGATGTCCGCGGTAAAGGTCTTATGATTGGTACTCAGATTGATGCTTCAATTAAACCGTTTGATATTGAAGTACGCTGTCTGGAAAAGGGACTTTGTACTACAACTGCCGGTACAGATGTTGTAAGGTTCCTGCCGCCGCTTAATATAAGCCAGAAAGAGATTGATGAAGGCTTAAAGATTTACAAGGAAGTTCTGGAAGAATTCTGTAAATAATTTTTTGCTGTAAATAAATTGAAAAAGGCAATCTGGTTTTTAACATTTTTATTGTTTCATTTTGCTCTTTTTGCAGGGATTATGGAGGTGCCCCGCAAGGTTTCCATAATCTCTACTGATTATTTTGACATTTTGTTTTCAGAAGAATCTGCCCGCACTGCGAAAATTGTCGCCGATAACGCGGACTCGCTTTATCTGGAGGCAAAGGCGGCTTATCAAAATCCCCACGATATACGAATTATTGTAGTTATTTCGCCGGACTCTGACACCTTATCCGTAAAATACACAGCTTCTCCGTACAATAGAATTGTAATTTATGAAGGTGTGCCTTCTTTTGACGAAGCAAGCTACAAGAACGGTTTTGTGGAGCTTTTTTACCGTGAGATTGCTAAAGCGGTAAGCCAGTCTGTTCGAAGTGATTTTTGGGAAAAGGTTTCTAAAATTATCGCCGGAGATTCTTTGCAGCCGGTTGCACTTATGAACATGCCGTTTACTTTTCTGGAAGGCGTAGTTCATTCGGAGCTTTTGCGGTATAGTTCGGGGCTTCTTTCGGACAGACGAAATCTTACGCTGCTCACCCAGATGAAGCTTGAAGGAAAAATGCCTTCTTTGCTGCAGATGCAGGGCGGTATGGATATTTATCCTGCAAAGTATCCGGGTGGTCCTGAAGAAGGGCTTTTTAATACAATTGCGGCCTCTGCTTTTTGTGCGTATATGCAGCAGCGCTGGGGAATTGAAAAGTTTACTGAGTTCTGGACCGAGGGCGGAAAGTCTAAGTTTTTTAAGCTGAATGAGGGTATTTTTGAACAGGTTTACGAATATTCTTTGCAGCAGGCCTGGTACGATTTTGTAGAAGAGATTCCTGTACCCGAGCTTGAAGATGAAGAGCAGACCTCTCTGTTTTTTAAGATTGATAATGACAGCGTTTATAAATATCTGCTTCACAGTCAGTACGGCTTTATCTGGTACGATGATTTAAAAAAAGAAGTTGACATTTACGATACGTTCAGCATTTTCAAAAACCGCCAGCTGCTTTTTCTTGCAAGTGAAGTAAATAATCTTTCGCTTTCTTCAGATGGGCGATATCTGGCGGTGTCTTATTCGCAGGCGGGAATCCGTGAAAACTTTAAGAAGGATGTTACAAAGCTTTACGATTTAAAAGAGCGGGCCTTTTTGAAGGAAACGTTTGAGCTTCGTAGTGCGAGTGTTTATAAAGATAAAACGGACAACACGCTTCTTACGGCGGGTGTTTATATTCGGGATGGCTATTCTGAGCTTCGGGTTTACGGAGAAGATAACAGTACCACAGACGATACAACTGATTCTGAACCGGCTGATTATTCTTTCTCCCGCACCTTCAACTACGGCATAGAAGTTCATTCTCCAGTGTTCTTAAGCAGAAACAAAGTTGCAGCTCTTGTGTGCCAGTTGAACGAATGGTTTGTTGCATTTTTTGATGTAGAAACCGGCGAGGAAGCTTATGTGCAGCTGAGCTACTGTGACGAAGTTTTAAAGCCGTATAACCTCCGAAGAGCCGATCAAAAATCATCATCACTCCTGTTCGATTTTGTTTTACAGGATGATGTTAGCCTTACCCGCCCGGGAATGCTTACCCTTGATGAAAACCTTTTACCGCAAAAGGCCATTGTACTTGAGGATTATTATTCGGGTGGCTTGAACGACGCGGTGTTCTATGAAAACAAGCTTTATTATTCAGCGCACAAGTTTAATTTTGATGAGTTCAGGTTTGTAGCCAGCGAATATCTCAATTACGCAGAGGCAAAAATCCTGCAGCCGGAGATTCTGTTTCCTTCTGTTGATGATGAGCCGCCTATTCTTAGTCCCGGCCGGAAATATAATCCGTGGAGTTATATGTTCAAGGGCAGCTGGACCCCGTTTATGCCGGTTCGCGAAATAACAGTGGAGAAAGGTGTAGAGCTGTGGCCTGGTCTTGGAGTTACTTTTGAAACTCAGTCAGATCCGTTTTCTAATAATCAGCTTATTCTGTCTGCCGGTGCCGGCTTCCTTCCAATGGAGTTTACAAAGTTGTTCAATCCTTCTCAAAAGGCGCGCGAAGAGCTTGCCGCAAAAAAGCTGGAGCTCAGTAAGGATTTTGCATTTTCTGCCTATACGCTCAACACTTCTACTCCGGCAGACATTTCGCTTGGTGGTATTTATAAGTTTAATCTGGATGGTGAATATAGCTTTAAGGCTCTTGGAGGAGCTGGAGTTGAGATTCCGCTTAGAATGTCGTTCAGAAGAATGCAGCTCGATCTAAAAGGCGTGTTTACATCATCAACCTCTTACAAGGATTCCCACCAGCAGGACTTCTTCCCGGATTTGCACGACTGGCCGGGCTTTACCGATTCTTACCGCAATATTCAGACTGTTTTTTCAATAAATTATACAAACATTCATCAGTACGGTATTTCGCCTTTCAAAAAGATGGGTATTGAAGCTGGTGCCGTTATAACTGCTGACTGGGACATTTCGCTTCTGGAGGCTCAGCGCAGACTTGCAAAGGATAAGGGTAACGTAGCCATAAACGAGCAGCGCTGGAGAGGAAGCATTGCTCCAACACAGATAAATGCCGGTATTGCAGGAACACTGGAGATTCCGCATCTTACACCGCTTCAGAATTATAACGGCTGGATATTGAGTTTTCCTACAACAATGCGTGGTGAGCTTTTCTATACAAACGGTACTGCTTTCGATGTAAATGTAAAAATCCTTGTTGCGGCAAAGGAGATTCAAAACGGCTTTGACACCTTAAGGCTTTATTTCCCGCGCTTTGGCTTTTACGTCGGCTACAATTTTGCTTTAGACTACGATACTGAAACAGTTGTGCTCCCAGACCTTCGAGACTTTACGCTCTTTTACGATGTTTTTTCCGGCTGTTATTTGAACGACAGCATTTATTGTAATCTTTTACTTTATACAACACCGGTTGTCGGTAAGTTCTCTGTTTCGCAGCTCATATCTTCAGTTTCCTTTGAATATTTCCTTAGAACAAACGAATATAAGCTCAGCGCTAATTTTAAGATTGATTTTTAAGCATTTTTAGTGTAGCCTTTATTATAGGGAGCTATTTTTATGTTTAAAAAGTTTATTCTTTGTTCAGTTTTATTTACAATTCTCAGTTTTGTACCACTTGCAGCACAAGAGCTTGCTGGTTTCTTAAATCTCAATTTAGGTGAAAGTTCACTTGCCGCAAACATTAAACTTACCGAAGCCGGCTGGCAGAAGGAAGAAATGTTTAAGAACATAATTGAGTATAAAAAAGAAGATGCAGCAATTTATGGTATTCCAATAAGCTGTATCGACTTAAAGTTTAATCACGACAAGCTTGCAATGATGACAATCTACTTTAATCTTAAAGAAGATACAGAAGAGGCAGATTTTTCAACAATAAAAGACAAGGCTGTTTTTGAAAACGGCTATGTTTTTAATACAGAATCCGGCTCATTAAAAGATAAAAACTACCGCAGCACATATCTGAAACGAAGAAAAATGCTTGTAATAAACAATGTTACAATGACAGACCTTAATCTTCAGGTTTCTATTTCCGATATTGATTTGCTGCTGAATTAATAAAAGGCTTTTTACGAGGGTGAATTATGATAGTTTCAACAAAAGGGCGATATGCCTTGAGGGTAATGGTTGATTTAGCGGAGCACAACAACGATGAACGCATCCCGCTTAAGGAAATTGCCGACCGTCAGCAGATTTCTCAAAAATATATTGAAGCAATTATGACACTTCTCTCTAAAAACGGGCTTGTAAACGGCGCGCACGGAAAAGGTGGTGGCTACAAGCTCAACCGAAAGCCGGAAGAATACAAAATCGGCGATATTCTTAGGGTTACGGAAAGCACTCTGGCTCCTGTTGCGTGCCTTGAATGTGGTGTTGCTCCGTGTCCTAAAAAAGCAGAATGCAGAACACTTCCTATGTGGGAAAAGCTGTACGACGTTATAAATGACTTTTTTGACGGTATGACAATTGCCGATTTGTGCAAGAAATAATTTTTTCTCAATTTATAAAATCCTGTGGTATAATTAATTGTTATTTTCTTTAAAAATGTAGAATTGTTTCGCGTTGCTCAACAATTCTGCTATTTTGCAATTCTAGGAAACGCTGCGCGACTGCTCGCGTTTCTTTAAACACAAGGAGAGTCTATGAAAATTAAACACAAACTCGTTATCAGCTATATTGCTGTCGTGCTTTTTTCAATTTTGCTTGTTGCTATTCCAATCTTTAGTACGCAGATAGCGGCGCTGAAAGAAGATCTTCAAAAAAACTCGGAAGCACAGTTGGAAATTGTAAGACTTTCCATAGATTCCTTCTTTGATAAACCTTCAAAAATCGTAATGGACACTGAACCTTACATTAAGGCAGGACATCTTGTTCTGGAACAGGCTCAGCAGGATTTCCAGAAAATGATAGATGGAAACCCGTCTCTTGCCTGTCTTTACTATGGCGATAAGGTTCCAACCTGGGAAGGCGGTATGTTCTATTCCAGTGACGGCTGGATTCCTGATGATGATTATGATAAGGCTTCCCGCGACTGGTATGTTGCAGCAACAAAATCAAAAACAGCAGTTATTACAGAACCATATGTGGATGAAGATACAAAGGAGCTTGTAAACTCTGTTGTTTATGCAATTCATGATGATAATGGTGAGCTGCTTGGTGTTACAGGTATAGACATTCATCTTACAGATTTGAATCAGATTATCCGAAAGATTAAGCTTACTTCAGGTGGTTTATCCTTTATTCTGGACAGTGCAGGCAACTATCTTACAAATGATGATTTGTCTAAGATTCTTGAAAATAACTTCTTCAATGATTATCCGGAGCTTGCAGATTATAAACGACAGATGAGTAACGAAACTGTTGTAAATATTGATGCTGACGGTGGTCATTACTTTATGTCTACAATCATTAATAAGGAAAACGGCTGGATTTTTGTTACAGTTGGAAAGAAAGCAGAGCTTTTTACTTCTATAAACAAAATTGTCTATATTCTTTTTGGCGTAACAATCATCACTCTTATTCTTGCAATCCTTATTTCTCTTGGAATCTCTTCACGTCTTGTAAAACCAATTGCAGTTGTTGATGATTCTATAAATCAGATTGCTTCCGGTAATGCTGACTTAACAAAGCGAATTGAAGTTAACAGTAATGATGAAGTTGGTAACCTTGGTAACGGTTTTAACAGATTTATAGAAAAGCTCCAGACTATCATCTCTCAGATTCAAACTTCTAAAGGAGAGCTTGGCGGAATTGAAGAAGAGCTTGCAAACAGCGTACAGGATGCTTCAAGCTCTATTACTCAGATTCTTTCTAACATTGAAGGAATAAGCGTTCAAATTGGAAACCAGTCTTCTGCCGTAGCACAGACCTCTTCTGCGGTAACCGAAATTGCAGAGAATATCAACAGTCTTGAAAATATGATTCAGAATCAGGCAGACGGAGTTGCAAGTGCAAGTACGGCTGTAGAAGAAATGATTGGAAACATTGGTTCTGTAAATACATCTGTAGAAAAACTGGCAGAATCTTTTGGTAAGCTTCAGACAAGCTCTACAGAAGGTATTGAGCAGCAGATGCTCGTTGACCAGCAGATTTCTGAGGTTTCTGTTCAGTCAAAGACATTGCAGGATGCGAACCTTGCCATTGCAAATATTGCAAGTCAGACAAACCTTCTTGCCATGAATGCTGCAATTGAGGCTGCCCACGCTGGAGAAGCAGGTAAGGGCTTTGCAGTTGTTGCTGACGAAATCAGGAAGCTTTCAGAAACTTCTACTGTGCAGTCAAAGAGAATTGGTGCAGAATTGAATCTTATTGTTCAGACAATAAATAAGGTTGTAGAGGCTTCAACAAAGAGTAAGGAAAGCTTCGACTTAGTTTCAAGCCTTATTTCCGATACCGACGAGCTTGTTCGTACAATTCGTGCTGCAATGGAAGAGCAGCAGGAAGGTTCAAAGCAGATTCTTGAATCGCTCCAGCTTATGAATAACAGTACACTTGAAGTAAAGACAGCCGGCCAGGAAATGAAAACCGGTAACGAAATGATTTTATCTGAGATTCAGAACCTTCAGAATACAACACTTGTAATTAAAGAGAGTATGACAGAAATGTCTGCCGGTGCAGAAGATATGAACAGAACTGGCGCCGCTCTGTCTGATATTACAAGCAAGGTGCGTTATTCAATTCAGAAGATTGGCGCTGAAATAGACCAGTTTAAAGCCTAAAGCAAAGACTTCTGCGGAATTTTAGCGTTGTACTTGTACTGTCTTTGCTTGCAGTTTTGCGTTACGCAAAACTGCACATTTTAGTGTCATTTTTTGTTCTTGTAGAAATTGTAAAGCTCTTCTGTCGCGAGTGCCATTTTTGTTACGGAAAATGCTTTTCCTTCCGGGTAAACATAAAGCGTGTCGCGAATTGTATTTAAGTCTACACAATCGCCTTTTTTACCAAGATAGTCGTATTCTATGTGAACAGAATACTGGGAAGGAGCGTCCAGCTTTACAGTATAATCTTCACCATTGTAGCTGCCACTTAAGGTAAAGCCGCTCATGTCGTGAGTAAGGGTTGCCATACCAATATCAATATAGCGGTCAGCATTTGGAAGGGCATCTACCTGGGCTTTAAGCGTAATTCCGTAGGTTCCGTTTTCAACTTCCTTTCGAACTTCAGAGCGCTCCCATTCGTACCAGTCAGGAATATGTGTAAACTCAGTTTCGCCAGTTTTAGCCTTAAGCTCGCTAAGCTCAG
>JAFZRP010000035.1 GCA_017619795.1 Treponema sp.
CGATTGATTTGATTGAAAAGGATGAGCTTTCAAAGATTCTGAAAAGAATAAACATGAGCAACTAGGTGATTAAAGGATTTATGGTTCGCAGAAGGGTGGGGAAATGAACATTTGTCTTTTTTCGCAGGAAGAAATTACAAAGCCTCTTGATGTAAAGGATGAACGTGGTGAACATATCCTCAAGATTCTTCATAAAAAAACAGGCGAAACTTTTACAGCCGGAATCTTAGGCGGAAAGTCTGGAACAGCAACCATAACAGATATTTCGGACGGAAAAATCTTTTTTACGTTTGAACCAGCCGGAGACGGTAAGCCTTTGAATCCATTAAAAATGATTATAGGTTTTCCTCGTCCTATTCAGTTAAAGCGTCTTCTGCGCGATATTGCGGCTCTTGGTGTTTGCGAAGTTCACCTTACAGGAACTGAGCTTGGCGAAAAGTCGTATATGCAGTCAACGCTTGTAGAAAAGGGAAACGCTTATAAAATGCTGCTTGATGGTACGGTTCAGGCAGGCAGCACGTATGTTCCGGAGCTTTTTTTACATAAGACGCTAAATGAGTGCCTTAGTTTCTTTTCTGATGATGATGTGCGGCTTGCTCTTGATAATAAAAATCCTGCTATGCGGCTGCAGGAGGCATTACAGGAAAAGGCTGTATCAGCAAAAACTACAACGGAACAAAAGGTTATTGCGGCAATTGGAAGTGAGCGCGGTTGGACAGATAGGGAGCGAAAGCTTCTTGAAGATAAAGGTTTTATCCGCTGCGGAATGGGCGAAAGAATAATGAGAACAGAAACGGCTGCAACAGTTGCCGGCTCAATCATATTGAACTACATGGAGTGTTTATGACAAACGATAAGATTAAAGAAATCCTGCTCGACGTTTATGAAACAGAGCTTGATTTTACAGTAACACAAACAGGAAAAGAAAGTAAAAGAGTAAACGGCTTTTATAAACCAGATACTCACGAAATCTTTCTTCATAATCTGAACTTTAAATCAGATAACCAGCTCGTATATACAGCTGTTCACGAATATACTCATCACGTAATAACAGAACAGAAGCTTAAGTTTGATCCGTCTTATTCCTGCAATTCAAAGGTTCATACGCAGGAGTTCTGGGCAAAGTTTGGTGAGCTTTTAGGAATTGCAGAGCAGAAGGGCTATTATTCGCTTGGCTGGGAAAGTAATCCTGAGCTTAAAGCTTTAACAGAAGATATCCGTACTAATTATCTTGCAAAAAACGGTGAGCTTATGCAGGAGTTTGGTAAAAAGCTTTCTCGTGCCTGGGAGCTCTGCAAAGAAGCCGATATCCGTTATGAAGATTATATAGACAGAGTTCTTTGCCTGCCACGAAGCTCCGAACGCGATATGAGAAGAGTTGCTGCATCAGATGTAAATCCTGCAATCGGTTTTGATAATATGAAGCTTGTAGCTTCTGTAAAAAAGAAGGATGATCGTGCTGATATTGAGCAGGAGTTCCTTCAGGGTGGAAAAAGCCCGTCTACAGTCCGCGAGCTTATGAAGCAGAAGGCCGCACAGAAAAAGAGTGAAGATCCAAGAACAAAGCTTGAACGTGAACGAAGCAGACTTGAAAAAACAATTGCTCAGCTTACTCATCGTCTGGAAGTTGTGGAGGAAAGTCTTGCAAGCATGTAATCGTTTTTCAGGTAAGCAGCTTGTAAAAAAGGCTGTTGTACTGTTGTTCTGTTCAGTTTTATTTTCAGAGAGTTTATTTTCACAGGAAAAGCTTGATATGCCTCCTATGCCAAAAATGCCGGACATGCCGAGTATTTCCTTTCCTGAATACAGCGACACCTTTTATCATCCTGCAATGCCGGAAAACTATAAAAAGGAAAATGCAAACGATAAAAACAAACCTGAAAAGGATGCAGCTGAAACAGATAAAACTGAAAAGACTAACCAGAAAAAATCGCAGAATACGCTGATGAAGGCTTTGGTTTCCGGGGAAGATGTACTTTCTGCTTCCGATATTTATTCTTTGTACGAGCTTGGAATGTTCGGAGATGTTTCTTCGATTATGGGCTATGGTCAGTCAGATTACAGCTCTGCTTTTTCTTCAACAAACACAACAAACCTTATGCTTCAGCAGGTACTAAATGAGCTTGAAGAGATGAAAGAGTCTCAGAAAAAAGAAGCAGAATCAGACAGCGGAAAGCTTGAGCAGAAGGAAATCCATCAGGATATTCAGAACTTCAGACAGAGAGAGCCTTCAATCCTCAGGTTCAGAATTAACGGTTACAATATTGCCGATTCATTATCAACAGTATTTTTCAGTGAGCCTGATGTTGACGGCAGCTTTTTACTCACAGCCGATAGAAAATATTTTGCAAATCAGCAGCCAAGAACAGAAACCTTTTATTTTCTGTTCAAAACTATGAAGGGAAATGGTACAACTACAACGTACGAGGTAACTCCATCAATCGTTCAGGACAGAACAAATACAAACTCGTTCGTTTATCAGCTCTGCCAGCAGAAAAATCTTACAGCCGAAAAAACAGGAAACCTCATCGTATTCCACTATACCTCGGACGATTTTAATGCCGATATGCTGCTCGATCTTGATAAATAATTATTGTTTTTGGAAGAAAAAATGGGAAAAGATAGTGAACTGCTGAAAAAGGGATTGTTAGCCTGCGGTATTCCGGAAGAAAAGCTGGAAGCTGTTACGGATAAAATGAACCGTTATATCAAGGAAATTGTCCTGTTTAATTCAGCCTATAATCTTACAAATACTTCTGATTATGATGAACTTGTAATCCGTCACATTCTTGATTCTCTTGCAGCGTATAAAGAGCTTGAAGAAATTGCAAAAGGTTGTGTGAATGCAGGTGTTGCCGAAAACGAGCTTGTTTTTGCAGATATCGGTTCTGGCGGCGGGTTACCTGGTATTCCACTTGCTTCAGTTTTTCCACAGTACAAGTTTAAGCTTGTAGAACGAATGAGTAAGCGTTGTGCTTTTCTGGAAAACTGTGCTGCAATCCTTGGCCTAAAAAATGTTGAGGTAATAAACTCAGAGGCAGAAAGAGTCACACCAGAAAGCTTTGATATTGCAGTTTTCCGTGCATTCCGTCCCCTCGATTCAAAAATGACTTCAACACTGCTTAGGATTATAAAAAAGGGTGGTTATCTTGCGGCATATAAAGCAAAAATGGAAAATATAACAGAAGAGATGACTGCTATAAAAGAGCTTGTTCCGGAGTATGAGGTAAAGCCTCTTAAGGTTCCGGGGCTTGAGGATAGTGAAAGAAATCTTGTTATTATAAAAAAAGCATAATAAAATCGTACGGGAGAAAAAGATGAAAACAATAGGTAAGTTTTTAAGAAATAAAGAAAGAACACCGGCACAGGTTGTTATTCAGGATGTGCTTGCTGTAAAAAAAGGTGAGCGCGTTTTAGTCATTGCTAATCCTGCAACAAACGAAATTGCCCAGGATTTATATCTTGCTGCAGAAGAAGTTGGTGCAACTCCAACCTTAATGTTTCAGCCTGACAAAACAAGCTTTGATAATGCAAATAAAGAGGTTCTTGCTGCAATTGAATCTGCACCGGAGGTTTGTCTTTCCATTTCAAATATAAAGCTTGGAAAGGATCCGAAGGCAACTGCAAATCCATATAAAGCAAAAGACGGTCAGGAATTCACACATATTTTTGATTATCTCCTTGATGGGGAAAAATGTATGCGTGCTGTTTGGACTCCTGGAATTACTGTAGACATGATGAACAGAACTGCTGCAATCAATTATAAAGAGCTTAAGGAAAGGTGTGAAAAGCTCAACCGATTCTTTAATGATGCGGTCAGCGTTCACGTAACTGCGGCTGGCGGTACAGATTTAGTTGTTCCTGTAACAGGCAGAAAGCTTATGTTTGATGATGGTGATTTTTCAAAGCCTGGAGCTGGCGGAAACATTCCTGCCGGCGAGGTGTTTATTAGTCCTCTTGTTGGTGGTCTAAAAGCTGACGATGGAACTGTAAACGAAGGCTGTGAAGGCGTTATTGTTTATGACGGTTCAATGACCTTTTCCGACGGTGATTCAATTCTTGAAACCCCAATTACCTGTAAAGTAAGCAAGGGCTATGTTACTGAAATTACCGGTGGTGCGGAAGCTGAGCGTTTACGTAAAACAATAACCGAAGCAGAAAAGCGCGCAATTCAGTATGAGCAGGAGAAAAAGCTTCCTGAGGGTATGGGCGAGGTTTATAAAAAGAATGCCCGAAATATCGGTGAGCTTGGAATCGGCTTGAATCCTGCTGCAAAAATTACAGGAAACATGCTTGAGGATGAAAAGGCTTTCCACACATGTCATTTTGCAATCGGTGAAAATTATGATAATGATGCACCAAGCCTTATCCACCTGGACGGTGTTGTGCGAAATCCTACAATTACTATAAGCTATAAAAATGGTACTGAAAAGGTAATTCTTGATAACGGTATGCTCACAATTGAGAACTAATACATTGTGCAAACTATCCGTTGGAGTTTTGTATGAAAAAAACTTGTGTTTTATGTATATTTTTAAGTCTCAGTTTATTAGGTTGTCACGCTCAGAAAAAAACAAATAATACTTCTAATTCTAAGCCTGTGGACACTGTTAAGCCTGCGGAGGTAGTAAAGCCTGTGGAAGTGAATCCTGAAATTGAAAGACTTGCAAAGGTTATTTCTGCAATGAGTGACCGCTGTAAGGCAGAAATGAGAAATGGTTCTCTGGAGGAGCTTCTTGCAGATTTACATAAGGTTCTGGCGGTAGAGGCTTCTTTTCCGCAGGATGATTTGAGCCTTTATTATCTTATTGATAAAAAACATTCTGTAGACGAAAGCTATGTACCGACGCATCTTGTAAAAATCCAGAGCAATAATTTTTATGTTGTAAACAAAAAGGACATTTATCTTCGCGAAGATGCAGAAGCGGCTTTACGTGAAATGGCAGGAAATGCAAAGGCTGATGGAGTTACACTCGATGTAAGCTCAACCTACCGTTCTTATGCCTATCAGAAAAATCTTTTTGACTATTGGGTAAAGGTTGACGGTCTGGAAGAAGCAGAGCGTGAATCGGCAAGACCTGGTACTAGTCAGCATCAGCTTGGAACGGCAATAGATTTTGGTTCAATTGATGATGATTATGATAAGACTCCCGGCGGAAGATGGATGTATGAGCATTGCGGTGAATACGGCTGGAGTTTAAGCTTTCCAAAAGGGTATGAGGATGTTACAGGCTATCGTTGGGAATGCTGGCATTTCAGATACATCGGCATAGAGGCGTGTAAGTTCCAGAAAAAATGGTTTGGAAATGTTCAGCAGTTTATGCTCGAGTTTATTGATGAGTGGAAAAAATCTGAGGCGTAATACCAAGATTTTTTAAGAGAGCAGGCTGCGAATCATCTTCCTTTTGGGGATTGTTTTTATTAGCCTTCTTTACGGCGCGAATCAAAATGTTTTTCGGAGTATGCTCAATATCTATAAACTCAAGCATTTGGACTTTGTAGTTCTGTGCTTCGAGCCATTCTCCGCGAAGAGCATCTGTTACAAGCGAAGAAAACTTTTCTTTTATAATTCCCCATTTCAAAAGCGAAGAAAAAGGTGATTCTGAAGATAAAAGCTGTTTTTGCTCAGAAAGCAGCTTGTTCACTTCGTGCTGGCAGCAGGGAACGCTTAAAATTGCCTTTGATTTATGCTCGACTGCATATTTTAATGCAAAATCGGTAGCGGTATCGCAGGCATGAAGTGTAATCACAATATCAGGATTTTTCGTATTGGAATAGCTTGCAATATCCCCTGTATGGAAAACAAGGTTTTTGAGTCCGAGCTTTTGTGTAATTTCATTACAGTAGCTTATTACATCCTCTTTTAAGTCCAGTCCTTCAATTTCGCATGGAATATGCTTAAGCTCTGTAAGATAATAATGAACAGCAAACGTCAGGTACGATTTTCCACAGCCAAAATCTGCAATTCGGATGGAGTCGTCTGCTTCTCCGCTGCTTGTTTTGAGGCTTTGAACTTCGGGTATAATATCATCAATAAACTCGAGAAATCTGTTTATCTGACGGAACTTATCATATTTAGAAGAAATGATTTTACCTTCCGGTGTCATAACGCCAAGAAGAACTAAAAAAGGAACAGGAATGCCTTCCGGAATAAGATAGTTTTTATTGTTGATTTTGTTGCTGATTTTGTTATTTGCACTGGAGCTGGCGTTTTTGTCTAAATCCTTTGCAATTCGGGTAAGCCTGCCTTTTTTATTTGAGAGAAAAGTGATTTCCTGAGTTTCTGTTCGCTGAACACAATTTCTAAACGTTTTTCCGACATTTTGTGTTAAAAACTCTTCAAGTTCCTGCTCAGAAAAATGCCTGTGTGTAACCTGCGTTTTTGTAAAAAATTCCGCAAAATATTTTGTTTTTCCACCGGCATTTTCCGCCTTTATTTTGATTTTTTCGTACGGTTTCCCCAGCAGAGCTTCTGTTTCATTTGTCGGTTTAGAAAGAGTTGCACTAATAATCATTTTTTCTCCAGTTCTTTTTTATACTATATAGATTTCTTGAAATAAAGTCACGTTGCTGATATAATATTTTACTATGGGTAAATGTATTGTATTTGTTAACCAAAAGGGTGGTGTCGGAAAAACAACTTCCGCAATTAATATCGGGGCATACATTGCTTTAGCCGGAAAAAAAGTTCTTCTTGTCGATTTTGACTCTCAGGGAAATATGTCTAGCGGTGTTGGCGCTTCTAAAGACAAGCCGACCGTTTATGAGCTTTTAGCAGGAATGGTTTCTGCAGAAGCTGCCGTAAAGCATACTCCAGTTGAGAACCTTGATGCAATCAGTGCTTCCATAGATTTGTCTGGTGCTGCAATCGAGCTTGTTGACCAGGAAAACCGTGAATATTACTTAAAGGAAGCTCTTGCTCCTTTGCGCGAAATATACGACTTTATTTTAATTGACTGTCCACCATCTCTTGGCATTTTAACCTTAAACGGACTTGCTGCTGCAGATTCTGTACTTGTTCCAATGCAGTGTGAATACTTTGCCCTTGAAGGAATTACCCTTCTTCTTCAGACAGTACAAAAGGTTCAGAAGGAAATAAACCCTAACTTAAAGATTGGCGGTATTTTCTTTACAATGTACGATTCAAGAACACGACTTGCCCAGGATGTTGTTCTTCAGGTTAAATCATATTTTAAAGATTTAGTTTTCAATACAATTATTCCTCGAAATGTACGCTTGTCTGAAGCTCCTTCTCATGGACTTCCGATTTGTAAATATGATCCTGCTTGTGTAGGTGCAAAAAGCTATGAAAAACTAGCGGAAGAGGTGATTCGCCGTGGCTAAAAATGGACTTGGAAAAGGATTAGGTGCTCTGCTTTCGGAGAATAAAGCTGCTTCTGAAGAGATTGCGGTTTCAACTGGTGGTCTGCATTCATTTAACATAAAAAAAAGTAATTTACCTTCCTGCATAGAGGTTGATGAAAACGGTGGACTTTGGATAGATCCAGCATTACTCAAGCCAAATCCAAAGCAGCCTCGTGTTGATTTTAATAAAAAACAGCTCGAAGAACTGTGTGATTCTGTAAAGGCTAACGGTATTCTTCAGCCGATTATTATCGAACCGGTTGAAGGAACGGAAAACGAGTTTTATATAATTGCCGGTGAGCGAAGAACTCGTGCCGCTAAAATGGCAGGGCTCACAAAGGTTCCTGTTCAGTTAAGACAGTTTAATGAACAGAAAAAACTTGAAATTGCTTTAATCGAAAATATTCAGCGTTCGGATTTAAATCCAATAGAAGAAGCTACGGCTTATTACAATCTTATTCAGATGGGTGATTTAAGCCAGGATGAGGTTGCAAAGAGAGTAGGTAAAAACCGTGCTACAATTGCAAATGCAATCCGTTTGTTGAAATTACCTGAAGATATTCAGAAGGCTCTTGCCGAAGGAATTATTTCATCTGGTCATGCGCGTGCTTTGCTTATGGTAAAGAATGATGCAGATATGCGCGTTATGTTCGGTAAGATAACAAGTGGTGGTTTGTCTGTAAGAGAGGCTGAAGAATTGGCCGAAACTTACAACAACGGTGGCCGTGCAGCTACTTCTAAAAAGAAAAAGGCAGCCGCAAAGAAAGACCCCGATGTTGCAAACTTTGAGCAGGAAGTTAAGAACCTTTTCGGCGTAAAAGAAGTTGCTTTCAAAGGTTCTATGGATAAAGGCTCCCTGCAGATTAGTTTCTCATCCAGAAAGGATTTTGACAGGATTTACGAAATCCTTATGGCTAAAAAGGCTTTATAGCATTCAAAAATCTGTGAAATATCCTCTTTACTCGTAATTTCCCATGGAGCATGCATGCTGAGTACAGCTACGCCTGCATCAAGTACGTTCATTCCGTATTTAGCTGCATGATAAGCTATTGTTCCGCCGCCACCCTGGTCAACCTTTCCAAGCTCTGCCATCTGGTATGTAACATTTGCGTCATCCATAGCTTTGCGGACAGCTGCAATAAACTCTGGATTAGCGTCGCTGGCACCAGATTTTCCGCGTGAACCTGTATATTTCTGGAAAGCAACTCCACCACCAAGTACAGAAGCATTATCCTTATCAAAAAGACTTGCATTCATAGGATCGTAAGCTGCATTTACGTCAGAAGAAAGCATATTGCTTGCTGCAAGACATCTGCGCACTGTAAGTTCAGAATATGCAGGTTCAGTTCTTTCAACAATCTCTGCAATCATATTTTCGAAAAGGTTAGATGCCATTCCGGTTGCACCAACACTTCCGATTTCTTCTTTATCTACGCAGAGACAGCAGGTTGTAAACACAGGATTTTCTACCTCAAGCATAGCGGCTACAGAAGTATAAGCGCAGGAGCGGTCATCCTGTCCGTAAGCAAGAATTAAAGAGCGGTCAAGACCTAAATCTCTTGCGGTTCCAGCCGGTACAATTTCAAGCTCTGCAGAAGAAAGATCGTCTTCCTCAATGTTATATTTTTTTGCAAGCAGCTCAAGAATAAGTTTTTTATTCTTATCCTTTTCCTTTTTGTCTTTTTCTTTCTTGTCTTTTTCACTTGATTTCTTTGCCGGTAAACCAGAACCAAAAATCAAGTCAAGATCTTCGCCTTTTATAAAGTCAGAAGCCTTGTCCTTCATCTGTTCCTGTGCAAGGTGTGGCAAAATATCAGAAATACAGAAAACAGGATCATCAGCGCTTTCACCAATAACGATGTTTACGCAGGTTCCGTCCTTTTTGCATACAATACCGTGGATAGCGAGAGGAAGAGTTGTCCACTGGTATTTTTTTATTCCACCATAGTAATGTGTATTCAAATAGGTGATGTTGTCTTTTTCATAAAGCGGATTCTGCTTTGCATCAAGTCGTGGTGAGTCAATGTGAGCACCAAGAATATTCATGCCTTTTTCAATTGGCTCAGTTCCAATGTTAAAAAGTGCAATAGCTTTGTTCATTTTGGTGATATAAACCTTGTCACCGCTTTTAAGCTTCTTGCATTTTGTGATGTTTTTGTATCCTTTTTTTTCTGCATCCTTTATGATTCTTGTAACGCATTCTCTCTCTGTTTTACATTCATCCAAAAATGATTTGTAATCTTTAATAAGTTTTTCGTTCACTCTTTTACTCCTAAATATTTATAATTTAAATATAAGAAAGATTTTTCATTAAGGCAAGTAGAACAAACGAAAAATTAGTTTAAGCTAACGAGTTCAGCTTCACCATCATCCGAAAGGGAAACGGTTAATGCTTCATCATCGGAGAAAAAGAAGGTATCTGGCGGAAGGTTTGGATTTTTCTTTGTATAATTTTTTGTGAAGGTAATAGGTGTGCCTGGAACAGGAGTTTCAAGTAAAGTGATTCCGAGTCTTGATGCATTCAGTTTTCCGTCTATTGTAAGGATTTTACCTTCTGCAAGAGAAATATTGCTTATTAGCAGATTATTTGTTGAAGGTTCGATATAGTAATTATCTTCTACAATGACACAATCAGTAAAATGAACTTTTGTTGTAGTTATACTTATTCCTCCGCCTTTTGATGATGATGAATTGGAAACATTTTCTGTTATTATGCAGCCGTCTTTGAGATAAAGGTTTGAACTTACTCCTGAAGCAAAAATTGCGCCACCACCTTTTCCATTTGCGTGAGTTGCTGTATTTGCAGATATTGAAGTATTGGAGATTGTAATATTTGTATTCTGTGCGATTGTGATTCCTCCACCATAGGCTGCTGTGTTTTCGGAAATCTGACAATTATTTATATAAGCCGTGCAGAATTGTGTATACACGCCGCCTCCAGAGCTGATTTTTCCGCTTGGTGATAATGAAATATTGTTTTTGATTATGGCTCCTTCCATTGTAAGAATGCGTGCTTTTTTATCTGAATCTCCTAGAATACAAATACCGCCACCTTTTAGATTAGAGCTGTTATCTGAAATCTCTGTGTTACCTGTGATATGAACTGCACCATTTTCAATATAAAGACCACCTCCTGATTTTTCAGAATAATTTCCATAAACCTTTGTGTTGTCCGAAAGAATTAGATTTTGAATTGCAGAATCCTGTGCTTCCCGGATAGAAGTAGAGATATAGATTCCGCCGCCATCTTCTAAGGTATAACCACCGGTAAGAGAAAGGTTTTTAATTTCAACCTGGACGTTTCTGGAAATATTTATGATTCTGTTTAGTCTGTTTTCATTTCCAGCTGCATCGATTATTGTGTTTGAAGAAAGTCCATGTAATTCAAGCTTCAGTGGTTTTTCTGAACAGATGTTTATAAAAGATTCATTTTGCTGATCGGTAGACGTGTTGGTGATTATTCCATCTATGAAAATCGTATATTTTGTTGTTTCGTCATTTATGTGGTTTATTACGTCCACAGCTTCCTGGACTGCTGAAAATGGAGCAGCAAAAGAACCATCTGGAATTGTATTTTCACTAGAAGTATAAGAAGGTAACGTACTGTTGATTCCTTTTACGTAAAATACACTTCCACGCAGTTTATTTATTGCTGCTTTTGAAAGACAAAACTCTTCTAATTCACTGAGGCTTTCGTCAAACCATTTGTCGGTTATGCAGTTTTTGCGAATGTTTATAATTTTGGGCAGAGAAAGAATGCAGGTTTCGCCAATGAAAAAATTAAGGATTATGTTATAAGTTTTTGAAGGGATGTTTTCTCTAGAAATTAAAATATAGCCCGACGAGTCAGTGTAGAAATATTCATTCGAAGAATTATAAGTGGAGTCAAAGCTTTCCGCTCCTGTTACAAGCAGCTTTGTAATTCCAGAATCTCCGGTGTCGATTTTAAGAGAAACTGTTCCTGTACCTTCTTCAATAAAATATACAGGAAGCTCAACGTCATAATAACCGTCTTCTTCTATATGTATGGAGGAGACAGAGCCTTCAAAATACCTGCTTTCTGCAGAAAGCGTCCAGCTTCCCATAGAGACAGGTATTGTAAAGGCTCCATTGTTTTTTTGAAGCTCCTGTGAGGAGAAAACAAATGTCTGCGAATTACTGTTTTCTGTAAGAACAAACTGCCAGTCTAAATCCTCAAGCTGTTGTGGAATAGAAGGCAGAGCTGATCTGTCGGTTAATGTTTCTGTGCTTGTGCCGCATGTTTTAATGCTGACAGACAAAGCCTTCGAATGCTTACAATCTAAGCTTTTCTTTTCTCCGCTTCCGTTAATTTCTGGAACACAGGCTGAAAACAAAATCAAAGAGAAAAGCAAACTACCAAAAAAACAGTTTTTCCGCATTATCTTCTCACTCTATTTTAATTCAATAAACGCTTTTGCCTCATAACCAAGACCGTCATATACATAACCTGCTGTAAGAATGTATTTTCCCGGAAGCAGTGTATTTTGCCTTAAGGTAATTGCACCGGCTTCATTACAGACAAGCTCCTCTGGAATTGGAACAGCACCTATATAAAGCTTCAGTCCAATCTGTGACTGTGGAATAAGGATTTTATTGTTTTCCGAATCAAAATCGGGAGTTTCAATCTCTGCACGGAAAATCACTTCATTGTTATTTACAAAATATTCCCGGCTGATTATGTATCCATCACCGGTTTTAGAAATAAGCGTATTGTCTTCCGATAAAGCTTCAATTCTTGCAATGCACTGACCAATCCGTGGTAAACGTATTGAAAGCCGTGAACTTTTAATAATTCCTTTTTTGCCAGCATCATCATAAGCAAGATAGTAGCCCGGATTCTGCAGCCTTAATCTGTTTATAACACCCTGTGAAAGCTCAGCCTCATCATTACTTTCTATAAGAACCTTGTTTTCTTCAGGATTATCACTCTTAATTCTGGCAATTACATTATTCTGATTTTGCGAATTAACGGTTATGTTTTGCACGTAAAGCTTTGTATTATCCTTGAGAAGAATTGTTTTGTCTGTAAGCGTCGTGTTGCCATCAAGAATAAGTTTGCCGTTATTTTCTGCAGTGATATTGATATTGCTCAATTGAATATCAGAAAAGCAAACAGAACAATTTCGACCAATAACAAACGAAGGAGATTCTGTTTCTCCAACAATTCTTGCAGTTGTTTCATTCTCGGGAGTAATGTACGGTCTGATAGTGATTGAAGCTTCATCATCAGTATTCTCGGAGGATAATGAAATACAGCCGGAAGCTTGTACTGGACCGTCCACATAAACAGTGTAGGAAACAGCCTCACTGGTGTTGTTTTTTACCGCCATAATTTTGTTTACAGCTGTCTGTAAGGTTTCAAGTGGATCTGCCCAGGAACCGGCATTTGAATCGGAAGGCATTGTGTCTGAAAAATTAAGCTTTCGCAGGCTCGCATTTGTTGTTGAAATATAAAAGCTTGAGTTTACGAGCTTTGAAATAATTTCAGATGTGAGCACAAAAGTTGTAGCTGCAGCTTCTCCGCCAGAAGTAGTCTCTTCTATAAGGTAAAGTGTGTCACCAGATTTTTTCCAGGTATCGGTTGTTGTGTTTTTACGCACATTGATTTTTTCCTGTAGGGAAATTACAAGCGCATATTCCGGCGAAAGGTCTGTCCCAATATTCTGATAAAAGCTTAGCACTGCAGAATAAGTTGCGGCATCAATATCCTCTCGGGAAATATTTATAATACCGTTTGAATCCTTAAAATATTCACCGTCCAAAGTGGTGTTTGTTCCATTTATGGCGAGCCTGTCTATAAGCGTTTCTTTTACATCGATTGCAAGTTGAACACTTCCTTTGCCGGCTTCGATAAAATAAACAGGAATACTCACATTGTAACTGCCGTATTCATCTACGATAATTGTCTGCTGTCCCAAAAGGATCTCATTATCACTATCAGAAAACTTTCCAGTTACAGTTATGTTCCATTCACCCGGTTCAATTTCAAGCCGATAGCTTCTACTGTCGCCCGCAATTGGTTGGTTCTGGGTTTCAGTTTTATCTCCGCATACAGCCGTAATCTCGTAGCTGATATTGCTTTGATCCGGCAGGGAAGGAACAGCACTTCTGTTTTGAATAGCCGTCAGTGAATTGAACGGTTCTTGAATGCAAACTATAAGATATGCCTGTTGATTATTCAAAAGGTTTAGCTTCCCATCTGAATTACTGTTTTTACAGCTTGTAATAAATGCAATTCCCGTGAGAAATGCACACATTATAAGATTTCTAATTTTCATAATAAACTCTCCATTTTTTTGTTTTACGCTGCACTAGCGTTCATGCTGTACGTAATACAACAAGCTTTATGTTATTCTATGACTATTTGAAAGCACGCCTCCTGTATGATTTTGTTTTTTTGAAAAGTAACTGCAAACGTGTATTTCCCAGGAAATTGAAATATGTTTTCCGAAAGACATAATCCGTCTGAAGCTTTTCCCTGAAGTACCAGCTCCGATTCCCGATAGAGTGAAAAATACAGAGGATTTAATGGGGAATAATCATAATCATCCAGTAAGAAAATTGTATCTTCACTTTGGAAAGCAAAAGCTGATAAATCATCTTTAATATAAGTTGAGTTTCGTTTTATACTGAAGATAAAAGGATAATCATTCTCGCGATATGAAGATGATGGAAAGGTATATGTTTCGTTACTTTTTGTACTATTGGAAATATAATATTCAAGACTCTCCTGTATAAAATCGTGAAGAGAGGCGGTGCTTTGTTTGCAGCTGGTGAAAGTTAGAATTACAAAAAAGATGCAAAAAAGAAAATGAAAATGTTGCTTATAAATCATCAAAATCCTCCCTCTTTTGATTAGTCTGTGCTATAAATTAAGACCTGCTGTAACAGCCGGCTGAATAAGTATTATCCTGTCTGAAAAAGGAAGGATATACGTAACATCGCAAAGAGCCGAGATAAAAACTCTCTCTGAGAAAAAGTGTTTGAACGAAAGACCAAAATCAAGCGTGATGTATGAAGCATTTTTTCTATTAAAAGAAAGCTCGTTTACTGTGCAGACTGGTTTTGTAAAAATGCCGACTCCTGTTCCCAGGTGAGCTTCGAGCAGGTTATTTTCGGTAAAAACTGTATGGAGAATTGAAAAATCAAGCTTTGCAAGCAGAAGGGTAGATGTAAAATCAAGATTTAGCTTTTGATAGATATCTGATGAGTTCAGTTCTAAGGAAGAGCTTGCTGCAGAAAAATACAACGCATAAGAAAAATTATTTTTGCTTGGGAACATTAATCCGATTGTGCCACAGGGAGTAAACACACATGCGTTGTTCTTGAAATAGTCCTGCACAAAGCTTTGCCCGGTAAAGAAAACAGGTGAAAAACCAAAGGCAGCTGAAACGGTGGGTGTAAAGGTTTTGGAGTCGCTTGCAGAAAGTGAAGATGTGTGAGTAACGGTTGTGTTTGTGTTTGATGTGATAATTGTGCTTTCACGAATTGTTTGTTGATTAATGGGATTTTGTTTTTCAGGAATACTATATTCGTCACAAGATTCTTTGCTGTCTGAAGAGCTTTGTGTTTCATGTGGATTTTGATGAGCAGGTGTTTTATTGCTTAACGAAATGTTTTGCTTATTATGAAGAGTTTTACGAACAGATGTATTTTCATTATTTTTCGTTATAAGATGAGTCTTATTATCAATATCACTCAGTTGATTAAAACCGATTTGCTCAGTAGAAATACTATCTTCAGTTGCTTCTACCTCATCATCCTTCAACAACTTATTATCCGGTATGACATCATCATCATCCTGAAAATAAAATTCCTTCTGAATTATACCTGGCAATTTATTTGCTTGAATTGCTAACAACAGAATACCGGCTAGTAATGCAGAGACGACAAAAATACCAACCTGGGAAAGGACTTTTCCCAACAATGCGCTTTTACTCATAAACTCTCAACCCCTGAATCTAAAGTAATACAGGTTTTTCTATTTGTCAAGTAAAAATAGCTAAAAAATATAAAAATAGCTATTATAAAAAGATGTTTTTTTATTTGCGATTTGTATTTTTATGAATTATAATTATTTATAAGAATAAATATGCAGGAGAAAAAGTATGAACGTACATAATATTATGGAAGATATCGTAAGCAAGCATGTGAACGAATTGTATGAGCAGGTAAAAGCTGAGAAATCAAACTGGCTTACTTGTGATTGTCAGAATTGCAGATTAGATACTGTAAGTTATGTATTGAACAGAATCCCGCCTAAATATGTAGTTTCAGGTAGAGGCGTAACTCATTCGTCAGAAGTTTTTAGTGATCATCAGCTTATTGCAGATATAAATGAGCTTACTCTTGAAGGAATGAGAATTGTAAGTACTACAAAGCGTCCATTCCATTCTCAGGATAGAAGCGACTGTATGATGAAGCCGATTATGGAACCTGCATTTAATTTTTCTACTTTTTCCGGCAAGATTCTTGATGGTTCTAATTTTGAACCGGTTTTTGGAGCTAAGCTTACTCTTAAAATTAATGGTCAGCCGGCAGAAATGGTAGATAAAACCTGGATCAATCCTTATGTAACCTGTAAAAGTACAAAGGGTGCCTATACTTTCTGGGTAAAATCTATTCCTGCAGAAAAAGCCGGAATCCAGAAAACCTTTACTTTTAATCTTGAGATTTCCGCAGAAGGCTATGAAGATTTTACTTATACTTTTGCAGTACCGCTTGTAAGTGAAGATTCCTTCCGCTATGAGCTTGATTCAACATACTCTTTGAAGATTAAGGATATAATGATTTTCAAGAACTTTATTGAAAATCCTATGGAATAGCGAGAACGGCTTTTTCGTTTACAAGAGATAACACATAATCAGAATTACCCCATTCAAACTTTGATAAAGAATTCGCTACAGTGCCTGAGCCAGTTCCTTCAATCAGAACATAATTTGTTGTGTACGAAGAAACTAGGCTTGATATTGGTGCTATTTTTATCGTATTTGTAGAATTAATTAACTTACTTAAATGTATTGTTTTATTTGCAGCATATAAGGATATGTCATTATCATTAGTATTGCTAAAACTTATATTTCCACCTAATGTAAGTTGCCCACCGTAGTAATCCAAATAACCGGTTATTGCAACAGAATCCATAATAAGTTTTCCATTTGATAGTTGAATGTCGCCTTCTAAATTAATAGTATCAAATGTTATAGTATTATCCTGATCACCAATGAGTCTAAACACTGAGGCTTTTAGTTTAGCAGGTTGATTAGAATCCAGACTTTTAATTATAAGATTCAGATTGTGTTCTGGTGAAATTTGGATATCATTTGTGTTTTCGATTTCACCGTCGCAGATGATGGTAAAAGATTTTGACGGATGACCTGAAGCATTTGCATAGAAGTTTGCATTATTTAAATTGATTACACGTTTTAATGCAGCATCTAGGGTTGCATAAGGAGCTTGACGTGTACCATCGTTTGTGTCTAACCCCTCGTCCTTGCTGACATAGAATGTGCTATTTTCTAAGTAATCTATTACTTCCTGTGTAAGAATAAAATCTGCTTTACCATCAGTTGAATCAGTTTTTTTCTTCAAATATATTGCTTTGCCAGATTTATACCAGGTATCGGTAACCATGTTATTTCGGATATTAATAGTTTCGAATATGATTGTAGCAATTGAATCATCATCATAATAGAACGTAAGAATAGAAGAGTAATTATGGGAAAGAATATTATTTGAGCCTGAATCAAGCTTTATTACATTTCTAGAACCATCTGGTTGAACAGTAAACTTTTTATTAGGATCTATCTGATCTATTCCTGATAATTTTACTCCAGATATTTTAACATAACTTATGTTTGTATCTGTAGTTTCTATTTCAAGATTAATTCTTCCTTTTCCGACTTCATCTTTAATAAAATCAACATAAACTGACTCATGATATTCTCCATTAGCTTCCACTGTAAATGATTCACTTGTACCAGATAAAATTGTCTGACTGTTTGAGTTTTGTCCTGTAACTGTAACAGTCCAAGTTCCCGCAGGAAGCTTAAGCATATATTTTTTGTTTGCAGGAAATGATGTATCACTTTGCCAGTCATTTTTATTGTTGTAATTAGTAGGAAGTGAACCGGTTCCATTTGCTGTAATGTTGTATCTTATTGAATCTGGTAAAATAGGAGTTGCTGTTCTTGCAGAAGTAATTGATGTGTAGTTTTCAAGAGACGTGGTATTTAATTGTATATAAACTGTTGCATAATTAGATTCATCTATTATTTTTTCAGTCTGGTCAGTATATGCTTTACAGGCAGAAAATGACAGGAAGCAGACTAGAAGTGTGGAAAGTAAAATATTTTCAGAAATTCTTTTAATATTTATTTTCATTTTCAGCTCCTATATTGTTTTTACTTTTACAGTAAGCATTTCACTGTATTCAATATTGTTATATATAAACCTAACTTCAAGTCCATAAGTTTCCTCGTATGAACGTTCAAATAATATTTCTTTTTCGGTTTCTAATGTTTCTGTTGAGGAAGAAACTATTGATTTTCCAAGATACTGTTTCACACTGTTTATTTTGAGCAGTTTACCGTCAGGTCCTTTGACTGTAACTTTTATATTCTGTGCTGAATTTGAGCGTACGAGTAGATAGATATCACTATCACTATCACCTGAAGACATATTTCCATCAATATTTATTGTACAACCACCAAACGTTGGTTCAATTATTTGTATAGAAGAAAGTTTTACAATACCTTTTTTTGACGTGCTGTCGTAAGCAAGATAATATCCATTATTATGAAGTTCAAAGCGGTTTACCTGAGCTTGAGTAATATCATCATCTGTAGCAGATTGAATTACATTAAGATTTGGAGAAGGGGTGGCAACTACGATGGAAGCAAGCTTACTGGTTTCATCATCAATATCTTTTATTTTGAGAACTACACCATCGCGTAGTGTCAAAGTATTTGTAGCGGCGGTAGCAAACCTTGTTGTTCCCGCGAAAGTGATTGTTGATTGTGCATCTACATTCTTTGCGAATACAACATTTTCAAAAACACCGTTGGAGGTGTTTTTAAGAGTAACTGCATCATTTATGGCAATATTCTTAAAGGTTGCTGATGATGAATTATTAAGGATTACAGTACCTGTTATGCTGTTATTTCCTGCTGCAGTACCAATATCAGAGAAGCTTGAACTACCCCAGCATGCAAGCTTCATTTCCATATTGCAGGAGTTTGCCGTAAAGTTTCCGTAGTTTGTTACTATGTTCTTAAAAGTACAATTAGTAGCATCTATAGTACATTTTTCGTTTCCATTGGAACTGGCATAACAGTATACAGTATTTGTGATTGTACAGTTGCTTAATGTTATGCTGGATTCATTTTTTACCGTTGAATCTGCAGCTGCTGTTTCCGGGTTATGGCCTGCATATAAGCTTCGAGAGAAAGTTGAATTAGTAACATTTACTGTACTGTCGTCATCGCAGATAAAATTACCACTTAAAGTAAAATTGTTGATTGTGAGGTTTACATTTTTTCCTACAGTGAATGTACCGGAAATTGCCAGAGATGTATTATCTATTGGATAAATTGAAAGATTAAGAGGATGGTCTGCAATCAATTCACCGGCAGCTGCTTTGCCATCTATAAAGATAATGTAATTACGCTGGATACCAAGTGAATAATCATTATTATTGCTTGCATTTATTCTCTTAAAGGCATTTGTAATGTTATTCAATGGAGCTGAATAGTCGCTTCCAGTGTTACCTGCTTTTCCAACTGTAGTATTTCCATTTACATAGAAAATTGTATTTAATGCTTCGGAAATAAGAGCAGGGGTAACAACAAAAGAAGAATGACCGTCTTCATCACTGTCGGTTAAGAAAGGATTTCTTGCAGATTTAAACCAGTATTTTGTAGTCATATTCTGCGTTACTGTAATTACTTCCGGTAAAGATATAAGAGCTATATCAGATGTGTCATCTTCTGTACAGAAGGTAAGAATAGGATTATAAGTGCCGTAAGGTATTGAATTTCCAGGAGCAATTTTTATAATTCTTTTTCCATTTTGAACTTCTACAGGATAACCGGTTGAATTGTTCAGAGACGAATTACCGCTGTTAGAGATTTTAAGCTTTGTGATTGAAGGAACAGCTGTAACATCTATTGCCAGATCAATGTTGCCATTTGTAGAGTTAATAAAATCAATTTTTATATCGTCGTCATAGCTTCCGTTTGATTTGACAGTTATTGTTTTTGTACCTTGAAGAATCTTATTATCGTTATAAACACCGGTAATAGTTATTGTCCATACTCCAGGTTCAAGCTTTATTTTATAATCAAATGAATCTGCGCTGCTGCTTGCGAGTGGAGTAAAGAAATCAGAATCTGATTTTGTAGAAGGTTCTCTGTTGTTTTGATCCTTAGCTGTAACTGTAAAGGAAAGTGTACTGAGAATATCACTATCAATATCTGGAGAGGCCTGTAAACCATTGATGCCCATTTTTATATGAAGGGTTATATAAGCAAAAGCTTCATTCGCCGGTTCTGGCGTAGTTGTAATCTGATGTTTACAGCCTGCTGTAAGAAGAATAAGCAAAAGTATTATAGAGGAGAGGAGCTTTGCTTTTTTGTTCATTTTGTTTTTAAGAAAAATCATAATAATCTATTCACCTCCCTTTCTATTAGTTCACAATATTTACAAAGAATATATCTGAATAAGTCAGATTTGTTTCTGAATCTACAAATGTAATTTGCAGCATATAAGTAAGCTTATCTGTATGCTGCAATTCCTGTTCAATTCTGCTGTTAGAAATTGTAATTCCGTTACTGCTTGTATTGCTTGATACAGAATCTCCAATCTTAACAGATTCTCTGTAAAGTTGATAATTAATCTCAGTTGCAATTTCATTACCAGCTCTGTCTTTTATTACAGCCTTTATAGGTGCAGTTGCAAGGTCAGCTGCTATTATTTCAATATAACCACTGCTGTTAAGCTTAACATTATCATTAGTTGCAATATCAATTGTATAGCCGCCTGTTTCTGGCAGATGGATGCCGATTCGGCTTTCTTTAATAACACCCTTACGTATTGAGCCGCCTTCCGGAACTACATAATCAAGATAGTAACCAGCCGATGCAAGCTTGAATCTTTCGTCAATTGTTGTGTCACTTACAGTAAAGGTATTATCGAAGCTTGTTTCGTTATTATTTGCATCGAGCATAACAAGAACAACTTCGTCTTTTGTAGGGTAGAGGGCACTTAATGCTGCGATTGTGGTTGCAGAATCTTCTTTTGACGGCAAGCCTTTTACGTAAAGGATTGCAGTGTCTTCCAGATAAACATTTCCAGTGTATGTTGAATAGCTCTTCAAAACAGAAGTACCGGAAAGGATAACTTTAGAAGCAGTATCAATACCGTCTGCAACTATACCTGAGTCACTGTTTGCCGCATTACCAATATCTCCGAAGAGAGTCGAATTGTGTAAGGTTAAGTTATCGTTTAATACGAACAGCTGGCCGTATATTGCAGAAGCAGAAATATTTACAGAGCTTGAATTGAAGGTAAGGCCTTCTGTCGTAGTGAGCGTTGAACTAGAAGCAGAAATTGTATCTGTTTTTGTTGTAGAGCTCTGTACTGTTGCATCGCCTGTCTTGATTGTTTTTGTGTTTATAGCCGCATTGCTTAAAGTTGTTGTACAGTCCTTTATTGTAAGGTTTGCTTGTGTAGAATTGATTGCAGAAGCTGTATCAAGGCTGAGGTTTGTGTTTGTAAAGGTGATTGAGTTAGTAGAAGTAATTGAGCTTTCATTTTTCATCTCTACAGTTGTATTAAGAACTTCTGTTGAAATACCGGAAACCTTAGAACTCTTTCCTGTAAAGGTAACCTTTCCTGCTTTTTCGGTACCTGTAGTTTTACCTTTTATTGAGAGTGAACCGGTAACAGAAGTATTGTTCAGAACAAGCTGACTTTCATTTATAGTTGATTTATCTGTTGAAGTTATCTGACAGTTTTCTAAGGTTGTATTCTGAAGATTGCTTGTATTAAAGTTTGTGCCTGAAAGTACAGAGCTCTTAAGCTTAAGATAATTACAGCCTTCCAGAGAGAAGTCCTTAGAGCTGCTGTTTGTATGTATTGTTACTCCGCTTATAAGCAATTCATTGTCTGCTGTTCCGCTTGAGTTTGCAATTTTGAATGTGTCTGCCTGTACTGTAATTCTGTCGCTGCTTGAGCTAGAGTTACAGCTCATGTTCAGGAAGGAATTGTTTGCAACAAAGTCTGTTGTATAAATAGGACAGTCCTTGTTATTTAAGATTTTTACGTTACTGTTATTGAAGGTAATTTTTTTTGCAGTTCGCGTACCGGAAGAATTTTCATCACCTATTTTTGTATTTGTTATAACAGATTCATCGCTGACGTTTGTGATTTCAAAATCACTTTTTCCAGAAAGCGTACAACTGTTCAGAGTGAGCTTTGATTCTGCCTTCAAACCGTCCATTGTAACGGAACTAATTGTTACAGGTATATTTGTACCTATTGAAATGTCGCCATTAATTTTACCGCTTGAACCTTTCTGTTCTTTTGAAATTAAAAGGTTAAAGGATGAACCAGATGGTGCAGTAATTTCAGCTTCGCCAGGAGTTTGAGCTCCAGAAGGAATTGCAGCGGAATTGACGGTTCCGTTGATATAGATTGTGAAGCTTCTTTGCTGTTTGCCTGCTTCTTTAAATTCTGTGTTCAATGCCATTGTTCTGTCAAAGGCAGCCTGAAGTGTTGCATAAGGAGCGATTGCTGAACCAGAGTTTGAATCTGATGGTGTCTTTGCTGCTTTATCTGCAATAGGATTTGTAACACCTGTTCCCTGTACCCAGCATTCGGTATTTTTGCCTTTTATAATAAGCTCTGGTGTAAGCACAAAATTGGCAGTATAAACTTCATCAGCAGAGTCTGATGAAGATTTTTTTACTAAATATTCGTTTCCACCGGAATAAATCCAGTTATTTACAACAAGATTATCGGTTATGTTAATGATTTCTTCGGTAGTGTAGAGAAGGACTGTATTGTAATAAAAGTCCATTTTTGCTTTGTATTTACCGGAAGCCAGGCCTGTTTTATTTATTTTGATTTTGCCTGTTGATGAATCTTTTGTATATACATCATCGAGACCTATATTTGTTCCGGAGATTTTAAGCTTATTTATGGTAACTTTAGAAGCATCTATTTCAAGATTAACACTTCCGGTTTCTTCTGTTGTAAAATAAACATAAACAGTTTCGTAATAACGCTTACCGTTACACTTAACCGGAGTTGTTGTGCTTCCATGAAGTATTACATTTGTGCGTGAACTTTCAGAGCTTCCATCTACATGCTCGTAGCCTTTTACATCAAAAATCCATCCGCCGGTATCAAGATTAAGCTTATAGGTAAGGTCCAAGTCAGCTAAAGGCTCTGTTTCTGTAACAGTTTTGATGTCGTCACCAGTAAGTTGTGTGCCGTTCTTATCTTCTACTTTGTAGGCAGTTACTGTATAGTCAATTTTTCCAGGTTTTATGATTGAAGCAGTTCTTTCTGGTAAGTTTTCTGTATCAAAATCACCCTTTATAGAAATAAATGCGCAGTTTTCATTATTGGAGTCCTTTTCGTTTGGCTGCATTTTACAGCCTGCAAGGCAGAGAACCATTATTGAAAGTGTGATAAATATTTTAACAGCAGCTTTTCTCATCAGTTAACCTCCTTTAAGTATACAAGGAAGTGCTCACAATAAGAAAGTTTATCGTAAGTAAAGTAAACATAAATTGTATAATAACCGTTTGGATAAGCAGTAGGGATTGTAAGCTCTGGTGCAGCCAGCTGGTTATTTTCCTTGCTCTGTTCAATCATGTCGCCTTCAAGATAAAGCTCCATCTTAAGATCTGTAAGCTTGTTTCCGTTAGAGCTGTTGAGGGCTGTAAGGTCTGAACCATTGCGGAATACTGCATATGTAAGCTTAGAACCCTTCTTTATTTCATAGATATTATTTCCATAATCACCATTCTTTGGTGAAAGGTCTGTGTATTTATTGCTTTCGTTAATCTTAAGCTTAACTGTGTAACCGCCTACGGTTGGCTCAATAAGGTAAACAGCAGAAATCTTAACAAGACCTCGTCCCTTTGTATCATCGTAGCCGATGTAGTAGCCGCCTGAATCTTCAGAAGAAGCATTTGATTTAGGTACTTCCAGCCTGAACAGCTTGTAAGACTTATCAGGATCTTCATTTGTCAAATCTTCGTAAACTGCTCTGTAAGTCTGCTTAATTGGAGAACCGTCTTCAGTTTCCAGAATAATTGTATTTAGGGTAGGAGTTTCATCTGTGGTCTTAAGTATTATAAGCTTCTGAGGATTGTAAGCCTTAGAAGGAGTTGTCTTATTACTGTTGCCAAGCTGAACTTTTCCACCTTCTTCTATATAAATTGCCGTTGTATTCTCTTTTGTTACAGTTCCATCGGCACCAGTTTCTTCATTATTTATGATTGTATCTCCGCCGAGTATTAAAGTACCTGTAGCAGAAATGTTGATTTTTTCTCCTGTGAACTTAACATTATTCAAATAGAGCTTAGCATTTTCTCCAATATCGATATTACCGCCTTCAAGAATCATATCTTCTATTACAACAGTTGCTTTGTCCGGAACGGTGAGAAGTGCATCATCTGTTTGTGAAGAAATCTTTGTATTTTTGGTTATTGGAGCGAGTTTTACATAAAGTGGTGTAGTTGCTGATTTTGATTCCAGTTTAATATTTTCTGTCAAATCGGTTGTAATAGTAATTGTGTTCTTAGAATCTGTCTGCTTAGAAAGAGTCTTTGCTGCATTTGTAATTGTTGCGAATGGAGAGTTTTCGCTACCATTATTCTTATCATCATCACCATTTGCCGAAACATAAAGGCGTGTTCTGAGAACTGTTAATCTATATTCTTTTGTTTCTGTGTCCGTGAAGCCAGGTTTTCGTGCATATACACGAACAAAAATATCACCGGCAGGTAATTTCAAAGGAAGATAATGACTGGAAGAGGTAAGATTATCTGCACTGCTTGATTTTGCACAATCAAAAGTGCTGTTGAAAAGTCCAAAGCCTGTATCATCTGTTCCCTGGTATACTTCGTAAACAATTGAACAATCACTTGTGTTTTCGTATTTCAAAGTCCAGCTGTTGATGATGGCTTTTATGTCTTCACCTTCGGCATTAATATACGCACCAGATTCCGGTGTTTGAATATTATCATAATTATCTGTCTTAGGAGTTTCGCCGTCTTTAATTTTGAAGATAAAGTTCTTTGTTACAGTTTTGTCGCCTTCTTTTACATAATAATTGTTTTGAACCATATTATTACTGTCTTCAAACCAATAAGTATTTAAGGAAGGAGTGAAATTAATTGTTGCATAAGAGCTGTTGTTGTCCTGCTCCAATTGCATTCCGTTAGTAAGGGCTGCTTTGTTCTTGTTTGTAACATTTATATCTGCAAGCTTCTTTGTATTAAGAGATGTAGATACCTTACTTGTCAAACCAAACTCATCGGCAAGTGTAAAGGAGTATGAACTTGAAGGATTATCAAAAATCAGATAGAAGGCTTGTCCTGTTGTTACAAACTCTATGTTGCAAGGAATAAAATCTTCATTTGTAAAAGGATTATCTTCAGAAACAGTACTTGCTGGCATTGGGTAGTTAACTGAAGTTCCACTAAACGTTATGTTTCCATTGTTATCACAAGCGATGTTATAAGTAGTAGTAATGTTGCCTGCCTGTAATGTAAGTATTTTTAAGTCTCTATGGGTACTTTTTACCAATCCAGCTGCAGGCATATTAAAGAGAAGGGCATATTTGTCTTTATTCTGGTAAACAACAGGAGCAGGGATTTCTGGCGGTGGAGAATTGCAGACAATCTTTAAGTCGCTGAATGTTGATGGCTTTGAATATGAATCATTCGTTAGGTAAATTGTTGGAGAGATATTGTGACCCATCTCATATTTAGTGAGGAAATCCTTGGAGTAGGTAAGTGTAAGATAATACTGTTTAGCATATCCATCTTTATAAAGAGAATCTTCCTGCCTGAGTAATACGTATTCTGTTGTGTTTGAAGGAACTGTATTTTCAATACGTACAGTAGGATTACTAGTAGGATTACTGTTGCTGGCATCAATATTTTTCAATGTTGTTAAAGATTCTAAAGCTACTGCCATTGATTTTTCTACAGGATTGTTAAGATCTATACTTTGTGCGAAAGCAAAATTATATCTCTGAGGATTCTTAAGCTGGAATGTAATTACAAAATCCTTGTCTGACGGAATACAATAATATTCTTGTCCGTTATCGTATGGGTTTGAGCGCTTGTAGTTTTCTAAGGAAGAGCCAAAGCTTGTTGTATAATCATTTATAGATGCTTGTTCAGTGGCGTCTTTGAAGTAATCTTTTACATTTATTGTAAAAATCTTGCACGAAGAAAGAGCAGAGAGCATCATAAATATAGAGGAAATCAATATTGCTTTTGAAGCGAATCGAGAAGTTTTACTTAATAAACATGTTCTTTTAATCATTTCATTTCCTCCTTTAATTAAAATTGCCAGCCAATTCCTACTCGCGGCTGTATATAGTATACCATCATTGGCGATGAATCGCTGTCATGATATGAAGTAGCTGAAAAAACAAAATCTGTGCCGGCTTCCATGAAGAAGTTTGCCCATCGGTAAATCTGAAGTGAAAATCCTGCATTTGCGGCAACATCTGCTGACCACATAGGCTGGGACGTAAAGTTCGGGTATTCAGTTGTCATTCCTGCAAAACCGAACAAACCGCCGCCGATATGAGTATCCAGGACAATTTTCCATGGAAGGGACTTTTTAAGAATAAACTGGCTTACAAAATCGAGATGCATAGAATATGCAGGTGCCCTTATTGTATAGCGGTCCTGTCCGCTTACTGAATTAGTATATTTGAGATTAAAAAAGTTAATTCCGAACTCGGCGCCAAGGAAGAAGGAAGCTGTCTTATATGGAAGGAAAGAAACTCTTCCGTCTAGACCGAGTGGCCAGAATACACCGGCACGGTCATCATCACTGAAAAACTCTACGAGCGTATCTTTATCTGCCAGAGTTTCTGCAGGCTTTGTGCTGTCAATGTCGAGTAGGGCAACCGGTGCGTAATCAAGAGAAACATTCAAGTCTTTTGTTTTTCTAAAGCTGACTTTAATTGTACCAGAGGTATCGAACAAACCACCATTGTTTACGGCACGAATATAATAAGTTCCTGTATCAAGCAGTTCTGGATTTATTTTTATTCTGGAGCGCTTAAATTCAGTATCAGTGCTGAGTATTTTTGCCGGTATTTCATAAATATCTGATTCAACAGTAAATATTGTTTCAGGGCGTAATTCCATACCTTCAACTGTAAAAATACCGGACTGAGCGTCTTCAAGATAAATTACAGTTGGCGAAACAGAAGTAATAATCGGCTGATATGTTTTTTGAATCTCAAACGTCTGATAGTCTGTCCTGAAGTCTAAGGAATTCAAATAGTTATAGACATTAAGATAATATCTGTATTTTCCTGCTTTAAGAGGAAGTCGAACCTCGGTCTCTTTTGTATCTATGCAATGAATCTGAACATATTCACCAAGTTCTTCGCTCAGAAGCTCAATAACTAATTCATAGCGGAAGATGTTTTTATTTCCCTGCCATGTGAATTTCTGAACAATTTCGCCAACTTCATAAGAAGATTCAGAAGGATTATCGGACACATCATTATCAGCAGACTGACTGTATGCCACGCTTCCCATAAGGAAAATAAATGAGGAAATTATGAATGTCATAAACAGTTTGTGCTGTTTCATCATAATCATCTATCCGTTACTTCTTCTTTTTCTTCTTCTTTTTCTGTTTTTTATCTGTAAGTTTTATTTTCTCTGAGCCTTTCTTTGCATTAGAAAGCTTTTTCTTAATACTTTCCGACTCAACTTCGAAATCCTGCTCAACACCGAAACGAATATTATAACGTTCATCTTCAGTTTTTACGTCGGAAGGCTTGTTTCTTGGAACATTTACTGTGAAGTCAAGGCGAGCTTCTTTACCACGCTGTAAAAGCATTCCCATAAAGTCTGTTTGTGCTTCAACAGTCCAATACCAGCCGCCGTTTGCTTTACCAAGTGTATTAGAGAAGTCATCTCCATCAAAAAGATAAGAGGTTGTTTCAGAGCCTAAATCTATTTCGAATACTGGAGAAGGGTCGTGAATGTTGTATATTCTTAAAATATAACGGGCAACTTCCTGATTGAGCTTCTGCCACTCAAAGTAAACCTGCAGACCGTTCTCTATAATATAGTCAATATTGATTTCCGTATTTGCAGCTGGGCGCAAAAGCCTTGTAGATGGGAGGACAGGCATTTTCTTTACGGTGAAGGTGTTCATTTCTCTTGAAGAAATGTCCAGGTTGTCATATGTCTGTGCAACAATCTTCCAGTAATACTGACCTTCGTAAAGCTGCGGCATTTTATTTGTGTATTTAGGCTTTTCGATTATTTTGAACTTGTAGGTTTCTGTGCTGCCATCCTTATAAATAATCAGCTGAGATTTTGAAGGCTGGTCAACAGAGGTCCATACAAAGTTTGCAGGTGATTTTACTGCTTCTATACCGCCAAACTCAGTTCCATTAATAGGCAGAAGAAGTTTTACAGGCTTAAGCTTTTTAAGCTTGAACGTATATGAAGAAAGGCGTCCATTTTCGCGCGAAGCATATGATTTTTCTTCGGCAAACGCCTGAATTGTCCATACATAATTTGTCTCATCAAAAGACCACATATCAAGAGCTTCTACAATTTCACCCTTTTCATTTGGCGTAATATAATTATGCTCGTAAACAGAAGTTTTCAAATTGTCAGCGGTATAGAGCTTAATCTGGTAATAATCTGCATTTTCAACAGCATTCCATACAAACTTAAGAGGAACATCTTCCCTTATAACTACTCTTATACCGTCCAAAGGAGCTTTTGCAACAGGTGCCTCTAACGGAGGAACAACATTTAAGGTTTTAACTGGGGTTGAAAGCTCTGTATCTGTATCTGCAATTTTTGTTGTAATTCGCCAATAGTAAGTTCCAGGAACAAGTTCCCTTCCGTTTGCACTTCTACTTGAGGTGGTTTCTGAATGGATAAGGTTTTTAAACTGTTTATCGGTGGCAAGCTGGAATGTAGTAGGGTAAGGAAGATTCGTTTTCCAGCTGTAGCGTATATCCATAGAACGAGAAGCAGACAGCCTGTATCCTTCTGGCGGGAACAGTGTCCTTTGATCTGCACTTGAATCTGAGGCAATAAACTTACGGATTTCCGATGCAGACTGTTTTCCTTCTGAATCTAGTGCTATAACCTGCCAGTACCAGGTACCATTTGAAAGCTCAAGGCTTGAAGTATCAATAGTAAAATAGTTTCCGGTTACCGTACCGCTTGTGTATGGCTGTCCGCTTGAGTTATTCTTCCAGAGCTTGTATTCATAAGAAGCCGCATCGGGATTATTTTTCCAGGAGAAGGTAACGTTTTTATAAATTGTCTGATCTTTTACTGTTATTTTTGTGTTTACAAGACCGTTTTCTTCTGGAATCAAAAGCTCAGGCTTTTTAAACTCTGTATTTTTTGTGATTTTGAAGGAAGAAACCTCAGAACCATTTGCGAGTCCAGTATTATTGATTGTGTAGAATGGTGTTACGCGCCAGTACCAGGTTCCTTCTGCAAGAGAAGAAATAATACTTGATGTTTGTGTGGTTCTCTGAACTACAACAGGTTTATTCAGACGTTCATTATCAGCAATTACTAATTCATAGGCTGTTGCACCTTCGCTTTCAGACCATACAAATCTTACATCAGGCTTTTTTGTTCTAAAGCCTGCAACATAATTTGCTGCAGGTGCAATAAGCTGAGGTGAAAGTGATTGGCAAATGTTTATTTTTCCTTCTGCAGCTTCATCTCCGGAGGTAAGCCGCCACCAGTATATTCCAGGAGCTAGTTCAACCTCCTGACTGTATTCTCCGTTTACAATAAAGGATTGAACCGGCGTATCTTTTGTTTTGGAAGCAAAGAACTCGAGTGTTACACCATTCTCTCCATCGCAATCCCATCTGAATGTGACTTTTCCATTTGAATCGTCAAATACAAGGATTTTTGCATCCTTTAGAGGGTAGGATACTGAAAGGCGTTTTTTCTGAACGTTGCCGGCAGAATCCATAGCGGCAGTTTGACCTGCGTTAAGCTTCATTTTTACACTACCGGTAACCGTATCTGTAAGGGCAGCCGTACCGTTTTGTACCTGCACGTTAAGTTCTTTTTTTCCGGAGGCTGATGATGTCTCCAAACCAGCAGAAACAGAAGCTTTTTTATCAATATTAACTAATGAGGTTCCAGACTTAACCTTCATTCCGTTAGAATTACCTGTCTGAACCTCAAGCTGTCCGTTGTCCAATTGTACTTCTGAACCGTCTGCGGTTTTGCGTACTTTTACAAGTGTATTTTCGTAGAGGTTTATCTGGCTGCCATCGTTAAAAGATATAGTTGCTTCTGATAATGGAGAAGTGCGTATAATATCACCATCATATATAGGAGAATCCTGCTGAATATAATCCCATAAAGAATCATCTTCAGTTTTTCGTTGAGCAGTTTTGTATTTAAATGTAAGTACCGCTATGTTTTCTTCGCTTTTTGTGTGAGATTTGTTCAGGTTCAACCAGAGTTGGAAAATACTGTAACCAAATCCAAACAAACAGACAAAAATGAAGAATATTTCAGCTAGCAGTGACTTAATCTTTCTCTGCGTCAAGATTGACTCCTCCCAAGTCTGGTGTAGATTTATTTATAGATTTTGAAAAAAGCCATACAAATAGAATTATAAGGAAAAAGAATGCAAGCGAAACATAAATATTCTGTCGCGTCTGGTTTGTTACCGTTTTAAGGGCAACATTCTTTTCTATTATTGTAAGAACTCCTGCATCTGCCACTGAAAGCTTGCTGTAAGAGCCTAAATACTCCTTACCGTCTGAATCTGTAAAGCTTATCTGATTGTTTTCGTCATTATTCTTGCGCATCTGTTCAACAATCTGAAGCTTTGCCATGCTTGCTCCGGCTTCTATAAGATTGTAATCCGGGTGAATAAGAAGTTCTCCGTCATGATTTATCATAAAGGAAAGGTTTTGAGAGTCTGTTCCAAACGCTGCAGTAAGTGAATCGCTTGAAAAAAGTATGATTGCAGCCTGATTCTGACCACTTTCACGCCAAGGCAGGAATAGGGCAAGAACAGGGCACTTAAAAACAGGTGCTGCGTTGAAAAGGAATGATTCTCCATTTTCTGTACGTGCTATCTCGTCCTTGCGCTGGGTAAGGAAATCTGCTACAAGCTCTATTTCAATTTCGTTAGAAATAAAGAAACGGTTGTTTATAAGTGTTTCTTTTTCAGGAATTATAACAGAGACAATGTTCTGGTTTCGGTCAAAAAAGAAATCTGAAGTCTGGTGATAAAGCTCTTCAGAAAAGCTTGAGGCTTCAAGTATATCAAGCATAAGAAAAGTATTTGCACGGATAGAATCAAGCTCGATTTCTGCAGCAGAAGCAAGCTGTGTAGTGATTGTATGATTATTTTTTTCTGCAGTTTTCTGAACTTCTGCACCTACAAAATAGTATACAAGAAAAGTCAGTGTTCCAAGTGATATAATTACCAGGAATGCAACCAGAAGAACAAGTTTTGCTCCAATATGGGTTCCTTTTCGCTGTTTTTTCATCTTTTTTTCTTTTTTATTGCTCATTTTCACCACTTCTGCTCTTTAGTTAATATTACTGCCATTATGAAATACAACTTTAAAATTATACCACAAGGGCATTTATCCGTCAAAGAAACACTTAATTTATAATAAATCTTATTAAGTCTTATTAAAAAAGATTTCTTCTCTTATAATATCGGCAGATTTTTCCCTATTCTTGAATGTTGCTAAAATTTAATAGTGTGGTAAGATATAAATATGAGAGTTTAATAAAATAATTTTATAAGGAGTTCTTATGAAAAAATTATTAGCAGTTCTTTTTGTTGCAGCTGTAATGGTTGCTGGACTTTTCGCAGAGGAGTTTCCAAAGGGTACTTGGATAGACTCTAACTACAATGCAGAATGGGTTATTGGTGCAGACATGTCAATCAAGCTTTATGATGCAACAGACGGAAGCTTAATTCAGAGCTTTGCAAAAGATAAAATGCAGAATGAAAAACTTGAAGTAACAGAAGAAGGACTTGTATATCAGTTCTATTACAAAGACACCTACAGAAGATATTATTTTATTAAACCTGTTCGCCTTGTTCCAGATGCAAACCTTCTTCTTCAGATAGATCCAGACTGGACAACAACTGACTATAAGGTTGACATTAAGTTCAAGAAGTAGGAGCTTCTTTTTTTCTAAGAGCTGCAATCCTTTCTATTAGTGTTGGATGCGAAAAGTTCCAGAAAACATAAAGCTTTGGCGGTAAAAGCTCACTTAAGTTTTCACTGTTGAGCTTTATAAGCCCTGAAATAAGGTTTTCGCCGGTGCCACAAACCTTAGCGGCGTAGGCATCGGCCGCAAACTCGTCCTTGCGGGAAAAATGATTTACGAGCGGAGAAATAATTTCTGAAACTGCTCCGTAAATCAAGACTGCCAGATAAAGGCCAATGAACTGTGCAGAGCCAATACTAGAAGCAGGGATTGCAGTAAAACCAAAGCCATTATAAAGCGCCGGCATTTGAGCCAGCTTATAAAGTGCAAAGAAAAGCACAAACTCAAGCGGAATCAGTACAAAAAGCCGCTTGATAATATGATGAAGCTTATAGTGACCAAGCTCATGCCCGAGTACTGCGGCAAGCTCATCCGGTGTAAGAGACTTCATCAGAGTATCGTAAAGAACAATTCTTTTTGTTTTTCCAAATCCACTGAAATACGCATTGCTGTGACCGCTTCGTTTTGAAGCATCCATAACAAAAAGCCCGCCGTTAGAAAAGCCTGTTTTATTAAGAATCTCATTTATTTTATCCTTTACTTCGCCTTCCGGGAGCGGTTCAAACTTATTAAACAGCGGTGCAATGAACTTCGGGTAAATAATCTGCATAATAAAGGTAAAGGCTATAAGTACAGCGGTCAGAATAATCCACCAGCTTTCCGGACATTTAATAAAAAACAGGGAAGCAACAAAGGTGAGCAGGGCAGAAAAAATAAGAGAGATGATGATGTTCTTGATTGTGTCTGTTATAAGCAGCTTGATTGTCATGTTGCTGAAGCCGAACTTCTTTTCGGTGTGAAACTCTCTGTAAAGACTGAACGGTATGGCAAGCAGCTCATTCGGCAGTCCAGAAAGAATTGTAAAAAGGAAAAAGCAGAGAAAGCTTTTGCCTATAGTGGCCGGCATAATATCTGCGCTTCCGCAAACCCAATTGCGTATTATATTGAAGATAAATGGATAAAATCCGAACAGAATAAGCAGAAGATCTAGGACAAGTGAACATAATGATGATGGAATAAACTGAAAGTATTTTGCATTCTCGTACTGACAGATTTTGGAAAGCTTTTCGGTGTCAAAGGTTTCTACTGCGGCTGGAATGTCCTTTATTTCTTCCGGGAGCTTTCCGCCGTTTTTGCATCGTGCCTTGTAATCAATAAACTCAAGAAAATGATTAAGAATAAAGCTTACGATTGTGCCGATTAAGAAAATCAGTACAAATGGATTTGAGAATTGAACAGCTATCTTCATTATAATACCTTATTTATTTAATTTCGCAGACCGATTTTCGTTCAATCAGGCGGCAAGGAAGTCTTTCGTCGTGATTTTCGAACTCAACCCCGTTGAGCTTCTGCAAAAGGATGTATGCAGCGGCGCCACCAATTTCGTAAAGAGGAATGGCCATTGTAGTAAGAGGTGGGGTAAGGAAGTCTGCAATATCACGGTTATCAAAGCCGGCAACTGCAATATCTTTTCCAGGAACCTTACCGATTTCGTAGAGATAGTCATAACAGCCGGCAGCCATTAAATCATTAAAGCAGAAGATTGCGGTAAAGTCCTGTGATTTTTCAAAAAGTTCTTTGCAGGCAAGATATCCGTTTCCACGGCTCCAGCGACCGGCAACTAAAAGGTTTTTATCAACAGAAAGGCCTGCTTCTTTCATTGCACGCTCAAAGCCTACAAGACGGTCGTGACCGTGCAAATCCTGTTCTTCACCGGCAATAATTGCAATCTTTTTGTGTCCCTTGCTGATAAGATATTTTGTCATATCGTATCCGGCAGTTTCATCATCAATTCGAAGCGCCGGAATCTTATTGTTTGACTGGTATGCGTATGAAATTACGATTGGAACCGGCAAATCTGGCGGAAAGTATTCAACGTCGTGTGCATGGGCTGCAATATAGATAATTCCGTCTACTTTAATAGAAAGCATTTCGTTTACAGAGGTCATAACTACATTTTTGTATTCTTCTGTATAAGGTTGATTTCCAAACTTTGAGTAAAGACGGAGAGTTTCAATAATTGCCTTGTAATTCTTGCTTTCAAGATAAGTCAAAACACCTTCTATGAGGGCAGGCGAACTAAAGGCCGAGAGTTCATCTATAATAAGTCCGATTGTTTTTGTTTTTGACGCGCGCAGGCTTCTTGCTATGTAGCTTGGTCGATAGCCTGTTTCTTTAATTGTTTGTAATACTTTTTGTTTTGTGGCTTCAGAAACGTTTGTTTTGCCATTCAGAATGTTTGATACAGTCGCAATGGAAACATTGCATCTGCTTGCCAGTTCTTTTAATGTAATCATAATATGAATAGTAAAACGTTATACATATTTTTTCAATATGTATACAGTGATATAAAAAAAAGGTTTCTGCATAACTTAAACTGGGTTTACTAATGCAGAAACCTTTTTTCTCTATACTCTATTTACTATTTCCTGAACCTTAGTACATCATGCTTGGGTCGGCAGCTGGAGCAGCTGGAGCTTTTGGTTCTGGAATGTCGGTGATAGCGCATTCGGTTGTGAGAACTGTACCGGCAATAGAAGCGGCATTCTTGAGGGCAGAGCAGGTTACCTTTGCAGGATCGATAATTCCAGCCTCAAGCATATTTGTCCAAACAGCCTTGCGGGCATCAAAACCAACGCCCTTCTTTTCTGTCTTAGCGCGTTCAGCAATAACTGCACCGTCAAGACCAGCATTCTCAGCAATCTGGCGAATTGGTTCTTCCAAAGCGCGGCGAACAATCTTAAATCCAACCTTTTCGTCTTCTGTAAGGTCAGCAGGGATGTTTTCAAGAGCTTTTGCAGCTTCAATCAAAGCCATTCCACCACCAGTTACAATACCTTCTTCCAAAGCAGCACGTGTAGCAGCGATTGTATCTTCAACACGGAACTTCTTTTCTTTCATTTCTGTTTCTGTGTTTGCACCAACACTGATTACAGCAACGCCGCCTGCAAGCTTAGCAAGACGTTTCTGGAGCTGTTCCTTGTCGTAAGAAGATGTAGATTTAGCAATTGCGTTCTTAATTTCTTCAACACGTTCTTTAATTGCCTTCTGTGTTCCTGCACCGCCAACGATTGTTGTGTTGTCCTTGTCAATCTTAATTGTTTTTGCTTTTCCAAGAACTTCGTCGCCGCAAGATTCAAGCTTAAGTCCAACTTCTTCACTTACAACTGTACCGCCTGTAAGAATTGCGATATCCTGGAGCATATCCTTTCTTCTGTCACCAAAACCTGGAGCCTTAACTGCACAGCAGCGGATTGTTCCACGGATTGTGTTCAAAACGAGGGTAGTAAGAGCTTCACCATCAACATCTTCACAGATGATAACGAGAGCACGACCTGCATTTGCAACCTTTTCAAGAATAGGGAGCAAATCCTTCATTGCAGAAATCTTCTTGTCGTAAATCAAAACGTAGGCATCGTCAAAGTCAGCTTCCATTCTTTCGCGGTCTGTTACAAAATATGATGAAATGTAACCGCGGTCAAACTGCATACCTTCTACTGTATCAACAGTCATATCCATGTTTTTAGACTCTTCAACAGTGATTACGCCGTCTTTTCCAACCTTTTCAATAGCGTCAGCAAGCATTTTACCAATTTCAGCATCGTTGTTAGCAGAAATTGTAGCAATGTTTGTAATATCGTCAGCACCTTTTACAGGTTTTGCGTTCTTTTTGATTTCGTCTACGGCAATTTTTACGGCCTTATCCATACCGCGTTTAAGCTCAATTGGGGTCATGCCGGCTGCAACAGATTTTACACCCTCGCGAACAAGAGCATAAGCAAGAACTGTAGCTGTTGTTGTACCGTCACCAGCATCGTCATTTGTTTTTGAAGCAACCTCGCGAACAAACTGTGCTCCCATATTCTCATAAGGATCTTCAAGCTCAATTTCCTTTGCAACAGAAACACCGTCCTTTGTGATTGTTGGTGCACCGTATTTTTTGTCGAGCATTACCATTCGTCCGCATGGACCAAGAGTAACCTTTACAGCCTTAGAAATCTGTTCAACGCCCGAAAGCAGCTTTTTGCGGGCATCTTCGCTAAACATTAATTGTTTTGCCATTTTTATACCTCTATAAAATTATTTTAAGAATTATTACAAAAAATCTTACGTAATTAAGATTTTGCTTTTAAAGATATAGAAAAAAAACACAATCGGCAATAACAATTTTTACATTTTTTTCTTTCTAGACATATGAATGAATGTATTGTAAAATAAACGTTATGAAGAAAATAGTATCTTTGTTTATTTGTTTTTTTATTGCAGGTTGTATCTACGCACAGTCGGCAGAAGTTATTACTAAGATTCTAAAATCTGAGCAGGTAAGCTATGGCGAAGTATGTTATCTTTCTGCTGTTCGACAGAATCTTATTTCTGAAGATGCAACTTATTCAGAAGCTGTTGAAGTTCTTTATGATAAAGGACAGCTTCCGGTGCAGGTTGAAGTAAATGAACCGGCTTATCTTATTAATCTTTCCTATATATATTCAAGAATCTGGCCTGATATTTCGGGAAGTCTTATGTATAAGCTTACAAAGGGTTCTCCAAGATATACCTTTAAGCTTTTTAAGGCAGAAGGTATTCTCGGTGATAAGGCAGATCCATACGATAAAATAAGCGGTTTTGAAGCATTAAGCATTCTAACTTCCTGTATGATTGCGTATGGTTCAGATGAAGAATGTATGAGTATGGATATTGAGTAGGGGAGATATGAAAATGAAACTTAATTTGAAGAATAAGCTTTTAATCGGTGCAGTTTGTGCTCTTTTCACTTTTGTATCACCAGTTGCTTCTTTGGAATGGGGCGGAATCTTAAAAAATGATACACAGGGGCTTCTTCCTGCATTCAAGAATTTTTCACTTTCTCAGTCAGACAGTCTTTTTATGTGGCTTAGTGCTCCTTTAGGAGAAAGCGGACTTTATTTTTCCGGCGAAGGAATGTATAAGTTTACCTTTACAACAGCAGACAATAACTTTTCTCAGCTTGCAGATGTCGATTTGTTAAAAATCAGTGGTGACTATCAGACTGCGAAGGGTATTTTTTCAATCGCGGCCGGAAGATATATGATGTCGGACAGTACAGCTGTAATTTTTGCACAGAACTTTGACGGTGTTTCTGTAAAATATGCAGGTAATCGTTTTGCAGTTTCAGGCTTTGGCGGTTATACAGGCTTACTTAATTCCCTTAATGTTACAATGATTAATAAGGATGGTATTGCTTTTGGTCCTGAATCAAAAATCTACAGTCTTTCTAATGGTTTTGTACCGGCTGGAGTTTCCTTTGAACTTCCTTCATTGTTCACAAACCAGTCTCTAAGCATTCAGACTCTTGCATTTATTGACATTGGTGAAGAAAAGTATAATCGTTTTTATGGAACACTTTTGCTTTCTGGACCTATAACAAACAGTTTCCTGTATAATTTTGCTACATCTTTCGGAACAAACGATTTTTCTTCTCTTATGAATTATTCTGCACTTAATTTCTATTTATATCCTAATGATTTCCTGTCAATTTCATTTGGAGCCGAATATGCTTCTGGTAAAAATGGTCCATTCAGTCCATTTCTTGGTGTAACCTCTCGCAGTATTGTTAATTCTCTTACTGCACCACAGACAACTGGAGCTATAGTTCCTAATGTTGTATGTTCTTGTGTTTTTGACAAAATGTACTTTGGTATTACTGGCAAGTTCCTTATGGCTGTTCCTGAAGATAAGGTTGAAACAAAGGGTGTTGAAGCTGATTTTTCATTTATCTATGCTGTATTTACCGATTTACAGATTGGCTTTGACTTAACAAGTTATTTTGATATTTCAAAAAATAATGAAGATAATTTAACTGCAACTCTTAGAGCTGCAATATCATTCTAGGTAACGGGAGGTATTTTATGAAAAAATGCTTTGTTAGAATACTGCTTGCTTTCTTAGTATCTGCTATGTTTAGTTTGCCGTTGTTTTCGGTTGATGCAAAAGTAACTTATGTAAAAGGAAAGGTTGAAGTAAGCCATAATGGTGGCGACTGGATTCTTCTTAAAACAGGAGATACAGTTTCTCAGTCTGATGTTATAAATACAGGCTTTCAGTCAGAAGCAAGAATAAATATGAATGGTTCAATAATGGCTGTTCCTGCTCTTACACGTGTTACTCTTGAAACCTTGTCTAGCTCTGGTACACAGGACACTGTAGGTCTTTATGTAAATACAGGTGCTGTTCGTTCAAAGGTAACTCATACAGAGAATAAAAAAATTGATTATACAGCCAGAACTGCGGTTGCCGTAGCTTCTGTTCGAGGTACAGACTTTACTATTAGTGCAATTGGTAAAGTTTCCTGCATAGAAGGTGCTGTAGCTGTATTCTCTGCAAAGAATTATATTCCTCCAGCTGTCAGTGAGGATGTAAGAACTGAAGAAGAAGAAAAACAGGAAGAATCTGGTGAAGCAGAAGGTCCTGCAACAGCTACAACTCCACCAAAAGAAATTTCTTCTAATTCTGGAGAAGGTGCAGTTGTTGTTGCAGCCGGTCAGTCAACAACCTTTACTGATACAGGAAATCCAAATAAACCAACTAACGATACAGCTGGTAAAACTGATAAGGTAAAGAATACTGTTACAACACAGGCTCAGAAGGAAGCTACTGCTATTCTCGGAAATAAAACAAATCCTGATGGTACAATATCAACAAAGGGAACTGTTGTTGTAAATATTACTCTTGAAGACTAGTTTAAAGCTTTTCGCTTACTAAAAAATATTAAAAAGACTGAAGGTTTGTGCTTTCAGTCTTTTTTTTATTGTGATATATTAGATTGAAATTATTATGAGCATTATTTCTGTAGAAAACTTAAGCTTCTCTTATTCTAACGACACTGTAACCACGAATGGAACAGCTTCCGCTTCAGGTGCAAAAAAAGCCGTAGATAATGTTTCTTTTGAAATTGAAGAAGGCTCTTATACAGCACTTGTAGGTATAAACGGCAGCGGGAAAAGTACGCTTACACGAATTATCTGCGGACTTTTAAAACAGAATGAAGGAACTGTAAAAATACAAGATAATATGCGGATTGGTCTCGTTTTTCAGTCGCCAAAAGACCAGCTTGTAAGTGGAATTGTTTCCCGCGATACAGCTTTTGGACCACAGAATCTTGGTCTTTCTCAATCAGAAATTGAGCTTAGAACAATTGAATCGCTTACGGTTGTAGATTTGCTCGAAAAAGCTCAGTCTGCAACTGCAGCATTATCTTTAGGCCAGACACAAAAGGTTGCTTTAAGCGGAATGCTTGCAATCTGGCCCGATATTCTAATCCTTGATGAAGCTGTTGCAATGATTGACCCTGATTCCCGCGAAAGCATATTTGAGTTTTTGCGTTACTGGCACAGAGAAGGAAATACCATAATCCACGTAACTCACGATCTTGATGCAATAAAGGAAGCCGAAAACATAATCGGAATGAACGAAGGAAAGCTTTTCTTTAATGGTACGAGTGAAGAGTTTTTCAGTAACAGTGATTATGAACAGATGATTATGGGACCAAGCCTGCGTGAGCTTAAAAGAAGCTTTACTGCTGACCACGATGAAACAGCTGACGAGGTTGAATCTAATTCTCAAAAAGAGCTTACTCTGCGTTTTTCGAATGTTTCGTTCAGCTATGATTCTACAGAAGATGTGCATACTCTGAGCAACCTGAACTTTAATCTATACAAAGGCACTCTTACTGCGTTTACAGGACCTTCCGGGGCAGGAAAATCAACTGTTATGGAGCTTGCCTGCGGGCTTTTAAAAGCTAATTCCGGTGAGATATTTTGCAAGAGCATTCCGGTGCTTGCACAGCAGAATTGTTCAAGTGCTCTGTTTGAAAGCTTTGCCGCCGATGACGTTGCTTTTGGTCCAAGAAATCTTGGGATTAAGGGAAAGGAATTAAAGCAAAGAGTTGTAGCTGCAATGGAGGCTGTTAATCTTCCATATAATATGTTTGGAGACAGACAGACTGTTCAGCTGAGTGGCGGTGAACAGAGAAGGCTTGCAATTGCAGGTATTCTTGCAATGGATAGTGATATAGTCTTTTTTGATGAGCCTACCGCCGGTCTTGATGGAAAAGCCAGGTATGACGTTATGTGCCTTTTAAGAAAGCTTGCTGAACAGGGCAAAACAGTTTTATTCAGTACGCATAAACGCGATGAGGCACGCTTTGCCGACAGAGAAATTGGAATTGAAAAAGGACAGCTTGTGTTCGACAGTGCCGAAGATGATGAAGCAATTTTTGAATCTGAGCTTAAGGCAAATCCTGACGCAAATACGCTTGATTCACTTACAAAGCTTGAGCCTTATCCTTTTGAAACAACCTTAACACGCTTACGAAATGTTACATCATCATTATCAGGAACAAAACGAAAAAGCAAATCTATAGTAGAAAAACTACCGGCAGCAATCAGAATCCTGCTGTTTTTACTTTTATTTGTATGCTCACTTGCTGTCCGACCAGTCTGGCTTTGTGCAGCAATGCTTTTTGTTTCTATTATATACTGCAAGCTTGCGGGCTTCAGCTTAAAAAGGCTGCTTTTAGTTTCTATTAAAATATTACCGTTCCTGCTTTTGTTCAGTGTTTTCCAGATGATTTTTCATCCAGCACTGGAGGGAGAAACTGCCTTTACAACCTGGAAATGGTTTTATGTAACACCGTCAAAGCTGCTGTTCTGTCTTGCAACAATCCTCAGAACGTATGCTTCTTTGTCGTGCATCAGCGCGTTCTTTATCTCTACGCCTGAATACGATTTAATAGACGGAATGAGCATACTTCTCAAACCGCTTGCTTTAATAAAGATTCCGGTACGCTATTTAATACTGATTGCGGAAATCATTTTCAGATTTATTCCGCTGCTTGTAGATGAAGCTTCGGATATTATAAAAACTCAGATTATAAGGGGCAGCTTTGGACAGGTCCGCGGCATTTTTGCTAAAATAAGGGCTGTAATGCCATTGATTGTCCCATTAATAATACAGACTGTAAAACGGTCAGAAGCATTGGCAGATGCAATTACAATGAGGTGTTTTAAGTAAATGAAAAACGATTTTAATTATTGTCCTAAATGTGGTAGAAAAAACGTAGAGTGTATTGGAAACAGAAAGTGGGTTTGTCCGGACTGTGGTTTTGATTTATACAATAATGTTGCGGCTGCAGTTGGAATTATGATTTACGATAAAGATGACAATATCCTTTTTGCAATTCGTGGAAATGAACCAAAGAAGGGGTGTGCCGATTTACCTGGTGGTTTTGTTGATTTTGACGAAACTGCTGAGGATGCTGTTGCCCGTGAGTGTAAGGAAGAAATGTCAATTGAAGTAAAGGATTTTCATTATCTTTGTACTTATCCTAATGTTTATCCGTATAAAAATATTGAATACCACACCTGTGATCTTTTCTTTACTGCAAAGCTCCCGGAAGAGTACAGCAGTATTGATGATTACATTAAAACGCTGAAGGCACAAGAGGACGAAGTTGACGGCTTCCGTTCATACCGTGTGCACACTAAAGAAGATATTGAAAACATTCCGTTTGCCTTTGTGAGCGGCAGAAAAGCTCTTGCAAGATTCGTTGAATGGAGAAATGGAAAATGACCGGTATGAATGTTTACATTTCTATTGGTGCCGCAGTGCTTTATGTGCTCGTCCTGATTTCCATTCCTTTTAGAATAAAAAAATACGGTCGCCGGGAAAAGGGTGATAATGAAAAGCTTTTCTGGATTCGTGAAATAGCTATCTTTATTCTTTCTGCCGTTATAATTGGTTTATGTGCCTTTCTTGATTTTGGAACAGTCGGAGACGTAGTGATATGTGGCTGTGGGGTTTTAGGTGCGTATAGTGCAACTAAAATGCTATTGACACAATAAGCTGTTTTTGATAAAGTAACCATACATTTTTTTGGAGTGGTACCCAAGCGGTAAGGGACTGGTCTGCAAAACCATCATTGGTAGGTTCGACTCCTATCCACTCCTTAGACAAAAGGAACTTCAGCAATGGAGTTCCTTTTTTTTTATTTAAAAGCTTCCAGTTGTATTTTTCTATATAATGATAAACATTTTGTTGTATTTTTACATAGAATCATATATAATTATACTATTGATGAGCGTAACGTGTTTTACGGCATCGATTCTCTGGAGAGTTCCTATATACCAATAGGACGCCGAAGGGTTAAGAAACAATTTGCAATGCTTTTGCAAAACGGTTCCGATATCTCAGGCAAAAAGGACGGAGGATTCATAAAAGAATCGTCAATAGAAAACGTCTTACCACTCTTTAGAGAGTTTGTTTCTCATAATGGCTTGAGATACGAACTCTATTTTTTTTAACAAGGACATAGCTATGTTTAGCGAAATTGTTACAAAAATTGATGACTTTGTATGGGGAATCCCTACAATGGTTCTGATTCTTGCAACAGGATTAATCCTTACTATCCGGGCAAGAGGCATTCAGTTTTCAAAATTAGGAAGAGCTTTTAAAGGTATCTTCAAAAAGAATGAAGGAGAAGGCGAGCTTTCTGGATTTGCTGCTCTTTGTACTGCACTCTCTGCTACAATTGGTACTGGTAATATTGTCGGTGTTGGAACTGCTATTGCAGCCGGTGGACCAGGTGCTCTTTTCTGGATGTGGTTTGCGGCTATTCTTGGTACTGCAACAAAATATGCAGAATGTATGCTCGCAATTAAATATCGTGAAGTAAAAGAAGACGGTCACGTTCTTGGTGGACCTTTCTATACAATTGAAAAAGGAATGGGACCTAAGTGGAAGTGGCTTGCTATTTTATTTGCAGTTTTCGGAGCTCTCGCAGGTCTTATGGGTATTGGTACAATGACTCAGGTAAACGGTATTACTTCTGCTGTAAATATGGCTTTCAGTAATTCTGGTACTGCCTTTGTAATTGGCGAAAATACTTATTCTTGGGCTACAGTAATCGGAGGTGTTGTTGTAACACTTTGTGTAGCTCTTGTAGTTATTGGTGGTCTTAAGAGAATTTCTGCTGTTGCTGAAAAGGTTGTTCCTGCAATGGCAATCGTTTATGTATTCCTTGGCATTTCTGTAATCATCATGAATGCAACAAAGGTTCCTGCTGCATTTGTTCTTATCTTTAAGTCTGCATTTGGTTGGAAGGCAATGGCCGGTGGTGCTGCTGGTTGGGTTATGAAGCAGGTTCTCGATTCAATGAGAAAAGGTATTGCACGTGGTATCTTCTCTAACGAGGCAGGTCTTGGTTCTGCTCCAATCGCTGCTGCTCCTGTACAGACAAATGAACCTGTAGAGCAGGGGCTTGTAAACATGACTGGTACTGTAATCGATACACTTATCGTTTGTACAATGACTGGTCTTGCAATCGTTCTTGCTATGACAAATCCAGAATTCTTTGCTCAGTATGAAGCTGCAGGCTGGAAGGGTGTTGAGCTTACTGCTGCTGCTCTTTCATGGGATCTTGGTGGAGACGGTGTTTCTATTCAGTTCCTCCTTATGCTTTGTCTTACTTTCTTTGCATTTACAACAATTCTTGGTTGGGATTACTACTCAGAAAAGTGTCTTGAATATGTTACAAAGGGTAATATGAAGGTTGTAATGGTTTACCGTATTCTTTATATTGTTGCTGTAGCAATCGGACCTTACTTTACAGTTACAACAGTATTCGACATTGCCGATATCTTCAACGGTTTGATGGCAATTCCTAACTGTATTGCTTTGCTTGTTCTCTCTGGTGTAGTTGCTAAAGAAACAAAAGCATACTTTGATAAATATCCAACACTTCAGTAATTTATAGATTACTGAACATGGGGTGGTTTTCCGGCCACCCCTTATCTTTTTTTAAAGGCGGTGATTTATGTCAGAATTAAATATTGATAAATACCTGGAAAACAAAAAAGGAAAACCAATAAATCCTGTTATCTTTTTTATAATGAGAACGGTGGTTGCTAAATCTCAGGCAGCACCAATGAATGTCCATGTAGTAAACAACAGTAACATCAATAAAACAAAGGGACCTTGCCTTGTATTCAGTAATCACAGTTCCCGCTGCGACTGGGAATATATTGGTATGGCAATCAAAAAGCCAATGAACTTTGTTGCTTCTAACATAGAGTTTCACCGAGCCCATATGCACGCAATCTTCAAAATCTGCAAGGTAATTCCTAAGAAAAACTTTGTTTCCGATTTCCACTGTATTAAGGAAATTGTTCAGATTATTAAGGCTGGCGGAAGCGTGCTTTTGTTCCCTGAAGGAAAATCAAGTATTTCCGGAACAAACCAGCCTATAACACCTGGAACAGGTAAGCTTGTAAAAAAGCTTGGTGTTCCTGTTTACACTACGAAAATTACCGGCGGTTATATGTCCAATACTCAGTGGAATATTGCCAACAGACCGGGAAAGGTTATTATCACTGTAAATCAGCTTTATACCGCAGAGCAGGTAAAGGATCCAAGCTTAACCGCAGAGCAGATTGAAGCCGCAGTATCGGAGGCAATCTGGAATGATGATTTTGAATGGAACAAGGAAGCCCGCATTAAGTTTGCCGGAAACGATAATGTTGCAGTTAAGCTTGAAGAGCATCTTTTCTTATGTCCTAAATGCCACAATGAATTGAGCATGCATGGAGAAGGAAATAAGTTTAAGTGTACAGCCTGCGGCAACGGAGTAACAATAAATGAATATTACGATTTAATTCCAGACAGTCCTGATTGTGTTGTTCCAAAAAATATGCGCGTCTGGTATGAGCTGCAGCGCCGCTATGTTTACAGAATGATCCGCGACAATCCTGATTTTGCTATTGAAGAAAAGGTTAAGATTGGAACAGAGCCTGCTGATCACTATGTAGACAAAACCGTAACTGCTGAGATTTTCGGCGAGGGTGTAATGAAGCTGAACAGAAAGGAGTTTTCTTTTGCAGGAACAAAAACTGCAACCGGAGAACCTTTCGAAATCCACTGTCCAACAAATGCGCTTATTTCTATGGTAATGTCTACCGACTCTTCTTATTTTGGCGGCTTCTTCAACGGTATTTACTACGAGTTCCAGCCGGAGCACAAGGTTATTACAAAATGGCTGCTCGCTATAGAAGAGTGTCACCGTCTTGCCGGCGGAGTATGGCAGAACAATATCCCTCAGCAGCAATGGATTTACGAGGACGACAAACCAACAGATAAAGAGGAATATTACTTATAATATGTACAAGCTTGCGATTTTTGATATGGATGGAACAATCCTGAATACTATAGATGATCTTGCTGACTGTGTGAATGTGCTTTGTCGCAAGTATGGTTTTCCTGAGCATACTGTGGAAGAAGTAAAATATATGGTGGGAAACGGAATCCCTAAGCTTATGCGTAGGGCGCTTCCTGCTGATATTGATGAAGACTTGTTCCAGAAGCTGCTTGCAGAATATATTGAATATTATGGAACTCATTGTGCAATAAAAACTGCGCCTTATGCTGGAATTGTCGACTGCATCAAGGAGCTGCGGAAAGCGGGAGTTAAAGTTGCAGTTAATACGAATAAGGTTCAGCCTGCCGCAGAAGAATTGTGTGCTCAGTATTTTCCGGATGCTTTTGACTGTATAAGTGGAAGCCGTCCGGGCATTCCGCCAAAGCCAGATCCAACAGGTCTTTATGAAATATTAAAAGAGCTTGGACTTTCTAAAGAAGAAGCGTGTCAGTCTGGAGTTGCCTGTTTTATAGGCGATTCAGATGTTGACCTCAAGACTGGCTTAGATTCCGGATTAGATTTTATAGGAGTTGACTGGGGCTTTCGTGGTAAAGCTTTTTTGCTTGAGCACGGTGCCAAAACGGTTGTAATGACCCCAGCCGAACTCGCAGAAAAAATATTGTGCTAGTATTATAATTTATCTGCTATATCGTAAATCAATTTTTCAGATTTTTCCCAGCCAAGACAGGCATCTGTAATTGATTTACCGTAGCAGTTTTCGCCAGGTTTCTGGTTGCCGTCTTCAATATAGCTTTCAATCATCAATCCCTTTACAAGCTTTTTAACTCTGTCGCTGTGTGCACGAGAATTAAGAACTTCCATTGCAATTCTAGGCTGTTCAAAAGGATTCTTGTTTGAGTTTGAATGATTTGTATCAATAATTGCAGCCTGATTCTGCAGGTTCCACTCATCGTAAAAATCACAGAGTAAAATTAAATCTTCGTAGTGGTAGTTCTGAAGATGATTTCCGTGCTTGTTTGTAGAACCACGAAGAATGGCATGTGCCCATGGGTTACCCTGAGAATGAACTTCCCAACCGCGGTAAATAAAGGTGTGCTTATGCTGTGCTGCAAGAATAGCGTTGAGCATTACAGAAATATCTCCGGAAGTAGGATTCTTCATACCACAAGGGATTTCGAGACCACTTGCTGTAAGTCTGTGCTGCTGGTCTTCTACCGAGCGGGCGCCAACTGCAACGTAGCCTAAAATATCATCAAGATACTTGTGGTTTTCTGAATAAAGCATTTCATCTGCAAAAATAAAGTCGGTCTCTTTTACAGCCTGCATATGAAGATGACGCATTGCAAGAATACCCTTGTACATATCTGTTTTTCCAGATGGATCCGGCTGATGAAGAATACCCTTATAGCCCTGACCAGTTGTTCTCGGTTTTCCGGTGTAGATTCTAGGAACAATCATGATTTTGTCTTTAACCTTTTCCTGTACCGGCACCAGTCTTGTCATATAATCAAGAACTGCCTCCTCATTGTCTGCCGAGCAGGGACCAATAAGCAGCAGGAACTTGTCGGAGCGGCCTTCGAAAATTGCCTTAAGCTGTGCGCGTTTTTCTTCAACAATCTCACTGATTTTCGCAGTTATAGGAAACTGCTCTTTAACCTCAGCCGGTATAGTAAGTTTTTTCTCAAACTCCATGTTCATAATATTTTTTCTCCTGTATTTTGTTTTATTTTTTATTGAATAAAGCTCTTCGCTTTGTAGATAATTTCATTTTTTCACACAGTCCGGCTTTATCATCATCGGAAAGCATTTTTCTTAAAGTCTGCATTTCACCGATAAAGCTGTCCATCTGGTCCAGAAGCGGCTGCTTGTTCATAAGAAAAAGCTCGCTCCACATCTTTTCGTTTATGTTCGCAATTCGAGTAAGGTCACGGAAAGAGTCGCCGGTATAGTCAACAATTTTTGAGTTGTTGTTGCAATCCATGAGGGCAACTGCAATTACGTGTGTAAGCTGCGAAACAAAGCCGATCATCTGGTCGTGCTCTTCCGGAGAAAGAACGGAAACCTTTCTGAAGCCAAGCAGGCGTCCAAGGTCGCTGCACCAGTTGATTGCTTCTTTTGTATTTTTTGAAGTAGGGGTAACTATGTAGTTTGCGTTGTGGAAAATTGAATCATCACTGTTCTGAACTCCATAAACCTCACGACCAGCCATCGGATGAGAAGGAATGAACTCAACATCATCACGCAGAATATTTTGTATTTCATAAACAACGCCGCTTTTTACACCGGTAACATCTGTAATCTTTATTCCTGACTTAAAATATTTCTGGTTATCTTTTATCCAGTTTATGAAAACGTGCGGATAAAGGGCAAAGATAATTGTGTCTGCTTTTTTGATAAGCTCAGGCTCTGGTTTTGCAGCACCTTCATCAATAATGTCGTTTTCAAGTGCAAACTTAATTGACTCTTCGTTTTTGTCAATTGCCGATATCCTGTAGCCGATTCTTTTTAAGCCTTTTGCGTAGCTTCCGCCCATAAGGCCAAGTCCAACAATAAGGATGTTCTGTTTAGTAATCCAATCCATTTTTTATTTCTTCTCCATCTGGTTCAAAATCTATTCCGAGCTTTCTGATTCTTACAAAAAAATCAGGAAGACTTTTTCTAACTGCTTCAATACCTTCTATATTACCGCCGACTTTTGTAAGCAGGACTGTGAGTGCCATTACAATTCTGTGGTCGTTATGACCGAGAAGAGTGACTGGTCGTGTTGACTTATCCTGCAGCGGCGAAATCTCTATCTCATTTTCGCTTTGTCTGGTAGCTATACCTAACTTAGCAAACTCTTCGCACATAACTGTACCACGATCGCTCTCTTTTATTTTAAGCCGCTTTGTTCCGGTAAACTTTCCGCCATGGTGTAAGGCTGCCACAACAAAAAGAATCGGTCCTAAGTCCGGACAATCCGAAATATCTATCTGAACAAAGCCTTTTTTGAGCTCTTCAAAATGAGTCAGGTAAACCTTGTCGCCCTGAAGGCTATGCATATTTAAGCCCTGAACGGTTACGCTTCCACCTATTGTGTTTAAAGCTTCAAAAAAGGCTGCGTTTGAAAAATCACCTTCAACAGTCTGTTCGCCTGGCTTGTAGTACTGGTTGCCGGAAATAAACAAAGTATTTTCGTTCTGCCACTCAATCTTTACGCCAAAACTTTTTTGTGTCTGGATTGTCATGTCTATATAAGCGCGGCTTTCGATTGAGTTTGTAAGTGTGATTGTACTGTCGGAGGAGAGCAGCGGGAGCACAAACAAAAGTCCTGTTATAAACTGGCTGCTTATGTTGCCTGGAATCTCAAAGTTACCTGGCTGGAGCTTGCCTTGAAGTTTAAGCTGTTTGTAGGACTGGTTTCCTTCTACATGTTCAAATGCAATTCCTTGTTTTGCGCAAATGTCTTCGTAAACAGAAAGCGGGCGTGAAAGCAAAGTCTGACTTCCTGTGAAAACTGCTTCCTGATCGCTGAGCATTGCAATAGGAATGAAAAAACGGAGAGTGCTTCCGCTTTCGTTGCAGAAAAGTGAATGTGGTTGCGCTGTGAAGTTACCGCCTGTTCCGAAAACCGTCAGCGTGGTTCCGCTTGTAGAAGTGGCATTATCATCATCACTCGTAACCTGGATTTTTACGCCAAGACTTTCAAGACAGGAAATTGTAGCCTTTATGTCTTCTGAAAAATCAATATTGTGAATAATGCTTGTACCGTCAGCAAGGGCGGCGCAGATTAAGTTTCTGTGTGCCATGCTTTTTGAAGGTGGAGAAATCATTATTCCTTTTGCGATTGAGGGATTGATTTTCATTTTTTACCCTCGCAGGTTTCATTTTTTCCGCAGCTATCGGCTTTATAATCAATAAGATATTCAATTGCTTCTATATAACCTGCAATTCCATGACCCGTAATTGTTTTTACACAGGCCTGGCGGATATAGCTTATCTGTCTGAAATCCTCACGTTCTTCTACTTTAGAAATGTGGACTTCTACAGTTGGAATTGAAACAGCCTTTGCCGCATCAAGAATTGCAATGCTTGTGTGAGTATAAGCTCCCGGATTTATAACAATTCCGTCGAACTTGCCGTAGCAGTCTTGAATTGCATCAACAAGGTCGCCCTCATGGTTTGACTGATAAAGCTCAACCTCAATCTTTTTTTCAGCGGCAAAATCGCGGATATTCTGGCAGAGAGTCTGGAAGTTTTCTTTACCGTAAATGCCCGGTTCTCTTATTCCAAGCATATTGATGTTCGGTCCGTTTATAACTTTAATTTTCATAACGCCTCCAGTATTTTTTCAATTGTGTGTTCGATATTGTTGTCAGAGATTATGTGACAGTCAGCGGCTGAGGTGTAAACCGGATAACGGGTTTTGTACAGCTGTTCCAGTTTGTCCTGTGAATCGGAAAGAGGACGGTCATCTGTTGGTTTTATAAACGAAGTGCTTCTGTCGATGAAGAAGATAAGTCCGTTCTTTTTAAGATTAAGCACATTTTCCTTACGAAGAACAGCTCCTCCGCCTGTTGCAATAATCACGCCCTGTTTTGATGAAAGCTCTTTGCAAACTGAAGCTTCAATATCGCGGAAGGCAGGCTCACCCTTTGTTTTAATAATTTCTGCGGGTGACATTCCTTCCTTTTGATTTATAAGAATGTCTGTGTCAAAAAACTCACGGTTCTGTGAAGCGGCAAGCTTTTTTCCAAGAGTTGATTTTCCGCAGCCCGGCATTCCAATAAGAACAATATTCTGCTTCTGGCGAAGAATTGTGTTGTATATTTCCTCTGCTTTTTCAAGACTGCATTGGTTGTCTGAAAAATATTCGTAAGCGGCAATTGCCTGTTGAACAAGCATGTAAAGTCCGCCTGCAGCCGTTACATTTTTTTCCTGTGCCTGCAAAACAAGGTTTGTTCGGAGTGGATTGTAAATTACATCTATAAGACCTTCAAGCTTAGTGAACGGCGTGAGGTCGAGTGGAGAATCATCAATTTTAGGGAACATTCCGCAGGGAGTAGTGTTGATGATGATCTGGCAGTCATTATGTATTGTGGCTGCCTGCTCGTAAGAAATTACAGCTGGTTTTGAAGCAGAAGCTTTTTCATCATCAGCCTTTACCGAACGGCTTACAATCAGGATTTCTTTTGCACCAAGAGCTTTTGCGGCAGCGGTTGCAGTTCGGGAGGTTCCGCCTGTTCCAAGAATAAGAACTTTTTTTCCTTTAAGTTCAAGCTTCTGTGAAAGGATAAGTCTCTGCAAGCCAATAAAATCTGTGTTGTAGCCCGAAAGCTTTCCGTTTTTATTTGTGATTGTGTTTACGGCTCCGATTTCTTCGGCCGCTTTATCTATTGAATTAAGAAACGGAATTACATCCTGCTTGTACGGGATTGTGACGTTTATTCCCTTAAAAGCTTTTTCCTGCATAAAGGCTGTTAAATCTGGCTTTGCAATTTCCTTAAGCTCGTAGCTGTAATCGCCGATCATTCCGTGAATCTCTTTTGAGAAGCTGTGTCCGAGCTTTTCGCCGATAAGTCCGTATTCCATTATTTTGTCTCCGTTGTAAAGTAATCTGTACCGAACCTACCGAGCAGAACATCTGCAACTACAAGTGCTGTAACGCTGTCGGCTACAACTCGTGCTCTGTGAATAATTGCAGGATCGTGTCTGCCTTCTATAATAAGGTCTGCATTTTCGTTTTTCTTAAAGTCGATTGTCTGCTGTTCTTTGTAAATTGATGGAGTAGGCTTTACGGCGCATCTGAAAATAACAGGCATTCCGTTTGTAATTCCACCATTTATTCCACCGTTGTGATTAGTGGTTGTGTATACTTTACCGTTGTCTGTTCTGAACGAATCGTTGAACTCGCTGCCACGACCGTCAACCATATCAAAGCCTGCGCCAAACTGAACACCTTTTACTGCCGGTATGCTGAACAGTGCGTGCGATAAAAGACTTTCAAAAGAATCAAACCAAGGCTCGCCAAGTCCAGCTGGAAGTCCTGAAATTGCTGTTTCAAGTACGCCGCCAACACTATCGCCTTCGGATGCTGCCTTTTCAATTTCTGCCTGCATTTTAGTTGCGGTACTATCATCAAGTACTGCAAAGCTTTTTTCGTTCAGGGCTTTTATCTGTGCAGTAAGAGCGGAACTATCTGTTTCTGCAAAATCAATATCCTTAATTCCGCCGCACGATTTTATATGGGAACCAATAAGGATACCTTTTTTAGCAAGTGCTGGAATTACAATTGCACCAGCCGCAACAACAACCGCTGTAAGTCTACCGCTAAAGTGACCGCCGCCTCTGTAATCCTGGAAGCCGTGATATTTACATTCGGCGGTGTAGTCTGCGTGTCCTGGGCGGGCAAGCGATGCTGTTTTTGAATAATCCTTGCTGTGCTGGGCTGAGTTTGGAATAAGAAGGCAAAGCGAAGTGCCTGTTGTATAACCGTTGAACTCACCGCTGACAATCTGGAACTCATCTTTTTCAACGCGTGCAGTTGAGATTTTTCCACTCGGACGGCGAAGACTAAGCTGATGTCGTATAAAATCCTCGTCAATTTTAATGCCGGGTGTAAGACCGTCAAGCACACAGCCAATAACCGGACCGTGGCTTTCTCCAAAAAGAGTGACCTGCAGATTGCTTCCAATAGAGTTCTTCATATTTTTTCTCCAAAAAAAAAGCGATTCTGTTCTTCGTAAAGAATAGAATCGCTCAATATTACCAAATCACAGCTATCTGTTCTTTACCGAACCGGAGAGAAATAGTAATAATAAAATGAATATGCGTAAAATGTCTTTTTCATAATCTTATTATCTCCTATTTCTTGATAGCGTATGACATAATATATATTTTTGTCAGAAGTTGGTCAAGGGGTAGGGGTTAAGGCTTCAGAGACCTTAATCTGTTCCTGTAACTCAAGTACTCTTTCCAGAGGAAGTCCAGTACATCGGGAAATTTTTTCTGGAGAATCGCCTTCTTTAAGGAATGCGGTTGCATCTTCCTCAGCTTTTTCCTGTTTACCTTTGGCTTCTCCGTCACGGAATGAGTAAGCCAGATATCTTTCAAATTCCATAAACTGTTTCCTCCACAGAGTATTGTGTTTTGCATCTTCTACAAGCTTTGAAATCCTGTCTGCAAAATCATCAGAGCTTTCGTTTGAAGTTACAAGCTTTAAGAACGCTTTCTGTCTCTCATCAAGTATTTTATCATAGTTTTCGGCAATGAAAAAGTATTTATATGTGCGGTCATTCAGTTTTATTTCTGGATTCTGAATACAAAGATTTTCAAAAGTGTATTTTGCAAGACCTTTGTGGAAAATGTCTGTAAGACAGATAAAAATTATATAACTGTCTTTCAAACTCTTATAATTTTCGCCGGAATTAAGCTCCTGAATATCAAGAACTCCCTGATAATACCTGCTGCGTTCCGGCAATTCTCCCGTGTCGGTGGTCTGCATTTCAAGATTAAAGGCTCGTGTAGCCCCAACTGCATACACGTCCATACGGATTCCCTTTTTACCATAATCAATAAGGATTTCTTCTTCTGTACTCATTTCAATGTGATCAATCTGAATCTGTAACAGGATTTCAAGAAGCTCTTTACAGACGTCAGGATTGTTGTGCATGACTTTGTAGAAGATGAAGTTGTTAGCGATTGTAGCTCTTTTCCATTTTTCCTCCGGGGTGAGGTTTGCCTCATTAGTTGGGCTCTGATTGTTAAGTTGACTCATAATAAGTCCTCCGCAAATATTTTTTTTGTGGGAAATCATTAAAGTTCCCTAAACAAAAATATGGAATGAAAGACTTATTTATTGGAAAAATCTTATACTATAATATACGCAAAACTTGAAGAAAATAGGAAATTTTTTAAGAAAAAACGATTAAATCATAATCATATTTTCTAAATCATAATAGAAGAAAAAATCTCTGTTCCTATACACTCGTTTTTTTGCTATAATGATTTTATGTTCAAGAATTATCTGTGGATTTTTTTTATTTCGATGGTGCCGCTGATTGAGCTTCGAGGTGCAATTCCTGTTTCGCAGGCGCTGCAGATGCCGATCATTCCATCGTATATTGTTTGTATTATCGGGAATATGATTCCTGTTCCAATTGTTTATCTTTTTGCACGGAAGTTTCTGGAATGGGGACAGGATAAAAAAGTAATAGGTGGAATCTGTCGGTTCTTTTTGACTAAAGGAACAGCGGCTGGAGAGAAATTGCAGTCAAAGGCGGGAAGGGGGATTTTTGTTGCGCTTCTGCTTTTTGTAGGAATCCCTTTGCCTGGAACAGGCGCCTGGACTGGAACCCTGGCTGCGAGCCTTCTTGATATGAAGTTTAAGGAAACTGTGATTGCCGTAATGCTTGGTGTTCTTCTTGCAGGTTTGATAATGATGGCGGCTTCGCTTGGTTTATTCACTGCGCTTTTTGCGTTGTTTAAACATTAAACCTGGAGAGTAAAATGTATTTACTTGTTCTAAAACAGCTTGCAATTATGGCTTTGATTGTTGTGGGCGGTTTTATTTTTGCAAAAATTACTAAAGCCGGTCAGACAGAGCAGAAGTTTTTAAGCAAACTGCTGCTTTATTTTGTAAATCCCTGCCTTGTTATAAGCTCGTTTAATCTTGATTTTGATGCCGTTAAACTCAGACAGTTTGGTTTTGTTGCCTTTATTTCCCTAATAATTCACGGCGTGATGATTTGTGTTGCGCTTTTGTGTACCCTGCGCCGCAAACACGAAAATGGCGCACATGGGGATTTAGTGAGCATAGACAGAGTTGCAACTGTTTTTACTAACTGCGGCTTTGTTGGCATCCCTCTGATTCGCGGTGTATTTGGTGATGAAGGTGTTTTTTATCTGATGGGCTACCTTGTTATTTTCAATGTTTTCCTGTGGACCTATGGCTACTATCAGATGTGCGGAACTGTAAACCTTAAAAAGATTATTACGAATCCTAACATAATTGCGGTTATTCTTGGTATTATAATTTTCTGCATGCCGTTTAAGCTTCCGTTCTTTATCATCAAGCCTATTTCTATGATTGGCGACTTAAATACTGCAACCTCAATGATTTTGATTGGTATTCTGTTTGCCGACTTTAAGCTGCCAAAAGACAGCACTGGAAAAGCATGGGCTATGCAGCTTACCTGGGTAACCGTTTGTCGTCTTGTTATTTGTGTTGCAGTAAATATTCTTGTTCTGTTTGCCGCTTCAAAGATTTTTGCAAATATGGCAGACATAAGAATGATGCTTTTTGTAATTTTAATCTGTTCAGCTTGTCCTTCTGCTACGAGTGTTCCAAGTCTTTCTGTACTGTTTAATAAGAATGTTTCGTATGCAAGTCTGGTTGTTTCAATTTCAAGCTTGTTCTGCATTTTTACTGTTCCAACATTTGTAGCAATTGCAGAAATGATAATGTGACTTCCCCCTTTATGACAATTAGAGTATAATTCCGAATATGAAATACAAAGTTTTTATTGATGGAAAAGAGGGCACTACTGGCCTTAAGATTTTTGAACGTTTTGAAAAAAGAAATGATATTGAGATTTTAACTGCTGACGAAGATAAGCGAAAAGATCCTGCAGAAAGGGCTAAGCTTATAAATGCGTCTGACATAACTTTTTTGTGTCTGCCGGATGCTGCGGCAATTGAGTCGGCTCAGCTTTGTACAAATCCGAATACAATTATTATAGATGCTTCGACTGCACACCGTGTAAATCCTCAGTGGGCATATGGCTTTCCTGAGTTGGATAAGACTTTCCGCGAGAAGATTGTTTCTTCAAAGCGTATTGCAGTTCCAGGGTGTTATGCTAGTGGAACTATTGCAATCTGCTATCCACTGGTAAAGTCTGGAATTATGCCGGCTGATTATCCTGTTGTGGTTCATGCAGTGAGTGGTTATTCCGGAGCTGGTAAAAAGGCAATTGCTCAGTACGAGGCTGACGATCGAGATAAGGGACTTGATTCTCCGCGTTTGTATGCGCTTACTCAAATGCACAAGCATCTTCCAGAGATGAAGCTTATTTCAGGGCTTACTTACGAGCCTGTTTTTAATCCGTATATCTGCGATTATTATCAGGGAATGACTGTTACAGTTGGACTTCATTCAAGACTGCTAGCCAAAAAGGTAACTGCCCGCGATGTACACGAAATGTTTGCGTCTCATTACGAGGGCTGTCGTTTTGTAAAGGTGGCCGGCTTTATGGGAGAAGGGGTACTTACCGAGCAGTTTATTCCTGCAAATACCCTGGCCGGTACTAATGAAATGCAGATTTTTGTGTATGGCAACGACGATAGAATAATGATTACCACCCGATTCGACAATCTTGGAAAGGGAGCTTCGGGAGCTGCCGTACAGTGTATGAACATAGTAATGGGTGTTGACGAAGGAACTGGATTATAAGACATCTTTAAAAAGGAGAAATAAATGGCAAAGAAAAAAACAAAATCTAAAATAAAGATGAAGTTAAATTATGATGCACCTGTTACTATCATATTCACTTTGCTTTCTGTTTTGCTGTTTGTTCTTGATTGGTTTTTGCTTAAGAATAAGCTTAATTCAACAATCCTTATTACTCCTACCTGCGACGGTGAGTTCCAGTTCAGTTTTAAATCCTTTTTCAGCTATTTACGCCTGTTCCTGTATGTTTTTGGCAGCGGAGACGCACTGTCTTTTTTTGCAAAACTTGTAATAATTTCTCTGCTTGGTTCCGCAATGGAAGAACGCTACGGTTCAATGGTAATCGGTATTATGATTTTTGTTGCAACAATTTTTACCGGAGTTCTTTCTGCGTGCTGCTGTAAGCTTCCGTTTTCCGGTTCAGATGCAGTTGTGTTTATGCTTATATTGCTTGATATGCTTTTCCATATTTCCAAAAAAGCAATCTCTGTTTCATCTGCGCTTGCAACTTGTCTTTTTATTGCCTGCCAGTTTATTCAAAAAAATCCGAACGGTACAGTTGGAGTGTTGATTATTCTTGCGGGCGGCTTATGCGGCAGTCTGTTTGCATTTATGGCTTCTCCAAAATCACGAGCTCGGAAAACAGGCGGAGATAGTGGAGCTTCAAAATCAGCAAAAAAGAAGGAAGACTCAAAGTCTGCTTCCGATGCATACGCTTATTCTGCACCGACTGTTTCTGCTAAAGACAGCAGCAGTGATGAAACGGTTGTTGGTTCAATAAAGTTCTAGAAAGCCTTATACTTGGAACTGATCAACCTGCTTTCCAATTTCTGCAATTGAGCCTTCCATTAAAGTAGAAATCTCTGAAAGTGCATCGCCGGTAGCATTGATTCTTTCGGCACCGTTACCCATTGCAGTCATACTGTTTTTCATTTCTTTTGTCTTTTCTTGCAAAGTAGAAACTTCTTCTATAATAACACGGCTGTCGGAGTTCATTTCCTGAGAAGCCTTTTGTACCTGTTGAGTACTGTCATTCATGCCATGGAGAGCTTCTGTAATCTGTGCTGAACCAGACTGCTGTTCTGTCATAGCGGCTTTTATCTGCTGAACTAGGGTGTCAATTTCGTGGATTTCGGTTGTAAGATTTGCATAGCCCTGAACGCCAGTTTGTGTTGCTTGTACAACATTTGCAATTGCTTCCTGGATTCGGTTGAGCTGGTCTCCAATTGTTTTTGACTGAGAAGAGGATGTTTCACTCAGCTTTCGGATTTCGTCAGCAACTACAGCAAAGCCTTTTCCAGCCTCTCCTGCGTGTGCCGCCTCAATTGCAGCGTTCATAGCGAGAAGGTTTGTCTGTTCCGCAATATTTGCAATAACTGTATTTGCTTCGCTCAAAAGCTTAGACTGATTATCAATTTCGTAAATCTGTTCCTGTAACTGCTCCTGTGTTCTTGCACCTGTCTGCGCATCAGATTCAAGAGTACTAAAGGAATGAGCCATTTTATCGATAGAGCGGTTTACTTCGCTTATGTTTCCAATCATCTGCTCTACAGCTGTTGAAGCACCCTGAACAGATTCTGCCTGCTGTGTAACAAGAGCTTCCTGAGAATGAATCATTTCAAGGATTTTTTCTATGCTCTGAGAAGTCTGCTCAACGCTTGTATTCTGACTAAGCAAATCGTTGCCTAAGGTCTGAATGCTTTTGTTTATCTGAGAAATTGCGTCCATTGCATCATCTGTTGTGTAAGCAAGCTTTGAACCAGCTGTATTAAGAGAAGCCTTAGACTGCTTCATGCTCTTAATAATTTCCTGCAGCTTTTCATAGAATACATTAAAGCTTGTAGCAACATCACCAATTTCATCATTAGCTTTAACTTTAATTCTCTTTGAAAGATTTGCGTTGCCCTTTGCAATTTGTTCTGTAGTTTCGCTGATGCTGTCGCGGATTGTTTTAAGCGGGCGAATAATGCTTCTTGTAATAAGTGCGATTATGATGGAAATGATTATTCCAAAAACAGCACAAATAAGGATTGTTGCACCTAAGGTTCTGTAGAAGGCTGCAAAAACAATTTCTCTAGGGCAGAAGGCTACAATCTGATAGCCGGTTTTTCTATTTGTTACGTATTCTGTAAAATAGGTTTTATCTTCAATTTTAATACTTCCGGTAGTAGTTGATGATGAAAGGTAATCCTTTAATTCAGGAATGCCGATTTCTGTAATATTCTTAAAATTGTTTTTATTTTTGCTTGTGTCGGCAAGAATTGTTCCATCCTTCTGAACCATCATAACAAAGCTGCCTTTACCAAAATCCATAGATTCCAGAATGCCTGTGAGTGTATCCAGTGAAACTTCTATAGAAGCGTTTCCAATAAAGTTTTTCTTAGAATCATAAGCGCAGCGGGTAATACCAACTACAGTTGCACCAACAGTTGAAGCAAATGCATCTGTAATCATAACCTTGCCGTTTCCTTTTGAAGCAGTTTCGTACCAGCCTCGCTTTCTAGGATCGTAACCGCCGCTCATTGAGCTGTCAAAATTGGTTGCGTATCCGCCCCATTTTGTTCCTATGTATATTTCTGCAATATCAGGATCATTATTTGCAAAGGATTTACATACCTTCCTGATTTCTTCTTCTACAGGGCTTTTTTTATAACCAAGAATCTGAATTGTTCCGGTTTCGTTTACAAACGAATGAATTGTTTCATCGCTTGCTTTTACTGCATCGGATTCGGCAAAAACATTAAGCTCAACTTCCTTTGCGTTAAAGAACATTGTTATTGAATCCGAAAACTCGGAAAGCTCTGTGGAAGCGCTGCTGTAAAAGTTTTCCAGACTGTTTTTGGAAAAGAAAATGCCGGTTGTTATTGCAGAAACTGCTACGATTGTAATGATTATGATTATTGAACTGATTGAAACTTTAGTTGATAACGAAATCTTTCGGTTTTTCATAAAAGCTCCTGTAGTTGCAGATTGTTTCTTCTATAATAATATATTATATACCCATTTGGTATTTTTGTGGAGACAAAAAAAGTGTTATAAGGCATAATGAGCATATTATGAAAAGGAATAAAATAATTTCTTTTATTACAGCTGTTTTGTTTGTGCTGCAATTTCAATCTCCGGCATTTGCTAAGAAAAAACAATGGATAAATTCAAACATAGATGGAAATATTCTTCCAAAAAAGCCTCGTCTGCAGGATGATTTTTTTCAGGCGATTAATTATGAAGCTTTACGTGATGTGCAGATACCACCTCATGTAGACCGCGTAAGCTATGGAACCGATGCGCTTGAAGTTATAGACAAACAGCTGCTTTCAATTGTGAAAGCTGATGCTGTGGGTAAGAATACGACTGGTACCGTGGGCGCGGAGGAAAAGGTTTTAAGTGAGTTTTATAATAAAAGCATAAACTGGGAAAAAAGAAATGCGGACGGAATAAAGCCGCTGCTCAATATCATCAGCAAAATTAATTCAGTAAACAGTATTGCAGAGTTTGAAGAGCTTTTTTTTGATGAACAGGTCAGACCGTTTCTTCTTTTTGGAGCAGATTTGCAGGTTGTCAGCGGAATGTGGCATATACCTGTTTTTGGAGTAAACTTATGCTTTAAGGACAATAATGAGGTGCCGCCAGATTTTTATGAAAAAATGCTGATCCGATGCGGTTTTGATGAAGCTGAATCTAAAAGACTTGTAAAGCTTGCGCAGGATTTTGAAACAAAGTATTCAGAAATTGAAGTTAACAAAGGAGAGCTTTTTTATAAAAATAATCCTAATCCTGCAGTTGACGGGCTTCCTGTCGTTAAACTTATGGAAGCAATGGGAGTAGGTCAACTTTCTATGTATTCATTGGGCGAAACTGAACGGCTCACGGTATTGGCTTCCATTTATAATCAGGAAAACCTTGAAGCAATAAAGACTCTGTGTTTGTGCAGGCTTTTTTTGAAAAGTGCAGATTATCTGGATAAGCAGGTGTATGATATTGTTCAGGCTTATAGGGCGGAAGCAAAAGGAATCTCAATGGTTTATACAGACGAGCAGCTCGGTCTTGATTACTTAAAAAATGCTCTTCCAAAGCTGCTTGGAAAAATCTGGGTAAAAAAATATTTTCCTAAGGAAATAAAAGACGATGTTACACAGCTTTTGGAGTGCATTATTGAAGAGTATGTAAAACAGCTTTGTGACTGGGATTATGTTTCTTCGGGAACCGGTTATAATGCAGCTCAGATTTTAAAGAAGGCTATTGTTTTGATTGGAGCGCAAAATCGCTTTGATGATTATTCAACCTTGTATGATGAGTTTGCTGCAATTGATGGAACAGGTGGTGAAGCTTCTCTGTTTGATTTGTATGTAAAGATTTTGAATTATGAGAAGAAACTTCAGGCGAAAAAATGTTTTGAGACAGTTAATCCGGATGAATATGAAATTGATATTGCACCTTATATTTTCAATGCATATTATAATGGCGGATTGAACACAATCACTATTCTTGCAGGTTTTATAAACGGAATCGGTTATAAAGTTGATATGAGTATAGAAGAAAAACTCTCGTATCTTGGCATGACAATTGCGCATGAGATGAGCCATTCTTTTTGCACAAAAGAAGGTATAGGCTTTAGCAGATGGAAAAACGATGATTATCAGAAGCTTCAGGACAAGTTTGAAGAAGTTGCAGATTACTTTTATTCTTTTGAGATTCTAAAAGGAACGCGCTGCAAAAAAGAGTGTGTATACGAAGCTTCTGCTGATTTGTTTGGAATGTCGATTATGCTCAAATTTGCCAAACAATATCCTGATTTTGATTACAAATATTTTTTTGAATGTTACGCCAAGGAAAGCTTGTTTAAGATGCACGAAGACAGGTTCAAATATATGATTTCGATTGATAATCATCCGCCGTATTATCTTAGAGTAAATGCAGTGCTTCAGCAGTTTGAAGAATTTTACGAAGCCTTTGATATAAAGAAGGGTGACGGGATGTATCTTGCAGAAATGAAGAGGATAAAATTATTTTGAAAAGGTTTAGACACATTATCATTTTGATTTTTATAGGATTGTTCTTTTTTAGTAATGCGGCGTTTGCAGAAAAGCTAAAGCTGCTTTCGCTTAATATGGGGGCCAAGGGACGAACTGCAGCACTGATTGCCGATATGATTGATGAGTCGGGAGCGGATATTGTATTCCTCCAGGAAGTTTGGGTAAAGCCACCTGAAAATTCTGCCTTGAACAGAATGGTCGGACGGCTTGGAAAAGACTGGGCATTTGTTACGAGCTCTTCTTATGCGCTTATGGAAATGCAATATAAGGGCGAGGAAACTTACAAAACAGGCGGTTACGCTCAGAACAATGCAATCTTATATAATAGAAAAAAGCTTTCTGCTACAGATTTTGCCGATGAGCTTGGCTTTACTGATTTTGATGGAGAATACCTGTTTGATAAAAACAATGTACAGGTGGTAGCCTTTAAGCTGGCTGGAACTCCTTCATCATCATCTTACGATTTGTATGCAATTAACGTACACCTTCCGTATAATGATTACCAGCATCGTATGCGGGATCTGGAAACACTGGAAAAGCTGTACGCAAAGTATAAGCGTTCTGCAGCACTTGTTATTGCCGGAGATTTTAACTTAAACCGCTCTGTGCTCACTGCGCGCAATTTTGATTTTGTGGATGGCAGCAAAAGATGGTTTTCTGATCCGAATTATGGGATTGCCACAACAGTTTCTCCAAGCAACAAGGACTATGCAATTTTTGTGAATGATTATGACCATTTTATCTATAATAAAAAAGCGAAGATTGCAGAAGAAATGCACAGGGCTTTTTCAGAGGACAAGGCTTCTGAAGCAAGCGGTTTTTATGATGCAAGAAAACGGAGCAGCGATATAATCCGTTTTGGTAAAAATGTGTATACTCGAGGCGTTGATTATAGAGAAGCGGTTTCTGATCATATACCGATTATGTTGGCGGTAGAGGTGGAGTAAAAAAGGGGAAGATAGTTTCCTATTTCAAATTATACCGCACCAGCTTTTCGTAATTCCCGGTATTTTTCTCAGGATACTCATCATCAACATTACACGAAAAAACTTCGTATTCGCTGTGACCAAAATCAAGGCGGGCATTTGTGAGGGCTCCGGCTTCCTCTAGTAAGGTGCGGTGGCGTTCTTTATCATAATTATGCTTATACCAGGACGGCCAGTTTCCCTGTTTGCCGCGAAGGACAAAATCATAGCGGAGTAAATCGTATAAAATCTCAGGATTAAGTTTTGGAAGCTGAGCTATATTTGTGCTCAAAAATTCAAACCAGAAGGTTTCGCGGCGGGCTGCTTCGAATACACCCTGCTGTTCGCCTGACTCTGTCATCAGCTTGAAAAAGTTCCAGAAGCCAAGCGTGTGCCCAATGTACTTCATTGTGTGCGAAAAGAGTTCTTTGTTCCAGAAAGCATCTGTCAGAACCTCAAGATCTTTCAAGAAAAGCATATCCTTGTATGACATGTAAGGAGTGGAAAAAGTTTCGTAGACGGGATTTTCCATCCACTGCCAGCCGTTTTGCTTTGCGTACTGTTCCATTTGCGTTCCGTGAAGTACCTTTAGAAAACCAAGCTGGATTGCATCAGGAGCAAACGACATAACAAAATCAAACGACTTTCCAAAGCTTTCAAGATTTTCGTAAGGAAGCCCTGCAATTAAATCAAGGTGCTGGTGAATTGTCCGTGGAATACGGCGGATATTATCTGCGAGCTTTTCTATGTTTGTTGAACGGCTGACGGCACTAAGACTTTTTTTGTTAGCGGACTGAACGCCTATTTCAAACTGCATGACTCCTGAGGGAACGGTCTGCAAAAACTCAAGGGCTTCGTCTGTTAAAAACTCTGCTTCTATTTCAAAATGAAACATTGTGAGCTTGTTGTGATGCTCTAAAATATATCGCCAGATTGCAATGTAGCGGTCGGGTTGCAAATTATAGGTACGGTCAACAAACTTAACGAGCGGGATGTTGTTATCAAGAAAAATCTGAAGCTCCTGGAAAACGAGTTCAAGTGGTTTGAAGCGGACACGTTTGTCGAGTGAAGACATACAGTAAGCGCACGAATACGGACATCCGCGCGAAGATTCGTAATAGTAAATCTTGTTTTTGTTGATGGTTTCTAAGGATGAACTGGATGGTGTGGCTGAACTTGATGGTGTGTCAGAACTGGATGGTGTGGCGGTAATCAACTCTGGATACGGAAAGGGCAGTTCAGAAAGATCACAGATAAGTTCGCGTTCACTGGTAAAAGTTACACTACCATCATCATCACGGAGATAGAGACCTTTTATTGCGCTTAGTTTACGAAGAACTCTGCCTGTATCTGTGCGGTTGAAACTTTTTGAATCAGGCTGTGCTATTGCTTCGACAATTTCTGCTGTTGTCTGTTCACCTTCGCCTTTAATAATAAAATCAAGCTCAGGTAATTTTTTCAAATACAACTCTGCGGCAAATCCAAACTCGGGACCACCGGCACCAATCAAAACAGAAGGCAGCAGTTTTTTTATATCAGGGATAATTTTTGTAGTAAGCTCGGCATTCCATATGTAGGTTGAAAAAAGAATAATGGAAGGTTCCTGTTCGTAAATGCCGCGCAAAATCTCGCCAACCGGCTGGTTTATTGTGAACTCAGTAAAAGCAACCTCAAGTTTGCTCGCAACGTGTTTTTTCACATATTCACAGATTGAACGAACTGCAAGGCAAGTATGAGAATAAGATGCATTTATTCCGACAAGAAGGATTTTCACAAAAGTATTATAGCACGGAAGGAAGGGAAGAATGAAGATATTGTGATTGTTTGAGATTTGATTGTTTAAAATAAATCACCCCTGCACCTGAGAAATGCAGGGGTGAAGTTATAATTTTATTTAGTCCGTTTAGAATTAGTTATAAATTGGTCTAACTCTGTTTACTGTATCACAAGCTGCGAGCTTAGCGAGAATGTCGTCTGTTACAACACCGTCAACGTCGATGATGTTGTAAGCTACGTCGCCGCGAGCCTGGTTGATAAAGCTTGCGATGTTGAGCTTTGCTTCACCAAGAATTGTTGTGAACTTAGAAATTGTGTCCGGAATATTCTTGTGGCTGATGCAAAGACGAGTTCCGCCGGCTGGGATAGGGTTGTCTGTAACTGTTTTTGGGAAGTTTACAGAGTTTACAATGTTTCCGAACTCGAGGAAGTCCTTGAGCTGAGCAGCGGCCATAACAGCACAGTTGTCTTCTGCTTCTGGAGTAGAAGCTCCAAGGTGAGGCATACAAACAACCTTTGGATGATTAAGCAATTCTTCTGCAGCAAAGTCTGTGATAAGTGCGCTTACTTTTCCGCTGTCCAAAGCAGCAATAATATCAGCATTGTTTACAAGACCACCACGAGCAATGTTGATGATGCGAACACCGTCCTTCATATTCTTGATTGCAGCAGCGTTGATCATACCCTTTGTGTCGTTTGTCTGTGGAACGTGGATTGTGATGTAATCACACTTTGCATAAAGGCTGTCCAAAGTTTCTGCAATCTTAACTTTCTTGTCGAGCTTGAGAGCTGAGTTTACAGAAAGGAATGGATCATAACCGATAACTTCCATACCAAAGTGGAGGGCAAGGTTAGCAACCATATCACCAATAGCACCAAGACCGATTACACCAAGTGTTTTTCCCATCAATTCTGGACCAACAAACTGGCTCTTTCCTTTTTCAGCAAGATCAGGAATCTCATCACCTTTTCCAGAAAGTCCTTTTACCCATTTGTTAGCGTCAATTACAGGGCGGCTTGAAAGGAGAAGTGCGAGCATAACAAGCTCTTTTACAGCGTTAGCGTTAGCACCTGGAGTATTGAAAACAACAACACCTTTTTCTGTAAGCTCTGGAATTGGGATATTGTTAGTTCCAGCCCCTGCACGAGCAACAGCCTTTACGTTGTCAGAAAGCTTCATTTCGTGCATATCTGCAGAACGTACAAGAATAGCATCCGGGTTATTGATGTCTGTAGCAATTTCGTAATTATCACGGTCGAGCTGGTTGAGTCCGACTGTAGCGATTTTATTTAATGTCTGAATCTTAAACATATTAGTTCTCCTTAGCAAACTTTTTCATAAACTCTACAAGAGCTTTTACACCATCGAGTGTCATAGCATTGTAGATACTTGCGCGCATACCACCAACAAGTCTGTGTCCTTTAAGGTTTACAAGACCAGCTGCAGCAGCTTCTTTTACAAACTTGTCGTTGATTTCCTTTTCCTTAGCAGCAGCGGCTTCATCATCAGCAGCGTGGTTAGAATACTTTGTAAGGAATGGAACGTTCATCAAAGAGCGGCTTCCAACAGCAGCAGTTGCGTGATAGAAGTTTCCGTCATTGTTATCAAGGAAGTTGTAAAGATAATCAGCCTTTTCCTTGTTGCGTTTGAGCATTCCAGCAGCTCCGCCATTCTTTTCAATCCAGTGAAGAACCTTGTCCAAAACGTAGATTGTATAGCAAGGTGGTGTATTGTACATAGAACCGTTGTCGGCATGTGTCTTGTAAGCAAGCATTGTTGGTGTGCCTGGAAGACAGTTTTCAACTTCAGGAATCAAGTCTTCGCGGATGATAACAAGAGTAACACCGGCAGGAGCCAGGTTCTTCTGAGCACCAGCGAAAAGCAGACCAAACTTTGTAACATCAAGTGGTTCGCTCAAAACACATGAAGAAATATCTGCTACGAGAGGGATATTACCTGTGTCTGGAATGTACTCGTAATGAGTTCCCATGATTGTGTTGTTGAAACAGATGTAAGCGTAATCATAATCGCCTTCAATCTTTTCAACCTTTGGAATATATGAATAGTTCTTGTCTTTAGAAGAAGCAATTACATCAACTTCAATACCAAGCTTTTTAGCTTCTGCAGCAGCTTTCTTTGCCCAAACACCAGTTTCGATGTAAGCAGCTTTTTTATTTTTGATACCAAGGTTTTCGGCAACCATAGCAAACTGAGTGGAACCTCCGCCCTGTACAAAAAGTACCTTGTAGTTATCAGGTACGTTCATCAATTTGCGAACCATAGCTTCTGCATCCTGAATGATTGGTTCATAAGCCTTTGAACGATGGCTCATTTCCATAACAGACTGACCTGTTCCATTGTAATCAAGCATTTCTGCTGCACATTCCTTCAAAACTTCTTCTGGCAGGCAGCTTGGACCCGCACTAAAATTGTACACTCTTGCCATAATTGACCGACTCCTTTGTCTTTTAATTTACTAGTTTTAACGCATTTATTACCGAAAGGTTTTCGACCTTTATCTCCGGTGGAACCTTCAGGACGCAACGCGTCATATTTACAATACCTTTTATTCCTGCTGCTATAAGCCTTTCGGCCATAACCTGTGCATCCTTGTCTGCAACTGTGAGAACCGCAAGAGAAATCTTCTCCTGTTTAATCACCCAGTTCATGTCGTGTGCAGGGTAGAGTGGAAAGTTTGACCTCAGGATTTCAACTCTGTTCACGTTTGAATCAAAGCCGGCTTTTATAACAAAAGGTGTATCCTCTGTAAGCTTTTCATCAAGCAGAGCCGCTCCAAGACGACCAAGTCCCACAATGCAGCAGTTTTTTGTTTGTGCTTCAAGCCCGAGTGCCTGGTTTATTGCAGTCCGCAAATCAACCGTCTGGTACCCGTTTGAAACTCCCTTGTTGTATCCAAGCAGCCAAAGGTCATGCCTTATTAGCGAATCCTTCCAGCCTGTCTGCCCGCTGATCTGAAGTGAAGTGATTTTCGATTCAGGCCAGGTTTCCAGCAGATGAAGCAGAAGAAGCATCCTTTTTCTGGTTGCTTCTGGAATTACAACTGATGTTGCCATTATAGGTACCTCCAATATAAGGGTCAATGAATAAAATGGACTTTTTTCCCTTTAGAGACGAATTTTAGTGCAAAAATGACGAAAAATCAACGTTACTGTTAAAAATATAACAGTAAATCTACAGATAAAAGTTAAAAAAAAAGAGGAACCGGAGAAAAACTAACAAAAACCGGTTCCCCTCAAAAATTAGGAGGCTAAGTTGATAAAGGAAGCTGTTGGGGCAGTGAAGATTGCGTCAACAGTTTCCTACTGCTTGTCACTGGCAGCGTATGCTACTGTGATTCCCTGCACAAAGTCATTATCAAAATAAGTGATGACTTCCTGTGCAAAAAGGTTATCAAGCATTTTCTGGTATGCCATTATGTTGCCCACATAGTTTAAGGTTGTCTGTGGTGTACTGTTTGAACGAACTCTTCCTGTTCCTGCGTTGTACATTGCCAGACCTGAAACCTCATTTCCTGCGGTATTTAAGCAAAACCTTAAGTGCGACATACCATATTTCGAGCTGATAAAAGGATCATAAAAATCTGCTTCTGTCAGCTTCGGAAATGTATTGCTGTTCAACTGAAACAATCCGCGGTCAACGGTGTTGTTGGAGTTATTGTGAACAGCCTTTGTATTATATCTGCTTTCCGTATAAGCAAGTGAAAAGGCGAGGGAAAGCGGAATATCATTTTTATCGGCTTCTGTAAGGATTGCCTGCGCAATATCCTTGCTGCCTGTTATGTGTGTGTAAAACCATTCTACTGCTGCACGTGATGCTGACTGACGGTAATAAACAAGTCCAATATCAGTCTTATCGCTCATATTACAGAAGGAAATATCTGCTAAGTATTCCTGAAAAGCTTCAGATATTTCAAACTCAAAATCTGCAGTGTCTTCTTCGGCCAAAGCTTCAATAACAGGTATTTCAGCTGACTGGGAAATCTCAGTAACTGAAACTGTTTTTTCTGCAGGGCACATAAAGTAAACTGCAAGTGATGCAGCTGCTGCAAAAAAGAAAAGGATACAGAGAATAAAACAAGAACTTACAAATCTGCTTTGCGATGTCTTGTAATTCATTTTCTTTCTTTATCCTCACTTTTTATTCAATCTTTTATTCCTGAGCGACATGGTTTTTAGCACATCAGCATAATGCCACAAAGTTAAAAAACAATCAATGCTTTTTTGAAGAAAAATGATATTTTTTTTCGATTTTGTGCGAAAATTATAATAATGCTAAGAAAATATTTGAAAATGATGTAATATTTCGCAAATATTACGGTTATTATCCTGTTGTTTGAAGGTATTTATAAACGCCAGGACAATAAAATGCTTAATAAAAAGCAACCGGAAGCTCAGAAAAGGCTACAGCCTGGTCCGAAACGTTGTTTTTATCTGCAAAATATACATAATGTGCGTGTTTTACGGCAAGTGTTTCCATAAATGCTGCGGCAGGAGAGTCTGCACCAGTTCCTTTTGCAAGAAGTTCTTTTGGAAGTTCAAGGCCAATAAGGGCAGTACAGTCTTTTATTCTTCTTGCAGTATGATTGAACGCCGAGGTAAAGGCTTCATCATCATCACTGGAATTAAGAGGCTTATCTACAACAGGCTTTATAATTGCAAACTGATTCTTTTCTTCAAACTGCTTCAGAAAGTCTCGGAGCTTTGCAAGAAAATCTTCATTATAAAGCTCAGCCTCAAGTTCAATCATGCTCCAGGGGATTTCTATAATAAAAAAAGGATTTGTATTATATGTAAGATTTTTTGCTGTAAGACATGGCAACTGTGCCAGATCTACAACTGAATTATCCGCAAGCTTGTACAGGCGGTTATCTTTTACGGTAAAAAGGGGAGAAAGTTTCATTTTGGCTCCTAAAAACTGTCATTGCCGTGCGTAACACGGTAATTTTGATTATAAAAAAAATAAACCGACTGTAAAAGCCGGTTTATAATGAAAAAGTCATATACTTTTGCAGCACGCAATCTATTCTGTAAGAATCCTAATGACCTCAGCCTTGTCGTGTGTGTTAAGTATTTCCTGACGTTTTTCAGGGCTCTTAAACAGCAAACTTACTTCTGCAAGGAACTGAAGGTGTGGCCCAGTCTTGTTTACTGGAGAAAGAGTCATCACGAAGATTCTGCAAGGTTCCTGGTCAAGGGAATCGAAATCAACAGGATTATCAGAAATACCGATACATGCTACTAAATCTGTAACTGTATCTGTTTTTCCGTGAGGAATAGCAATTCCATGCTTCATACCTGTAGACATCTTTCGTTCGCGATCCAAAACGCACTCACGAGCGGCAGCCTTGTCTGTTACTTTGCCTGCTTTGAATAAAATCTCAAGCATCTCATCTACAATTTCTTCTTTAGTAGTGCCTTTCAGATGAAGGTTTACTGTGTCTGTTGTTAATACTGTTCTCAAATCCATATTTTAATGGTATTTCTACTTTCCGAATTTGTCAAGTGTGTAAAGTATACAAATTGTTTTTTTTTCGAGGAGAAGTAAAGTTCTTGAATCAATCTATTTTTCTCTATATATTATACAAAACAAAAAATGTAGGTGATTTCCACCATACAAACTTAATCAATTATATATCGAGGCAATTTATGATTACTTGGTCTAATTCAGACACACTTTCTTCCTGGAAGAAGCTGCTTTCTCTTAAAGGCATGGTTTCTGTAAAAGATGAGCTTTCCGGTAGCAATGCAGCAGACAGAATCGCAAAATATTCTATTAAAATGGGCGGTGGTTTGACCTATAACTATGCCGCTAAACAGGTAAACGAGCAGATTATAAAGACTTTTTCAGAGCTTGCTTCTGAACAGCAGCTTATAGATAAATACAAAGCCCTGCTTGACGGCGAAGTAATCAATACTGGCGAGAAGAGAATGGTTCTTCATCAGCTTACACGCGGTCAGCTTGGAAAGGATGTAATTGCCGACGGTGTAAATAAGCGCGATTTTTATAAAAACGAAGTAAAACGAATTGCTGAGTTTGCAAATAACGTTCATTCAGGTAAATTATTGAACGAAAAGGGTGAAAAATATACAACAGTTTGCCAGATTGGTATCGGTGGTTCAGATCTTGGTCCTCGAGCAATGTATCTTGCACTCGAAAACTGGGCAAAGAAAAACAACACCTTCAAAATGGAAGCTCACTTTATCTCAAACGTAGACCCAGACGATGCTTCAAGCGTTGTAAAATCACTCGATATTTCTAAAACAATTTTTATTCTTGTTTCAAAATCAGGTACAACCCTTGAAACACTCACAAACGAAAGCTTTGTAAAGGACTTTATTAAAAAAGCAGGCTGCGATGCAAGCAAGCATATGATTGCCGTAACAAGTGAAACTTCTCCACTTGCACACAACCCGGATTATATGGCTGCCTTCTATATGGATGATTATATTGGCGGTCGTTATTCTTCAACCTCTGGCGTTGGTGGAGCAGTGCTCAGCCTTGCTTTTGGAGCTGATGTTTTCCAGCGCTTCCTCAATGGTGCCGCAGAAGAAGATAAGCTTGCTTTGAATGATGATGTTACTAAAAATCCTGCATTGATGGATGCTCTTATCGGTGTTTACGAACGCAATGTTCAGGAATATCCTGCTACAGCAATTCTTCCATATTCACAGGCTTTAAGCCGATTCCCAGCTCACTTGCAGCAGCTTGATATGGAATCTAACGGAAAATCTGTAAACCGCGACGGCAAGCCTTTGAACTATCTTACAGGACCTGTAATCTTCGGTGAGCCTGGAACAAATGGTCAGCACTCGTTCTATCAGCTGCTTCACCAGGGAACAGACATTATTCCTCTCCAGTTCATTGCTTTCCAGAAAAATCAGACAGGTGATGATGTTGTAATTGAAGATTCTACAAGCCAGGTTAAGCTTTGCGCTAACGTAACTGCTCAGATTGTAGCCTTTGCGTGCGGAAAACAGGATGAAAATCCTAACAAAGCTTTTGCCGGTAACCGCCCAAGCAGCCTTATCTACGGCGAACAGCTTAATCCTGAATCTCTTGGAGCTCTTCTTGCTCACTACGAAAACAAGGTTATGTTCCAGGGCTTTGTATGGAATGTAAACTCTTTTGACCAGGAAGGCGTTCAGCTCGGTAAAAAGCTTGCCAAGACAGTTTTGAGTGGTCAGATGGAAGGCGCACTTAAGGCTTACAGTGGTTTGTTGATAAAGTAAAAGAGTTTCTAATTTAGTATAAACAGAAGTCTCCGCTAATTGTGTTTTATGCAGTTTTATTGTATAATTGTTGTATATTTATACATTTTTGAAAAACTATCATAAAACATATTGGGGACTATATGAAAGAACGTAAGGCGCGTCTTAAAGCAATCAAAAATCTCATCAAGAAGAACACAATTGAAAGTCAGGATGATCTGCTTGCTCTTCTGCAGAAGGAGGGCTTTGACGTTACTCAGGCTACTTTGAGCCGCGACTTAAAGCTTCTGAAGGTTGGCAAGGTGCCGGACGGAAAATCTGGCTATATGTATGATCTTCCGGGAGATGATGACAGCGGAGAATCTGAAGCAATTTATGTTCAGGATTTTTTGCGCGGTTATATAAGCATCGACTGGAGCGGAAATATTGTAGTAATCAAAACCTTCCCGGGACATGCCAATACAGTCTGCAATGCAATTGATAATCTTAATCTTAACGAAATTCTCGGAACTGTTGCCGGCGATAACTGTATGTTTGCCTGCCTGCGCGAAGGCGTTACCGGAAAACAGTTTATGGAAAAGCTCGAAAAACTTATTCCAGGAATAGAAGAAGGCTGAAAAAGTTGTTATACTAGTGAACTATGATATTTACTAGTACAAGAAATAATAATCTTGCGGTTCCGTTTTCTCAGGCAGTTTTAAAATCTCTTCCAGAGGATGGTGGAGTTTATGTTCCGTCTGCCTCATCCTTTGAAGACTTACGCCGCTGGATTTATTACATAAACAAAGATACTCCTTTTACTTCAATTGCAGGAACCCTTACTTCTGCTTTTATGCAGGATGAGTTTTCTCCTATTATTTGTGAAACTATAGCAACTTCAGCTTTTCCTTTTTCTCCGGTAATCAGCCAGCTTGATGATAATCTTTTCCACCTGGAGCTTTTTCACGGCTACACCGGCTGCCACCGCGATTTTGGTGTAAGCTACCTCTGTTCTTATCTTGAAACAACAAATGAGCTTCTTGGAAAAAAATCTGTTTTTGTAGATTTTACTCACGGTGAACTTGGAGCGCTGCTTGCAAAGGTTCTGCACGGTAAGAAAAACATTAAGGCTGTTATGCTTTACGAAAAGGGTACTGTCCGCGGTCTTCATGATGATGATTTAATCTGGAACGGAGGAAACATTCTTCCTATAGAAGTTGAAGGCTCTGAAAAGCAGATTAAAAACATTATCCGAGAGCTTTTTTCTGATGATGATTTTACAGACCGCTACAATCTTACGCTTGCAAATACAACAAATGTTTGCCGCCTTATGTCGCAGATTTTTTACTTTCCGTATGCGTTTGCCCAGATTAAGGAAAATCTTCACGGAGATATTTATTATGCTCTGGATGCTGGAAACTATTCCACTCTGGTTGCGGGGCTTTACAGCTGGCGTTTTGCGCTTCCGCTGAATGGTTTTTATATTCCGTCAACACCGGCACTTTGTGCTGATGCAAAAGGCAATCCTGTTGTTCTTGATTCCTATGTTGGAATGGACAAGCGTGGTGAGGTAAATCCGGTAAATCCTGCGAATATTGAACGACTTGAATCTTTCTTTGGAAAAAATGAGCTGATGATTCGAAGCTTTGTTTATCCTTGTGATATTTCAGAACGAAACCGCGAAAAAGCCGCCAAAGAGCTGTTTATAAATTATGGAGTTATGGCAGATCCTGGAACAGCTGGAAGCTATGCTACAATTCTGGAAAATAAAGATGAGATTCTCAATGATGACGGAACCTTTATCCTTGTTTCGCAGAATCATCCTGCTTTAAGCAGCGATTACTGCCGCCATGTTCTTGGTGAATCCCCTGAGATTCCGGCAACAGTTGCAGACAGCCTAAAGCCATATATGCTTAAACGACCAGTTCTTGCTACGCTTGAGCAGCTTAAGGATTTAATCAAACAGAACTTCTAGTGAATTAAGGTTCGAACAGTTTTACCTTTGTTCAATTAACTTGACGGAATTTATTAATCAAGTTATAGTAAAAAAAGAAACGTACTCAATAATTTTGGGTCGTCTCTGTGATTTAGCAAAACATCCGATAAACACGGATGAAAGCCGCCTCAGTGATCAGACTAGGCGGCTTTTTTATTACTCATCATCTTTACACTTATGGTAAGAGAGAGCTGCAAGTACAGTGGTAATCACTGTGGCGATACATGTCACCAATGCAATGATATTTTCAACTGTCAATTGCAAGCCTCCTTTAGTCTAATTTTCAGCCTAAGCTGAATCTTGAGTTTCGGGAGACGCCGCCAATTATTGAGTACGCAATTAAAATATAATAAAGAAACCTGAATATTGTCAATATTATAGCTAGATTATGTAATTTTAGCCATAATATCATTTTTTCATTTTGAATCTTTTTTGACTTCAGACTTTTTCTTAGCTGGAGCCTTTTTTGCTGAGGCTTTCTTTGCCGCAGGCTTTTTCTCCGCAACCTTTTTCTTTGCTGGTTCAAACTGCTTCAGGAACAGCTCGCATTTGTATGCAGCCTTTACCCGCGCGGCGTTCAAAAGCTTAAAGAACTTTATCACTTCCTCAGCTTTATCTTTTGAAGCAGACAACAGCATAAGCATTTCAATTTGATTAAGGCTGTTCTCCATCATCTCTTTATTGAACCACTTTACATTGTCAAAGGTATTAGCGCCGCTCAAAGCACCAGCATACTTGCTTTCTGTGAGGAATGAAACAACTTTATAGGCAGCATCCTTTTTGTTTTTAGCAAGAGTTGATGGTGAAGCAGAATTAGCTGCAAGAATAAAGAGCTTTTGGAACTCTGCACGGTAATTCTTACCAAGGAACTCATTGAACTTTCTTCCAAGATTCCATTCTGTGGCAAAACCGTTTTCTGCAAACTCTCCGGCAAGCGCCCAGCTTAAAAGAATTGCTTTGAGCTTGTCGTTACCAAGAAGCATAAGCTTTGTAAAGCTTGCAGTATCTGTACAGCGGGCAATTGCCTTGTTCAAATCTGCCGGAATTTTAGGTTCCTTTGCGTTCAAGATTCCTGTAACAGTTTTTACTCTTGATTTAAACAGAGTATAAGCTTTTTCTGTAGAACCCTTTAAGCCTGCTGTTTTGTATGCTTCCTTGTAGAAATCAATTGCTTCTGTTTTACATTCGGTAACTATCTCTGTAAGTTTTTTAGCACTAAGTGTTGCAGTTGCACAGGCTTTCTTTGCTGTACCGGTTGTTTTCTTTGTTGCAGCTGGAACTGTTGCTGTGGCTTCATATTCCTTAAGGATTTTTACAGCAGATTTTTCGGTGAACGTCTTCAAAGAAGCATAAAGCTTTCTGTAAATAAGCTCCTGCCAGGCTGTTTCAATATCCTCGCAGCCGGCTCCGTTTAAGAAGTCGCAGAGGAGACTGTAGCGGTGGTCTGCTTCATCTGTTACCTGATGAATGTTCATAAATACCTGAACTTCAAAGCCGTTGAGCATTACGAACATTCCCTTTTCGCAGATTTCCTTTGATTTTCTTATAAACCAGAGGCCGCTTTTGTTTTCCTGGAAAATACAATATTTGTCGTCTTCACCGTTGAGGTTTAAGCCCTCAGAAATTGATCGGGAAACAAGCTTTATTTCATCGCCGTTACCGGTTTTTACTGCGTACTGGTTCGAATCCTTTATCCAGCCGTAAGCTCTGTCGTATTTGTTGTTATAAATTACAAAAACACGTTCCTTACCGGCACCGTTTGAATAGGCAAAAACATTTTCGTTTACATGACCATCCTGTACAAGATCAAAGAAGAGGAAGTGCTCAACATCACTGAAAAGATATCTCTTTTTCATCAACGGGAAGATTTCCTGCCAGTGGCGGTCTACAAGATACTGACTCGGCTTTTCGTCCTTATAGGCTTTTGTATATTCCATGCCATACTTTTCTGTAAAGCCTTCAATCTGTCCGTGACCGAACATCGGGAGTCCAGGCATTGTAATCATAAGAGTACAGACACCAAAATATTTGTCGCCGTCGCCAAACTGAGCAATTGCAGTTTCTTCATCCGGATTGTTCATAAAGTTTACGTAGCGCTTCAGAATCTGCGGGTCAAAGAGGATTGTGTTTTTTACTGTTTCGCGGTATTTCTGATTTTCTTCCTTTTTGAGCATATTCATAAAGGCAGAATTGTATACTCTGTGCATACCGAGTGTTCGTACAAAATATCCTTCCATCATCCAGAAGGCTTCTGCCAGGAGAAGTGTGTCCGGGCATTCCTTTGCAACACGGTCAACAACCTCCCGCCAGAACTCATTTGGAATTGCATCATTAAACTGCTGGGTGCTCAAGCCAGTTTCGCTTCGGGTAGCAATATCGCCTCCGTGACCTGGCTCCGGGTACCACAAGCGGCGGATAGATTTTTTTGCAAGAACCATTGCCGCATCAAAACGGATGATAGGGAAGTTCTGTGCTACATGAAGAATCTCCTGCATTACAGCTTCGCGGGCTTCTGCATTAAGAAAATCTATCTGTGCTGTATCGTTCCAAGGAAGACCAGTTCCGTCGTTTCCGTGATAGATATAGCGGGTGTCTCCGGTCTGGTTATCAACACGCTTGAATACAACCGAACAGTCGTTTTTGCTGTAGTAATGGTCTTCAAGATAAATGCTTACTCTGGAATCCTGAGAAAGATTTTCGCCGTTGAAGGTGTAGTGTGGGAAAGGGCAGTCTCGTCGTTGGATAAAAAGATCTGGTCTGTTGATTACCCAGTCTCCGTCCATTCCGGTATGATTTGGAACCATATCAGAAGCAAGTCGGATTCCTCTCTGCCAGAGTCTTGTTCTTAAGTTTTCAAGTGCACCCCATCCGCCGATGTTTTCCGCAATCTCGTAATCAAAAAGACTGTATGCACTGGCGGCAGCTTCAGGATTTCCACAAATCTGCTTAATTCGTTTACTTGCCTTACTTCTTTCCCAAAGACCAATAAGCCAGAGTCCGGTAAAGCCCTCTGCGTGAAGCTTGTCGAGCTCTTCGTCAGGAATCTGATCCAGTCTTGTGATTGGTCTACCGTATTGTTTTGTAAGCTGGTCCAGCCAAACAAGCACTGTTTTTGCCATAAGAATAACTTTTGGCATCCAGTCGCTGTCCGGACTGTACCGCTCGTATTCATTCATAAGGTTTTCGTAGGAATATGGCTGCATGTCTGGAAGGTCTCCGCCGCCAAAGCCGTGCCAGGCAGCTTTTTCTTCCTCGCTGATTGTGTCCAAGCCCTGCAGAATAGTCTTAAGCCAGGTTCCTGCAAGCTCTGTCCAGTATTTCTGAATATAATCAAGCTGTCCCTTCAGACTGTCCGGGGCAAAGAGCTGAGGTTCCTTCAAAAGATTTATAAGGTCGTGATTAAAAGGACCAAAGAACGGCTGTGTAAGCGCATATTTCTGAATTGATTTCCAGGTTTTAGAATAAAGCTTGTTTTTTGCAAGCTCTTTATCGCTGAAAAGCAACAGGAACGGCTTAAACGCAGGATTTTCGTTTGCAAGATGAAGAAGAATCATTTCTTCCAGAACCTGCTCACGGTTACTTCGCTGTGTATTTGTTCCGGCATCAAGGGCTGTTCTGTTCAAATATTCTTCTGCCGAGAATCTTCCCTGATAAACCTCTACAGGCGGGAACTCCTTCATAAAATCAAGCAGAAGCTTGTCTGTTTCTTCGCGTGTATATTCTTTTTCAAGTTCGGTAAGCAGGTCTGTCATAAAAGAAGGAGCTTTGTCGCGGCGGTAGAGCATACAGATATAATGAAGGATTTCGTCTATGAGTCCCATTGCATTGAGCTGTCCGGCACTCAGTTTTTTATTTTCGTCACCAGTAAGATTTTGAATACAGTCATTAAACAGAAGCTGGAAGTCTCTGACATTTTTCATATTTGCAAAAACAATGTTGCCGCTTGAAGCAAAAAGACCTTTGTCAAAATTACAGAGGTCGCGGATTCTTTTTGAAATATGGAATTCATTGTATGAAAGCTTCATCATCATCTTTTCAGCTCCTTAGTTTCGCACACTTATATTTTTAATTTTTTTAATTAAAGCTTCATTATCATTCAAAGCTTCTATTGTACAAGGCATTCTGTAGGTCCAGTTGAACTTTGTGACAGTACCAGGAATGTTTATTCGTTCATCCTCTGCTTTTTCAAGCCAGAAGCCTTTGTCCATATACAAGAAGTCCTGCAGCGGCGGAATGAACCATTGGCTTGCACTTGTTGCAGAAGCTTTCAGTACCTTTTCTGCCAGCTCTGGAGAAAAAGCTTGTTGAGCTAATTCTTTTGCTGCTTCGGAAGAATCTTTTTCAGATAAAGCTCCTTCTGTTTCAATTCCAAACGCACCTGGATTTGCTTCTGCAAACGCCTTTACGCTTTCTTTTTCTTCTTCCCACCATTGGCGCAGGGTAGAAGAATCGTGAACAGAGGTTGTCGCAACAGAAAGCGGAGTATAATCCTTAAAAGGAACATACGGCTGACCTTCCTCGCTCCATTCGCGGCACCAGCGGATAACCCTTAAGCCAAGAATGTTATGAGTCTTCATCGTTTCTGGAACACATTTTATGCTTACGCCCAAATCCTCGCCACAAGGAATCATTTTAACTGATTTTGTGATTGCGGTAAATATTTCGTCAGCCTGCTTCTGCCACAGTTTAAGGTTCTTTTTTTCAAGAGAAGCAAACAGCTCAGTAAGCGCGTTCTTTTCATTATCATTAAGACTTGCCCAGGAAGTTGACTGTCCGTAAGTCCAGAGCGGAATAAACTTGTTTTTGGCAACCTCAAGCAAAGTTCTGTCTGACCAGTATTTTACAAGCACCTGCCTAATTTTTTCAGCAACTTCATCCTCTACAATCTTGCCAAAATCTGCAGCGGCTAACTGCTGGCTTCCGGTAACTGATTTATCAAAAAGCCACAATTCTTCATCATTTATGCGATTGCAGAAAAGCTCCAGAACCTTGTGTGCGATTTCATGGTTCCAGGTTATATCTTCAATTGCCTTTGTCGGGATATGCGGCTTACTCAACCAGCGGATACGGTCTTCGTCAAAGCCAAGCTCGTACAAATCAATGGCCTTAAAGCAGGCGTAAGGCTCTGTATGACCGTTCAAAGCATTACAGTCGCACGATGGAATTGCCCAGATGCGGAAAAATCCAAGGATATGGTCAAGCCGGTATGCATCGTAATAAGCCGAAGCGGTTTTGAGTCTGTTTTTCCACCAGCCGTAATTGTCATCTTTAAGATTTTTCCAGTTGTAAGTTGGAAAGCCCCAGTTCTGGCCCGCAGGATTATCAAAGTCTGATGGTGAACCGGCCCTAAGCTCCTGATTAAATACTTCTGGATTTGCCCAGGTGTCGCAGGAGTCTTCGTTCATAAGGATTGGGATGTCGCCTTTTAGGAGAAGTCCAAGCTTATGAACCTGCTTTACTGCTTTGGAAAATTGCTCATCGGCAACCATCTGGCACCACGCGTAGAAGAGGTGATCTTTTTTTAACTTTTTTGTAGACCAAAGCTTTGAAATCTGCTCCGGTGTAATTTCTTTATCATCCTTCTGCCAGCTTTTCCAGCTTGCCTGCATATATTTCCATTTGAGGTTTTTGTATACGGCGTACGTTTTTACCCAGGAGTTTTCCTTTATCCAGGCAGAAAGAGAATCTTCCGGTTCGCCTGTTTGTCCTGTCGGGGTAAAGTCGTAGAGCATTTTAAGCAACGTGATTTTTGTGTTCAGAATGTAATCATAATCATAACGCGGAGAATAAGCTGCATTTTTTGTAAACTCATCATAGGCAGCTTTAAAAGCTTTATCATTTTTATAAGCCTTAGAGAAGCCTTCAATATTTTTAATTCTGATGTAGATTGGATGAAGCGCAAAGGCAGAAAGCCCGGAATAAGGTGAGCTTTGAGTTCCGGTGTCGTTTACAGGCAGCAGCTGAATTATAGAAAGACCTGCCTGCTTGCAGAAATCTGCAAAATCTATTAAATCCGGGAACTCACCAATAATCGGGTTCTCTTTTGTATATAAAGCACCAAGCGGAACGACAACGCCTGTTAGTTTTTTATTTTGCATAACGCATACATTATAACACGAAAAACGGAATATTTCACTTTTTTTTTAACAATGCCACACCGGGGTTGCGAGCTTGTTTGAGAACGGTTGTGCTCTTGTAAAGTCTGGCAGCCAGCTTGTATCGTTGGTCAGTTCCTGATAAAAAAGATAGTCAAAATCATACGCTTCAATAAGGTCTATCAGGTCCTCATTTTCCTGAGCATTTACAAGGCGGTTTTCTATATTAGAAAGGACTTTTTTTCTTGCGGTAAGCTGAGCGTCTGCTTCCTTAAATGGAACAGGCGTATATTGATTCATAAGAGAGATGATGGCACGTTCGTCCGCGTTTTCTTTAAGCCATTGGAGCACGTCTGCAGTTTCTTCAAAGTGACCTGGCATAAAAAGATGACGGATAATTACTCCCTGCATAAGCTTGTCGCGTGGCTGGCCTGGTTCTGCCCATTCTGCCGGCTTTGCATTCGGTGGCTCCGGGATTGATTCAATTTTAAGAGGATTGTTTTCTATCATCCAGCGGATGGCGGCGGCGGCTGTTTCCGGATAGTCCGGGGCGGCAAATAGCTTTCCGGCAAACGCGGAGGATAAGGTTTTTAAGTCCGGCAGCCAGATTGTAACAAGTCCTTTTAACAGCTCCAGCATTTCTACAGATTCGTAAGCAGAAGAGTTCCAGCAGAAGGGTATTGAAACACCTTTTTCACGGGCAGCTCTAAGATACTCTGCAATAAGCGGAATATGATGACTTCCTGTTACAAGATTGATGTTTTCGGCACCGGCTTCCTGCAGCTTAAGGCAGATTTGTATAAACTCGTCCTTTGAAACAATTTTGCCATAACCGTCCTGCGAAATCTGATAATTCTGACAAAAGGCACAGCGCAGCGTACATCCGGTAAAAAAGATTGTGCCGCTTCCGCCGAAAACTGTAACAGGCGGTTCTTCGCCAAAATGAAGTCCCGCAAACGCAATCTTTAAGTCGCATGTTTCCTTGCAAAAGCCGGTTTTTCCTTCCAGACGGTTAGCCTTGCATTTTCGAGGACATTGAATGCAGCTTGTATAGAGTTTTCCACTTGTGTCGAAGTTTTCTGTAGCCAAATCAGTAAGCTCCTTAAATCAGCTTAGTAGGCATTTTTAGAAACAAGAATAGACATTAAATCGCGCAGAATGTCTACCGGCAGATCTTCAGCTTCGTAGCCTACAAGAACTCCAATTTCCTTCCAGTCCTTAGCTGTAAGCAGCTCCTGATCTTCATTAGAATTATTAAGATAAGCGAGCATTGCTCCAAGCTTTCCAAGATTTTCTGCAGTAGGCTCTTCGGCAATATCAGCCGACGTAAGAACGTACTCTTTTTCCCAATATTCATACAGTGATCCCGGCAGTTCTCCCGGACAAGTAGAAGCTCGTTCAAAAAGATTCCTCAAATTGTCCGCAATCCTGCTATAATCCGGTTTTCCGCTGTTATTCTGTCTGTCGTGCTTTTTTATTTTATCAACATCACTTAAAAACTTTCCTATGTCTGTCATATAAGTGATTATAGAATATTTATGAATGATAAAAAAGCCCTTAAATACATATTAGTCATCGGTATTGTTCAAGCTAAAGCTTCCGCTATATAATGGAACTATGTTCAGCGATACACATTTTCATTTTAAGATGCTCGCTACAGAAAGCGGGATTGACGGAAAACAGGCATTAGAAACTATGGCAGCAAGAGACTGCTTTTTTGGACTCGATATTGGTACAAAGCCGGATGATCTTTTGGACAGGCAGTCCTTTGTAGATTCAACGATTGCGCAGATTAAAGATGTGCGCACTGCCGATAAGGTTCGGTCATTTCTGTATTTTTCGGCTGGAATCTGGCCGGAGGTGGAATACATTCATAACAGGCAGGAAAGTGTTGCAAAGCTGGAGCAGTTTATTCAGCTTGCGGCAGGTGAACCGGACAGAGATACCTTGAACAGAAAGATTGTTGCAGTGGGTGAGTGTGGAATTGATCATCATTGGAATCCGAGCGGAGTAGACGGACGCTGCGAGTCTGATTTTGACCAGAAAACTTACGAAGGCGAACGCGAAATGTTTGAAATGCAGCTGGAGCTTGCTAAAAAGCTTTCTCTTCCTGTGATTGTACACAGCCGTGACGGTTTTGAAGATACTTATGGCTGCATTAAAAATGTTGGTTATCATAACGGAATAATTCATTGCTATAGTTACGGAATTGATGAGGCAAGAAAGTTCCTTGATTTAGGCTGGTACATAAGCTTTGCGGGCGGAGTAACTTATACTAAAAAGAATAAGCTTGAAGATATGAATAAGCTTCTGGAGTATATTCCATCCGACAGAATCCTTTGCGAAACAGATGCTCCTTATCTTGCACCCGTCCCACACAGGGGAACACCAAATTCGCCAGTATATGTTGAGCATACTTATGAATATGTTGCAGCGGCCCGAAAAGTTACGGCTGAACAGCTTTCGTTTATTGTAGACCAGAATATAAAAGCTTTGTTTAAGGTGTGATAATGATAAATACAACGCTCTGCTATCTGGAAAAAGATAAACAATATCTTATGATTCACAGAATTAAGAAAAAGAACGATTGTAACCACGATAAATGGATTGGAATTGGTGGAAAGTTTGAAGAAGGCGAAAGCCCTGAGAATTGTGCCCGCCGTGAGGTTTTTGAAGAAACCGGTCTTAAGGTTGGAAAACTTGAATACCGTGGAATTGTCACCTTTGTTTCAAAAACCGGCAATGAGGTTTACTACGAGCTTATGCATCTTTTCTGGAGTAATGATTTTGATGCTGTTTCTTCTCTTCCACAGTGTGACGAAGGCGAGCTTGAATGGGTTCCAAAAAGCGAAATGAATAAGCTTCCGCACTGGCAGGGTGATGAAATCTTTTTAGACTTAATCGATCAGGAAAAACAGAAGGTTCCGTTCTTTTCCCTAAAGCTTGTATATGAAAACGATAAATTAAAAAAGGCAGTCCTGAACGAACAGGAACTGCCTTTATAACCTTTATCATGCTGAACTTGGTTCAGCATTTTTTTTCTTTTAGAACGGTAAGCTCACAGAAACACCGGTTGAGAAGGTTATACCGGCTGCAAGATTTTCCTTAAATGTAAGCTTGTCGTAACCCTGATAAGCCATAAAGAAGGTGTAAGAAATATCCTGTACAAATGAAAGCTGACAACCGCCAAGGTCAATCTTAGGTGTCTGGAATGAAGCTCCTATAATACCATAAACAGGAACAGCAATCTTCTTTTCTGTATCAATCAAGCTGAGCGGTTCCTTGCAGACAATGTCTGTAGAAAGTACCGGACCTGTATAGAATGCAATGTAGTCATTTATGTGCAAAGTAAGACAGATTGGCAGCTCGAAGCAGTTGAACATATTCTTCATTGAGAATTCCTGATCGTACTGGATAGGATATGTAAAGCGTACCATAAGACCAGGGTTTATATTCCAGAGATTAAGCTGGAATTCTGTCTGTAAGCTTCCACCCTTTGGCAAGAATCCAAAGCGTGTTGGTGTAAAGAAGTTCCAGTCGAAATAGCCGTTAAAGTTTACATAGAAATCAGCAGACTTCCTTCTCTTTGAAGAAGAAGTCTTTGGCTTTGATGTTGATGTCGGTGTTGACGTTGGGGTAGAAGTTGTAGTAGTTGTTGTTGAAGTGTCTTTCATTGCGGTAGATGAAGTTATGATTCTACCTGGTTTGTAATAATGTGCAGCCCAATATCGTTCAGAAAGATCAGACTGAATAACACCAGTGTGAGGACCATCACTTACACAATGAATAACCTTATTATTACCTAAATAGATTGCTACGTGAGAAACGTTTGAACCGTCTCTGAAGAAAATCAAATCTCCAGGCTGCCTTTCACTATCAGAAATAATGGTTGCATAAGAAAACATCTGGGCGGCAGTTCGTGGAAGCGAAATACCAACATCCCTTGCTGCATTCATTACAAAGCCTGAACAGTCCAGACCGCTTCTTGAAGTACCGCCATAAACATATGGAATACCAAGATAAGATTTTGCAGCAGAAATAAACTTATTTCTTTTATCCGAAGCGGCATCTGCAAAAAGTATGCTTGTAAAGGTGATTAAAACCATTGATACAATAAAAAGCTTTTTTCTCATAAAAAACTCCGTTTTATACATTTCTCCTATAATACATATTCTATTATAGATAAAAAAAGGCAGTTGTCCAATCATTTTATGCTAATAATAGGGTACTAAATATAAAAATAATTAAAAAGCCGATTGATTACAGAAAAAATACAAAACAGAAGTAAAAAATCGTAAAAAATTGTGTTATAATAAAAGGCAGAAAATGAATGTCTACGATTTTGATAATACAATTTTCTATCCAAATTCTACGGTCCTCTTTTGCAGATATTGCTTCAGGTGTTATCCGCTCTTAATGCTGAAATATGGCTTTAAGATTTTGTGGAACGGCTTTCTTTATATGCTCAATCTCTCATCACTGAAAAAAACAGAGGAACAGATTTTCTGTTTTATAAAGGATGTTCCGCATATTGAATGGTTTATAGAACGCTTCTGGAATAAATATCAGAAAAATATTTCTGAGTGGTACCTCGCACAGAAAAAGAGTGATGATTTGATTATTTCTGCTTCTCCGGAGTTTCTGTTAAAGCCGATTACCAACAGACTTGGCGTGAATCTTGTTGCAACTAAAATGGACATTAAAACGTGCAAAATTGAGACAAACAGCTGCTATGCAAAGGAAAAAACACTTCAAATGCTTGCCAAGGATTATTTTGAAAACAATACCGTAGATAACTTTTATTCAGATTCAATTTCGGATATTCCGATGGCTTTATGTGCTGAGCACGCTTTTCAGGTTAAAAAACATGCTACAAAGGTTGAGCCGTGGCCTGAGTTTACGCTCAAGCTTGTAAAAAAGTTTAAGCGTAAATACTCAAAGCACATAAAGCTAAAGTGATGATGAATTGCGGGGCTCGTTTAATCGCAAATCCTTATGCCATATAAATCATCAACAATTACAATTTCGCCGCGGGCAATGCATTTGCCATCCTGAATAATGCTCAGCGCTTCTCCGGCAAGAGTGTTTAGTTCAAGAACAGTGCCTTCTCCGATTTTGTCAAAATCTTCTTTTGGAATAAAAGCTTCTCCAAGCCGAATTGCAATATAATGCTCTTCATTATAGAGGATTTTATCATCACCATTTGCTTTGCAGACAATGCGGGTGCCGAAATTATTGTCAACAACAACTGTTTCGCCTGTAAAACGTACCTGTTTTTCAATAACAACATTGAACGGCTCGCAGGCACGCTTTTGAGTTACAAAAATTGAGCCTGGTTCAAAAGTAAAGGAATCTGAACGGTAGCGTCCAAGCTCAACAAAAACATTGTTTTCCACAGGCTTTGTCTTTATGTCTGTAAGATAATGTAATTGAATTGTGTCTTCCTCGCGACCAAAGAAGCCAAGCTTGTAGCAGAAATTACAGAAATATGCGTAATTAAACTGAATGTTTATCATGCCGGCTTCGCTGTCGGATTCCAGACAAAGTGTTACAAGAAGGCACATTTCTTCGAGTCGTTCTCCACAGGCAACTCCGTTGAATACAACCGGAAGCACGGTTGACTCTGTCAGTTTTTTTTCAAAATCAGCCTGAGAAATAGATTTGTCGGTGTTTTCGTAAAAAGCATTCTGCATAAGGCGGACAAACGGATTTACAAACGCAAGCTCAAGACAATCCAGATCGGTTTGGGTAACTTCAGGGTATTTTTTCGCATCCTGTTTTAGAATTGTTTTTCCTATCTGCGGATCAATTTCTACGGCAAAGCCGAAGTTGTTGTAATCATAGTTATAGAAAAAATTACGCTGCGGAATTGTGCGCAAAAACTCTTCATTTGTAAGTTCATCCACACTGACTAGCTGAATGTTTCGGATATCATTCCTGTTTGAAAGAATATCTGAACGGAGCTTTTCACAAATTGTCGATACAAAAAGATTGCAGATCATTCTCATCTGGTATTTGCTGAAAATACTCGGTCTTTTAAAATCATAAATTAAAACACGCGCATTCTGATTTTTCAAAAAACGACGGTCTGTTTTATCTTCATTACCGGAAGCGTTCTCCATTTTTGCTAGCATGGCTTTCATTTCTTCTTCCGTTAAAACCTTTTTCGCCGGTAGTTCACCTTTAAGCAGGGAATCTACATCTGTTTCAAGCACTTGTGCGAGGGCAGGCAAGAGTCCAACATCCGGGCATCCGTCTCCGCGTTCCCATTTGCTTACAGCCTTATCGCTTACATTAACTTGTTCTGCAAGCTGCTTTTGAGTCAGACCTTTTTTTGACCTCAAATAATTAATTAGTTTTCCTGTTTTTTGTGCATCCATACTTTTATCTCCTTTTTTTTGCCGGCTTATGGTAATAATACAAGGTGTTTTTACAAAAGTCACCCGACTCTACGTTGATTTTGGTAGAAATTATTGTTTTAGAGTAGAAAAATTATGATGTTGAGTAGAATTCTACTTAAAATAGGGTAGAATTAATGATTATTTCAGGTATCCGTCGAAGCACCAGCCGGTTACTTCCTTTTGAATCGACTTTTTGTCTTTATCAAGTGTTCCCTTTAGGATTTTTACCTTTACCCAGTTGCCTGTAATCCGGTCAATATAATCAGGACGACCAATTTCAACAATTTTTACTTTACTGTCCTGCGCAATTGAAACAAGAACTTCGCTGTTTTCCAGGTCAGCTTTATCGCGGATTCTAAGGTTTGTTGTTACTGTACGGTCAGGTTTATTTATGTTTTTATAATCTGATTTTTTATAGTAGTAACAGTTTTCATAACTGTCCGTTGTACCATCATCCATATCATGTGTGGTGCCTTTTTCAATTACAAAGATTCCGTTATCGGCAAAAGTCATTATATTCTTTTTATAACCGGCACCCTCTGCATAAATCCAGTAAAACGGTGTTGCAAAATCAGTTTCTGAAAAATAAAAAAGGCGTCTGCTATTGTAATGGTCTGGTTCAAGAGTTTTCAGGGCTTTTTCTTCTTTATCATACTCAATAATTATTCTGTCATCCGGGGATTGATGCTTTATGTGATTTCCCATTGTATTCATAGCATACGAATCAAAAACATATTCTCCTGCAAACATCTGCAGATAATCGGAAGTCATTTTGAAAACATCTGCATTGTCAAAAAGACCTTTAAGATTAGTCTGGTATGTAAAAGGATATTGATCTGTCCATCTGACATAATCTTTTGTTCTTTCTATATAGTAGATAAACAATGCATCTTTATCCTTTATGATTCTGTATTTTGAGCTTTCGAAGTTTTTACCTTTTTTTGTAAGCTCATCTTTATTTTTTTCTATTTCTTTACCGTTCTGAACGTCCGTCTGCGAAATAAAAACCTTATTATTTTCTACAGTGAGCTTAAGGATGAACCAGCTGCGGTTTGAGTTCTGGAACGAACGCTTGTGGTTTTGAATATAATACCCCTGTTTTTCCTTAACAAAAGAAAGAGAAACTTCATCTACACCGTTGCGCGAAGGAAAACTGTTTTCCTGATACTTAAACGGATGTTCTTTTTCGAAGTTCTTGTAGTATTGGGCCTTAATGCCGGAATCTGATTCGGCAAAAACAAAAGAAAGGTTCAAGACGATCAAACTTGTTAAAAATAATGGTTTAAGGTTTCTCATACAATAATTGTATTTCAAGAGGCAGAGATTTTCAATATTGATTGTAAAAGTACCGTTTTTTCGGTATATTTTACTTATTATTGATTAATTTATTGTAGTTAGATATAACTAACATAAAAATAGTGTTATAGGAGAATAAAATATATGACAGACACAATGCACGTTTTGGAAAAAAATCCAAACTGGAAAGGTCGTCGTGGTCCTGTCGTTCTTGTAATTATGGACGGCGTTGGATATGGAAAGTACGAAGAGGGTGATGCAGTTAAAGCAAGCCGCATGAAGTATCTTGACTGGTTTACAGCAAACTGCCCACACACACAGCTTAAGGCACACGGAACAGCTGTTGGTCTTCCAAGTGATGATGATATGGGTAACTCTGAGGTAGGTCACAATGCTATGGGTTGCGGTCGTGTTTTTGCTCAGGGTGCTAAGCTTGTTGGTGAGTCAATTGCAAACGGTTCAATGTTTGCTGCCGACACCTGGAAGAAGCTTGTTAAGAATGTAAACGACAAAAATGCTACACTTCATTTTATTGGTCTTGTTTCTGACGGAAACGTTCACTCACACATTGATCACCTTAAAGCAATGATTACACAGGCAAGCAAGGATGGAGTTAAAAAGCTTCGTGTTCACGCACTTCTTGATGGTCGTGACGTAGATCCAACATCTGCCTTAAACTATATCACTCCGCTTGAAGAGTTCCTTGCAGGCTTTGCCGGCTTTGACTATCAGATCGCAAGCGGTGGTGGACGTATGTATATGACTATGGACCGCTACAATGCAGACTGGTCTATGGTAGAGCGCGGCTGGAAAGCTCACGTTCTTGGTGAAGGCCGCAAGTTTGAATCTGCAACAAAAGCAATTGAAACATACCGTGCAGAAATCCCTGGAGTTCTTGATCAGGATATGCACGAGTTCGTAATTGAGAAAAATGGAAAGCCTGTTGGAACAATCGAAGACGGCGACAGCGTAATTTACTTCAACTTCCGCGGCGACCGTGCTCTTGAAATGACACGTGCTTTCGAAACACCAAAGGGTGGAGATCTTCCATTTGACCGTGTTCGCGTTCCAGCAGTTGA
>JAFZRP010000036.1 GCA_017619795.1 Treponema sp.
AGAAAATAAATTTTTTTATATGGAGTAAAATCAATGGCTACAAAGTATGTTTACTTTTTTGGTGACGGCGATGCAGAAGGCGATGAGTCAATGCGTCCTATCCTCGGCGGTAAAGGTGCTAACCTTGCTCAGATGGCAAAGGCTCCTTTAAGTCTTCCAGTTCCACCTGGATTTACAATTTCTATTGATGTTTGTCAGGAGTACTACAAATTAGGAAAGAAATATCCAAAGGGACTCAAAGAAGAAGTTGCAAAATACCTCGACAAACTTGAGAAATCTTTTGGAAAGAAGCTTGGTGACGAAAAGGATCCACTTCTCGTATCTGTTCGTTCAGGTGCTGCAGAATCAATGCCAGGTATGATGGATACAATCCTTAACCTCGGTCTTAACGACAAGTCAGTTCTCGGACTTGCTGCAAAAACAAATAACCCACGCTTTGCTTGGGATGCTTACCGCCGCTTTATCCAGATGTTTGGAAACGTTGCTATGGGCGTTGAGCATGAGAAGTTTGAAAAAATCATTTCTGAAGTAAAAGCAATTCGCGGTATTAAAGAAGACCCAGAATTGAACGTAGAAGAGCTTCAGAAGATTGTTGAAAAATACAAGAAGATGTACAAGAAAGAGAAGGGCGAAGATTTCCCACAGGATCCACAGGAGCAGATGTGGGCAGCTATTGGCGCTGTATTCGGTTCTTGGATGAACCCACGTGCTATTACATATCGTAAGCTCAACAACATCGACGAACGTGTTATCAAGGGAACAGCTGTAACAGTTATGGCTATGGTATTTGGTAACATGGGTGATACATCAGGAACTGGTGTTGCATTCTCTCGTGACCCTTCAACTGGTGAAAACCACTTCATGGCTGAGTATCTTATCAACGCTCAGGGTGAAGACGTTGTTGCTGGTATCCGTACTCCAATGGATATTTCTGCTCTTGAAAAACAGCAGCCAAAGATCTTCAAGCAGATTACAACAATCCGCAACAGACTTGAAAAACACTATCATGATATGCAGGACATGGAGTTCACAGTACAGGAAGGAAAACTCTTCATGCTCCAGTGCCGCAATGGTAAGAGAACTGGACCAGCAGCTGTTAAGATGGCAGTTGACATGGTTGCAGAAAAGCTCATCACAAAAGAGCAGGCTCTTCTCCGCGTAAAGCCAGATCAGCTTGATCAGCTCCTCCACCCACAGTTCGATGCAAAAGCTCTTAAAGCAGCTAAGCCTTTGGCAGAAGCTCTTAACGCTTCACCTGGAGCTGGATGTGGACAGATCGTATTCACAGCAGAAGAAGCTGTAGAATGGGACAAAGAAGGAAAGAAGGTTATTCTTGTACGTAAAGAAACTTCTCCAGATGATATTGCCGGAATGTATGTTGCTCAGGGTATCTTGACTTCAACAGGTGGACGTACATCTCACGCAGCTGTAGTTGCTCGTGGTATGGGAACTCCTTGTGTTTGTGGTTGTGCAGCAGTTGTATTCACAGGTAAAGATAAAGTTACAATCGGTGGAAAAGAGTTCAAGAAAGGCGACTTCATTTCTATCGACGGTTCAACAGGTAAAGTTTATGGTGAGACAATCCCTGTAACTCCTGCTTCAGTTTCTGGCGACCTCGAAACATTCCTTGGTTGGGCAGATGAAATCCGTGCTAAATCTAAGCGCGTTACTCCATCTGGAAAGACTGTTAAGGGATTCGATGTTCTTGCTAACGCTGAACAGAACGAAGCTCCACAGGCATTCCGCTTTGGTGCTGCTGGTATCGGTCTTTGCCGAACAGAACACATGTTCTTTGAAGAGCCAAAGCTTACTTCATTCCAGAAGATGATCATTTCTGACACAACAGAAGAAAGAAAAGAAAACCTCAAGGCTATTCTTCCATACCAGGAGAAAGACTTCTACGGAATCATCAAGGCTATGGAAGGCCGCGCTGTAACAATTCGTCTCTTGGACCCTCCATTAAACGAGTTCGTACAGGCTGAAACTCCAGAGCTCGCAAAAGCACTTGCTAAGAAGCTTGGTGTTAAACTTGACTTGATCGAAAAGAAATATGCAGAACTCAACGAGCACAACCCAATGCTCGGACACCGTGGATGTCGTCTCGCAATCACTTATCCAGAGATTTATGAGACACAGGTTGAAGCTATTGCTCGTGCAACAGCTAAGGCTGAAAAAGAAGGACTTCCACACGATGTTCGTATCATGATTCCTAACGTAACAACATTCCAGGAGCTTAAGCAGATTCGTGAGCAGGCTTTGGCAGTAATTGCTAACGTAAACAAAGAGCTCGGAACAACATTGAAGTTCCAGATTGGTTCTATGATTGAGTTCCCACGTGCAGCTGCTACAGCAGACAAGATTGCTGAATATGCTGACTTCTTCTCATTCGGAACAAACGACCTTACACAGACAACATTCGGCTTCAGCCGTGATGACTACTCTAAGTTCATCGATTCTTACTTGGATCAGAAAGTTCTTCTTCAGGACCCATTCAAGACATTGGACGAAGATGGTGTTGGCGTAATGATCGGTCTCGCAGAAGAGAAGGGACGTTCTGTTAATAAGAACCTCCACTTGGGAATCTGTGGTGAGCATGGTGGAGACCCAGCTTCTATCGAACTTTGCTACAAGCTCGGTTTGAACTACGTTTCTTGTTCTCCATTCCGTGTACCAGCAGCTCGTCTCGCTGGTGCTCAGGCTGTTATTAAGTCTAAGAACGCTAAATAATTGTTATATTCGGGTTTAACCTGAATTATAAAAGAGCTATCCCTTCGGATAGCTCTTTTTTTTATGTCTTTTTTACAATATATGGTGTAAAATTGTAGCATGAACTATGTCTATGAATATGATATTGCAGCAATTATTTTCACACTTATTGTAATTATCACATTTCTTCGCAACCGCACAATAGAAACAAGTATTACAAAAGTGTACACAATAATAATTGTTGACGCTTTTTTAGCCAATATATTCGACTTAGTAACAAACTATACTCTCAATAATGTAGACGTAATTCCAATCTGGCTGCACTATATATTTTTAATCATCTTCTTTATTACATATAACAGCTTCCCGGCGTTAATTTGTCTGTTCATTATAGTTGCCACGGGTAAAATAAATCTGCGGGACAAAATGTTTTTGCTTTCGTGCATACCGTATGGCTTTATTGTTCTTACAATTTTAATTTCACCGTTTGCGCATACTGTCTTTTATTTTGATGCAAATAAAAACTACTATCACGGGATGTTCTTTATAATTCTGTATGTAATTGCAGGCTTTTATATTTGTATTTCTTTAGTGCTTTCCTTCCTGCAAAAAGATATGCTTTCCCAGAAACAGCGCCGAATCTTCTATCTGTTTATGACTTCGAGCGTTCTTACAGTTATTGTTCAGATTTTCCTTTCCGGAATTTCAATGTCTTGTTTTGTTTATTCAATATCAATTTACTTTTTGTACAGAACACTTAAAAACCCGGAAGATTATATGGATTCCGAGGTTGATGTTTATAATAACTTTGCGCTTAAAACAATTATCCAGAATACGAACTTCCATTCAAACAAAAATAAAAAGAGCGTTGTTGCAATTCAGCTTATGGGTATTGAGTATCTTTCAAATACTGTAGGTGAAGAAAAAAGGCTTATAATGCTAAAGCAGATTGTAAACCTTCTTTTAATTGCCTGCGGCAAAAAGAATCTGTACAGATATTCAACAAGCCGTTTTGTTGCAATTATTCCTCTTAATCAGAGTGTTCTGGAAAAAACAATTGAAAAAATAAAATGTATTTTTGAAGACACCTTCAGAATTAACGAGATGGTAATTTCTCTATCTGTCCGAATAAGTTATTTTAATATTCCGGAAGATGCAGATGATTATGAAACTGTTTTTGAGCTTATAGAAAACTCCCTTGATAATCTTTTGGATTCTGCTCCTGGTACAGTTTTACACGTAAGAAAAGATATTCTCGAAGACAAGCGCCGTGAAAAATATATTCTTAAAATATTGAAAAATGCCTGTGATTTAAACGATTTTGAGGTTTACTATCAGCCGGTTTATTCTACAAAGGAAAACCGTTATGTTGCGGCAGAAGCTTTACTCAGGTTTAAGAATCCGGAGCTTAGGGCAATAAGTCCGGCAGAGTTTATTCCGCTTGCAGAAAGAAATGGAATGATTTTAAAAATTGAAGATTTTGTTTTGAAATCGGTATGCCAGTTTTTACACGATTCAAAGATTTGTGATACTTATTTCAGATGCATTTACATCAATATCTCTGCCATTCAGTACATGCAGGATACGTTTATCTCGCGTTACATTAAAACTCTGGATTCCTATGGAATTGACCATAAGAAAATCATTTACGATGTAAACGAGCTTTCTTCTTTAATCACACACAGCGACTTTATAAGAAAGAGAGAGCTTTTTACAGAAGAAAACATAATGTTTGCTTTGAATGAGTTTGGCTACGGCTCTTTTGATGTTCTTAGTATGATTAATTATCCGATTAAGTGTATTAAGATAAACAAGGAGCTTGTCTGGAGTGCCGAAAAGGATGAAGACAAGAGAAGTATCCTGAATCATATTATAAAGACAATTGAATCGCTTAATGTGAGTGTTATTGCAGAAGGTGTTGCAACAGAAGAGCAGTTCAAAATACTTAAGGAAATGAAGTGTAAATATCTTCAGGGCTTCTATTTTATGAAAGCGGTGCCTGGTTCTCAATTGCTGAAAGAGCTGGAGGAAAATAATGGATTACGTATATAGATTTGACATTGCCGCAATTATAATTTCTCTAGCTATTATTGTAAGCTTTTATAGAGAGCGCACGGTAAAAACAAGATTTGTAAATACTTTTACTCTCATTTTCTTTTTAATTCTTTCAGTAAATATTACAGACTTAATCTGTATTCTTATGTTAAGGGATCCGCAAAAGTACCCGTTGTTTGTTCTTTATATTTGCAAAATCTTTTATCAGATATGTTATCATACAGTTCCAATCTGCTTCCTTTTGTGGATGTATTATGGAACCTATAATGAAAAAAATAAGTATTCAAAAACTAAACAAATAATATTAGGCATTCCGTATATTTTCAGTTTGATAATGATTCTTACAACTGTATTTACAAAAGCAATTTTGTATTTTGATGAAGAAAAAGTTTATCATCACGGAAAGCTTATTCTTATACTTTATAGCGAAGCCGCCTTTTACTTCCTGCTGGGCGTTTTCCGAGTTATAAAAAACGGAAAGGAAATGAACCCAATTGCAAGACGAACAATTTATTTTTATACAGGTCTTTGTCTGCTTGGTGTAATTTTTCAGGTTATATTTCCTAGAGTTAGAATTACAGGACTTTCTCTTGTAGTTTCCGTTTTGCTTGGTTATTTTACACTCGATAAGCCTTCCGATTATATTGATAAAGAACTTGGCATAATGAATAGAAAAGCCTTAGTCACAAATCTTACAAAACTGACTTCTACAGATAATCATTTTGAGTTTGTAAGTATAAAGATTGAAGGAATTAAGAAAATCCGCGAGGTTCTTGGACGGGAAAATCAGTCAAAGCTGCTTATAAGTATTTCAGAGTTTTTAAGAGTTAATTTTGGATATAAAAATATTTATAGAATTGCAGATGATATTTTTGCCTGCCAGTTGGAAGCTAATCGCGAGCATAGACTAAGACAGATGCTGGAGCTTCAGAAGCGTTTTAAGGAATCGTTTGAATGTGGAAGCAACGATATTACTGTAGATATCCTCATAAATCTTATTACTTATCCAGAAGATACTGAAAGTGTAAGTGAAATTATAGACTTTTTGGAAAATGCTTTTGCAGAAAGTATTTACATGGAAAGGAACAATGTTCATTACGTAAACAGATCTATATTTAAAAAGCGCCATAGAAAAAATCAAATTGCGAAGCTTATGGAAAAAGCACTTGAGGATGAATCTAAAGGTTATCTGAAGATAGTGTATCAGCCGCTTTATTCTGTCCGCCTTCACAAGTTTGATGTTGTAGAAGCACTTGTCCGTCTTTATGATCCTGAATTGGGCGAAATACTTCCAATGGAGTTTATTCCAATTGCAGAAGAAAGTGGACTTATTTTGAGGCTTGGTAACTACGTACTCAGAAAGGTGTGCGAGTTTGTTACTAAAAATGCTTTGTCTGAATACGGAGTTGAACACGTTAGTATAAATCTTTCGGTAGTACAGTGCCTTCAGGAAAACCTTTACGAACAGCTTTCCGAGGTTATTGACGATTACTCCATCAACTTCCAGTATATTTATTTTGAAATTACAGAATCTATGACAAATCTTTCTAACGAGATTATTAAAGACAATATGCTTAAGTTTAAGCAGAAAAATATTGGCTTTGTTATGGACTCTTACGGAAATAAAAATACAAATCTTATGGATGTTGTTGAATATCCGTTTAATGTTGTAAAGATTGATAAAGAGTTTGTCTGGCTTGCCATGAAGAATGAAAAAGCACGCCTGATTATGGAAGAAATGATAATAATGCTTAAATCGGTAAAGAAGAAGGTTGTTGTTGTAGGTATTGAAACTCAGGAACAGGCAAATCTCTTTACAAAGCTGGGCAGCGACTATATGCAGGGCTTCTACTTTTCTATGCCGCTGTCCCCAGAAGATTTTATTGCGTTCTTAAAGCGGATGTAGTAGCAAAAGCTGCAGCAAGATGCAAAACTGCACATTTTTACAGTTGTCTCTTGTCTAAATCCTTTAATGTTTCTTTGAGCTGTGTGTCTCCAGTAAGGTCTATGAGAGTAGAAAGAATGGTGTCGTTTGTGGCCCAGTAATCTGGGAAAAAGCCCATGCCTTCGCCTTTCCAGTTTGGAATGGATTGGAGGGTTGGAGCTTCGCCAAAGTAAATACCAGTACTTGTAAAAAGACCAGAGTTTGGCAGTTGATTGCCTAGCATTCCACCATATTTTATACCGCCCCAAGAGTTTTCGCCAACTAATGTAACATTTATACCTTTTTCTTGTAAGAGATAGGTCATTTCTGTACCAAACTCTGCGGCAGAACCAGAGTTTCTGTTTATGAGGACATAAATATTTCCTTTAAAATCTGGTTCAGGAAGCTCATCTAAAGTACAGGCATAATCCATCATTTTTATATGTTTGCGGATTGGGCGGAACTGCATGGTACGCCAGTATTTCTTAAAATAATCCTGCGTTTCGGGAGTAAACTGCTCAAAATCATTTTTATAGTTTTTTGTATACCACTGTTTTTCCTGCTGCATTACAAAAGGAGAAACTATACGCGTACAATCAGTTGAAACTTCATTTAATAATTTAGCAGTTATATTGTTGGCAAAATCTTTATCTGTATGGTTGTAGTAATAAGCAGCTGCCAGCATTTTTGCCGGATACTGCATATATCCACCAGGATTACTGCGTAAATCAAAAATTATGTTTGATTTGCCTTTAGCCTGTTCAGAGATTTTTTTTATGAAATTGTCCCAGGAATACGAAAGAGCATCATTTACATCAGAAATACCATAAGCCATTGAACAATCGCCAAGAGACATATACAAGGTTTTTTCAGTAGATTGAACTCCAGTCCAGTTACCCTGCGATTGAATGATTTTGTCTTCTTTTACAGGAATGTTTATGTTTTCTCCATTGATTGAAATAATGGCAGATTTTATTGCTTTTTTTGTCATAACGGCAAAACGGTAAACTACACCTTCATCAGTTATGATTTTGTAAAGATTATTTTCTGGACCAGAATATTCATCGCCAACACTAATTTTTTCAATATCAGATTTATTTACAAAATATTTATCATCCTTTTTAGAAAAGAAAATATTTGAATAATAAAGTACAACAGAATCTTTAATGTTTCCTGCAAGATAAATATGCTGGTCGGTGTTTGGAAGCTTCTTTGCCATTGTTGTAGTAATTACGTTTGAAAGAACACCTCTTTCTACAAGGCCAGAATGAATCTGTCTGGAATCCCAGGCTTTATTGTAGATTTCTTCGATTGTACCGTCTAAGTCAAAACCAAGTTCAATTGCTTCATCTATACCGGCGTAACAGGTATAAAGAATATATTTGAGCATATCGCAGTCTTCGCGAAGCTCCTGCTGAGTAAGTAATATCTTATCTTTTATGGTGTAATTTACATTTTTATATTCAACAAGCTCTTCGCCTTCAACCTTTGTAGAAGCACAGGAAACAAAAAGCAAACATAATAAAACAAGAATTACTGAAATAACGCGCAAAAGCTTTTTCATCAATACTACTCCTCATCAATATTAATTGAGTTTATTACATCAACAATCTTTGGAAAGAATACTTTTAAGGAAGAGTATTTGTCTCGATTATTTACATATTCGGCAGTAAGATTGTTCAGCTGGTAGAACCATTCGGAAGAATAAGTTTTTTCTAGTTCGCCGTAATAATATTCGTAAGTTAATGCGCCTTCTTTTTTCTTTGCATTTTCATATATTGGAGAGCGTAGATATTCCAGATAAACAAAATCACAAAAATATTGTGCAAACAGACTTGAATTAATAGATTCCTTAAGTTGCTTTTCGTATTCTTTGTATTTATCTGGATACATCTTCTTTGAATAATAAAGTATAAGGTTAGTAAAATTATCTTTTACAGCTTCCCAATTCGTATCTGCATATTCTTGAAGATAATTTGTGAAATAGGTTATTGTCATATTAGAAATATAACAACCAGAATATACTGTTGTATAAGAAGTTGTTTTTCCGTCTCTGTCTGTTACAATATCATAAGCAAATAAAAGCGGACAAATCATATTTACAGAAATAACTTTTTTATCAAAAACATTTTTTCCAAAAAAATCATCTGTAAACTGTGGGATTGCAAAATCTTCAAAATCTCTAAGAAAATATCCAACATTTGAAAGCAGAGTCGGCTTGTTCAAAATACGCAAGCGAGAATAATTTGTTTTTATTAAAAAGTCGTGAACGTCTTTAATAAAATTATAAATCTCTTTTGTTCTGATTTTTTTCCAATTATCCATAAGAGTAACAGGATAAGGATCAAAATCTATTACGGTACCGCTAAAATCTGGTTTAATATGATAGGCAAGCGAAATCATTGAATGAGCAGTGATACCTCTATCCTTGAAGGCTTTTGCAGTAGTTACAACTTTTTCTTCCTTGTATTTAGCAAAGAAAGAATCGATTTGAGTTGTATAAGTTGCTTCGCCAGTATAATAATTTGTAAAACCATCATAGCCGGCAAGTCGGCAGATAATTCCAATGATTTCAAGACGCGGATCGGCTATAACTTCAATATCATTATTACTTTGAATAATAGGATCGATTTCAATTGGTTCAAGCACGAGAGGCTTTTTTGGGGCGGCAGACAAAGTTCCAAAGGTTCCAAGGAACAAGCAAACAAAAGCAGAAATTAAAATAGACTTTTTCATAATCATCTTCTCCTTAAATGACGTTTAAAAGATACAGAATAATAGTGGGGTTATCAAGGAAAAAGTTTGTGGCTCTTATGTATTTTTTTATTAAAAAAGTGTAAAATCATTATCATACAGCAAAAAAAGTTGCAAAATAGCAAAGGAGTTTTTTATGGATTTTTCTATTTCTTGTATTGGAACAGGTGCTATGGGCGGTGCAATTATGCGCGCAGTCTGCAAAAAATATGATGTAAAGAAGATTAAGGTGACCGATAAAAATGCAGCAATGGGTAAGAAGTTTGCCAAAGAAAATGGTTGTGCTTTTGCTGCCACTAATGCCGAAGCCGTAAAAAACTCTAAATACATTTTCCTTGCTGTAAAGCCTCAGTTTTTAGGCGAGGTTTTTGAAGAAATTGCAGATTTGATTTCGCCGGATTCGGTTGTAATTTCTATGGCTGCCGGAGTAAAGCTTGAAAAGCTGGAAGCGTGGGCTCCAAAGGCTCGTTTTGTTAGGATGATGCCGAATGTTTGCGCTCAGATTGGCGAAGCAATGACTGCTGTAACTTATAAGAGCAATATTACTGATGAAGAAGCTGGTGCTGTAAAGGAAATACTTGGTTCTGCAGGAAAGGTTGAACAAGTTCCGGAAAAGCTTATGGATTGTGTAACTGCAGTGAGCGGTTCAGGACCAGCTTTTGTGTTTATGTTTATAGAAGCTTTGGCAGATGCAGCTGTTCGCTGTGGAATGCCTAGAGCACAGGCTTATACTTACGCCGCACAAACAGTTTACGGTTCTGCTGGAATGGTTATGGAAACAGGAAGTCATCCGGCTGTACTTAAGGATATGGTTTGTTCTCCGGCTGGCACTACTATAGAAGGAGTTGCCGCTTTGGAAAAACAGGGTTTCCGTAATGCTGTAATTGATGCAGTAACAGCTGCCTGCCAGAAATCAATTGAATTGGGGAAATAAATTATGCTTTCGTTTTTATTGTTAGTTTTGCCAATAGCTCTTGTATTTTTTTATTTATTTAATAAGGAAAGTAAGTTTTTTGTTGCAACGCTTATTGGTGTGCTTTGTGCTGTTGTTTTGTGTGCATTTAAAGTATTTTTTACCTATTCGCATAGATTAATTCCAGATTCTTTTTCAGAAAACTTTATTTACTATCTTTTGAATGAGAGCTGTCTTCCTTTGTGTGGTGTTTCGCTTATCTTTTTTTTAATAATAAAGGATTCTATAGAAAACAAAATTAATTTGTTTTTCCCTTTGATTTGCGCCTTTTATGCAATATATCTCCCATATTTAGTTATAAGTAGAACAACTTCGGTTTATTCGGGCTATGCTATTTTTATAAAGCCTATTGTTTACCTTGCGATGATTGTTCAGTGTGCACTTTCGCTACGTTGTATTATTAGCAGCTTGAAGTCTAAGAAAATAGTTTTTGTTGCAATTAATATTGTTTTGATTGTTGCGTATTTGATTATTCCTGCAATTATTGAGTCTTTGTATGTAATGAATATGAGTTTTGTAGAAGTGATTTTGATAAGTGCGGTTTATATAATTATTCCTGTAGTACACAAAACCTTGGGGGTGTTGCGGGGTAAAGCAGTTTGAGTGTTTCATTTTGAAAAGAAAAAACTTGACAATTCTTCTATAGTGAACTTAAAATTATTGTATATCACTAAAAATTTCTTATCGAATTTTTGTATATAATAATCATACATGTCAAAAAGGAGACGCGTTACATGGATTTTGCTACTTCAAAATTAAGAAACATTGCAATTGCAGGTCATGGTCAGACTGGTAAGACCTCACTTTTGGAACATCTTCTTTTGTTAGGCGGAGTTATTCCAAAGGCTGAAACAACTGAATCTGGAAAAACAGTTAGCGATTACTCACCAGAGGAAATCGAACGAAAGATATCAATTTACGCATCCTTAGCTCATATAACATGGAAAGATTATAATCTGAACTTCTGGGATACTCCAGGTGCTTCAGACTTTGTTGGCGAAGTTATTTCTGCATTCCGTTCAAGCGAAATGTGTTTAATGATGATTGACGGTCGTGCCGGTGCTCAGATTGAAACAATCAAGCTTTGGCGAGATTTGGACCGCCGTAACAAGCCACGTTTTGTATTTATCAACCGCTGTGATGATGAAAGAACAGATTTTAAAGCTGTAGTTAAAGATATTCACGACAAGTTTAATGTAGAAGTTTGTCCTATCACTATCCCTATGGGAACTGGTCCTAACTTTAAGGGTGTAATTGACGTTCTTAAGGGTAAGGCTTATACATTTAATGGTGGAAAAGAGCAGGAAATTGATATTCCGGCTGAGTTCCAGGATGATTATCAGTCTGCTCTCGAGATTCTTGCTGGTTCTGCTGCAGAGGGTGATGATGATTTGCTCGTTAAATTTATTGATGAAGGTGCCCTTACTCCAGAAGAAATTGCAAAGGGTCTTTCTATAGCTTTTGCTAACAACCGCGTTGTTCCAAGTTTTGCTGGTTCTGTTCTTCAGGATTCCGGCTTGACTTCTGTTCTTGACTTCATTGTTTCTACAGCTCCAAGCCCAGAAGGCTTTATTGATACAGTAAAGAATGCAGAAGGCGAAACTGAGGCAATTAAGGTTGACCCTTCATTACCAATGACAGCTGTTGTTGTAAAGACTTCTAGTGATCAGTTCTCTGGAAGAATGTCTTACATTAAGGTTGTAACTGGTAGCTTTAAGGCAGATACAGAATATTTCAATATCCGCGAAGCTAAGAAAGAAAAGATTGGTAAGCTTTATCGTCTTGTTGGAAAGAAGCTTGAAGAAATTAAAGTTGCAAATGCTGGTGATATTGTTGTTGCAACTAAGCTTGCCTTTACTCAGACAAGTGACACTCTTTCTGAAAATGCAAACGCTCTTCCATACGTTAAGCTCCGCCACCCAGAGCCTGTATTCTCTATGGCAGTTTCTGCAGGCGAAAAGAAGGAAGAAGATAAGCTCAGTTCAATGCTTGCTAAGGCAACAGAAGAAGACAAAACTCTTTCTTACAAATACAATATTGAAACAAAACAGAATGTACTTTCTGGAATGGGCGAGCTCCATATCAATATGATTCTTGATAAGATTAAGGCTCAGACAAAGATTAATATTACTACTGCTGTTCCACGTGTTGCTTACCGCGAAACAATTCTCCGCAAGGCCGAGGCTGAATATACACACAAGAAGCAGTCTGGTGGACACGGACAGTATGCCCGCGTAGTTCTTGATATTGAACCTCTTGAGCGTGGTGAAGAATACAAGTTTACAAACGCTATCTTTGGTGGTGCTATTTCTAAGGGATACATTCCTGGTGTAGAAAAAGGTATTAAGGAAGCTATGTTGAACGGTGTTTTGGCCGGCTACCCTGTAACTGATGTTGCTTCTACAGTAGTTGATGGTAAAGAGCATCCTGTAGACTCTTCTGAACTTGCATTTAAGATTGCTGCCCGCAACTCTTTCCGCGAGGCTATGCGCCAGGCTGGTCCTATCCTGCTTGAACCAATTATGAACATTACTGTTTGGGTTGAGTCTAAGTACCTTGGCGATATTATGTCTGATATGTCTAGCAAGCGCGGACGTATTCTTGGACAGAGCGAAATTGGTGGCGGTATTGAAGAAATCCGTGCTCAGGCTCCACAGGCTGAATTGCTCCGCTACGCAATCGACTTGCGCTCTCTTACAAGTGGTACCGGTTCGTTTGAAACTTCATTCGACCACTACGACCCAATTTCTGGTAAGGTTGCTGATGATGTAATTGCAGCTGCAAAAGAATTCATCACAATCCAGAATCTGGACTAATTTTGAATCGTCACCCCGAACTTGTTTCGAGGGGCTAGAAAACTAACACTAAGGCGGCAACTGGGAAAACCGGGGGCCGCCTTTTTTTGTGGGTTTAGGGAATGGTAAAAATTATAGCACACCCTTATATTTGATGTTATAATAAAGTAACAAAATGGATTCAAAATCAACACTTTCTGAGCGAGACATTATTACTAAATATATTCTCCCCGCAATAGAAGCTTCTGGTTGGGATAAGCAGACTCAAATTAGAGAAGAAGTGTCCTTTACTGCTGGTCGCATTTTTGTAAAAGGCAAAAAGGCGAAGCGTGGCGAAAAGAAGCGTGCAGATATAATCATTTACTATAAACCGAATATTCCTGTTGCTGTTGTAGAAGCAAAAGATAACAAACATACGGTTGGAGCTGGAATGCAGCAAGCTTTGGAATATGCAGGAACACTTGATATCCCGGTTGCAATTGCAAGTAATGGGGACGGCTTTGTAATTCAGTATCGCAAGAACTGCGGTAATGTTGTTTCTGAAAATGCAGACCTTGACCATTTTCCAACTCCAGCAGAACTTTGGGAATGTTATAAAAAATACAACGGACTATCGGATTCAAATGCAGAAGAAACATCTCTCTGTTCATATTTTGTAGGAAGAGATTGTTATGCTCCACGCTACTATCAGCGAATTGCAATTAATAGAACTGTAGAAGCAATTGCACGCGGTCAGAATAGAATCCTTCTTGTTATGGCAACAGGAACGGGTAAAACTTATACCGCATTCCAGATTATTTACCGCCTTTGGAAATCGGGTTGTAAGAAGAGAATCCTATATCTTGCAGACAGAACAAATCTTATTACTCAGACAAAGAAAGGTGATTTTAAGCATTTCAAAGATAAGCTCACAATCGTAAAGAATAAGAAAATCGACAAGGCCTACGAAATCTATCTTGCACTTTATCAGGGACTTACAAACTATGATGAAGACACTGATGTTTACAAACAGTTCAGCCCTGACTTTTTTGATTTGATAATTGTTGATGAGTGTCATCGCGGTTCTGTTGATGAAGATAAAGCCTGGCATAAAATCTTAAGTTACTTCAGTTCAGCAACACAGATTGGTATGACAGCAACTCCAAAGGAAACAAAAACTCTTTCGAATATAGAATACTTTGGTGAACCGATTTATACCTACTCTCTTAAGCAGGGAATTGATGACGGTTTTCTTGCTCCATATAAAGTTCTGCGCGTAGGAATGAATGTTGACCTTGAAGGTTATCGTCCTGAGCATGGCAAAACAGATATCAGTGGAGAGCTTGTAGAAGACCGCCTTTATAACACAAAAGATTTTGACCGCAATATTGTAATTGATGAAAGAACAAATCTCGTTGCCAAAAAGATTATGGAATATCTTACTAATTCAGATCCAATGGCAAAGACAATTGTTTTCTGTGTTGATATTGAACATGCAGAACGAATGCGTCAGGCACTCTTGAGCTATGCACCACCGGAAATAACTGAAAAATCAGATAAATACATAGTCCGCATTACAGGTGATGATCCTGTTGCAAAAGGATACCTTGAAAGCTTTATAAATCCGGAAGAGCGTTTCCCGGTTATTGCAACAACCTCAAAACTCATGACAACAGGAACAGATGCAAAAACCTGTAAGCTCATAGTTTTGGATTCAAACATCGGAAGCATGACAGAGTTTAAGCAGATTATTGGACGTGGAACTCGAGTAGAAGAAGAACTTGGAAAACTCTATTTTACTATCATAGATTTTAGAAACGTCACAGATAAATTTGCAGATAAAGATTTTGATGGTGCTCCAGTAAAAAATAAAAGTTTCTTCACAGGACGATAAGCTTTCGGAAGGAGTAATTGATGAAGGAACAGGTGATGATCAGATTGACCCGGTAACCGGCGAGAATGTTCAGTTTGAAGAAGTTTATGGTTATGGCGAACAAGGAACTCTGGAACTTGGAGAAAAAACTCCTCCCTATGGGGTGGTTGAGCCTGTCGAAACCAAAAAGGAAAAAGTCTATATTGCTGGCGTAGATGTAAGCATTCTAAGCGAACGCCGTCAGTTCCTGGACGCAAACGGAAAACTTATTACCTGCAGTCTTAAAGAATATACAAAGACAGGAATCCTCACATCTTACCGTTCATTGGACAATTTCTTACAGGCTTGGAATGATGCAGAAAAGAAGCAGGCTATTATTGAAGAACTTGAAAATCAGGGACTTAGCTTTGCAGAACTCAAAGAAGAAATAAAATCTGACTTAGATATTTTTGATTTAATCTGCCATATTGCCTGGGATGCGCCTGCACTTACCCGTCGTGAAAGAGCCGAAAATGTCCGCAAGCGTAATTACTGGACTAAATATGGCGACAAAGCACGCTCAGTTTTGAATGCCCTTCTTGATAAATATGCAGAAAGCGGAATTGAAAATATTGAAGATATGAAGATTCTGACAGTTGATCCTCTAAAAGAACTCGGAACTCCAACAGAACTTGTCGGTCTGTTTGGTGGAAAACCACAGTACCTTGCAGCAATCAGGGAACTTGAAGCAGAGATTTATAGTGCAGCATAATCATGTACCAAAAATGCAAAATTTGGTACATGTTCATACTCGTATGTCCCCAAAATTTGGAATTTGGTACATTTAGGCAAAAGGGAAATAATACTATTACCTAAAAAGGTGTAAATACGCAATTTTAAGTAATAGAACAGTTCTTGAAGTTTATGATAAATTTTGTTACAATTTGTAACATTTTTGACGATTTATATGATATAATATTATCTAAGGAAGGAATAAATATGAATTTTAATTTACAGAAATTTTCGGCTGATGTCAAAGAATTCCGTAGCACGAACAAACTGACTCAGGAAAAGTTTGCTGCTAAATTGGAATTAGACAATCACACTTTAGTTTCTCTTTTTGAGCAGGGCAAAAGAGCACCCTCAAAAGATGTATTTGCAAATTATTGCAGAATCACAGGCCACCGCTCAGAAGAATATTGGGAAGACAATAATAATATGCCTGCCGCATTCCTTATGGGAAAAATTGCCGATTCTGACAAGAAAGGACTTTCTGAAGTACTTGAAAAAATTGGCATGCGTGAATATCTGTTTGCACTTTATGACAGGGTTAATAAATGAGTTCTAAAAACGACATAGATTTTATAATTAATAATTTATCTCAAAACTCTTATACTTTTGATGATAATCTTCTTGTAAAAGATGAAATTGAACTTCTTAAAAACAGAGCAAGGGATTCAAGAGCTATATACGGATTAAACACTCCGATAGGAACAAATATATTTTCATTTCTTGAACAGAAGGGAGATATTATTTTTCAACTCCATGATTTTAAGAAATCTGATTTAGATGCAATGATTATAAAATATTCATCTAAATCATTAAAAAGATATATTGTCATAAACTCTGACAAACCACTTATAAATCAAGTTTTTGCAGCAGCCCATGAGTTATATCATTATTCTTACAGTTTTATTGAAAGCTCTCTAGATTCTTTTGTATGCTCATTCAGTAAAAATGATAAAGAAGAAATAAAGGCAAATAGATTTGCAGCAGAATTTCTTCTACCGGAAGAGGCTTTGCGAAATGAGTTAAAATCTTTTTTACAATTCGCAGAAGGAAAATTTCCTACGACTCCACTTTATAAACAAATTGCATTCTGTTTTGTGTTAGTTGCTAAATATTGCATTCCTTTGAAGGCTGTATTATATAGATTAAAGGAAGAGAATATTTCAAATACAGACTATTTACTCAAGCATTATGATGACGTAAAAAAGATCCTTTTAGAATTTGCAGAAGAAAATGTCCGTATAAAAGAATTATATTCAAAGAAGAATAATTATATCAACGAACAACTCTATGATTTAGTTCCTCTTCTATACAACAAAGGAAGACTTGATGATTCTACCCTAAACGAAATCATAAAGAAATTCGGTTTATCAGAAACCAAAATAAAAGAAGGACTGGTAACCGATGAATAAGTTTTTTGAAATAAAGAAAGATTCTCCTATCATTATTGATACCTGTATCTTTATGGTAGGAATTGAAAAACGTCATTCAGATTCAGTTTATTCTCTCGATAGCATGAAAAAGAACTGGATGAATGACGTACTTTCTTATTTTGAAAACATTAAACTGCATGAAGTTGTTTATGGCGAACTTGATCCTGATACAAAAAAGATAATTGACGAACACGTCGGTAAAAATATCGAAATAGTTTCTGATAATGATTTATTTGATTCAGACCCAGAGTTCATGCGTATATTTAATGAAATCCACGACCATGAATTGATGTATGCGCCTTTTTCAAAAACAAAAAATCAGGGTGAAGTTCATTCACTTGCCTATGCCTGTTATTACGGCATTCCTTATTTTTCTTCAAGAGATTCAGATGCCTGTGATGTTTGTAATGAAATAGAAGATCTAAAAAGTGTCACAGTAATTGGTTTTGAAATGATTCTAGGAATAGCCTATAAAGCTGGAGGAAATAAAGAAAAGAAAAAAGCCCTCAAATCTATGTATAAAGAGTTCTGTGCTCCTAAAATAAGACAGGGCGTCATTCCAAAAACACTTGCAGAATATTTGGGTGAAACGGAATAGAAAAATGAGCCAATGGAAAAAAGTTAGAATAGGTGACATCTGCAAAATCGTAAAAGGTACAACAGGAATTGCAAGTGCAGAACCTGGACAGTACCCGCTTGTTGTTACAGCCGAAGAAAGAAAAACTTGTTCCTCATATCAGTTTGATTGCGAAGCCGTTTGTATTCCTCTTGTAAGCTCAAGCGGACACGGTAAAAAGTCTCTTAAAAATGTTCATTACCAAAGCGGAAAATTTGCGCTTGGAACAATTCTTTGCGCAGTTATTCCAAATAATCCGGATGAACTCGATGCCAGATTCCTTCATCAGTATTTACAGTTTTATAAAGATACAGTCCTCGTTCCGCTGATGAAAGGCGCTGCAAATGTTTCTCTTTCAATGAAAGATATTTCCACAGTAGAGTTCCCGCTTCCTCCAATTGAAAAGCAGAGAGAACTTTCCAATCTTTTTATAACACTTCAGGAAAGTCAGAAAAAACTTACAGCCGAAACAGAACAGCAACTTGAATACACAAAACTCCTTCGCCAGAACATTCTGCAAGATGCCATAGAAGGAAAACTCACCGCCAAATGGAGAAAATCACACCCCGTAATCAAAGGGAATCCTGACTACGATGCAGAAGCTTTGTTTGAGAAAATACAGAAGGGGGAAGTCTCCCCCTCGCTTCAGCCGGACAAGCCGTCTTCCGCTACCCCCTCTGCGGGCTCAAACGCCGCCCGCAACACCCGCTCAAAAAAATTGTCTCCAATAACAGATGAAGAAAAACCTTTTGAAATTCCAGAAGAATGGAAATGGATAAGATTGGGTGAAATCGTATCCATTTTAGGAGATGGTATTCATGGAACTCCTGAATATGATTCAAAAGGAGATTATTATTTCATCAATGGAAACAACTTAAAAGATGGTCATATTATTATTAAAGAAGGAACAAAACGAGTCAATGCTTCTCAATATGAAAAATATAAGAAGGAGCTAAATAATAACACTATTTTTGTTTCTATAAATGGGACTTTAGGTAATCTGGCCTTTTATAATGGAGAGAAAATTATATTCGGAAAGAGTGCTTGCTATTTTAATTTATTTCTTGAAGAAATGAAATTATATATCTATTACTTTTTACAAACAGATTTCTTTATACAATATGCAACTGACAAAGCGTCTCTTACAACAATATATAACGTATCTCTTGCCGCGATGCGAAATTTATTAATCTCGCTTCCCCCATTAAAAGAACAAGAAGAAATTGTAAAAAAAGTAGAATCATTACTTGCAAAAGTAACAGAATTAGAAAATCAAATCCAAGAACGAAAAACACTCTCAGAAAAACTCGCTTTTGGAATCATTAAAGAAAGGTTGGAGGGATAGATTATGGAGCGAAGTGATAAAGAAATCGATATATCTTTATTGGATTATCAAAATTTGCTCAATTGTTGTCCAATACTTTCTAACACAACAATAAAATATAATGAACTTCAAAAACAATTATTTTTAGAAGCACAAAAATCAGAAGATGAGAAATATAGTTATATACTTTGGTTATTAGCAGACATTTCAGAAATAGCATATAGCAAAGAGGGAAAACAAGTTTTTTCTCCAAAATGGAACTTGTATGGAAATGCAAGATCAATGATACCTGAAGATTTATCAGAAAAAAATATCGATTTCTTAAAATCAATATATGACTTTATTGTTAATAAAATGTTAAGAGCAAAAATTGCAGATATTCTTTGGGAGAAAAAAATAAAACCAAAAAATATTGCATATGCTAATTATGTCATTGAAGTTTATCTCGAGTTACCTTTTTCAGACCACAAAACTTTTTATTCAAATCAAATATATTTAAAAAGAGCTTTATCTTTAGCAAATGGCATGAAGAAAAGAGAAATTATTTCAGATTTTGAAAATAAGATTTTTAAAACTTTTGTTGAATATGAATATGATGGATTTGCCTATTTATTTCAGCTAACCGATTTTATGATTGAAACATTACTTTGTAATTCTAAAGCTAAAGAAATATCTGATAAATTAAATGATTTTGGCGAAAAATGTGAAAATGATAATTCTTTCAATCTTGCAGGTAGTTATTTCGCTAGAGCGGCTATTTGGGCAAATAAGTTTGATGAAAACAGAGCCCTTGAGTATCAGGCAAAAAATGCCAAGGCAAGTATTCATCATGCAGAATTTGTTTCTAAAGATGATAAGGCTGGAATTTCAGAGACTGCGTATTATGAAGAAGCCTTGAAAATTCTTCGAAGCATAAAAAGAGAAAATAGACGTTTATATTTCTCCGAGGCAGAAGAAAAGGAAATAGCAGACAAAATACGAGAAGCTGGTCAAAAATGTATTGCTAATATGGGTGGATTTTCAATTCCGATTAATTTATCTGAATGTGTTAAACAAATAACAAACCATATAGTGGGTAAAACAAAGGAAGAAGCCTTAAGATTTCTTTCATTACTAGATGCACATATTTCATATGAAGAAATAAAAGAAAATTCAATAACGATGCTAAAACACAGTGCTCTATTTTCTTTTATTCCAAAGCAATTCTATGGTGATGATGGTCGAATTGTAGCTCGGACAAAAGGGTATGATTTGAAAAGTCAATTATCAGATGATGATGAAAATGTTATTCAATGGATGATGTTTGAATATCAAAATTATATTCAAATCCATGTAGTTGGAGCAATTTTACCTGCATTACAAGTATTTACAAATGAACATAATTTTTCTTTTAGAGAATTAAATGAAATAGTAAATAAATCAACTATATTTCCCAACAATAGAAAAGGAATTATTACAAAAGGGTTAATGGCAGGTTTTGAATATGATTTCATCACTGCCTTACATTTATTAGTTCCTCAAGTCGAAAATATGGTTAGATATCAACTGCGTTTAGCAAATGTAAAAACTTCTGGTATTGATAAAGATGGAATCGAAACAGAAAATGGATTGAGTACTCTTGTTAAAAATCCTGAATTTGATTCAATATTTGGAAAAGATTTAGGTTTTGAAATAAAAGCACTTTTGTGCAATTCATTTGGATCTAATTTACGAAATAATGTAGCGCATGGATTATTAGATATGAATCAAATGCAATCACACTCTGTTATTTATTTCTGGTGGCTTTGTTTGAGATTAGTCTATATTGAATTTTGGAATTCTTATAGACAAGAGTAGAAATACGGTCGAATTGTTTCCTTTTTGGAAATAGTTCAAAATCGGGGCGTTGCGGGGTGTCCCCGCTAGAAGGGGTAGCGGAAAACGCCGCAGGCGTGTTGGAGCGAGGGGGAAGGCTTTCCCCTCCTAAGTGAAAAATAAAAGGAGCAAAAAAATGCCAAATATATCAGGAATCATAAAATCTTTGCAGAATATCATGTGGAAAGACCCGGGTGTTTCGGGAGATGCGCAGAGGCTTGAGCAGCTGGGATGGATGATTACGCTCAAAATCCTGGATGACAAGGATGCGGAGATGGAGCTTTTGAACGATGATTATGTTTCTGTGATTCCTGAAAAGTTGAGATGGCGTGCTTGGGCTGGAGATAGTGAAGGCATTACCGGAGATGCGATGAAGGAGTTTGTGGACGGTGAGCTTTTTCCGGGGCTGCAGAATCTTGATGTTTTTTCTGGTAATGATGGTGTGAACCGACGGGCTGTTCTGGTGCGTGATATTTTTGCGGGCACTAACAACTATATGAAGAACGGTACGATTATCCGCCAGGTTGTGAACAAGCTGAATGAGATTGATTTTAATGCCAGCGAAGACCGTCATACTTTTGGAGATATTTACGAAAGTCTTTTGCGTGATTTGCAGAGTGCGGGTAACTATGGAGAGTTCTATACTCCGCGTGCTGTTACAGAAATTATGACGGAGATTATTAATCCACGGCTTGGTGAAAAGGTTCTTGATCCAGCCTGTGGTACGGGCGGATTTTTGACGAGTGCTATTGAAAATATCAGGGCGCAGGATGTTCATTCTGTTGAAGATTTGAAGACTCTGGAAGAAACGATTCGTGGTCAGGAATTAAAGCCGCTTCCTTTTATGCTTTGTGTAACCAATCTGATTTTGCATGATATTGAAGTTCCGAATATTATTAACGGCGACAGCTTGAACCGTGAATATACTTCTATTGGGGCTAAAGACAAAGTTGATGTTATTCTTGCAAATCCGCCTTTTGGTGCGAGTGTAAGTGATGGTGTTGAAACTAACTATCCGGCTCAGTTCCGTACTACAGAAAGTGCCGACTTGTTTTTGCTTTTGATGATTCGCTATCTTCGTGATGGTGGTCGAGCTGCTATTGTTTTGCCAGACGGTTCTTTGACTGGCGATGGTGTAAAGCAGAGAATCCGCGAGG
>JAFZRP010000037.1 GCA_017619795.1 Treponema sp.
TTCATCCCCGCGCTGGAGAAGAGCAGGGAGGCGACGGGCGTCATGCCCGCCTCCGTGACGGCCGACGACGGCTACACGTTCGCCGCCAACCGCAAGGCGGCGAAGAAACTCGGCTCGGGAAGGTCTCCTTCAGCGGCTCCAAGGGACGCAGGCTGATGCGCGGCGAATGGGACCTGCCGGAGTTCCGGCTGCTCAGGGACCTCCGTTCGTCGGTCGAATCCCTGGTGTACACGCTGAAGTGGGCGCACGGCCTCGGCAGGATGCGCAGGACGGGCCTGTCCGACGTCCGCGCCGAGATGCTCGAGAAGGCCGTCGCCTACAATTTCGGCAGGGCGCTGCTCCTGCGCGAACGCGAGGCGAAGCGGCGGGAGGAGGAGAGGCGCAAGGCGGACGGCGCGCGGAAGGCGTCCTGAAGGCGCGGAATCGCAGGAAAACCGCAAAACATGACGCCCGTGTTCGACGGACGGGGTTGCCCGTGTCTTCAGCCCGTGTTTTTTTCATGCAAAAACAGTGATTTGGTGTCCGTACAGGGGTATTGACCCCTGAAAAAACAGATGAATCGGGCTTTTCAGACTGCCAGACAAGTCGTGACCGGATCGGTTCGGTCATGTCTTCTGACTTTTTGGATGCCCTCTACTTAACATGTAGCGAAATGGTGGCAAAGAAGATGTCGGATTATAAATCGAATATATCTTTTAACCATTCAAGAATTTGTTCAATTTTTTCTATTACTTCGTCAGGATCTTGAAACTTTTTATATATCCACTCTAGTAGACGAATTGTATTTAACCACTTTATAAAATTGTTTAGACTTGAAGTAATTTGTTTTTGCTTGGCCTTATTTTCACCTTGAAGTTGATGTTTTATTGCCTCTTGATTTTCTTTATCCGACATGTTTTTTCTCCTTGTTCTTAATAAATACTTATAAATTATAACTAAATCTACTAAGACAATAAATATGATTTATGAATGACAAAAATACCATACCTGTATTCATTTAGTAATCTGCTTTTGCGTTTTCATCAAGTATTTTTACAGCTATAACAAGACTATAAAATATTCTTCTACTATTACAATTTTTTAATGCGTATAATAAATAATTTAATTTGACTTCGTAATCCATTCCTTTATTTTTTTTATCATTGTCTCATCTTGTGCCATAGCCCTATTTGTCGCTTGAATCACAAGGACTATAACATCACATTCTGAAATTATCTTTCTATAAAGCTCATAATGTTTTGCATCTTCTTCTTCGGTCACTCCATAGCCAGGCAAATCAATTAAATCAATAATGCCTTGTTGAGTCTTAAGCTGATGAATCCTGACATCTAAAGTTCCCTGTCCCGTATGGCTAATCAATCCATTTTTTACAGCTTCGTCATAATCAATGCCGACCAAAGAACATATTGTGGTTGTTTTTCCCACGCCTGCCTGTCCAAACATAGCGACTTTTGGCGGTTTTGATGTTCGTTGTTCCATTACATTTTTTAGCTCATTAAAATCTTCAGGCGAAAGTTTTTCCTGTATTTTTTTCAATATTATTTCCATCGCAGATAGATTTGAATCTGGATATTGTTCCTTTCTCATTTTTTTTATAGATTCTTTAATTTGGGGATCGGTTATTTTATCATCAAAAAGTTTTGGCTTGAATTGTCCCCAAATAAAACCGTCTGGAGTTGCTATTGTCATTGCAGTTAATAAATTAATTAATCTGTAATATTGTAGTGCGGAATAGTATTCAATTTGGTCTCTTGGAACTCCAGTAGAACGTGAAAGACGTTTGGCTAAAGCCTCGCATTCTGACTTTATATTCTTTTCTTGTTCATTCGAAGGAGAATTGATTACAGTATTCCAATCACCAGGTTCAATTAAATCTACTCCATTTATAGCAATAACTAAATTTAGGCTTTTGGATTTTCGGGATGAAGTTTGTCGAAAAGTATTTTTAAATAGATTACTTAGCATTTTGTCCTCCTTGATATTTGTGGTTTACTTATAATCATTTTTGTAAAAATAATTATCCATTCGTTAAGCTTTTTTATGTAAATGAGTTTATATAAAAAACAAACCTTGTAATGCTTCAAAGTTCCATCCTGTTTTCGCTGATAAGGGTATAATGTCTTTAATAGTTAATAAATCATTTGAAAATATCTTACTAAAATATCCAAATACATCTATAATTTTTTCCCTTATGATATTTTGCTGATATTGAGTTGGAGCATCTGACAACTCTTGATCCTTTTCCTTGGCAATAGCATCGACTTTATTTAAACATATTATTATTTTGTTTATGTTTCTTAAAATCTTGTATATATATTTTAATGTTTTTATATCTTCTAAATAGCCTCTTCTACAAGCATCAGTCACCCAAATAATCTGGGTTGCATATGTAGCAAATTCACGATATATTTTATTGTAATGTTCATTTGTTAATATGGAATCGCCTATACCCATTAAATCGACAAATGTTATTGTATCATACTTCTCATTAAGCTTTAAATGGGTTATTGTATCATTCGTTACTTCCCAACGAACTGTTTCAATTAATTTTTGATGCATGCAGACTTTTGATACTCCTAACCATGATAACTCTATATCTGCTCTTCTTTTATCTATATAAGGTTCCATGATTATTTCTCTACAACCATTCTTTTTCTTTATGTATGATTTTATGAAAGGAAGAGTAGTTCCAGTATCATAGGCACAAGTATTCCAAGCAGTATTTAAAAGTCTATTTGTCAATGTTGTTTTACCATGGCCAGCTTGTCCCATAATGAGAACTACTTGTTTTTCTTTCTTAAA
>JAFZRP010000038.1 GCA_017619795.1 Treponema sp.
TAAATCTATTGGCTTTGATGCCATAAGCGCTATCTGACCAAACTCGCGTACATCCATTCCCATGGTGTTGGCAAAATTGTCAAGGAAGGAACCACAGCCCGAAGAACAAGCCTCGTTCAGCTGAATGCTTACGATTGCTCCATCCTTCATCCTGAGACATTTCATGTCCTGACCGCCGATGTCGAGCAGGAACTCAACACCCGGAACAAAAAAGTTAGCCGCACGGAAATGAGTGATTGTTTCAACTTCTCCAGAATCTACACCGAGAGCTGCCTGGAAAAGTGCCTCTCCGTAACCGGTAGAAACTGCTCGGGCAATGTAAACATCGTCCGGAAGCTGTTTGTACAAATCCTTAAGCACCTGAACCGCAAGCTCCACCGGATTTCCCTGATTGTGGGCATAGAAATTCCAGATTATTTTTCCATCCTTATCTATGAGGACAGCCTTTGTCGTTGTTGAACCGGAATCCAAGCCGAGGAAAACCGGTCCGTGTGTTTTTGCCAGTTCGCCGCGCCTTGCCTTTTGACTTTCGTGACGGGTTCTGAACTCTTCGAGCTCTTTTTCATCCTTAAAAAGCGGTTCAAGTCGCTGTACTTCGCTTAGCTCTGCATCAACAAGGTTTTTAAGGGAGTCGCGGAAGGTTGTAATTGTAGGGAACTGGAAGTTTTCATTGTCGCCGGTAAATGTTCTCTCTGCACTGAACGCACAACCAGAGGCGACAAAAAGCTGAGCATTTTCCGGAACAATTGTTTCGGTTTCGCTTAGCTTAAGGGTTTCTACAAAGCGTTTTCTAAGCTGATCCAAAAAGTGGAGCGGGCCTCCAAGAAAAGCTACATTTCCGCGGATTGGTTTACCGCAGGCGAGGCCCGAAATTGTCTGACTTACAACTGCCTGGAAAATTGAGGCTGCTATATCTTCACGGCGGGCACCTTCGTTAATAAGTGGCTGAATGTCTGTTTTTGCAAATACACCACAACGGGCAGCAATTGGATAAATCTGATTTGCACCGGCTGCAAGCTTGTTCAAACCGGAAGCATCTGTTTCAAGAAGAGCTGCCATCTGGTCGATAAAAGCACCAGTTCCACCGGCACAAGTACCATTCATTCGCTGCTCTACACCGCCGTCAAAATATGTAATTTTTGCATCCTCTCCACCAAGCTCAATTACAACGTCTGTCTGCGGAATAAGCTTTTTTACTGCTGTTGTAGAAGCAATTACTTCCTGTATAAAAGGTATATTGAGCCACTGAGAAACAGAAAGTCCACCAGAACCGGTTACCTTTACTGTAACAGTCCGCTCAGCGCCATTTTCTATATTTTTTTCAAGATAATCTAAAGCTTTGTTTGCTACTGAAATAATTGTGCTGCGTATGTCTGCACGGTGACGCTGATAGTCACCATAAATCAATTTGTCATCATCATCAAGTATTGCAATTTTTACTGTAGTAGAGCCTACGTCAATACCGATTCTGATCGGAAGAAGGTTATTTTTCATAGCTCTAATTTAATAATTTGCTGAGTTTTATTCAAGGAAAATTACAAAATTTGATATTTTGTCAGTTATTTTTTTACCGTCAGCTTAACAATAAGACCTGGTGTAACAGTAGAAAGGTCAAAGTCTACGACTAAGCCGTTTTTGTCTTTTGCAGGGATAAACTTAAAGTATTCGCCGTCTGCCTTGATTGTGCCTTTTACTGGTTTTACAGCCCTGATTTCTGCAGGAACTTCAACACCACCAATAAGCTTCTTTACTTCCGGTGTTACATAAATCTGAATATCTGATTTTGATTCGGCTGAAATTACAGCGGCCATAGCCTTTGAACTTGTGATAACACCGGCAATACACTCTTCGAAAACCTTTTTGTTCTTTTCAGTTTCCTTTGAGAAATCGTTGAGCATATCGTTTTTAAGCTGCTCTTTTTCTTTATCATTCTGCTGCAAAAGCTCTGCCTTTTCGGCCTCAAACTTAACCTTCAGCTCTGCCTTTTCGTTTTCACTGGAATCGTAAAGCTCATCGTACTCATCAACAAGCTCATTATATTCATCTATAAGCGAATCATAATCCTTTACAAGACCAGAAACCTCGGAAGAAAGGTTCTTTACCTGCTTAGAAAGATTTTTCTTGTCATTTTCAAGGGCAACTGTTGTGTCCGAGAAGGTTTTTCCCATTGAATTAACAAAGGTTTTTGAAGCTGCCACATAAGAAGGAATTGAGTTCTTCTGAGGAAGAGCTGAAACTGCATTCAAAAGATATGAATAGCTGTCATAATCCTTCTGGAACTGCTCAAAACCGCTTACTGCTGTTTCATCAGAAATACCGGAAACAGTTTTTTTGCTGTCAAACTTGCCGGAACTGTTCTTTTTGGCTTCTACAATTAAGTCTTCAGCCTTAATGTCGTGAAGCTTAGGGTCTAAGCCATTAATTTCAGCCTGATACTTAGAGGATAAAGTTGTGATGGAATTATAAACATCATCACTGCTTGAAGAACGAAGCAGCTCTATTGTCTTTTCAAGCTCTGCAATTCTGTCTTCATACTGCTGAGCAAGCTTTCTGCGTTCAAGCTCCTGTACACGTCGTTCACTGTTTATAAGTCTTTCCTGTTCCTGTGCGGCCTGAATCTTCGAAGCATCATACTCTTTTAACTGCTCTTCATAATCGTTGATTTCGGCTTCGAGAGCTTTAATTTTCGGCTCATACTGGCTGTTTATGCTCTGAACAGAATCATCATATGCTTTATTTATTTTATTTATGCGGTCTTTTTCGTCCGAAGCAGGCAGCTTAAGCGATTTTATAAGGAAGATTTCCTGATCGCGTTTAGCTTCTGCATTTCTAAACTCTGATTCCCTGTTGTTTATCAAATCTGAGCGGCTTTTTACTGCTGAATCATAGTTATCCTGGATTTTAGAAACTGTATCCAGAAGATTTTTAAGGTTCAAATCATCAAAAACACTCATTTCAACAGAAATGCCTTTGTCCTTCTGATCAATTACGAGCGACATAACAACAACGGTAGAAAGAACAACTAAAAAACAGATTCCAAGAAGAATCATTGCAAGCGGTGATTTATGCTTTGAGGTTTTTGAGAACTCTTTTTCAAGATTGTAAGCCTGAACATCTGCACGTGCTCTATGGAGGGTTTCCAGCTCCTCGTCAAGGAACATTCGGACTTCTTTATGAATCTCGCGCTGCGGAATAAAATCCTTTGCAGTTAACTCCTTTGAAAAATCTTCTTCTGGAGTGATTCTTTTGAGTGCCATAGAACTGTCAATGCCGTCATTACTTTCGGTATCTTTTATTTTGTCGTCATTGTCCATATACCACTCCAATTTTTCGGTGCCCTGCTTTCACCAATCCTATCCATAAACACTGTTGCTACGTCTAATCCACATTCTCTGAAATTGAAACGTGCAGCATCCCAGTCACCTTCATAATAAGCCTGCAATGCCATTTCATAAGTCTTGAACTTCATAACGGTAAGTGGATCTGCGTCTGCGGAATCAAGCGGGAAGTAAATCTTCTTTCCTTCTGTCTTACCCTTTACGAGAACTGTATCAATTTCAAAGAACTTAAATCTATTTGTTTCATTTTCAACTTCTTTCTTTATATATTCAGAAACAATTACCGGAAGATGATAGATTCTGGTTAAACCTTCAAGTCGTGAAGCAGAGTTTACGGTATCGCCGATTACAGTGTTTGTCATGTGTGCATCTTTAGGATTACGGCTGTCGTCTCGACCGATTGTTCCGTAGAATACTTCACCACCATCAATACCAACACCAACATCAAGCAAAACAGCCTCAAAAACCTTAAGCTCAGACTCTGTAAGCTCGCGTTTCTTTTCAATTGCAACCTTTCTGTCGTTCATAAGCCTTCTGAGCTCTGCTGTAGAACGGGTAATTTCCCAGGCAGCTTCTATTGCATTAAGTGATTTTGATTGTTCTGTTTTTGAAGTTCCAAAAACTGCAAGAATTGCATCACCAATGATTGAACCTACAACACCTTCATTTGTGTGTACATTCTGAATTACCTTATTGTAGTGAACGTTCAAAACGTCCATTATGTCATTACCAAGGGTTTCTGTTCTGAAAGTAAAACTCTTGATATCGGAGAAGAGCATTGTAAGCTCCTGCTGACGTCCTTCAAGACCAACTTCCTGACCAGAATAAGCCTTTGCAACAATATCCTTAGAAACGAACTTCTGGAAAGTTGTAAGCAGGCTGTTTACCGCTGTAGAAAGCGAGTTGAATGAAGCGGCAAAATAAGTAATATCGTCGTTTGGCGCCTTTGAAAGGTCAATAATTCCAAGAGATTTATTGTTCTGCATTTCAAGAAGAGCTTCTGTAAACTGATGCAGAGGTCTGAACTGTTTTTCAAGAATTAAGTAGCCCATTACAATAAAGAATATTGTGAGCACCATAATTATAATAGAAATGATTACGAAAACTCTGTTTATGGACTTATTCATATCGCGGCGAAGCTCAGCACGAATTAAGAAATAATCCCAATCCTCCTGATACTTGTATACGCCAAAGTATTCGCCTTCATAGCCCTTAAAAGAAATTGAGCCTTCCATTTTACCGTCGCTCAAATCGTCCAGAAGAACATTAAGGGCAGTTTCATCTATAAAACGAGTCCAGATTGTTGAATCATTATTGCATACTACAAAATCGAGGTTTCCGTTTCGCTTAAGGGCAAGGGCAACACTGTTATCATGTTCAAATCCTGCCTTTGCAACTTTAGAAAGGGCTTCTACTGTATTTTCTTTGCTTTTTGAATAGCTGTAGATTTCGTACTGATTTACTGAATTATTGTAAAGCTCCTTCAACTGCTCTATCATTATCGTATTATTGAGCGTAATAACCTCTCTCTTTGAAAGCTGCAAAGAGATATAGTTCGTCGCAAAATTCGAAAATAGAATAAGGCAGACAAAGATAGCCAGGATTTTTAGCCCTAAGGGTAAAATTCTTGTTTGACCAACCTTTGTAAAAAATGTTTTTTCAGCCATTTATAGGAACCCCAATGATTTATTAATTATAAATCAATTGATAAAAATCCGCAACTTAGATATTCTTTATTGCAATGAAAAAAGAAAAATCAATAGTAAAGTCTGGAATAATTTTATCGCTTATGACCTTTGCCTCACGAATTATGGGGCTCATAAGGGAAAGTACAAAGGCTGCTTTTTTAGGAACAGGTCTTTTTGCCGACTGTTTTTCTGTTGCCTTCCAGATTCCGAACCTTTTACGCCGACTTTTTGCCGAAAACGCAATTTCTGTTGCCTTTATCCCTACTTTTAAGGAATATCTTAAAAAAGGTGATGATGAACAGAGCAGAAAAGAAACGCAGGAGTTTATAGCCTCTACCCTTACGCTCGTAACCTTTCTTACAGCCTGCATTGTCATAATCGGCATTCTTATAACCCCGTGGATTACCCCAATCTTCTGCAAAAAGCCAGTCCTCGAAAAGCTCCAGTTCCTCCCGGATTTTCCGCATTTTTTCCCGCTTTTCGGAAAGGTCTCCCTCAATATCGATCCTGCTGAATACCAGCAGCAGATGGATTACTGGCTCTCACAACGAAGCGAAATAACAATCCTTACAAGGATAATGTTTCCATATCTTTTCCTTATTTCAATTGCCGCTTTTTTCCAGGGCGTTCTGAACGGCTGCAACATTTTCGCACCTTCCGGCTTTACCCCGGTTTTGTTCAACTCAATCGTTATAGCCGCAACCTACATCCTTGCGCCGCACACTTCCAACCCTGCAAGAGCAATGGCAATTGGTGTTATTTCCGGCGGAAGTATACAGGCTATATTCCAGTGGCCGTTTATTCGAAAAACCGGCTGGAAAATCCACCTGACTTCGCTTAAAAAGACCTTTTCAAATCCTGGAACCAGGAAAGTTGTTTCACTTATAGTTCCAACAATCATAGGAATTGCCGCTTACCAGTTGAATGACTTAGTTTCTACCTCAATGGCAACCCGTGCCGGAGAAGGAATTGCTTCCAGTCTCCAGTACAGTCTCCGCCTTCAGGAGCTTATTCTCGGTATTTTTGCAGTTTCAATCGGTACAGTAATTCTCCCGGATATGAGCGGACTTGCAAACGAACAGAAATGGGACGAGTTCAACGGAATCTTAATTCAGGCAATAAAGATAATGACGTTGATTTCCATTCCGGTTACCGCCTACTCTCTTGTAACTGGAAAAGAGCTTATTTCCCTGCTTTACAAAACAAAAATGTTTGATGATGATTCTGTTGCGCTTACTCTCAGCGAGTTTCGGTTCCACATTGCAGGACTTCTTTTTATAGCGCTCAACAGAATTATTTCCCCAGCCTTCTACGCCCAGGGAAACACAAAATTACCAACGCTCGCCGGAATAATCAGCTTTGCAACAAACATTCTTTTTGTATTTATCCTTATAAAGCCTATGGGCGGTCAGGGAATTGCACTTGCTCTCAGTCTTGCAAGCTTTATAAACACAATCTTCCTATTCATTTTTATGCGCAGAATGCATTCCATTCAGATAAAAAAGGTGCTTAAGGAATCTGTTTTGTATGCCTTAAGAATCGGTGTGTTTGCAGTGATTGCCGCCGTACCGTGCTATTTTGTGCGCCCGCTGCTTGTTAATGCCTTTGACGGTTATGGAAGAGTGATTGCCTACGGTGTCCCTATTTTAATTACAGCGCTTATTTATTTTGCAGTAGGCGTGCTTGAACTGGTTATTACAAAGGATGATATAGTTAAAGCCATTTTGAAGAAGGTAAGAAAATCCTAAAGATTGAGGTTGATGATATGAAAGAATACACAAGAAAAGAACTTGAACAGATTTATAGAGCAAGACGCGAAGCCCTTAGCAATTATCTTGAAGAAAACAACATAGGTGCAGCAGTTTTTATAGACAGTGAGGAACACCGCGATCCTTCCATTGCATACTACACAGGCCATGCTAACGATACAGTCCTTATTATTTTTACAGACGGCTGCACAATCCTTATTCCGTGGGACGAGATTCTTGCAAGAAAAAACGGCTTCTACGACAAGCTTATTCCATACACCCGCTACAAAAATAAAGAAATAGATGCTGTAAAAGCTGTTCTTAATATGACTGCCTCTCACAGAAAGACTTCGAAAATTGAGCTTCCACCTTATCTTTCATATCCACAGTATCTGCGTTTTCTGGACGCCCTCAGTAATTACGACTGCAGCTGTAAGGAAGACGGTGCTTACAAGTTTACGGTAAATGCTCGTCTCATAAAGGATGAATACGAGATTGAGTGTACAAAGGAAGCAGCCAGAATTGGTGACCTGATTATTGAAAAAATTGAAAAGCAGATAAAGAGCGGCGAAATTAAAACTGAAACAGATGTTGCACTTTTGATTGAACGAGAATGCAGGCTGCATGGCTGCGACAGAACAGGCTTTGATACACTTGCTGCCGGTCCTTCCAGAAGCTTTGCAATCCATGCCTTCCCTAATTACACTGCAGCAGAATGGCCGGGCAAAGGTCTTTCAATTCTTGACTTTGGTGTAGTTTACAAGGGCTATACAAGCGACACAACAATTACAATCGCAAAGGGCAAGCTTTCTGAAGCACAGGAAAAGCAGCTTTCCCTTGTTCAAAAGGCTTATGATGAATGTCTCAAGCTTTACACAAAGGAACACTCCGTTCAGGAAGCCGCAAAAAAAGCCGATTCGGTATTTGCCACAGCAAAAAAGAAAATGCCTCATACTCTCGGTCACGGAATTGGTCTTGAGATTCACGAGTTCCCACGCGTAAGCACAAAAACTTCTCCAGAGCTTTTGTTCGCCCCAGGAATGATTATAACTCTTGAACCAGGCCTCTACGACGAAGAAACCGGTGGCTGCCGCCTCGAAAATGATATTCTCATTACAGAGAACGGTAACGAAATACTAACCCATTCCAGAATAATTAGATTGTAATTGCGATGGTCTAATTAAAAAAACATTCATCCAGTTCCAGAAAAATAAAAGTTTTTTTGAAGAGAATCATACAATTTATCTCATTATTCCTTATACCAGCAACCAGAAACAGATGTTAAAGTGATGTTAAGCTTTTTTTGGGGGCATCTATGAAAAAAAACAAAGCTTTTTCCTGGGTCTGGTCTTATGTACGCCACTATCGCTTTCTGATGATGACAGGCTTATTCTTAAGCGTTTGCGTTGCAGCTTTAAATATGATAAACCCGCTTGTTACCGGCAACATTGTCGACAAGGTTATTAGAGGTGGCAGACACGAACTGCTTTTGCGTCTCATTCTTGTTATGGTTGGCACCACTCTTGGAAAATCAATCATCCGCTATACGTATCAGGTAATTTTTGAACACTGTTCCCAGAACGTAATCTTAAAAATGCGCCAGGATTTGTACGATCATATCCAGAAGCTCGATTTCTCCTGGTACGACAACGCTCAGACAGGTAACGTTATGACACTGCTTACCTCAGACTTAGACAAGGTTCGTCACTTTGTTGCCTGGGTTCTTTATCAGATTCTGGAAAACTCGTTAATCTACATCTTTTCCATAATCACGCTCTCGTCAATAAATTGGAAGCTTACAATTGCTTTTATGGTAATTGCACCACCTGTTCTGTTTCTTGTACAGAAGTTCAAAATCCATATCCGTCCGGCACACCTTGCTGTCCGCGACCAGTTTGCGGTATTGAACACACGTGTCGGCGAAAACATTGAAGGCAACCGCGTAGTAAAAGCTTTTGTCCGCGAAAATCACGAAATACGCCAGTTTGATACAGAAAACGAAAAATTCCGCGATGTTGCCGTAAAAAATGCTGATGTACGCGTTAAGTACACTCCTTGGATTGAAGCACTCTGCGGTATTCTTCCTGTTATTCTTATTCTGTTCGGTGGCTACCTTGTTATGACCGAAGAAATGACAATCGGACAGCTGGTAACTTTCAACGGACTTATGTGGGCCTTTACCCAGCCAATCAACATGTTTGGAACACTTGTAGATAACATGCAGAACTTTGGCGCTTCTCAGGACAGACTTTACGAGCTTTGGTGTGCAGAACCAAAAATCAAGAATGATGATGAATCGGCAATTAAGCGCGATGTTCCAATCATTGGTGAAGTTGAGTTCCGCCATGTCAGCTTTGCATACAACGAAACTCCTGTCCTGCGCGACGTAAACTTTGTCATCTCCCCGGGACAAACTGTTGGTATTCTTGGACCTACAGGTTCGGGAAAATCTACAATTGCAAATCTTCTTTGCCGCTACTACGACGTTACTGGCGGCGAGGTTCTTATAGACGGTATAAACGTAAAGGAATATGACCTGCAGTATTTGCGAAAGAATGTTGGAATCACAATGCAGGAAGCCTTTTTGTTCAGCGACACAGTTGAAGGAAATATTGCTTTTGGAAATGTGGACGCTTCCTTTGAAGAGGTTGAAAAAGCAGCAGAGCTTGCCCGTGTAAAAGAGTTCATTGGTGACCTTACAGACGGCTACGATACAATCGTTGGTGAACGAGGTGTTGGACTCAGCGGCGGTCAGAAGCAGAGAATTGCGCTTGCTCGTCTTTTCCTTTCCGACCCTAAGATTATGATTCTGGACGACACCACAAGTGCCGTAGACAACGATACTGAAAAGAAAATCCGCGACTCAATTAAAATTAAGAGCGGCGGTCACACAATGTTTATTATAAGCCACAGAGTTTCTTCGTTTGAAAATGCAGATGTAATCCTCGTAATTCAGAACGGCGAAATCACACAGAGCGGTACCCATGAGCAGCTTATGGCCCAGGACGGCTATTATAGACAAGTTTGGGAAGAACAGAACTAGGAGGGAAAAATGGCACGTAATAAGTTTGACACAGATGAAGAAATAGAACGTAAGTTTAATGCACATATTATTATGCGGCTGTTCAAGTGGATTAAGCCTTTCAGAGGCTGGATGGCTTTCTCCTGTCTTTTAATGCTGCTTTCTTCTGCAATTTCGCTTACAAGCCCGTACTTAATCCGTATGGCAATTGACCAGGCAATGCCTGCCAAAAACTTTAAGATGCTTATCATCTTATCTTCAATTCTGCTTGTATCTACGCTTTTAGTCCGCGTTCTTCTTGCAGAAAAGCTTAAGATAATGACAAGAGTTGCTCAGAAAATAATTGTAAATATCCGCCGGGATGTTTTTACAAAGCTTCAGAGTCTTCCGTTTACCTACTTTGATAGCCGTCCACACGGAAAAATCCTTATCCGCGTTGTAAACTATGTAAACTCACTTTCGGACCTGCTTTCTAACGGTATAATCCAGTTGATTTCTGACCTTTTCACGCTTATCGTAATCATCGGGTTTATGCTTGCAATTGATGTAAAGCTTACTCTTGTTTGTATGGCAGTTCTTCCGGTGCTTTTCATCATCCTTTTTTCCATGAAGAAAAAACAGCACGAAGCCTGGAAGCAGGAAAGCTACAAGCGTTCTAACTTAACCGCTTATATTTCCGAAAGCCTTAACGGAATGAAAATTACCCAGAGCTTTGCACGCGAAAAAGTAAATCAGGGGATTTTTGATGATTTGTGTTACAAATGTAAAACTGTATGGATTCGAGCTGTAAACATCAACAACATTATCTGGCCGGTAGTAGACAATCTTTCCACTCTTGGAGTTGCCCTTGTTTATATGGCTGGTATTGCGTGGCTTGGAGATGGAATGGGCGGTACAGTAACTGTCGGAACTCTTGTTGCGTTTGCAGGCTACATCTGGCGTTTCTGGTTCCCTATTCAGAACCTTGGAAACTTCTACAACTCAATGGTAACAACCGGCGCTTATGTTGAACGTATTTTTGAGCTTCTTGATGAACCAGAAGATATTACTGATAAAATTGGTGCAACTGAACTTCCACCAATCCGCGGTCACGTTGCCTTTGATCACGTAACCTTCTCCTACGAGCCGGGCAATCCTGTTTTGAAGGATGTTAATTTCACAATCACTCCGGGTATGACAGTTGCAATTGTTGGACCAACAGGTGCCGGCAAAACAACTATAGTTAATCTTCTTACCCGCTTTTATAATCCTGATGAAGGACGCATCCTGATTGACGGACTAAATCTTCAGGATCTCCAGATTAAATCTATTAGAAAACAGGTTGGCGTAATGCTTCAGGATTCATTCCTGTTCAGCGGTTCAATTATGGAAAATATCCGTTATGGCCGGCTTGATGCTACTGATGAAGAATGTATTGCGGCAGCTAAAACTGTTCAGGCTCACGACTTTATTTCTGCGTTCCCGGACGGCTACAACACAAAGATTTCTGCAAACGGCGGTGGCTTGAGTCAGGGACAAAAACAGCTTATAAGCTTTGCTAGAGTTCTTTTGAGTGATCCGAGAATCCTTATTCTTGATGAAGCAACCTCTTCTGTAGATACACACACAGAAAAAGCTTTGCAGCAGGGCTTAGGAGAGCTGCTTAAGGGACGAACAAGCTTTATTATTGCGCACAGACTTTCTACTATCCGCAATGCAGATGTAATATTCTATGTTGATCACGGACAGATTGCAGAAAGAGGAAACCATGCGCAGCTTGTAGAACAGGGCGGAAAATACGCTTCTATGGTAAGCATACGAAGATAAGCTAGCTTACGAAAATCTGGGATTTCTTGTCTTCAAGCTCAATTTTTTCAAGGACATTGTCTGCGCTGCTGCACAAGGCTTTTGCTAGATTCTTATCTTCAAGATCAGCAGAAAGCTTTTTCATAATTCCAATAACATCCTTTATTGCCTGATTACTGATATTTCCGCTTTCATCGCTTGTAACTGCATCAACTTCGCCAAGCACGCCAGTTTTTCGTAAAGACTGACTTGTTTTAAGTAAGCCCGGTTTACCAGACATCTTTGAAATAAGGTATTCCATCTGCATGCGCTGTTTACCGGTACGGAACTTTTCTTTTTCATCCTCCGGCAAATAGTCGCTCAACGAAATCAGTTTCTTGAACATTTCGATTTCAGGTGCGTTTTCGTTTGCTTCCTCGTCATCTTCAAGAACCTTTTCTATAGCCGGCAACAAAATTTCAGCAGGAGCAGCAGTTTTCTCTTCTTCTGTTTCTGCAACTTCTACAACTTCAGTCTCATCCTCTTCGGATTCTTCTACTACTTCAACAGCTTCTATCTCAGGTACATTCTCATCAATCTCTTCTACTGAATCAAACACTTCTTCGGCTGGTTCTTCTTCAATTGCATCGAAATCAATATCAGAAACATCATCAACCTCTGGAATTAAATCTTCAGGCTCCTGTGTAAGCTCCTGTAAAATATCATCAACGATTGGGAAATGAGCTTCATAATCTTCGTCACCCATCTCTCCGATGAGGGATTCAGTTTCATCATCTGTAAGCATTTCGTTTCCAACAAACGAACCTGTATCCGGTTCATCAAGAGGCTCTGCATCAGTAAGCTCATCAGCAAGAGCATCTTCTATAATTGTATCTCCTGAGATAGGTTCACCGGCAAATGCTTCATCATCCGGCAAAACATCTTCCGCTACAGCTTCCTCAGGCATAACTTCCTGTGTCATAGGCGCTGTTTCAATTTCTTCCGGTGTCGCTGCAAGATCATCCTGCTTATTGTAGAAACCAGATGCCTGTTTTTCTTCCATTTCGTTCAGACGGTTTTTAAGAACCTCCTGCTCATCGGCAAGCTGGTGTGCAAGCTTTTGTGCTTCCATTGCAGTATCCATTGCAAAGCGGGAAGACTGCATCATTGCGTCCTGCAAACGTTTCTGCATTTCTTCTGCATAAGGATCCGGCTTCTGATA
>JAFZRP010000039.1 GCA_017619795.1 Treponema sp.
AAGGGGTTTTATGAAAACAATATCAAAAAAAATAATCAGTTTGCTTATTTGTCTTTTAAGTCTTACAATCTGCTTTGCTCAAGAAGGGCAGGATCCTCGTCTTTTTTATGATGGTGATAATCCTTTAAAAGAAACTGATTATGAAGGTATTTATTGCATATTACCCCATTATTCACAAAAAGAGAAAATCGAAAAAGATAAGCCCTATACAATACTGGTTTATGAAAAAGGAACAAGAACAATTGTTAAGGCTTTTGATAATGTTGTTGAGGATTGGCAGGGCATGAGTGGCTGGAACAAACGTGTTATTGCTGATGATTATACCTTCATTACAAAAGACTATAAACAATATATTGTAAAGGGAGATAAGTACGAGATTCGAATCATACATAAAAAAGGACAAATGAAAAATCCTAAAGTACAGCTTTCTTTCTTGCGGGTTCTATGCTGTATTCTATTTGGACTGCTTTTGGTAATAGTGGTTATTATTCTAATAAGGCAATTCAAAAAACAGAAATTATATAGGAAAAAGGTTTCACAGATTCAGGAAGTAGAAAAAGCAAAAATCAGCAGGGAGATTCATGATACGGTTGTTCAAGATTTAAGGGCAATTCGTATAGAAGCCGAAGCTATACAGACTGATGATACGAATCAAAAGAGCAGGGTTGTTGAGGATATAACAAAATGTATTATTAAAATGCGTAATATTTGTTATGATTTGACTCCTGCGGAACTTGCTGATGCTATGATGAAAGATGAAGATGGAATTGATTTAATCTCTATCATCGAAACTTTATGCAAGCAGTTTACCACAAAAACAAATATTGATTCTTCTATTCAGATTGATAAAAGCATAACATATCCTGAGTTTGATAAAACTATTTGTCTGAATGTTGTGCGCGTTTTTCAGGAGATTTTGAATAACATAAATAAACATTCGTATGCCACAAAAGTCACTGTACTTATTAAACCGCCGGCAGAAAATTATCTTACAATTTTTGTTATTGATGATGGGGTTGGCTGCAATATTGAAAAGCTTAATCCTAAGAATCATAAAAATCATTTTGGTATACGGAATATGAGGGAGAGAATGAGTTCTATTGGAGGAACTGTAGATTTTTTCACATCGCCGGATGAAGGAATGAAGGTTGTTCTGAAAATCAAAATGGAGGCATAATTGATTATGGAAAATACAATTTATATTGTTGATGATCATAAGATGCTGCAGAATGGTTTGTGTTTTTGGTTTGAACAGAACTCAAACTGGAAAATTACCGGAACTTTTGCAAGTGTAAAGCCTTGTCTTGAGGCTCTTGCAAAAACCTCCTCAGAAGATTTGCCGGAAATCATTATTGTAGATATTCAGCTTGCAGATGAAAGCGGCTTTTCTTTGGTCCAGGAAATTACCAAAAATTATAAACAGATAAAATGCATAATGTATTCAATGTACGATACTGCTGGTTATATTCTGCAGGCAAAGAACTCTGGTGCAAGTGGATATATTTCAAAAGTTGCCAGCGAAAAGGAAATATTGAAATGCCTGGACATTGTAAAAAACGGCGGAACTTATCTGGAATCGCGCTTTGAATCGATTATGGAAAATCTTGAGCCGATTACTTCTGTTCTTTCAAATCAGGAAAGCATTGTTTTTGAAAAAATGCTTCAGGGTAAATCTAACGAAGAAATCAGCAGTGAGCTTTTTATTTCGCTTCACAGCGTTCACAATTACGTTACCTATATTTATACTTTATCGGATGTTCATAACCGAACAGAGTTTTTGGAGAAGTTTGGCAAGAAGTAAGTTTACACTTTATATACAGAAAATATGGTTTGTGATATTCTAGTATATGAGGTGAGATATGAAATCTTTCTTAGACGAAAACTTTATTTTGCAGAGCGAAACAGCTCAGCGTTTATATCACAAATATGCAGAAGCAGAACCGATTTTTGACTTTCATAATCATTTGTCTGCGCAGGAAATATACGAAAACAAACCGCTTGGAAATCTTGCAAATGCCTGGCTGGACCATGACCACTACAAATGGCGGGCAATGCGTGCAGCTGGTGTTGATGAAGAATTGATTACGGGGCATATTCGAAAGGATGGAAGTGTAAAGAGTGATGAAGAGCGCGGTGGGGCTGAGGCTGTTGCAAAGGCTGATTATGAACGCTACCTTGCTTTTGTGAAAACTCTTCAGCTTTGTGTCGGCAATCCTCTTTATCACTGGAGCCACCTGGAATTAAAACGATATTTTGGAATTGACGAGCCTGTTACCGAAGAAAATGCCCGCTCTGTCTGGGATAAATGCAATGAACTTTTGACAAAGCTTGAGTTTGGACCACGTGGACTTTTGGAAAAAATGAAGGTTCGTGAGCTTTGTACAACCGATGATCCGCTTGATTCCCTTGAGTGGCATAAAAAGATAAGTGCAGAGATTTCGGCAGGGAAAACTGCTGCGGGAAACGGTGGAGTAAAGGCCCGCCCGTCTTTCCGCCCTGATTTTGCACTCAATGCAGAAGCGCCAACTTTTCCGGCTTATATAAGTCGCTTACAGACTGCTGATGGTACAAAGTTTACTTCCTTAAAAGATATGCTTGCCGCACTTGCCAGACGAATGGATTACTTTAAGCAGAACGGATCTGTTGTTAGTGACCACTCACTCGAAAATGACTTTTATCTTCCGGCAAGTTATGATGATGTAAACTATGTTTTTGAAAAAGCCTGGCTTGGTAAGAAGCTTTCCTGCGAAGAAATCGCAAAATATAAAGGCTGGATGTTGATTGAACTTGGTAAGCTTTATGCTCAAAAAGGTTTTGTAATGCAGATTCATATAGGTGCCCTGCGTGACAATAATTCTGCAATGCTGGAAGCTGCCGGTAAAAATATTGGCGAAGACAGTCTTCAAGATTTTAATTTTGCACCTCAGCTTGGAGCAGTTCTTAATGCAATTTATAGTGCTGAACCAAAAGCCCGAACAATCCTATATAATCTTAATCCAAAGGATAATGAAGCGCTTGCAACAATGGCTGCCAATTTCCGTAACTGTCAGTTTGGACCAGCCTGGTGGTTTAATGATCATAAGGACGGAATAGAAGAGCAGATTCGTGTTTATGCCCGCACAGCACCACTTGGCCGATATGTTGGAATGCTTACCGATAGCCGCAGCTTCCTTTCATATCCGCGCCACGAGTATTTCCGCCGAATCCTGTGTAATTTTATTGGTAACCTTGTAGAAAACGGCGAGTTCCCTGCTCAGGAAGAAGCTCTTGGAAAAATGGTAAAAAATATCTGCTACCAGAACTCAATAGATTTTTTTCTGTAGAAGAAAGTTGCTGTAAATCATAAGGAAAATAATATGAAGTTAAAAATTGCAATCATCGGCTATGGAAGCATGGGGCAGATGTTATTTGAAAAAATCCTTGATTCAGGTCTGGTTCCTGCAAATAACTTTTTTATTGCAAATCGCACTTTTTCAAAAATCGAAATGCTTTCTCAAAAGTATGATGTAAACCTTTGCAAAACAAATGCCGATGCTGCCAAATTGGCGGATATTATTTTTCTTTGTATACGTCCGGTTGATATGAAACAAGTGCTGCTCGAAATAGAACCCGTCCTTAGTTCGGAAAAACATATTGTTTCACTAAATGGCAGCATTAAGTTTAATCAGCTTGAACAAATCTGTAAGCAGAACAAAATCTCTAAAGTTATTCCAAGCGTTACTGCCGAAGTAAATAAGGCGCAGATGTTAGTCTGTTATAACAAGCTTGTTCAGAAAAAGGATGCTGAGGCGCTGTGTTCGCTGCTGAAAATCTTTGGTAATGTAATTGAACTGCCGGAAGATGAAATGGGTATGGGCTCTGAGCTTGTTAGTTGTATGCCTGGTTTTATTGCAGCTTTGTTCAAAGAAATTAAAAACGCAGCTGTTCCGCACACGAAAATAGAAGAGAGCAAAATCTCTAAAATGCTTATAGATACTTTGCTTGGCACTGCCACCCTTATTAACGAAAAGGGTATGACTTTTGAGCAGGTGATTGAACGTGTGGCTACAAAAGGCGGTATAACGGAAGTTGGCGCAAAAATTATTGAAGAGAAGTTCCCGGAAATCGCTTCTGAGCTTTTTGAAAAGACTTTGGAAAAACGTCGGATTACTACACAAAAGGCAGAAGATGCTTTTTCTTCATAGAATAATTAGTGATAATCCCTTATATTTTTATGATGACATAACCGTCAATAAGTGATAGAATATATAACTAGAATACTAGTATATTAGAGGATATTATGAACGATACACTTAAGCAGATAGGTTCAATGGGAATTGTTCCTGTCGTTGTATTAAATAAAGTTAGTGATGCAGAACCGCTTGCAGAAAGCTTGATAAAGGGCGGACTCGCATGTGCAGAAGTTACCTTCAGAACTGATGCCGCAGAAGAAAGCATTCGCGCTATTGCTAAGAAGTTTCCACAGATGCTTGTTGGCGCTGGAACAGTGCTTACTACCGAGCAGGTTGACCGGGCAATTGGAGCTGGTGCTAAGTTTATAGTTTCTCCAGGCTTGAATCCTAAGGTTGTTGAATACTGTATTAAAAAGGGTTATCCAATCACTCCTGGAATAATGACTCCGACAGAGCTTGAGGTTGCGCTTGGCTTTGGTCTTGATGTTGTAAAGTTTTTCCCTGCCGAAAATGCCGGTGGCTTAAAGATGATTAAGGCAATGAGTGCTCCATATACAATGATGAAGTTTATGCCGACTGGTGGAATAAATGCGACAAATGTCCGCGACTATCTGGCATGCGATAAGATTTTAGCTTGTGGTGGCAGCTGGATGGTAAAGGGGGAGCTGGTTGCAAGTGGACGGTTTGATGAAGTGGAGAAGTTGACTAAAGAGGCTGCTGAAATAGTGAAAGAGGTTAGGTGTTAGGTTATAGGTGTTAGGGAGTAATACAAGGAGAATAACATGAATAAAGTAGTAACTTTTGGAGAAATAATGTTGAGACTGGAACCTGAAGGTTATTTCCGTTTCGTTCAGGTTGATAAAATGACTTCGACTTTTGGCGGTGGAGAAGCTAATGTGGCTGTTTCGCTGGCTAATTATGGAATGGATGCTTATTATGTTACAAAGCTGCCAAAGCACGAAATTGGACAGGCTGCAATTAATAGCCTGCGCCGCTATGGTGTAAATACAAATTACATTGTTCGTGGTGGTGACCGCGTAGGTATTTATTACAATGAGCGTGGTGCAAGTCAGAGAGGCTCAAAGTGTATTTATGACCGTGCTCATTCTTCTATAGCAGAAGCTAAGCCGGAGGATTTTGACTGGAACGAAATCTTTAAGGATTGCAAATGGTTCCATCTTACAGGTATTACTCCAGCTTTGGGCGGTAACCTTGTACAGATTTGTATTGAAGCTTGTAAGGCTGCAAAGGCGGCTGGAGCAGTTGTAAGCTGCGATTTGAACTATCGTGGTAAGCTCTGGACTCGTGAAGAAGCACGCAAGGCTATGACAGAAATCTGTAAGTATGTTGATGTATGTATTTCCAACGAAGAGGATGCAAAGGATGTTTTTGGTATTGAAGCTGAAAACACAGACATCACTGGTGGTAAACTGAATAAAGAAGGCTACAAATCGGTTGCAAAGCAGCTTGCCGATAAGTTTGGTTTTAAAAAGGTTGCAATCACACTGCGAACTTCAATAAATGCTAACCGCAATAACTGGGCAGCTCTTCTTTATGATGGAAAGGATTATTGTTTTTCTAAAGAATACGAGATGTATATTGTAGACCGTGTTGGTGGCGGTGACAGCTTTGGTGCCGGTTTGATTTACTCACTTTTGAACGGAAAATCAACTCAGGATGCTGTAGAGTTTGCAGTTGCTGCAAGCTGTCTCAAGCACACTATTGAAGGCGATTACAATATGGTAAGCGTTGACGAGGTAGAAAAGCTTGCTGCCGGAAATGGAAGCGGTCGAATCCAGAGATAGTTTTTAGCGAATCAATAAATGTTGTCATAATCCTCTAAAACGCAATATAATGTTAGGTATGAATTACATTATTGCGAAAGGACTTTTAATTCCGTTTTTGGGAACTGCGTTAGGAGCTGCTCTTGTTTTCTTTATGAAAAAGGAGCTGGATATAAGGCTTCAGAATATGCTTTCGGGATTTGCAGCCGGTGTAATGGTTGCGGCTTCTGTCTGGAGCCTTTTGATTCCGTCTATGGAAATGGTGAGTGACCGTGGAAAGCTTGCCTTTGTACCTGCGGCGGTTGGCTTTTGCGTGGGTATGATTTTCCTTTTAATTCTTGATAAGGTTATTCCTCACATGCATCTGGATGAAAGTGAGGAAGGTCCTAAAAGTAATCTTCAGAAAACTACGATGATGGTGCTTGCCGTTACGCTTCACAATATTCCGGAAGGTATGGCGGTTGGTATTTTGTATGCGGGTTGGGCTTCTGGTTCGGCTCAGATTACCGAGGCTGGTGCTCTCACTCTTGCTTTAGGAATTGCAATTCAGAACTTTCCTGAAGGCGCAATCATTTCTATGCCGCTCCATTCAAAGGGGCTTTCAAAAGCAAAATCCTGTTTGTATGGTGTTCTTTCCGGGATTGTGGAACCTGTTGCGGGGCTCTTAACAATCCTTCTGGCAAGTCAGGTAATGTCTATTCTTCCATACTTTTTAAGCTTTGCTGCCGGAGCAATGCTCTTTGTTGTTGTAGAAGAGCTTGTTCCAGAAATGGCCGAAGGCGAGCATTCAAATCTTGGAACGATTATGTTTATGCTCGGCTTCGTGCTCATGATGATTCTGGATGTAGCTCTCGGTTAGTTTAACTGTACAAAATCCGGCGGATAGAATCCGTGGAAAGGGCAAACTCGTCGGCAAGTTGTGCAATTGATTTTCCTTCGGTATGCTGCTGACGAATCTGCGCGTTCCGTTTTATGTAGAAATCTCTAGAGCCGGATTTTTCGCCCCAGCTTTTCTTTGTTGGGGAAGCTTCCGGGATGTAGATTAATTCCCCCGATGAATACTTTCTGATTTCTTCGAGCAATTCATCGGGAAAAATATCGTTTGCATTTCGATATTTCACAGGGCAACTCCAATTCTGACATTAGCCGCGTTTGGCTAAGAAATCTTCTACAGAGCTGTAAGAATTAATCTTAACCTTGTGGTCAGCTAAGATTCCCTGAATAATCTTTTCAATCTTGTTGGCTCGGTCTGCCAGAAGTGAAAGATTATCTTTATCAAACGAATCAAGAAGATTAAGCTCTTCTACCTTGAACTCCTGTGCAATGTACAAAAGCTCTTCCTGCAAATAGCATGCATCTGTGTAAGCTTTTTCTACCATATTGTTCTGGCAGAAGTAGCGAACGCGACGCCAGGTTAAGCTGAGCTCCTGGTACCAGGCTGCAAGTTCGTTGTAGTCAACTTTTGCTGTGTTGGCTGCAGCTTTATCTGCTGAAGTGGCAGCTTGTGAATCGGGCTTTCTTTCAAGAATAAAGCTGCGGGTTGTTTTAAGAAGGGCAAAAATTGTATCCTTCAAAACATTTGCATCCTGAGCTTCAAGAAGCTTTCGTGCATTTGCAAAAAATCCATCCGGCACGGTTTTCATTTCAGGGCACGAATAAATACGGCTTTCTGCCTCTTCATTGTATGCCTGACTTTCGCTGTAAATTGGACTTTCTGTATAGGTGTGATTCATATAAGCAACTGCTCTTGAAAGCCACTCGTGAATACAGTCTGCCTCGGAGCGAACGCGGTAGAGCTTGTCTTCAAAAATAAGTGAACGGTAGATTTCAAGCGCTTTGTCCATGCATTCGAGTGCTTTTCCATAAACGAAGGTATCGTTGTGGAGATTTTCGTGTAAGCGTTTTTTGCATTCTTCAAAGCGTTTTACATCATCATCACTTCTATAATAAAGAATTGTTGCACCGTCCAGGACAAGCGGCATGTCGTTCAGGTTTACTGAGTTTTCAAGCCGTTCCCAAGAGCGCGGATATAAATCGTGACCAACACCATCAATTATGAAAGTTTCGGAAAGCTGGTTTCCACGTTCAGTTGCCGGTACAAAGAAATCAAAAATCTCTCCATGACCGTCGCCATTTGTAGAATGCCCTTTTATTCCAATCAAAAGTGCAACATCATCTTTATATTCTTTTTCAATCTTGTTGATTACCCATTTTGTAAGTGGATGTATATTTTTCATATATTCCTCCTGTTTATTTTGTTTTGCGAACGTTCTGTACTAAGATCTTATGGCTTTATAATAATATGGAAATTAAGGGTTGGAAAGTATCAAAATTAGTTTAAAATGATTTTGCGGTTTTATTAGTACATTTTTGCAGGCATTAATAATGATACTCGTTGTTTTTCACTTTAGATAGATATTCCTTCAAACCGTTTGCATCGTTTTCAGAATAGGTTAGGGCAGTTTTTTCTGTAATATAGTGAGCGGCATACAAAAACATTTCTATTAAACTGTCAATTGCTTTCCAGAACGAATCATAATCTACACCAGGAAAAGATTTACAAAGAAGATTGTATTCATCCTTAGAAAGATATTTTTTATAAAACTTACCGAGCTTTCCACTGGAGATTTTGCCTTCGTATCTTACACCAAGCATCCAGTCTATCATTTTGTAATACTGTTCTTTTACGTAAACGTTGTACATTGTGTGGGCATAAGTGAGCTCGTCCCGCGCTATAGCTTTTATTACATTGTTCAGGCACCAGAAAAACTCATTTGAACACGCATCAAGCTCTGCCTGTGTTGGAAGCTTGTTATGATGCTGTTCGTCTGTTGGTTTGCCAATTTCTTTTAAATAGTGATTTTTATCCAAAAGGATTATATTCATCTTATCTTTAGAAAGCTCCTGATTTGCAGCTTCCAAAGTTTTTAAGGAAATATCCATTCGGTTGCCGTCTTTGAAAATTGTTAGAAAGGTATAACTTTTAGAAAAATCAAACGGGATCTTTCCCAGGCGTGCATCGAGTAAGTCGGGCTCCTGCAAAAGAAGAACTTCTCCAAAGCGTTCAATAAAGGAATGGTCTTTTGTGTAAGGTGCAATTTCCTTTACAACAAATACAACATCAAAATCCTGGTAAATATCGGGAGTAATATTGGGATTTGCCCTGGAACCTCCGTAATAAACAGCCAGGATATTTTCATCCTCTGAGGCGACCTTTTTTATTAATTCAAATATTTGTTCAGGGGTTCTCATTTTGTACCCCAAAAATCTTCTTCGCTTGATGTAAAGATTTCGCAGTCTTTTTCATAATAATCAGAGTCACATTCAGCTCTAAGCACTTTGTCCGGGAACAAATGAAAAAGCTTATCTTCTTCAGGAAAACTTCCGTCTGCTGTATCTTCGAGGTTATAGCCATTCATTGTGTGGCTGTGGAACCTGTAAAGATTTTTACACCAGTACGCTTTTAAGTATTCTTCGTTGACAGTAAAACCTTCCAGTGGTTTTATTGAGAACGGTTTTTCATTAATAAGGAAAGAACGCATTTCCTGTAAAGAAAGAGGTGTACCATCATCATCAACTGTATATTCTTTTTCGTCTGAATCGAGCATTGCCCATTTATTTAATTCCGGCAGCCAGATTAAATTAACAACATGGCAATCTGGATCGTTGGTATCTTTTGGCATACAGGTGATAAAGCGGTTTTCAATTTCAGCCGTTAATAACAGCTCGTGAAGCATAATTGCATGACAGCGGCAATTAAAGCCTGTCTGGTGTTCCTTGTTCCACTTATATAAATCTATGCAGTTTTTATGCTCAGGCCACGGGTCAGGATTTGCATGCTGTATATTCTTGGCGATCCAGGTTGCTACAGCCACACTTCGTTCCCAGTTAGTTTTACTTTTGTCCAGCCATTCAGCAGGAATGTCCGTTTTTGAGAAGAAGGCTTTAATTTCTTCGGCTCTTGATTTATCAACAATAGTTTTAATTGCTGGAGCGTTGTGTGAATGTGAATACTCAAAGTTATCTTTTAAAATCTGAAGATTCAGAGCTTTGTTGTCTCTAACATAAGTTCCTGAATATGCATTTTCTGCCATGATTTACCGCCTCCTAAAACTAACTAAAATTTTGTATTAGATTTAATCTTCCAGTTATGCTGTTTTCTTGCAACTTGGGATTTTATCTAAATCGTCTCCAAGTTTTTCCTGAGCTTCCCGTAAATCCAATTCATTCTGCATATTAAGCCAAAACTTAGAAGTTGTCCCAAAATATTTAGAAAGTCTAAGAGACATTTCAACTGAGATTTTTCTTTTGTTATGAACCAAATCTAAAATAGAACTTGTAGACACTCCTAAATCTTTTGCAAGACGATAAGGAGTAATTTCGAGCGGATTTAAGAACTCTTCTACAAGAATATCGCCAATTTTTGGCAGTTCAAATCTTTCATCCATTGCAACCTTCCTAGTGGTAATCCACAATCTTAACTTCATAAGCTTCATTGTTTTGAAACTTAAACTGTATTCGCCACTGATCATTTATTCGTATTGAACAATAATCTTTCAAATCCCCAACTAAATGCTCAAACTTATTTCCAGGGGGTATTCTTAAATCAGCTTCCGACTCTGCTGAATGTATAATAAGCAGTTTTGTAAAAGCCCTTTTATGAATCTCAGGAGGAAGCTTTGCTGATTTTTTTCCATTCCAAATATTTTCAGTTTCGGAATCCCCGAATGATTTTATCATATTTTAAGTATATGTCACACAGATATATCTGTCAAGAAGATATATTACAGTAAACTTAATTCTTCTATATAATAAGCCAATCTATGAACGACAATTCAGAAACGCACGAGAATAAGTCCTCAATCAAGCCTGTTCTAAAAAACGCTTTTATTGCAACCACACCTGTTCTGGCAGGGTATGTTTTTCTTGGGATTGCATTCGGGCTTTTGATGAACTCTCATGGATTTGGCGTAATTCTGGTACTTGCGATGAGCCTATTTATTTATGCAGGGTCAATGCAGTTTGTTGCGGTTGATTTAATCAGCGGGGTGCCGGCTTCTCTGCTCACGGTGGCAGTTACAACTATTATGGTTAATGCCCGTCATATTTTTTACGGAATCTCAATGCTTGACCGATACAAAAACGCCGGTGCAAAAAAGCCATATCTTATTTTTGCACTGACTGATGAAACCTATTCTCTTGTCTGCAACGGCTACAAACCTGTTTCGCCACAAGAACAAGTTTCTGATGAACAGTATTCCCATGAGCACGATTATTATTTTTTCGTTTCGCTTTTTAATCATTGCTGGTGGGTAACTGGGAGCTTAATTGGTTCTCTTCTTGGTGAGCTTCTTCCGTTTACAATTGTTGGAATCGACTTTGCGCTTACGGCACTTTTCGTTACAGTTTTTTGCGACCAGTGGATTCATTCGGATTCTCATTTTGCGGCAATTGTTGGAGTTCTGGCTTCAGTTCTGTGTCTTGTCATTTTTGGAGCAGAAAGCTTTTTAATTCCTACAATGCTTTTGATTCTTGCGGTTCTTTCGGTTGCAAAGCTTGTGCAGAATAAGCGCGGAGGACAAAAATGAGTAACGTAATTCTTTCGATAATTGTGATGGCTGTTATAACAGCACTCCTGCGATTCCTGCCGTTTATCATTTTCCGCGGTGATAAAAAAACACCGGACTTTATTGCATACCTGGGAAAAGTTCTGCCGTATTCCATAATGGGAATGCTCGTTGTGTTCTGCCTTAAGTCGGTAGATTTCAAAAGCGGTGTTCACGGCATTCCGGAAATTGTTTCAATCCTTGTAATTGTTCTTGCTCACTGGTGGAAGAAAAACACAATCCTGAGTATTCTTGCAGGAACAATCTGTTATGTTGTAATTGTAAATTTTATCTAAACTCTATTCCAGATAAATCTGCACCAAGGTTTTCGATTACTTCTTTTAGATTTTCTTTTGTAGCGTAAATATCGGGTTTGTAGCCTTTTCCTTCGCCTTCGTACTTTTCTATAAGTTCAACATCATCCATTCTTGTAGTAGGAAGAAAGAAACGCACATTTTCTTTTTCTACAAGGATACAGTTTCCATAAAGCTGGGCACCGCCGGAATTAGTTCCAACAAGAAAAGCCTTATTCATATCAAACTTGTCTTTACAAGTGGCATAAAAAGTTCTGTAGATTTCGCCGGAAGAAAAGCACCATCTGTCTTGTACAATTATTATTGTTCCGTTGTAATTGCATTTATTTAATCCGTAAAAGAAATACATCTGAGGATGATCAGAGCCACCCGCATTTGAACGAAAATCCAGAACAATATAATCGTAAAGCTCTGCTCTGTAAAAGGCAAACTCCGACGATCCCAGCTTTTGATATTCAGGAGTTGAGTCCGTGCAGTCGTTGCAGCGGATGTATAAGGTGTTGGAGGTTTCTTTATAAAAAAATAGATTTGCAGAATCTGTGCTTTTATTTGTCGTATTCGAATCTGCGGCATGAGAGAATATGCGCTCATCATCTATCATAATATTCAAATGTGAATCATTGATGTAAGTGTGCAGTAGGTCTTTTAGCTGGTCGTAATCATGAGCAGATTTTAGCTTTCTTTTAGTAAATCCTTTTTTGGTCATATCCTCAAAGCCCGCATACTGAGTGGATAATACTTCGTAAATAATTTGTTTTTCGCGCTTTAGATTCTTGGAAGCACCATACGTAGAAAAGAGAACAAGGAAAATCAAAATCAAACTGGAAAGAACTTTTTTCATAATGATTATTATAGCACTTTTAATTTTCATTGTCAGAAAAGTTTACGAGCCCAGTTAGACTCAGCAAATGTAAAATTGTATAATGATTATGATATGGAAAAACAAAATCAGAACTTAAACCTCAAACTTATTCCTGCGAACTTTGACGACCTGGAAAAGGAGTGGCTCTTTGTAAAAGAAATGCCGGAGGATGAAAACGGACTTACGAATCAGTGGGCGGGAATCAGCCGGGAGGATTTTGAAAAGACTGCTTTGCCGGATATGATTCGGTTTTCAAAGGGGATAGATTTGCCGGACTGGATGGTGCCGGAGACCTTTTACTTTTTGTGGAAGGATGATGAAATTGTGGGGCAGTTCAGAATCAGACATTATCTTAATGATGCGCTGCGCGAAGGAGCAGGGCACATCGGTTATGGAATTGGGCGTGCTTTCCGTGGAAAAGGGTACGGTACAGAAGGCTTGCGACTCACGCTGGAAGAAGCGCGCAAAATTATCCCTGAAGATGAAATATACCTTCGTGTAAATAAAGATAATCCAGCTTCTTTGAATGTGATGCTTAAAAACGACGGGCGAATTGTTGGAGAAAATGAAGAAAAATATTTTGTAAGGATTAAGAAGTAAATGGAAAAGTTGGATTTGAACATATACAGAAACAGGAACGTCAGTCTCTTTTTTGGATTTATTGATTTCAGCTATGTGTATTTTTTAATAAGATTACTTGCCGGGATTTTTAAGACAATCGAAATCAATAAGCAGTTGAATGTCACTGGGCTTCCGCAGATTTTTGCAGTATTGCAGATTGTTTTGATTATAAGTATTTTTGTTTCCACAATCCTTTATTTTTCAAATAAGATTGCTGCCTATTATATGTACTTTGGGCAGATAATTCTGCGCTTTATGTTTGCAATGCCTTCGCTGGGGCTTTTGCTTAAAATAAATTACTTTGTAAAAAATGCAACTTTCCAGAAAATCCTTTTGATATTCTGCTTAGCGCTTGATTTTGTGCGGTTAGTTTTTACGATAATCATAATCAAGAAAAGTAAAAAAAATGAGGATTTGGGACAAGCCTGAAGAATAAAGACTGTATCCCAAATCCATCAAAGACGAGATTTTTACTCTCTTTAATTAACTCTCTTTAATAAGTTCTTTTGCTTTCCTAACAAGTTCTGCAAACTGTGCGCGGCGACCATAAGGGTCAAAAGAGAAGCCGTTGCCATAAAGCTCAAGAACCATATTAAGGTTTGCACTTCCTTTATATTCTGATTTTCTGAGCACCATTCCGTAAGCGGCAACTGCCTGGGCAAAACGCATGTTATCGGAACAGGTTTCGGAGAAAGCTTTTGGCTCTGATTTTACAAGCTTGCTTTCTTCGTTTAAGTTTTCTTTGTAGCGGAAATCAAAAGTAAACAGAGGTGAAGCAAACTCTTTTGTTGCAGCATCATATTTACAGTTTTCTGCAGGGATAATTTCGTACAGGGCAGTAACTGTTTGACCGGCTCCGATTTCGGCTGCATCAACATCATCGTTTTCAAAATCTTCGTTGTTGAGAACACGGTTTTCGTAACCAATTAAGCGATACGCTGAAACTAAATCCTTATTGAAAGTAATCTGGGCTTTACAGTCATTTGCAACAGAAATAAAGCGTGAGGTTTCTTCTACAAAAACTTTGTTCAATTCTTCTTCAGAGTCTACGTATACATAAGTACCGTTGCCCTTGTTTGAAACTTTTTCCATCATTGAATCGTTCCAGTTTCCCCAGCCAAAGCCGCAAACTGTTAGGTAAACGCTTTTTTCCTGAGTAGCATAAGATTGGACAAGCTCAAGCAAATCTTCATCCCTTGTAAGACCAACGTTGAAATCGCCGTCAGTTCCCATAATGATTCTGTTATTACCGCCTTCGATATAATGAGACAGTGCTTCATTGTAAGCCATCTTTATTGCATCTGCGCCGTTGGTACAGCCGCTGGCAACAAGCTTTTTAATCTTCGTGATGATTAATTCCTTGTCTTCTACAAGTGTAGATTCAAGCAAAAGCTCTTCTTTTCCAGAATAAGTAACAATAGAAACTCTATCCTGTGGATTCATGCTGTCCAGCATTTTGATTAAGCCTTTTTTCAAAAGCTCCAATCTGTCTGAACCATCCATTGAACCTGAAACATCAATAAGGAATACGTAATTGTTAAGCGGAATATTTTCTTTTGCAACAGATTTTCCTTTAATTCCAAGGCGAACCAGATAATGTTCATTATTCCAAGGACAGGCTGAGATTTCGCTGTTTAAAGAAACTGTTGCTCCATCAGTCGGATCATCATAATCAAAAGTAAAATAATTAAGGTATTCTTCAATGCGAACAGAATCGGCAGCTGGCAGACGATTATTCTTGAGCATGTTTCGCATATAGGAATAGGCAGCTGTATCTGCATCTAAAGAGAAGGTTGAGACATTTTCATCAGCAGTTTTTATAAAAGGATTATCTTTGATTTCTTCAAACTTGTCGCCTGTAGTTTCTGGGGAATCCTTATCGCCTAATGCAGCATCATAATAGCCACCGGACTCAGCTTTGCCATTAAAACTATCGCCGGCATAACCATAATTAACAGAACAACCTGCAAGCAGAAAGGATGCAGTACAGATGCTTAATACAACATTAAATGTTTTTTTAGAAATGAATTGCTTTTTCATATTTCCTCCGTAATTCTTATTGTTACTACGAATAACGGATTTAGCAAGCAAAAATTACGTCAAAAATACGGAAAAACAGGCAAATATTACCAAGGTAATATCGTAATTAGTGCCTGTTTTCCTTTTTTTATGTGTTTTTAGCTAACAAGGTTGATTGTTGAAGAATCTTCAGCCAGAACCTTGTATTCGTAGCTGTAAAGAATCTCAGCTACATCGCTCAAAGGTTTTCGTGTGTTAAGACCCATGCTGTGTGCAAACTCAACGGCAGCTTTTGTTGCGGCAGGATTCCAAAGGTGAACGTTATCAAGATTAACATAGCTGCAGTTTTCGGAGTCGGCAATTGCCTTGATATGGCGGTTTACCTGACTTACAGTTTTGTTATTCTGTGGATTTGCAACAGAGATTAAAGCAATGCGGCACTTTTTGTTACAGTCTTTAATCTGCTTTATAAGGCTAAGATAATTTGTGTCGAATAATTCACTGTTGTTTACACAAAGATTTATGTCGTTTTCGCCAAGGTGGATAATGATTCCTTCTGGAGCAAGAGGTGCAATTGCCTGTGTAAAATATTCATTGACATTTTCAAAGGAAAGCTTTTCGCAGCTCTTGTTGTAAATATGAAAATTGAATTTGAATTCTTTTCCAAGACTCTGAGCAGGAATCTTCTGATCAAGTCCGTTTCCTAGCAGAATAACTGCGTTCTTTTCTTCTCTGCTGTTCTGTCCTTTTGGATTGATAAGTTCATCAAGTGAATAAGTGTAGTTCATATTTTCCTCCTGTGTAAGGTCATTTGTAACCTTTGCTGTATTTAATATTTGTATTTGTTTTTTTGCTGCGGCTTTTTTATCAAGGCCTTTGTTTCTGATGTAAACAAGTACGTTCATCATCACAATTGCTAAATTCAAAAAGTAAACAGCAAGTACATAGTTCAACTGGTGATTAATAAACTTTGCAGTGATTCCTGCGATATATCCGGTGATTATTAAAAAAATAAAGGCCAGACTTGTTCCCTTTGCTGTGCGGGCTTTGTATGCCTTAATTACATTCAATGGCCACGAAAACCCAAAGCAAACCAACATCAACGCTTCAAAAAGATGTCCCAATTCCATTTTTATTTTCCTCACTTTCTAAGCTCAAAACTTAGTTTAAGAACATAATAGCGCAAAAAAAAATGCATTCAATTTTTTGAAAGTTTTAAAAAGTTTTTTTATTGTTCATTTTCTTTACTTTTGTAAACGGATTTTTTTTACTTTCAAAAGTGTGCGAAAAATCATTATTTACTATATTATTATAGTTATGAAAACAACCTTGAGTCGTAAGACGCTGAATGCCCTTAGAAAAGAAATAAAAAGAAATCAGCTGGCGCTTATAATTGGAATTACAATTCTGCTCACACTTGGCGGAATGTTTATAAACATTTCTTCTAACGACAAGGCATTTAATCAGTCGCTTCAGGACACCTCGGAGCTTGTTACAAGACTTTATCATTTTGCAAAAACCATGAGTAAGGATGAGCTGACAGAATATATGGATTCTGTTGTCCGCGATTTGCCTGATATTGATGTAATTTCGATTGTAGACAAAAACAATAACCGTGTTTATCATGCACATCACGAATTAATAGATACTCAATTCGACGGAACTCATCCTGATTTTTCTACAATGTCGACGGACTTCCTTACAGAAAATAACACTGGTCCTTCCGGTCCTCAGCGACGTACCTATTCTGCAATTTACGATGATGATGGAAATTACGAAGGCTTTATAATGATAATTAAGCTGCGCACTTCTATGCGCAACGTTACAATCAGAACAGTTCTGCTTTTTCTTGTAGTTACTCTTGCGGCAATTTTAATTGAGCTAGCAATTAGTGCAACTCTTTCTAAAAAATTAAAGCGCCAGTTTCTTGAGTTTGCCGAAGACCTTGAAGGAACAAAGTTCCTTGTAGATTCAATGCGCGCAAATAATCACGATTTTACAAACAAGCTTCATGTAATTCTTGGACTTATTCAGATTGGTGAATATGAAAAGGCTCAATCTTACATAGAAAATATTTCTATCATTCAAAGAGAGACAATCAGCCGGGTTATGAACTCAATTGATAATGCAAGCTTTGCGGCTCTGCTTATTGGAAAAATTGCACGGGCTTCGGAATGCAATGTAAAGTTTATTCTTGATTCAAATCTTCATTTTTGTTCGCAGGATATTGCTATTCCTTCAGAAGCACTTGTTACAATTACCGGGAACCTTATAGACAATGCTCTTGATTCTATGAACGAGATGCTTCATAGTGAAGACAGGGGAGTAAAGCAAAACGAGCTTCACTTTGGAGTAATGACAAAACACGGTTCTCTTTTGATTACGGTAGAGGATACTGGCACAGGGATTCCGGAAAAAATAAAAAAACAGATTTATGAAAACGGTTTTTCTACAAAGGGCGAAGGACGCGGTGTTGGACTTTATCACACAAAGCTTTTGATAGAAAATCTTGGTGGTGAGATTTCGTTTGAATCTCAGGAAGGAAAAGGCACTTGCTTTATGGTCAGACTGAACAGTATTACAGAATGATCATGGTGGGGCGGAATAAATATGGAATACAAGGTTTTGATTGTTGAAGACGACCCGATGGTCGCAATGATAAACGAACAGTATGTTTGCAAAAATCCTCAGTTTAAGGTTGCCGCCTCCTGCAGAAACGGACAGGAAGCGCTTGCATTTTTAGAGTCGAACAAGGTTGATTTGATTGTGCTCGATGTGTTTATGCCTTACATGGACGGAATTGAAACCTTGAAAAAAATCCGCGAGAAAAAAATTGAAGCCGAAGTGATTATGGTTACGGCTGCAAATGATTCAACCACAATTGAAGAAACAATGCATCTTGGAGTAATTGATTATCTTATAAAGCCGTTTGCCTTTGAGCGGTTCCAGGTTGCTCTTGAAAAGTTTATTTCGCATCATACAATCTTAAAAGAAAATAATACTCTGGATCAGTCAAGTATTGACAATATGATTTCGAGTACGCCTGAAAATGCTGCTGTCAAAACTGTAAAGAACAGTGACGTTGATCAGCAGGCTTTACCAAAAGGCATTCAGAAAAAAACAATGCTTTTGATAGAGGACTATCTTACGCAAAATCCAGGCTGGCATACAGTTGGAATGCTTGCAGACAAGCTTGGTATTTCAATTGTTACCGCCCGTCATTATATGAATTATCTGGAAGAACAGGGAATTATTGTTTCAGAAATTAATTATGGAACAGGCGGAAGACCAAGCGTGCTTTATGAAAAGAAAACTTCATAATACAAGAGCTTAGACGAAAAATAATCAGAACGTATGTCCAAGCATTGTTGTTTTAGATTCGATCACCTTTGCCGGTACATAACTTTTCATTTCATCAATAGCACCCTTTGGAAGCCACGGATTAAAGTGATTGAAAATTACTTCGACATCCTTTGATTTCAAAAGCTCCTTGTTTTTTGCAACAAAATCTCTGATTGGAGCGCACATTTTGAAAACCCAAATTGGAGTAACAATAATAATCTTTTCATATTTGTTCAGGTCTACGGTGAGGGGAAGAGTTTCCATAGGCCATTTGTGCATACCGAATCTACCGCACCACCAGAAGCCTAAATGACCTTCTGTCCGTTCATTTGTTTTAAGCTCAACAATTTCTGCGTTTTCCTTATCGGCTCTTGTGTAAGCAATCTTTTTTGTGTAGTTCATTCTTGAAAAATAAACAACGAGTGTTTTTGAATCGGCAGAAACATTAAGATAGTCATTCGGATCAAACTTAAAATGATGTTGATTATACGAAACCAGCGCAATGTAGCCGCAAACAAGCTGAAGACAGCCAAAGGTAAAATATGCATTATCGAGCACATTCGGAGGGAAAATAATAAACTGAATTGTAATCCAAAGCATTAAGGTAAAGCCAAAAATTGTACCAAGAATGAAGCCGAGCTTTTTGTTCATCAGAATAAGAATAAAAGCAAGCGTGTTACTGATTCCGTTTACAATAATCAGTGCAATGCCGGAGAATATATAATTTTGAAATAAAACACTTGCGAAGGGCAGCACCTGAAAATACGGAAGCATTGATTGCATATGAAGAATGCTTCCATCTGGTTTAATAAGCATTGCGGTTCCGCCGACAAACGCACCTACTCCGATAAAAATTGTCCAAAATAAAAGTAAGCCTTTAAAAATCTTTAATCTCATAAACAATACTATATCACAGCTTGAATATTACACTCAATCAGTTTTTTTCGGGCTTTTTCTTCCACTTATCCTTAAAAACTGCCACTTATCTCAGAAAACCTTCTTTTTTGCGGCGCCTAAGTTATACTTCGAACCATGAAAAGATTACTAATAACTTTAGTTTTGGTCGCAGGATTCTGCTGTGCTGGCTTTGCAGAAGAAGAGTCAAAGGAATCTGTTTCTGCAAATGTAAACTATAGAACTACTTCTGGTGGATTCTGGATTTGGGAAGAAAACTGCAATGGAGGAGCAGGCGAGTTCGGAATCAATCTGTTGAAGCAGGAAAACAATATTATGCTCAGGAACTGTATTTTTGTTCAGGGCGAAGGAGGAAGCGGAAATCTGGAATCTAACAAGTTTGTTGATTTTGGAGGAATTGAAATTGGTGATAAAATCCTTTTCGGTGGCAGTGCACATTGCAACGGTTTTATCGTTCGCAGTTATGGTTATGCCGGCGGAGCATTAGGTTTTCTGGCATGGGAAGACCACAAGTTCTGGTCAAAGCCGTTCTTAGTCAGCGTAAAGTTTGGTGGTGGCTTTGAGTTTCAGTACCTGACAAATCTGGCTTTTGTTGTAGAGTTTGGAGGAGTAGAAAGATTCCTTATTGGAAGTCCGGAAGGTAAAATTTCTAACTTTGCAAAATGCACTCCATCCCTTACAATAGGATACAGGAGCATAAGGTAATCGCAAAAGGAAACAAGGAGAAATCAGTGCAAACACAAATTAAAATTGAAAAATGTGAAAAACCATATTGTGTAATTCATACAGCAGCTGAAACCGACGGTATAAAAGCTGTTGCACAGAAAATCAATATGATGGATGAAACGGGCTTGAGTACAGTTGTTTCCGGTTGGGATGGCGATTACTGTATTCAACTTAAGCAGCAGGAAATCCTTAGGATTTACAGCATGGATAAAAAGGTTTACCTTGAATGCGAAAGCGAAGAGGGGCCGCTGCTTTTGAAGATGAGGCTTTATGAGTTTGAAGAGCTTGCAGAACGCTGCGGCTGGACAGATTTTATAAGGATTTCGAATACGGATATTGTAAACTTTTCGAAGGTGTCTAAGCTTGATATGTCGCTTTCGGGCATTGTAAAAGTGAATTACGGCAGCGGAAGAGTTGCAATAGTTTCAAGAAGATATATGAACAAAATCAAGAGTCAGATTTTGATGACTCGAAAATAAACAATTTAAGGAGAATAATTATGACTAATAATATGACAAAGAAAAACACAAAGAAGGAAGTTATTAAGAGAGCTGTTTTAGGATTTATGACAGGTATTTTTGTAGGACATACAATTTCGATTCTGGAATCACTTATAACACACGACGGAAACTTTTATGCAGTAAGTGCAGCCCTTGTTGAGCTTACAGGAACAAACCTTGGTGCAGTTATTGTACAGTATTTCCTTACAGGAATAATGGGTGCCGTATTTGCTTCATCATCAGTAATTTTTGAAATGGATGAATGGAGCCTTCTCCGCCAGACAGCCACTCATTTTGTAATAGTTTCAGTATTGAGCTATATTGCAGGCTTCTTGTGCCGATGGTTCCCTCATACAGTTGGAAGTACCCTTATCTGGTTCGGCGTATTCATAGTTGTTTACATAATTTTCTGGGTATGCTTTATGTTGTATTACAGGAACAAGGTTAAGACGATCAACGAAGCTTTGTAATAGTGTTGCAATTGTAATGTAAAGGTATCGCTTATTGCGTGCATATTTCTAAAAAGAAGAAGTATGCACGCAATTGTTTTTTATATATAATTAGAATAGTTAAAAGTGCAGGAGTTAAAAAATGAAGATTGTTATTTTAGCCGGTGGAACAAGTACAGAGCGCGACGTTTCTCTTTCTTCAGGTTGTCAAATCTATAAAGCATTAAAATCAAAAGGTCATTCTGTAATCCTTATTGATATTTTTCTCGGTTTTGATGGTGATGTAGCTTCTGCTTTTGAAAGTGACCGTGACTGGGCTGCTGATATTGCTCCCGTAAAGGAAACTGCCCCTGATCTGGAACAGCTTAAAGCTTTACGAAAAGGCGATTCAAAATCACTCTTTGGTCCGAACGTACTTGAGCTTTGTGGTAAGGCAGATATTGTTTTTATGGCACTGCACGGAGACAGCGGCGAAAACGGAAAGGTTCAGGCTGCGTTTGATTTGTTTGGAATAAAATACACAGGTACAGATGCACTCAGTTCTGCAATTGCAATGGACAAATCAATTTCAAAACAGCTTTTTGCCGCTAACGGAATCAACACTCCTGCAAGCATTCTGCTTACAAAAAAAGAAGATGTTCCTGAACCAAAGCTTCCAGTTGTCGTAAAGATTTGCAGCGGTGGTTCCAGTGTGGGAGTTTACATTGCAAAAACTCAGGAAGAGTTTGATTCTGCCATTGAACAGGCATTTAAATATGAAAATAAAGTGCTTATTGAAGATTATATTAAAGGCCGCGAGTTTACCGATGGTGTAATTGAAGGTGTACCTCTTCCGATTGTTCAGATTGAGCCGAAGCAGGGCTTTTACGATTATAAAAACAAATATCAGGCGGGCAGCACAATTGAAACCTGTCCTGCAAAAATAACAAAAGAGCTTGAAGAAAAAATTAAGACAACTGCGGTAAAGGTTTTCAAAACCCTCGGAATCAAAACTTATGCCAGAGTAGATTTTATGGTTGATGAAAATGAAACTATTTTCTGTCTGGAAGCAAACACTCTTCCTGGAATGACACCAACATCACTCATCCCGCAGGAAGCCGCTGTTCTTGGAAAATCCTTTGCAGATTTATGTGAATGGATAATCGAAATCTCTATGAAAAAATACAAATGAAAACACTCTTTACAATTGATTTGAAAAATTATGGTGAGACCTGGGAGCGTTCCCGTCGTGATTCTGCAAGAGCGATTATAAAAGTGGAGCAGGATAAACTTGCACTAGTTTATGCGACTAAGCTTGGTTATTACAAATTTCCGGGTGGCGGTATTCACGAGGGTGAAGATAAGATTTCGGCATTAGTGCGCGAGGTGCAGGAAGAGGTTGGTCTTGTTGTGGTGCCGGAAACTGTTCAGGAATATGGAGTAGTTCATCGTTTCCAGAAATCGGGGAAAGCTAAAGACACTGTATTTGTGCAGGATTCATTTTATTATACCTGTGATGTTGAGAAAGATAAAATTACAAAACAAACGCTTGATGATTATGAAGATGAGGCGGGCTTTGAGCTTCGTGTAGTTTCTATAAAAGATGCTATAGCTGTAAACCGAAACTATCGCGACACCAGTAATTTTAATATTGCAATGATTGCGCGGGATACACGAGTGCTTGAACAGATGCTTGGAGTTGTTTCTGAACCATCGCGTTGTATGGCAGAGCTGCTTTTGGAAGAAGGAGTTGCAAAGAATCCTGGTCCATGGCGCGAGCATAGTTTTGCGGTTGCAAGGGCGGCTGAGAAAATTGCGTTGGCGGTAAACGAGAAGTGTGGCGAAAAAAAACTCGATCCAGATCTTGCGTACATTTATGGACTTCTTCACGATATTGGACGACAGGAAGGAGTTACCTATATTGCACACGTTTATGACGGCTATCATTTCTTGATGGAACTCGGTTATGAAAATGCGGCACGAATCTGTCTCACTCATTCCTTTAATCTTCAGACAACAGAAGACTATATCGGGAAGATTGATGTTTCGCCATCAAAAATGGAAGAAATAAAAACGCTGCTCGCTTCTGTTAAATATGATGATTATGATCGTATGATTCAGCTGCTTGATTCAACCTGTGGCGCTGACGGAACAAAAAATATGGAGCAGCGCATGAATGATGTGAAGGCACGTTACGGTTATTATCCACAGGACAAATGGAATAAAAACTTTGAGCTCAAAGAATATTTCGAAAAGCTTGCCGGTCGTGATTTCTATGATATTATTTAAGTTCCATGCTATAATCTTCTTATGCAGATAAAAACAGTTAAGCTTGGTTTTAAATGTGATGGGGCTTTAGATGGATAATACAGAAATAGAACAGATTTTAAAGACAATTAAAAATGAAGACGGAATCATTATCCGCTGGCCAAAGAAAAAAGAAGAAAAACGCGCCGTCCTAGAATACCTTGCCACTAAGTTTGAGCGTGGTCGCAAATATTCCGAACTCGATGTAAATATGATTTTGAAAAAATGGCACTCCTTTGGTGACCACTCACTTCTCCGTCGCGAAATGTATGATGCATTTTTACTCGACCGCACACCGGATTGTCACGAGTATTGGGTGCATGAGGATGAAGTATGAAAACAGGTCTTATTCTTGAAGGCGGTGCAATGCGTGGAATGTTTACGTCTGGCGTGCTTGATGTGTTTATGGAAAACGGCATTGAGTTTGACGGAGCAATTGGAGTTTCGGCAGGTGCAACCTTTGGATGCAATTTTAAGTCGCGGCAGATTGGAAGGGCGATTCGGTATAACAAGAGATTTGCTCATGACTGGCGGTATTGTTCTGTACGGTCGCTGCTTTTGACTGGAGATTTGTATGGTGCAGATTTCTGCTACAATGTTCTTCCTAATAAGCTTGATGTTTTTGACCGTGAAACGTACAAAGCAAACCCTATGGAGTTTTATTGTGTGGCTTCTGACTGCAAAACTGGAAAGCCTGTTTATAAAAAATTGGAAACTTGTGATGAACATGAACTTACCTGGATGCGGGCCAGTGCTTCTATGCCGCTTGCGAGCAGAGTGGTAAAGATTGACGGCTATAAGCTGCTTGATGGCGGTATGACTGATTCGATTCCGTTAAAGTATTTTGAAGAGCTTGGGTATAATCGGAATGTTGTGATTTTGACTCAGCCGCGCGATTTTAGAAAAAAGCCGGCAAGCCTTATGTGGCTGATAAAGCTTATGCTTTTTAAGTATCCGAAGCTTGTAGAGGCTATGCGTCGTCGTCACATTGTTTATAATGAAGTAACAGGTGATATTTTTGCAAAAGCTGAGCGTGGTGAAGTTTTTGTTATTTGTCCAGAAGAACCGCTTGGAATAAGCCGAACAGAAAATATTCCTGACGAGCTTCAGCGAGTATATGATGAAGGAAGAAGAATTGCCACAGAAAAGCTTTCTGAAATAAAAAGATTTATTTCGCAATAAGGAGATAAAAAATGGAAAACCAATGGGCATTATTCAGGCTGTAGTTTTTGCAATCGGATATGTGGTGCTTGCAGGAATCCTTGCAATTGTTCTTTCAATAAAAAAGTACAAGGAGAAAAAGGCTAAAACTTTATCTTCAGAAATCTCACAAAGTTGATTATAGCGCGGATTGCTTCATCACAGAGAACTGCAATAAAAACACCGAGCATTCCAAGCTTGAAAACAAAAACGCAGAGTGCAGAAAGGCTTACAACTCCTATTGTTCCAAGTGCCTGTGTGAACATCATCCATTTTGTGTCGCCGTAGCCTCTGATTCCGTTTCCGATGATGATGTTGCCGGATTTTCCAAAAAGGTTTGCGGCTACAAGAATGATGTAGATTACCGACATCTCTATGACTTCTTTATCAGTAGTAAACATGCTGAGTGTAATCCGAGGGAAAATCGAAACAAAAATCAACGCAAAGGCTGCTACAAGGAACGACCACTTTACGGCAGTCTTTACAACATCGCGATAGAGCTTATGATCTTTTGCACCGGTAGCCTCGCCTGTAAGAGTAAGTGTACCGCTTCCAATTGCTCCAATAATAACAACAAAAAGGATTTCTACAGTAAATACCATAGAATAGATTCCGGCAGCCATTTCATTGATTGTATTCAAAATCCTGATGATGCAGAGGTTACCCGCATTCCAGAGTAAATCCTCGAGCGCAGAATTAACGCCAAGCTTTATTGAACGCAGATACGGTTTGATTTTTGAACCAAGAATCCGTTTTAATCCAGGACTTGTAAAGAACTTATCCTTCTTTGAAATTGTTATGTACAAAAGATAAAGAGCACCGACATATTCTGCAATTGTAGTACCAAGAGCGGCACCAGCAATTTCCATACGAGGGAATCCGAACTTACCAAAAATCAAAACATAATCAAGGATGATGTTCAAAACAGAACGGATAAGTCCGTAGGTAACAAGCGGCTTTGTGTAATTTGAGGTCTGATAGACAACGCTATATGAAGCAAACAAGCCAAGCATTAAGAAAACAGGTGAGTAGATTCTTGTATAGGTTACGCAATGCTTCATTACGGTTTCAGAAACACCCATTGCTTTATAAACAAGCGGTGCGCAGAACAGCCAGAAAAAGAACAGCAGTAAAGGAATGACGTTGTGGAACTTTATCAACGAGGCAGCATAATCCTTTGCCTTTTCAGTATCCTTTTCACCAACTGACTGACTTATTAAAATGGAAGCTCCCATTGAAAGTGAAAAAACAAAGGACATAGTTGTCCACATTGGAGCGGTTGCATTTCCAACCGCACTCATATAGAGAATGTCCATTCGTCCCAAGAAGATTCTGTCTATAAACATCTGAATCTGCGAAATCAGATTGCTCAACATAATTGGGACAAATATTTTTACGAGTTTGTTTTTGTATTCAGTTTTAAACATTATTTTTGCCTCATATACCAGTAAGAGTACACTTTCTCGAATCCGAGTTTAGAATAGAGATTATACGCAACCTTATTAGATTGTACAACCTGTAAATATGAATATTCTGCACCTTCTTCTTTAGCTTTTGCAATAAGTGATTTGCAGACTAATTTTCCATAACCCTGTCCGCGTTCTTCCGGCGAAACTACAACATTTTGTAAAAGCATATAGCCCTGCTCAATTGCGGCAGAAGCGCAGGCAACAATTTTTCCGTCCTTTACAACCGAACCGTAAATTGTTTTCACCTGAACCTTTGCGAGCATCTGACGGAAGATTTCCTGTTTTGCCTTATCACTTATTCCTTCGTAAGGGAAGTAGGCGGTAAGCCATTCTTCCGTTGGAGTTGATGAAAAGTCTATGCGGATATTGGTGCCTGAGTCTGCGCTTGAAGTTGTTTCTCCCCATGCAGGAATACTTCCCATTTTTCCTAGCTCCAGCACGAGCATGTCTGTTGGTGTTACAACCTCATAGCCGCGTTTTTCCAGAGAAGCATTTAATGCATAGTCGTTCTTAGAAGTTGTGAGCTTAAATATACAAGGCAAGTTATGATTTTTATAACATGCTTCGCAGTAATCAATTTTTTCTTCAATATCAATTGTTGAAGGATAAAGGACACTTACTGAATTAGCGCGTCCTGTATGACCTTTGGAAAACTTCAGAAGCCAGCCGTCATAAAGCTGTACGTCAAGGGCAACGTGTCCGTTAGCGGCGAGCTCTTCCAGAAAACGGATTTTGGATTCGGTTCCTGTCGAAGCGGTAACGGGTTCAGTCACCGGTACAGCTGAAGCTGTATCATCAAAAAGCTCTACCTGTTCCCCAAGCGGTCCATAGAAAAACGACATTCGCGCATGGAACTCAGGCGTACTTGGAATAACAATATCTTTTGGTTTTATAAAAACCTCGTACCCCGCAGCCTCAACCTTCGCGGCAAGCTCATCTACCCGGTTGGTCGCTAAGGCAAAGTGGCGCACAGCCCCAAGCTCGCGGATCCCGTCGCCGTTGCAAAAAATCTCGATGCGTGCCGGAGTACCAGTTGCCGGGACGCCTGTACAAATGTTTTTGCCACCTGTTCCAGTCCCACTCTCCAGCATAACACCTTCTGCCCATCGTCGGGCTATATGAAAGCCAAGAATATCTGTATAAAATCCTACAGCTTTTTCAAAAAGCTCCGGATCCTTACATTTCATAGAAATATGATGAAGCCCCTTAATAGCGGCCTCTTGTGAGTTATTGAGTCTTTGTGTTGTCTGCATCATTTTGTTAAGTATTTTTCCTCGTATTCTTTAATTGGAATCGGCTTGCTGTAGTAATAGCCCTGAATTATTTCGCAGCCAAGCTCCCGTAAGCGGTCAACCTGCGGCTTACTTTCGGCTCCTTCGGCAAGGCACATAAACTTAAGCTCCTTTGCAAGCGCAATTATATGTTGTATTACAATAATGTCTTCCTCGCGTTCACGATCGGTAGAAACATTATCTACAAAGCTTTTGTCAATTTTAAGCGTATCAAGCGGCATTTGTGTTAAAAGTGATAATGATGAATAGCCTGTTCCAAAATCGTCCATTGAAATCTTAAAACCAGCTGAACGTAATTCTTCAAGCAGACTTACCATATGACCGGTATTGTCGTAGCCCGCACTTTCGGTAAGCTCAAAATCTATAAGGTCGTGAGGAAGCTTATACGAATCTACAACTGATGTAAGATGCGAAATTAAATCCTTATCATAAAGACGATTTCGTGAAAGGTTTACGGAAATAGGGTAGAGAGGCTTTCCTTCTTTTTTCCAGCGGGCAAGCGCGGCACAAACCTTGTCCAGTACAATATCATCAATCTTACCGATAACACCATCCTTTTCAAAGAACGGAATGAATCTTGCCGGCGAGAGGAACTCTTTGTTTTTGTAGTTCCAGCGAATCAGCGCTTCGGCACCCTTAATTGTTTCCTTGTTAATATCAAACTTTGGCTGAAGATAAACAACAAACTCATCGTTTGCAATTGCAGTTTCAACGTACGCCTTGATGTAATTTCCCCACGAAATATCATCGTGCATTTTATCTGTATAGATGATTATTTCTGTCTTGTTGTGATTTTGTCCGAGCGCCTGAGCAAGCTTTCCTGCATCGGCAACGCGGTTTCCTAAGAGCATTGTTTTCTGCATTGGAACAACGCCGCAGCGGTAAAAAATCTTGTAGTTAGGATCTTCTTCCAGGTAAGAAAGCTTTTCAAAAAACTTTTCAAGCTTTTCGCACATTTCTGCTTCCGGCATATCCTTAATCATCATTGCAAAATTGTCGTTATGACAGCGTGCACTTGCATAAACAAAATCCGCTTCATTCATTGCTTTTACAACGTTGCACAAAACCTTGTTCGCCGCAATATGGCCGTAAACCTCATTTATAACGCGGAACTCCTTTATGTCAAAATGCGCAAAAGCATAATCGTAAATGCCGTGATCCATAGGCATTTCCAGGAACGAAACAAGGTGGTTCCAGTTGTAGTGACCGGTGATTGTATCGTAAAAGGCAAGCTCATAAAGAGTGTTTTTATCAAGCTGTTCCGGCTGTTTGTTTATAACGTATTGGGCTCTGTCGTAATCAAGCTGACCTTCATAGAGGATTCTGTTCTTTTTATAGCTTTTGAATACACTTATAACATCAGGGTCTTTTTTTATAGAAAGGTCTGAGAAGATTCTGTGTGCATCATCATCCTTGGCAATCTGTTCAAAAAGCTTACGTACAAAGTCATTGCTTATGGTTTCATCATCATCAATTTCTATAGAATAAAAAAATGCTTCCTCAAGCACTATAGTTTTTAAGGTTTCAGGATAAGCAATTCGTTTGTCGTTGAGCCTGTATTCAAGTCCAATAACTTCCTTTTCAAGACCGCGCACAAAAAAAGCACCTGCATTATCATAAGTACCAAATGCATTTTCATACTTGCTAATTTCTTCAGGTACAGTTCCCTTGTAAAAAGCAGTAATCTGTTCATCATCTGCTTCCATATAATAGAGGACTCTTTTTGGTTTGTAGAGCTGATTAAGTTTGTTTATGAACATAAGCTTCTCCGTAAATATTACTTAATGTTATCATATTTATTAATGTTTTAACAGAAAATATATTTTGTTTCTTGTCATTTTGCGCTATTCTTTGTCTATGACCAAAATCTTATTTGTTTGCCACGGAAATATCTGCCGCTCCCCAATGGCAGAGTTTGTTATGAAGGAGCTGGTTCGCAGGGCAGGGCGAGAAAATGACTTTTTAATTGAATCTGCCGCTACAAGCCGCGAGGAAATCGGAAACGATATACATTATGGCGCAAAGCAGAAGCTCCGCGAAGTAGGAATCCCTTTTGAACGAAGGGGTGCCCGCCAGATTACGCCTGCTGATTATGAAAAGTATGACCTTTTAATAGGAATGGATGATGAAAATATCTGGTATATGAACCGATGCTGGGCTCCAGATCCTGAACACAAAATTGTAAGGCTGCTTTCTTATGCAGGAAAAACTCGTGATATTGCCGATCCATGGTATACAGGCAATTTTGATCAGACTTATGCAGACATTCTGGAGGGGTGCACAGCTTTATGCAGGGAATATCTTTAATTCTTACCGATTTAGACGGAACTCTTTTTCACAATGATAAAACAATTTCGGATTATACAAAACGCGTAATTGCCGAGGCACAGAAGCAGGGAGTGCTTTTTGGTATTTCAACTGCTCGTGCAAGAGTAAATGCTATAAAGTTCTTGGACGGGCTTTCTCCTGATGTTCTTATTACAAACGGCGGCGGAATGGTAACGTATTTTGAAACACCAGATTCCTTCAGAAAAGAAAAGCTGGCTGCCGGTAAAAAAATCTATTCCTGCGAGTTTTCCGTGCAGGAGGTTCGTACTCTTATAAAGACAGCCTTTGAAGTTTGCGGAGAAGATATAATTATGTCTGTTGATAATGAGGTTGGACTTTATTCTAATTCAAAGGATGAGCTTGGCGATAAGTTCTGGACCTTTGACGATTTTTCAGATTTTAAGGAGCCTGGTATGAAGGTTTGCTTCCAGACTCTGGACAAGGAAAAGATAACTAAGATTGCTTCAAGTGTCGGACTGGAACAGGTTGATTATCTTCCGTTTTCAGATATTCCGTGGTACAAGCTGAGCAAAAAGGATGCAACAAAGGAACGTGCAATTGAAGCTTTGTGTAAATATTTGAATATTCAAGCCTCGCAGATTGCTGCATTTGGCGATGACTTTAATGATATTGGTATGCTCAAGCTGTGTGGAAAAGGAATTGCCATGGAAAACGCTATTGCCGAGGTTCGTCAGGTTGCCGATGAGGTTTGTGCTTCCAACGAAGAAGATGGTGTTGCTAAATGGATAGAGAGGTTGCTATGATAAAGAATCGCTATGCCGCCCTTGCGGTAATTATTCTTGTATACGTTCTTGCTAGTTTAGGCGGAATCGCTGTTTATAATTTTTTTGCCGCAAGTGATGGTTCCGCTTTTTCTTACTGGCTTGCTCTTCTTCTTGCAGATGTTGCTGCAACAATAATCGTCTTTATATTCAGTTTGATTTTCAAAAATGCTTCTGTGTATGACCCCTACTGGAGTGTTCAGCCGCCTGTTATTCTTGCGGTTGCAATTTCAAAATGCGGGAGCTTTTCTGATGATAAAGCTGTTGTGCTTTTTTCGGCACTCCTTTTTGCTGCCGTCCTTTTGTGGGCACTCCGCCTTACAGCAAACTGGGCATACAATTTCAAAAGCTTTGAATATCAGGACTGGCGTTATGTAATGCTTCGTGAAAAGTCCGGCAGATTTTATCCGCTTATCAACTTTTTTGGAATCCATATGTTCCCGACTTTTGTAGTATATCTCTGCATTCTTCCAGCTGTTACCGCAGTTTATGAAGGAGCAGTCTTTAATTCTCTTTGTCTTATATTTATAGCCTTAAGCTTTACGGCTACTGTATTTCAGGGAATTGCAGATGTTCAGATGCACATTTTCCAGAGCTCCGGCACAGGCGGCTTTATAAGAACAGGTCTTTGGAAAAAATCCCGCCATCCAAACTATGCCTGCGAAATCCTTATGTGGTGGGGAATTGGACTTGCGAGCGTTACAGCTCTTGGCGGAAAATGGTGGCTGCTTGCCGGTGCCACAGTGAACACACTTATGTTCCTTATAGTAAGTATTCCTATGGCAGACAAGCATCAATCCCGCAAACCGGGCTTTGAAGAATACAAAAAAAGCACACGAATGCTGTAAACGTCCTGCGTTTTTACAATTTTTTCTTACAATTTACTTCTCTTTTTTTACAACACGAATAAGAAATAGTGAAGTATAATTTTCTCAGGAGGAAAAACCGCAGTGAAAAAACTTGGATTTGGTTTAATGAGACTTCCTTATACAGAGGATAAGACTTGGGGCAATATTGATCTGGAAAAGACCCGCGAAATGATTGATGCTTATATGGCACAGGGCTTTTCGTATTTTGATACTGCGTGGGTTTATCATGGCGGCTTTTCAGAACGCGTTTTTGGTGAGCTTGTTGCTAAGCGTTATCCTAGAGAGAAGTTTCAGGTTACAAGTAAAATGCCGCTTTGGGGTAAAACAGACCCTGCCGATTTGCAGAAAACTTTTGATGAGCAGTTGAAAAAATGTGGTGTTGAATATTTTGATTATTACTTTTTGCATGCCTTAAACCGTGAGGTTTTTGAAACAGCAGAAAAGCTTGGTGCGTTTGAGTGGATGCAGAAGATGAAGGATGAAGGAAAAATCAAGCATCCTGGCTTTTCTTTCCACGACAGCGCAGACGCCCTTGAAATGATGCTTTCTAAACATCCAGAGGTTGAGCTTGTTCAGCTTCAGATAAATTACATAGACTGGGAAAGCGATAATGTTCAGAGCCGCAAGTGCTACGAAATCTGCTGCCGTTATGGAATCCCTGTTTCTATTATGGAACCAATTAAGGGTGGCAGCCTTGCAAACATTATGCCTGATGCAAAAAAGATTTTTACCGATTATAATCCAAACGCAAGTGTTGCAAGCTGGGCTGTTCGCTACTGTGCAAGCATGGATAATATTCTTGTAGTGCTTAGCGGTATGAGCAATATGGAACAGCTCAACGACAATATGAGCTATATGAAGGATTTTGTTCCGCTCAATGCCGAAGAGCAGGATTGTGTTCGCCGCGCTACAGAGCTTATTAAATCTACAATTGCTATTCCTTGTACTGCCTGCCGTTACTGTGTAGACGAAACAAACGGCGGCTGTCCAATGAAGATAAACATTCCAAGAATGTTTGAACTTTTCAACGAAAGCAAACGATATGGAGTCGCTTCGTACAAGTGGCATTACAATAATGCTGTAAAAGAAGGCGGTAACCCGGCAGAATGTATCGGCTGCGGTAACTGCGAAGGCCATTGTCCTCAGAAGCTTCAGATTATAGATTTGCTTAAAACAGTTGCAACAACCTTTGCTTAGGAGTTTTTATGTCAACCTGGTACGGTTTCAACATTCTGCCGTTTTTTTCTTTAGGACGTGCAGCTTTAGATGGTTCGGAAGTGAATCCCGGAATGGTTCACATTGATGAAGCAGATTTAGATTTTATTGCAAAAATGGGCTGCAATTTTGTGCGGCTTCCATGTGATTACCGTTATTTTATTCACAACTTTAAGTACAATGAGCCGGATGAAGCTATGCTCAAGGTGCTTGACCGTTGTGTTCAGGCAATAATTTCTCGTGGTTTGCATTGTTCTTTGAATGTTCACCGTGCTCCAGGCTACTGTATAAACGGCAACGAACTGGAACGCCATAATCTCTGGAAAGATAAAATTGCACAGGATGCTTTTACAGATTTATGGAAGCTTTTTGCAGAACGTTATCGCTCCTATACTCCAGACCAGCTCAGCTTTGATCTTTTAAATGAGCCGCCTAATGTCGGGCAGTATGGACTTACCCGCGAAAATCACAAGGAGATAATGAGCCGGGTTTGCACCGAAATCAGAAAAATTACACCGGAACGCACAATTATATGCGACGGTCTTGGAGGAGGGCACCTTGCATGTCCGGAGCTTGCAGACCTTAACGTTGTGCTTAGTGGTCGTGGATATATGCCAATGCGTCTTACTCACTGGCACGCCGAATGGATGAAGGATAACGGTTCATTTGATTGGGAATATCCTAAGTGGCCTGGAATGAAGTGCGATGGAATGACCTGGAGCCGCGAGGCTCTGCTGGAGTTTTACAAGCCTTGGAAGGAGCTTTCAGATATGGGCTGCAGAGTTCATATAGGGGAGTGCGGCTGCTACAATAAGGTTGATAATGCTACGGCTCTTGCCTGGTACCGTGACTTCTTTAGTGTTTGCGGTGAGCTTGGTTTTGGGTATGCCCTCTGGAACTTCCGCGGACCTTTTGGTGTTGCCGAGCATGGACGAAGCGGTACAAACTGGGAAGTCCGCGACGGGCTTACTGTTGACCGCGAACTGTACGAGCTTTTTGTGCAGGGAATGCACGGTCAGCAGTAAGAGTTATAGATTGCCGTGTCGAGCACGGCAATGACTGCTTCTATTTAACTCCAAGCATAGATTCTACTTGGGTTTTTATAGGAAGCTTTGTTGCCTGTTTTGTTGCAAGGTCTATGCTAACCATAAGATGTCCGCCTGACCTTTTTGTAGCATTATATATAAGCTTATCTTCGTCAAGGCTGAAAGAATAGATTGCACTAATTTCTCCTCTATTAGTATCGTTAGCAAGCAGGTCTATTGTTTTTCCTTTTGAGTGATAGTAAATAGTTTTCTGGTCTACAGAAATTGCAGCAATTCCTCTTGTATTTGCAGCAAACGGTTTTTTGTACCAAGGGTCATCTTCATCACGCTGTAAATCTCCATCCCATCTTGGCTTGAACTTAAGGTTTGCAAGATTGCCTGGCTGTTTACATACAAAGTTACCCTTATTATCTGTAAGCTGGAATGCAACAGAATGACTGTTGTTTCCTTTTGATCCGTCAGCTCTAATTATTGTATCATCCCAAACATCTTTTAGAACCCAGGTTCCTTCGTCATTTGCAAGAATTATACCCTGATCACACATTGCAGCAATTTCTGAACTGTCTACATATTCAGAAGGCATTGTATATGCACTCTTTGTTGTTCCTTTTTCGAACATAACATATTCAAATGGAAAATGGCAGTAAGCATACCAGCCATCAAAGAATTTGTCTCCAAGCTTATTATAATTATAATAGCGGTGTACAAAATCCTTAAAAATAGAATCCCAAAGAGTCTGTTGAATTGCTTCTTGTGCACCATCCCAAGTCCATTCTGCACTTTCAGGGATAACATCTACAAACTTTGTTTCAAAAAGATATTTAAGGGCAGCTTCCTCAGTTAAAACTTTTCCATTCGCATCTTCTTTGTAGAGTGTTGAAAAATCCTGTTTTGTATTATATTCGTCAAAAGGATCTTTGATTGCTACATCTTTCATATTCTTAAAGCTTGCAAGACTAAACTCAATATTTTCAATGTCTCTTTCTGGATTACAGAAGCTCTTAAGATATTCCAGATAACCCTTGTAATCTTTTTTGTTATTTTCTTTTATGTAATAGTCAGCAGCACTTGTCCAGTTCCATTCACCAAGTCCGTAATAAAACTCTATGTTTTCTGTATAATAAGAACCGTTTGTACTACGCTGTAATACATAAAGACCACTGTTTTGGCGGGTAGCAGATGTATATTCATTTACGTACCAGTAAACCATATTTGTAGAAGGATTAATTCCTACGCTGGAAACTGAATATTCTACATCATCATTATGAGAAACTGAGCTTAAGTCTGAGTGATAAAGGGTAAGAGGTTTTGAACCGTTCTTTACTTCCAGCGCATACAGGTTGTTGTATTTTTTATCTACCATTGTATTAAGGAACATCCACTTTCCGTCTCTGGTTATGTGAAAGTTATTTACTTCAAGGGTACCGTTAACGTCAACAGAATAATCCTTTAATTCATCATTTAAAGGATTATAACGGTATACGACATGCTTACCATTCTTAATAACAAGAATGAAAATATTTCCATTTTCATCAAACTGAATGTAATCTTCGCCGTCATTTTCTTTTTGCCAGGTTGCCAGAATATAATCAACGTCGTTATTAAAATTAAGGATATCTACATTTTTACCGTCCGGCTTTACGTACATAATCTGCCCAATGTGTGGAGCATCTGTTCCGTCCTGGTATTTCCACCAGTCAACTCTACCTGCAAAAACAGAGTAGACTCCTCGGCAGGCATCTTCTACTGTATCATACGGACACTGATATATTTCTCTTACAGGCTGTGGCTCACACCAGTCTGCAAGCTTATACTCTTGTGCAGGAACTTCAATTACATCTGAAACTTCAATTACCGGCTCACCCTTATCATCATCCTTAACGGCAATAAGAGATTTAATTGGTTTTGTTCCTGCAGCTCTTACGTTGGCTCCTCTTACAGTTGGGGTATCGGTCCATTGAGTTGCAAGATATTTTACATCATTCATATTGAACTTTATAAGATCGCTGCTTTTTGCTGTATGCGTTTCCTTTTCCTCTGGTTTTTCTTCGGGCTTTTCTTCTGGTTTTTGCTCTGGCAAAGGTTTGTTTTCATTCTGTTCATTACTACAGGCTGCAAAGCCAAATAAAAGGGCAGAACTTAATAAAACAGTAAACAAAATCTCTTTTTTACTGAATAGTTTTTTCATAAGCGTCTCCTCATAAAAGGTAAATAGGTATTTTATTAATTATACAATATAAAACTGTAACAGCAAATTTTTTTAGAATTATAATAAAAAAAATATATCTGAAATACAGTATTGATTTACAACAATAATCATATTAAAATTATAGGATAATAATGAGTAAACGAAACAGGTTTTTAAGTACGGTTTTTCTCTCGTTTTTTTTATTCTCTTCTATATTGTTAGTTTCCTGCTCAAATAATCAGAGACACATTTTCACAAAAGGTACAATAAATGCTGATGATGAATCTATGCGTATTCAGCTGGACGGAAAGTTTTATTACGCAGTTTGTCCAGAGGGAGAAGATGGTTCCTGGGGTGCCGATTCTGATGTTGAAGACGCTATGAAAATGAATTATACCCACCTTGACAAAATGCGCTACCAAAATCTTTATGAAGTTGCAGGTGGAGACGGTAAGTATCTTTGGCTAAAAACAGAGTTCGAGCTTCCAGAAACACTTAAGGACGATGACCTTTCAATGGTAATTCCATATCTTCATTTTGCAGGTGAGCTTTATTTGAATGGTAATTATGTCGATGCCTACGGTTTTATGGACGAAGAGCACTTCCAGGATGCAGGTTATGGAGCTCAGCTTTTTGATTTTCCAGTAGAATATCTTAATCAAGATGAAAAAAACATAGTTCTTATAAAGGTTTATGCGCTTGGTCTTGCAACAATATCACCTGGTGTATTTATCGGCTTAAGGGATGACGGTTGGGCCGTTTCTGATAATTACAGCTTCTGGCAGAGTAAGATTTACATCTTTTTTACAGGAATTATGATGGCGGTAAGCTTTCTCTTTTTTGTACTTTTTGCCTTTTACAGAAAAGACTTGATTTACCTTTATTTTGCCTTGCTTAATGTATTTTCAATCTTCTTTTTTTCAAACTTATCTGCAAATGAATTACCTTGGGTAGGTTATCACGGAGGCTTTACCTTCCTTACATACACAAAGCTTGCCTGTTGTTTCGGCTTTTTCGGCATGGCATATTTCTCGGTCATTTTCATCTTCAATTTTTTGCACCAGGAACATCATAAAATTGAATTAATACTACGTACTTGTGCCATCGCGTTCAGCGTTATCAGCGTAATTGTTGCTCCTGACTATAAAGCTCTTATGAAGATATTCCCTGTACTTGTTTTCCTTGCTGCTATAGATTTGGTTGCCTCGCTGGTGCTTATTATAATAAATCTGTTCAATGAAGAAAAAAGAGAAAGGGCTATACTGCTTTTTATTGGTTGTATTCCACTTGTTGTTACACTTATAGTCGATCTCTTTGTTAAGGCTATTTTTAAAAACATAAATCTTCCGTATTTTACAATGTTCGGCTGGCAGGGTACAATAATCTTCTTCTTTACTTATTTTAGTATTCAATACCGTAGGACTTCTTTGCGTCTGGAGTATCTTAATACACAGCTTGAAAACGAAGTTGCAAACAGAACAGAACAGCTACGCCTTGCAAATAAAAAGCTCGATGCCGAAATGAAGATTACCCATCAGGATATGCACACCGCTGCACTTGTACAGGGAAAGATTTTCCATCCACCGCTTGATTCCTTTAATCATTGGGATATTGCAGTATCTTATCAGCCGCTTTCGGTTGTTTCCGGTGACTTTTATAATTTCTACGGAATGGGAAGCTATCTTTATGGAGTTTCCCTTTTCGATGCTTCGGGACACGGAGTTACAGCCAGCCTTATCACAATGCTTGCAGAAAACATTATCCAGCAGACAATCAAGGATTCAAATATTTACGGTGAGAATGTCTCTGTTACAATGGAAAGAATAAACTCTAATTTTATTTCTGCAAAGGGTGATATTGAAAATTATCTTACCGGAATTCTTATGAATATAAAGGAACAAAAGGATTATGCAGATATTACAATGGTAAATGCGGCACATCCTTATCCGGAGCTTTATCACGCAGCAGAAGGGTATTCAGAAGAAATCCTGCCTGATGTAGAAAATCCTTCTTATGGTCCAGTTGGAATGGATATGATGGAAGTTCACTATGCTCCAATTTCCATTAAGATGGAAAAGGATGATGTTCTTGTGCTTTTTACAGATGGTTTAACAGAAGCTGCTGATAAAGATAGAAAAGAGTTTGGCAGAAAAGGAATAGAAACAATTCTTAAAGAATCCGCTGATGAATCGGCAGATGCAATTCTTAAAAAAATAACCGGCGCTTTCTCCGCTCACGTCGGTTCCGCTCCACAAAATGATGATATTACAATCATTGTTATGAAGCGGATTTAATATCAGGTTTTAGTTTTTCTTAGCTTTTGCCTGACGTGCAAATGTCTGAACGCCTTCAACTACAAGAATTACAGCGAGAACAGCCATAGCGAGAGCGAATATCAGCTGGAACCAGTTGCCCCAGAAGAATGCTCCGTTAGCGCCGGCAGCCATAGCTCCAATCTTCTTGATAATTGTAATAACAAGAGAAGTCAGAGTTGCAGCAAGCATGAAAATCATAGGGATAAAGAACATCTTGTTGTTCTTTCCAGCTTCACCAAGCCAAGCAGCAACTGCCATAAGAGCAATACCTGCGAGGAGCTGGTTAGCAGCACCAAAGAGACCCCAGATTGCAGAAAGCTTAAGACCACCAAGAATACAGCCAATCAAAACCATAATAGCTGTACCGAAAAGTGGATTTGCAAGAACCTTGCGGATACCCTTTGCATCTTTCCATGTAGCTTCATCATCTTTAAGGAACAATTCTGAGAACATAAAGCGGCTCAAACGTGTACCTGTATCAAGAGAAGTAAGAGCGAATACAGAAACTGCAAGAGTAAGAAGAGCGTAGATTGTGTTATAAGAAGCAGAACCTTCGCTTCCGAACAGAGTTGCAAGACCTGCACCAAATGCTGCAGATGGAGATCCGAATCCACCAGCCTTGTATTTATCAAATACCATACCAACAGCAATCAAAGAAATAATTCCGAGTGCAGATTCAATAAGCATTGAACCATAACCGATTGCCTTTGCGTGGCTTTCGTTATCAAGCTGTTTAGAAGAAGTACCTGTAGAAATGAGTGAGTGGAAGCCAGAGCAGGCACCACAAGCTACAGTAATAAAGAGGGCAGGGAACATAGTTCCAATTCCAGTTTTCCAGCCTGTAAATGCAGGAATATTAAATGTAGCATTTCCTGTAACAGGTGAGCTGATAATTCCAACAAGTGCCAGAAGCATCATAGCATACAAAAGGAATGATGAAAGATAGTCACGTGGCTGGAGAAGAATCCAAACAGGAACAAGAGAAGCAATTGCAATATAAAGACCAATGAATACAATCCAAGCTGTACGAGTCATTGCAAAACCAACGTTCAATCCGAGAATTGTGATAAGTACAATACCTACAATACCAATGATTGTAGCTGGAAGAGTCTTAAGACCGCATTTATTTGTAAGGATTCCATAAACAATAGCGAGTACAATAAAGCAGAGAGAAATCATTGCAGTTGTCTGGTTTCCGTTAGGATTTGTAACAAAACCAAAGGTTTTAGCTGCATCTGCTGCTGTAAAGAATGTACCTGCAACAACGTTTACGAAAGAAGCAATTACAAGAATAAGAACGAGGAGAGCAAAGATAATAAAGAGCTTCTTTGCCTTTGAACCCATAGAAGACTTAATAATTTCACCTACAGATTTTCCATCGTTACGAATAGAAGCAAAAAGAGAACCGAAATCCTGAAGACCGCCGAAGAAAATACCTCCAACTACACACCACAGGAAAACAGGAACCCATCCGAATACGGCAGCCTGAATAGGGCCATTAATCGGGCCAGCACCAGCAATTGATGAGAAGTGATGTCCCATCAGAACGGCAGGTTTTGCCGGAACGTAATCAACGCCGTCTCCTTTTTCGTGAGCCGGTGTTTTTCTTGCAGGGTCAATACCCCACTGCTTTGCGAGCCAGGAACCATAGAAAATGTAACCGGCGATAAGCAAAGCAACCGCAGCAATGATAATAAGTAATGCTGTCATCTTTTCCTCCTTAAGTAAAGATGCTAACCAAAAATATTTTTTTTCAGCAGTTTCTGGTAATCTTTGCCAAACCTGTTGAAATAAATCCCCTGTGTATCAGCTTCTACAACTGCAAGCTTAAAATTGCTCCAGCCCCAGAAGCTGAACTTATATGATTTATACAGCTTTGTCTTTTTAATTGCTTTTTTTGTTTCTTCATCTATTTTGTCTGTTATGATGATGAGGGTAACGTCTGAATTGCGATGACCATTGTAGGGTTTTACGCGTGTAAGCCCATTCTCCCAGGCTGACTTTGTGAGTTCATTAAGCTTTTGACTGTCTAGATTTGGAATTGTGGCGAAAAATACAAACTCGTTGGAATCAATATCTGCAATATGAGCTGAGCGCACAAGAAAATACTGCTCGTTGTGTGAACGAAACTCTGCTTCAGCACAGAATGGCGGATCAGATACTTTTTTAACAGTATAATACCGTTCAAAGGACGGTAAAACTTTTTCAATTATTTGGGGAAGCTCCATTGCATCACCTTTTTTTAGTATAAGCGAGGAAATATTAAGTGTCAATCAAAAACTTTAGCGTAAGTGTAGGGGAAATGTATTATTTATAGCCTCAGAGGCTCCTTCAAAGTCTCTAAAAATAAAAATCTTTATTTTTCCAGAATTGTGCTTTACAATGGAAGAAAGTAACTTGTATGGGAAACTTTTGTTTTCCCTATAATTCTATTTTACTAATTTCAAGGAGATTTTTATGAAATTATTCTTAAAACGAATACAAATTGTAATGTTTGTATTATTCTCAACATTCCTGTTCTTCAGTTGCGACAGCTTGCTTAACAAAATGGCTGGAAATGAAGAAGATCTTCCATTTATTTCTGGTGTTAATCATAGTACTGATGATCCATTAACAGCTGGTACTGCAGTTGATTTTACTTTTGAATGTAATGATCTTGATATAATCCGTGTTTCTTATCAGGATACCGAAAAAGAAATTGAGTATGAATATATCAGAAAAGGTGCAGATGGAAAATATAGTCAGACTCTCTGGATCCCAAAAAAAGCCAAAAAGATGCAGTTTTATATTGTTCCAAAGGGTGGAGATATTTATGACGAAAACCAGTGGAAAGTTCGTAAAACATATACAATAAATGGAGACTATTCTTTTGGTGATTTTACAATTCCAACTGATACAGATTATGCAAAAGCATGGTCTTACAGAACAAATGAACCAGAAGCAGAGGTAAAAACATGGATTGCTGATTCAACATTGGAAGCTACACGTAAAGCTAATCCTTATCAGTATGTAAAAGACGTTAGTGAGAAAATAAAGGCAGCAGCTCCTACAGATAAGTTTAAACAGGTTAAGATGGTTCACGATCTTCTTGCTCTTCTTATTCCTTATGATGTAGTAGGAGTTAACAAAGAGCCTATGCCTCCACAGGATTATTGGACAGTTCTTCAGAATAAGGTTGGTGTTTGTCAGGGTTATGCATTAACATTCAACAAGTTCTGCGAAATGATGGATATTGATTGTGACTATGTTTTCGGTTATGGAAGAGGTGAAACTCACGCATGGGATATAGTTAAGATTGACGGCAAATGTTATCTGATTGACTGTACATGGGATGCAGGATATGGTGCAAAGAATGAAGCTGAAGTATTGGAATTTAAAGAAAGATATTCAACAGCTTATCTGTTCCTTCAGCCGGAATTGTTCGGTTACAGTCACTGGCCAAAGTATGATACAGATAAACGCCAGCTTACTTCAACAGCTGTAACTTACGATCAGTTTAAGGACTTTGTCAGTGTAAGTTCTTATTTCCATGCTGTTACACCAAGAAATAAAACTTTGAAGCTTGGAGAAAAGAATAAATTCCAGATTCTTACATTTGATGATAGTGATATAGAGGAAGTATTTATTGGTTGTATTTTGGAAGATTCTAGTTCTGGATATTATAGAATCAAGAAAGAAGACAAAACAAATGAAACATTTGTTAAGACCGACAAGAGTATTTATTCATTAGAAGTTACTGTTCCTGAAAAAATGACAATTACAAAAGACGGTCAAACTATTGAATCTGCAGTAAAGGAAGTAAGAATTTTCTATAAATCAAAGGCAGATGGAAAGTCTTATACTGCAGCTACATATACTCCAGCTAAATAAGTAACTTAAACCCTATAAAAAAAGGTCATTCGTTCGCGAATGACCTTTTTTTGTTTTAGTGTGCAGTTTTGCAATTATGCCTGCAATGCTGTAACAGCTACAGTTGCAACAATGTCGTCTACGTTGCAGCCGCGGCTAAGGTCGTTGAGAGGTTTTGCAAAGCCCTGGCAGATTGGACCGATTGCCATCCAGCCGCCCATTCTCTGGCAGATTTTGTAGCCGATATTTCCTGCGTTGATGTTAGGGAAGATGAAGGTGTTTGCGTGTCCTGCAACCTTGCTGTCTGGAGCTTTAAGTTCGCCAACTTCTGGTGCAACAGCGGCATCAAACTGGAACTCGCCGTCCAAAGCTAAATCTGGAGCGGCAGCCTTTGCAAGCTCTGTAGCCTTCTGAACCTTTGTAACTGTATCGTAATATTTTGCATCGTTTCCAGAACCCTTTGTAGAGAAAGAAAGCATTGCAACTCTTGGTTCAATTCCTGCAATCTTCTTTGCTGTATCTGCAGAAGCAATAGCAATATCACGGAGCTCTTCTGCACTTGGTTCGATGTTGATTGCACAGTCACCAAATACGGCAACTCCTTCTGGAATATATTTGTTTCCGCCTTCTGGAGCAACCATAATAAAGCAGCTTGAAACTGTATTAAAGTTAGGAGCTGTTTTGATTACCTGTAAGCCAGGACGAAGTGTATTTGCAGTAGAGTGGCAAGCTCCAGAAACAAAACCATCTGCATCGCCGGCTTTTAGGATAAGAGCACCATACATTGTGTGGTCTTTTAAGATTGCTGCTTTTGCGGCTGCAACATCTGCATATTCAGGTGCTCCAGTCTTCTTGTTGATTTTTCCTTCGCGTGCCTTGAACAAAAGCTCTGCATATTTGTCTGCGTTTGCATCCTTTGCAGGATCTACAATTGTAACACCAGTTAAATCTGCATTGCTTCCGCTAGCCTTAATATCATCATCGCTTCCAATCAAGATGATTTTTGCGATTCCTTCTTTTGTAATTTTTGAAGCAGCTTCTACAACACGTTTGTCTTCGCCTTCGCAAAGAACGATTGTTTTACCGGCAGCTTTTGCCTTTTTCAATAAATCTTCAACAAAAGTCATATTATTACTCCATTATTTAATTATCAGGTTGACCCGATGTTCTATAGAATACAACTATAAAAAGCATTTTGCAACCGCACAAATAAAGTGTATGTTTTCCGAATCAAGTTCGGAATGACATTTTATTGTGCAGGGTACACGTAACACGGAGAGGTCTTCAAAACTTCTACGTATTTTTTAGCCTCGTACTGTGCCATTGGCAGATTGTGCAGAAGATAGTTTCCGCAGTTTTCAGGTTCCGTGCCAGGGATTTTGTCGTTAAAGTTGGCAGCAAACTCAAAAGCCTTAATCATCAGCTTGGCAATTACTTCGCATGGCTGCTGACCTTTTATAATAAGATAAAAGCCTGTGAGACAGCCCATTGGTCCCCAGTAGATAATTGAATCCTTCCATTCATCATCATTACGCAAAAAGGTTGCAATAAGATGCTCGAGTGTATGCATTGCCCCAACTCCAGCACACGGTTCAATGTTTGGTCGCTTAAGTCGTATGTCGTAAGTAGTGATTTTGTTTCCATCAACATCATCAACGCGGGAAACATAAACTCCCGGCAACAGCTTTGTGTGGTCAATTGTAAAACTTGGAATTAAATCCATAAGAACTCCATTTAAAATAATTTTTGGAATAAAGATTTTAATAGTATAGCATTTTACATATTGTTTGACACCATTAAAAATATTGTTTAAAATTATTCGATTTACAAAAATTGAGGTGGAACTGTATGAAAAAACATCTGCTATTCATTCTTGCGTTGTGTGCTGTTTTTACTGCATGTAAAGGAGAAGTTGACTCTTTAAAAGACGATACTTCGGAAAACTATTTTGTGTCCTATGAATCAGACTATGGTACGTTGCCTGATTCAATTAAAAACGGAATCCATGTAAAAGAAAATACCGTGCTTACTGCCGAGCAGCTCCCGGAACTTACGGCCGACAATATGATTTTCAAAGGCTGGTATGACGGAGAAATAGAGGCTGTTGCAGGTGAATACAAGGTTACTAAAAACGTAACGCTCACGGCATTCTGGGATAAAAATGTAACAGGACCAGAAACTGTACAAGTAACAGTAACGCTCAAAGCAGATTCCGAAACGGTTTCTTCTATAGTAAAGAGCGCTGGAGAAGTAATCCAAGAGTCGGAAATCCCGGTACTTGCAAAAACCGGCTATACCTTTGCGGGCTGGTTTACAGAAGCTGGCGATAACGATGATGAAGAAATACAGCTTACAGCTGGCTACACAGTTACAAAAGATATAACCTTTATTCCAAAATGGACTGCAAACGAATATACAATCACCTTTAATTCAAATAATGCTGCAGCAGAAACAGCTTCTCAAACGGTAACTTATGATACAACCGTAAAGCTTGCAGCCTGTACCTTTACCTACGACGGTTACAGATTTATCGGCTGGACTATTGACGCAGACGGGAAGGGTACTTCTTATTCAGATGGTTCAGATTTTGCCATTACAATTACAGAGGACATAACGCTTTATGCACAGTGGGCAGAAGCTGACCTCTACATCATAAAATACGAAAATACACGTGGTGTAGAAAATACAAATCCTGTTTCTTACAGCAAAACAGAAGGTGTAACACTTACAGACCTTATCCCGCCAATTGGTTATATTTTTGACGGTTGGTATGATTCTGAAGATTCAAATGGCAACGGAAGCGGTAATAAGGTTGAAAGCTGGGGTGTAAATCAGAAAACCGGCGACCTTACGCTTTATGCAAAGTGGAGTCCTAGAACAGATATAGCTTACAAGGTAGAGCACTGGCAGCAGAATATTGATGATGATGGTTATACTCTTACAGCAACCGACAATCTGACCGGTACAACTGGCACTCTAACAACAGCTGCCGCAAGAGAGTATACAGGTTTTAGCACAAAATCCTTTGAACTAACACCAATTGCCGCAGACGGAAGCACAGTTGTCCGCATTGAATACGTCCGCGATATCATTACTTATACGTTCTACGCTAACGACGAAAATGAAAGTGGCGGTAAATGGAATGATAATTCCGAGACAAAAACTGTAAGCGGAAAGTACGGGGCTACAGTAACAGCTCCGACCGCTCCTGTTAAAACAGGCTTCACCTTTGGCTCCTGGAATGCAGCAATTCCAGAAACCTTTGGTTCGGCAAATGCAACCTTTATCGCTCAGTGGGTAGATGGCACTGGTACTGCATATAAGGTAGAGCACTGGCAGCAGAATGCAGATGATGATGAATACACACTTAAAGATACCGAAAATCTTGTTGGAACAATCGCTGC
>JAFZRP010000040.1 GCA_017619795.1 Treponema sp.
ATTTATTCTACCGTTATTATAATATATACTCAAATAAAATTCAAGCGCAAAATGCCGAAAAATCGCGATATTTTCAAGGTTCACAGTTCCGATCAGGGACCAAAATAAGGTTTTGAGTAACTATTGTACGACTTTAAGGTTGTGAAGCTACTTTTACTGCCGCATTACAGATTTCTTCAATGTGGAAGATTTCATCCACATCGTTTTCTCCAAGCAGGTTGATATACCAAACAAATTCAGACCATTCGGCGGGATCTTTTGCAGCGCCCATGGTAAAAGCCAATTTTGTAAGATTATATGCGTGAGAAGAAAACCAATCCAGCATTGAATCATAAAGATTCTTATCATAAGATTTTAAGGTTGTTGCATTTAGACTTTCATGCCGAATCTGCAGATCGTAACTCTTAGCATCGGATCGATCACCATATTTTTCTATAATATCTGTAGCATCATCTGCGGCAGCCCAAAATAGTTTTATTGCTCGCTGAACATCGTCAGGTATTTTTTCCCGAAATTGTTTCTCATAGACATCAATAAAAAGACCAGCGCGAACAAAATAGACTTGTCCGCCGAGGCTCTTTTTAATAGATACTGTAATAGTTTTTCCACTATTACAGAATATTTTTAAGTCTGTTTTAGATTTCGTTTTCTTTCCGAGAATTCCAGGGACATTTGTTTCATGTAAACCGCCTATGGAAGTGGATTTGATAGTGTCTTTGCCATAGCCGATGCGATTTAGAAAATCATCTCGATATTCAGAATCATTATCAAGCAGCTCTTTTACACATGCTTCATTTGTATGCCCGGATAGTTTCGCATGTTTCCATCCAGACGCTCTGTTTCGCTGAGCCATTTCTTTATCCTCCTCAGGTTATTGAAGTATTCTTTCTATATGGTCCTTAATATTTGTAATTGAAAAATCTTGCAACATTTCAGGCAAAACCTCTAACTCATAAGCAGCTTTATCTTTCCCAGGTCTGCTCCATGGTTCGTGTCTTGGTAAGAAAGTTGCATGAATTTCCTCTCTGAAATCAAAAAGGGCATATTTCTGTGTCTGCGGTGTTAAAGCTATTGCTAAAAGAAGACATCCGTTGTCTCTTAGACGCGGATATTTATTATCACGCAAGTGCAGTTTTCCAGTCCTTGCCCAAAATCCGGTGTAATCATTTACCAATTCCATCTGTATCTGACAGCCTGATGCCATGGTTATGATATAGTCGCTGGATGTTGAAGTTCGCTGATTGGGTAAAATCGCGCGATTTCTATCGGCGCCAGACAGCGAGATATTTAGACCGGTATCTTTCAGTTCGTTTAAGAAGTAGTCTTCAAAAACCCATGATGCTACTAAATCCTGGCCGTATTGTATAGGAGTACGATTGTCAGAATGATGTCTGCAGGAAAGAAGATTGTTATATATCTGCAGATGGTTTTCCCGAAGACTCGCTTCGTTTCCTTCAAGAATTATGATATTTGAATCATCATAACCATATCGAATCGCATAATCGCGTAACGAACCATTAGAACCATTAAAAAAAGAGCTTAACCCAGCATATGCGCCCATAATACATTAACCCTCCTCGGAAACTTTGGCATTATCTTGTGTGTCCTCAATAAAAAGCTTATAAGTTTCAATACCGAGAGCATCAGCTATTTTTTGAATGTTTTCCAAAGAAATGCTTCGATTAAAGCGCTCAATATCACTTATGTATGTTCTGTGAAGATCACACATCTCTCCAAATTTTTCTTGTGAAACCCCTAGTTTATTTCGATAATTCCGAAGGTTAGTTCCAAACACTTTGATGATGTCCACGGCGTCCACCTCCTGCATAAAGATACAAAAGTGCATACAATTAGTCTACAGACAATAAGTGGAGAAGATAGCAGACCTGCTTGATATGTGGCTGTATATTATTCTTTGAGATTAATATTACTCTCAAATCTGTAGGACATTATATTATATCCCAGCAAATATACATTGATGTTTAAAAGAAAAAGTGCTTTCAAGCATTACAAACGCTCGAAAACACTCTTGATCTAGTGAGTCACGAGGGAATCGAACCCTCGACAACTTGATTAAAAGTAATGATTCTTTTTTAGTTCTCTGTTCATGTCTTCAATATGTGCTTTATATTTAAGGTTTCCAGCTTTTTCAAAATCCAGCGGTTCATTAGAAAACATTTCAGGATCATAATTTTTATATGGCTGCACTTTTTCTTTGTATTTTTGTTTTGCCTTTATATTTTCTTTTTTTCTTTTTATTACTCTATAATTCCATTTTTTTGATTTTTTCTCGTTTTGTCTTTCTTTTATGTAATTGATTATTATCTGTATTACTTTTGTAAATATTACGATTAGTAATACTATTAATATTATGGTTAAAAAATAATAATCTGCATATTCTGGATCTATATATTCAAAATTTTCTAAATCGTATGGATGTACATACATTTTGTTTAGTCCTTTCTTTGATTCACTTTGTCTTCTATTCGGCCTATCATTTTAATTTGTTCTCGATCCGGAAGCTGCCGGAAGTATTTTAAAAGTTCCTTTTCGTTTTCGGTTAATTTCTCCTGTTCCTGATCCGCTTCAGGTTCATTATACCCAAAAATTTCATTTGGTGATACTCCTATATAATTGATTATTTCTTTTATTTTTTCTGCTGATGGTTCAGATCCTTTTCTCCAGTTCGTTATTGTCTGTTGTTTTACTATTTTTTCTTTTTCTAATTTGTAAGCTGTTATATTCTTTTCTTTTAGGATCCTGTCTAAATTTTCTATTATTTTCATAATAATCCTTTTTATATGATTATTTTCTTGACATAATCATATATATAGTATTATACTATGTTTAGAGGTTTGATGTTCTTTGTATATTTAATTGCATTAAATTTCATTTTAACAAAATAACCGTGATGTTTAAAGGGTTGATCCTTCGGCAGCTGGAAGCACCGACAACCCGGAAAGGGATTTTATGGGTAAAAGGATTTATAGTTTTGATTCTCTTGAAATTGGTAAATCTTATTATGTAGTTTCTGGTATATGGTCTGGCAATCTTTTATATTGTGGTCATGTTCATTCACCAAAAGAATTTACATTTACTTTTGGTAATTCTGTAGATTCCTGGGTTAACAATTTTAATATTGTAGCTTGTAAATCTCGTTTGAAAATTTTTAATGCTGATTAATTAGATATATTCCGGCTTTGTCCGGTTTATATATATAAAATAAGTTGGAAGCCCTGAAGGGCGGAAAGGTGGTAAACATGGAAAAACTGAAAGTATTGGTTATGTATGCAACTGATTATTCGATCAAGGATGAAGACACGGGCCGGATCAATGAAGGCTGCACAATTCAGTATTACAACCTCGGTGAAAAAGGCGAACTTCTTCAGCAGATCGGATCCGTTTCTGGAAGACCTGAAGGTCCTGTTGGTTACCAGCGTGCAAAATGTTCCGCTGATATTTCGTTAAGGAAAAAGATCACACTTCTGCCGGCTATCTATGATCCTAAAAGTCGTGTAATACGCACTCAAAACAATTATGCAGGATTCATGCCAAGTTTAGTGAGATATAGGCGGTCACGCTCGGTCACCTCCGTGTTCCATCGTTTTGAGCGTAACTCAGAGGAAATCTTTACTTCCTCCACA
>JAFZRP010000041.1 GCA_017619795.1 Treponema sp.
AGAAGTTATATATTTGCTTTCTTCTAATGTATCTCCAATTTTAATCCAATTAATTCCATCTTTATCTTCAGTGATATAATCTTGAATTGGTCTTGGTGAACCGCCACGAGCAATTTCAGCTAAATCATTAAGTTTTACCCACTTCCAAGAATCAGGAATCTCAAATGGTTCTTCTTCCACCTTCTCATAAGGTCTGCAATAAGAAGATAAATTCACCAATGAGGCACAATTTTTGTGCAAAAAAACTTATTGGAGGCTTTTATGATAAAGCAAAATGAACAATCACCATTCGAGCAGTATCTACGAAAACAAAACCTTTCGGAAAATACTGTTACTTCCTACCTGTGGACTATTAAGTATTACACAGAAAACTATGAAGACTTTTCAAAAGAAAATCTTCTTGCTTACAAAGGCTGGCTGTTGGAATACTTTAAGCCCAAAACTGTAAACCTTCGTATTCAGGCAATTAACAAGTATCTTGTTTTTACTGGGAAGGATAAAATGCAGCTTAAGCAGGTAAAAGTTCAGCAAAAAAACTTTCTGGAAAATGTAATAAGCAATGCTGATTATCAATACTTCAAAGCGCAGCTTAAAGCAGATGGAAATATCGAATGGTATTTTGTTGTCTGGTTTCTTGGAGCAACAGGGGCCCGTGTTAGTGAACTTACACAAATAAAAGTTGAACATGTAAATATCGGCTGGTTTGATTTGTACTCTAAAGGTGGGAAGCTCCGACGTTTATATATTCCAAAACTTTTGCGAGAAGAAGCTCAAGCCTGGCTTAAATCCATAAACAGGTCGTTTGGATATGTTTTTCTGAATCGCTTTGGAGAGCGTATCACAACGAGAGGAATTGCAACACAGCTAAAAACTTATGCTGCAAAATATGGCATAAGCACAAAGGTTGTTTATCCTCATTCTTTCAGACATCGTTACGCTAAGAACTTTCTGGAAAAGTTTAATGATATTTCTTTACTTGCTGATTTAATGGGGCACGAAAGCATTGAAACTACGCGAATTTATCTACGCCGTACTGCAAGTGAACAACAGGAAATTGTTGATCAGATTGTAACGTGGTGATAAAAAAAGGAGCAGGTTTAAGGAACTTGCTCCTTTTATACCTTATTGCTTTTTTGCAGATTCCTCTTCTAAAACCTTTATAAACTCAAGAATTGAACTATAAGTTTTAGAATCAGTTGACTTAACTTCCATATTTGAGACAGCAGATAATCTTTTGTTCCAGAGTTCTGCTTCCTGTGATAATGTCAGAACAGCCTTTTTGTAATTTTCCCAGCCTGTGATGGACTTCAGTTGTTTTACACATTGTTCGCTAGAAAGATCTGTTTCAACAGGTTTCTTATAATGTGAAATGAACCATATTTCTATGCAGGGTTTACTTACAAGCAGAATGCCATCACATTTTTTCAAGTTCTCCAAAACTTCTGGTAAGTCGCCATCGTACATTAAGAATGTTTTTATAGAACTTTCCGGGCCTTCAAGTTCCTTTTTATATCGATTGATAATTGTTTGAGAAATTTTACTACCAATAATTTTAGGTACAATCTTAATAGGTAATCGATAATTTTGTCTCAGAAGATTTACATAGTTTTCTTCTGTTTCTCCTTCGCAAAGAACTAGAAACTGAGGACGCATTTTTCTTGGTTTAGACTTTCTTTCTCTAGCCATTATTCCTCTCCAAGAATCGTCTTTATTGTTGCAATTGAAGAATTAATGTATGGAACTGCATCAAATCTTCCCTGCAAATAACATTTTTCTGCATCCATATTTTCTCTAAAGTCTTTGAAATCAAAGAGAGAATAAACTTCTGTAGAACCATCTTCTTTTTTATTTGTAAAAAGAATTTGATCTCTTCTGAGTTTTTTTACATTCAAAAGGTTTGTATTATGACTTGTGAACAGAAATTGAGCAGATTTAGATGCATTTACCATATCAAGAATAAACTGCGCTAATTCGGTATGTAAGCTTGCATCAAATTCATCAAGTAAAAGGATTTTTCCATTTTTACAAACATCAAGAAGAATTAAAAGCAAATTGAATATCTGAATTGTTCCTGCAGATTCCTCTCCTTCAAGATGAAAAGGAACATCAGGGTTTCTTTTATGAGTTGTATAGAAATTGATTACATCTGCAACAGGGGTAACTGTATTTGTAGGCAAAGGGATACCATTTCTTGTTATATGAGAATTAATGGAAAATAAAGGAGTTCTTTCAATCTTTACATTTATATCTGTAATATCACTGTCTGCAAGTTTTAAGGCCTTAAGAATTAATTCTTTATTCTGATTAAATAATTCTACAGCATAGTTTCCTGTAAGCTGAGGAAGCCCAATTAAGAGTTCTGTTCTAAAGAAGTTGTAAATCTTTTTGGCAAGTTCCCTGTCCATCTGGCTTGCTCTGCTTATAAAGAGAGTTGTTTTTCCAGTACTTTGTGCAACATCTAGCGGTTTTGTAAACTGTCCTTCTGCAAAGCTATAAATTTCATTCTTTGTTTTTCCAGCTCTTTCATCTCTAGTAAAGACTTTTGCTTTTCTTTTACCAGGATAATAATAAAGTTCTTCTGTAAGAATTTCATTCCTTGTAAGTGAGAATGAATACTCGTATTCAATTCCATCTGTTATAAAATCAATGAAGAATGTACTTGGTTTTTCAAAATATCCGTCAAATTTAAAAGGTATAAAAGTAAATGTTACGCCTTCATTATTTTGGAAAGAATCAATTACAAGCTGCCTACAGAACAAAGCTGCTTTTAAAATACTTGATTTACCAGAAGCATTCGGTCCAAAAAGCCCCTGAACCTTTAGGAGAGTTTCATCATTAACTACAAAAACATTATCTACAAGGTCTTTTGCACCGGCAGTATTTATAGTTCCAGCCTTAAAGTCTATGCAGACTTCATCCTTTATAGAGAAAAAATTGGAAAACCTCATTTCTAAAAGCATAAACACCTCGTATTTGTAGGATTACTACAAATATACTACTTTTAGCCGTAAAAAGCAAGGTGAAAGTTATATAACTAGCCCATTTTACCTAGTAGAAAAAAAGACTCTCCTGAAAAGAAGAGTCTTTAGTGGTTATAAAGAAGATGGTCTTAGGAATTCTTCAGAGAGATTTCTTTTCTATTGCATGTAGCAACTGTTTTTTCATCTTCATCTGACCATTCAGATACAATCTGTTCAACAGAATAAATATCTTTCATGTAATCAGAAGTCTTAATGAAAATCAGTTCTTCCTCCAAACTCCATTCTCTTGAGATTGCATAAACTGAATTATCCGTTTTAATAATAACTGCATCATCCATAGTAATTTCGTAGATAGAGTTCTCAGAAGAATCTTTTACATCGATTTCATCTTTTATAACAATTATGTCCTCAATGATTTCGTTTACAGGAGTTTCTGTAATAGAATCTTCGACCATGAGTTTAAATGGTTTATCCTTTGTAATCTGATTAACATAGAATTTTGAAACCTCTTCGGTATTTCCAAAATATTCAATTTCTGTTAATTCATTACGGAGTTCAACTTCGGAAACTTCAGTTACAAGCAATATATTGCCAAAAATCCTGTTCCAGCTGTCTTTTTGCTGTGACTTAAAACATATAAGTTTTTTCCCAACCAAAGATTTCAATGTATTTAATTCTCGTGAAGTAATACTGTGAATTATCATTTTGCGCCTCCAGTTCTTACAAAATGTATTTTCTGATGCGTTTTAACCCCATCATGAAAACCTTCCAGCTTCAAATCTACAGCAGGACTATCCTTCGATGAAGTCCTAATCCTTATCGTAATCTTTGAACCATCCGGCATTGTTGTAATAAATCCATGTCCATTAGCCAAAGGTTTTTCTCTTCCTCCATCTGTCAATAGATCATAGAACCTACCTGCTTCTGCTTCTGGATTCTTAGTTACAATCTGGCGAATCCAACTAGCAGACCCCTTCTTACCTTTTTCACCAAAATAACCACTTGGCGAAAGTCCATATTCTTGTGCTGTATAGTGAATATTGTTATCCATCCTGTTAATTGGAAACAATCCACTTTGACCTTTACTTCCATCACTCATCTGGCATCACCGGAATAATCCTTTTTTATATTCCTTCTGCTTGGATAAGTTACAATCTTAATTCCACAAGTCCAAAGACTTTTGAAGCAATTGTAATTTGAAGACCCGTAAATAAGAATTGTATGAGGCTGTAATTCCTCGATCATTCTTATTAAGTATTCTTCAAAATCTGCTCTATTTTTAAGATATTTAAGTCTACTTGCTACAGCTCCTATAGCGACAATGCTGTTTTTCGGGATTCCCTTGAAACAAATATCAAGTGTATCTTTACTCCAACGAACATTGTTTATGGCATTTATACCCATTGTGGAACACCAGAATCCAAAAGCTCGCATTCTATAAGTGTTCCACCATTTTAAAGGCAGGGGAAAGTCTGCAAAGGTGCTGAAATCAGGGGTTATGATTCCGGCAAAATGCTTTATTATTTCATACGCCTTATTATATGCAAACCAAATGCCGTTTATTCCATCAAATAAGAAGTCATCAAGGTAGAAACAAATATATTCGTTTCGCTTAAAGCCCTTATTCTTTCTTATATTTTCCTTGAAGATATGTTTTGCCTCTTTCCAGGTAATTAAACCTTCAGGAACCTCTTCTTTTAAAGGTCTGCAGAAGGGAATATTATAATCATCCCATTCTTTGCAGTCTTTAACCATAACAGCATTCCACCATATATCCATAAGACTTGGGCGAATGCCAGAGTACCTAATTTTTTTCATAGGTGCCTCCTTTCTAGTGAAAGCAACTCCGTTTATATGGTGGATCAATGTAAACTACATCAAATACACCAGGAGAAGCGTCAATAAAAATAGTTATTGACGAAAGCACCTATTCAGGGTTATTATTTAATTGATGTTCGAAATAACCTTTTGGTGTTTCGTCAAACTGATTTCTGTTGGTAGCAGAAAATCAGTTGTAAGCCTTGCTTTGATTGGTAGTCTTAGCAAGGTTTTTTATTTTACAAACAATCATAGGCTTTACCTCCTGTTATATAATTTAATTTTATAAGTCGAATTTTTGCAGCTTTCTTAGATACTTTAAAAGTATTTACGAACCGTAAAAACTCAGTTTTAAACTCATTATACGGCATTTCTGCTAAATATGGTTCCGGTTCTTCTCCAAAAACAAATTCAGGTTCCTTCCTATAGTTTTTCCAAAATTCAGTAACAGCTTCTTTTGGCATAAGAAAACATGAAGCAAAATAATCGGCCTGCCATTCAACCCAATCTCTTCCTTGTGTATTATCGGGATTTTCTATATTGTCTCTGTGGCAGGTTATTGCAAACTCTTCTTTTGGTTCCTCGTCAAAAAGTGAAGGCTGAGAAGAATAGTCTGGCTCTTCGAATTTTCTGCGATGATAAACATTGTGCCCAAGTTCGTGTGCTAATGTATAGTTCAATCTGCCTTCTTGTTTTTCATCTGCTTCTAATTCTGAAGAAATAATGATAGTTCCTTTCTCCACTTTATAAGGAACTGTTTTACCATCTCTAATTATATTTATACAACCTTCGGAAAATGAAGTCATGCCTAAGATGTTTTCTTCTGCAAATAACTGATAATCCATAGAGATTCCGCAGTATAATTCGATAATGTTCTCGATTGGTGTTGCTTGTGGATTAAGAAAGGAATACTCAGGATGTGATTTTGAATACTCTTGAAGGATAAATGATGCGTGATTGTCTATTTCCACAGCTTTTAAAATAGGTGTATCTTCTTTACTATATCTTAGATTAAAGTCTGGTATATTTTTCACTTTTTATCCTCAAGGTCCTTAATGAACCTCTCCCAATCTTCTTTAGTTGCCCCATTAGCTTTTGCTTTTCTAAGAGCAACTTTTGCCATTTCATTTTCTGTTACATACTCAGAAACGTCTTTTGCAAGTTCATTTTTCTGAGCAGCTGCCATATCATATAATTTTGCGGCTTCTTCAGGAGTTAATTTTAAAACTCTGACAAGTGAATCCAACAATTTTTTTTCATTAGGTTCGCGATTTCCTTTCTCAATATCACTTAGATACGGTGCGGAAACTCCTAATTCACTAGCAAATCCTCTAAGTGTCATATTTAGCTCGAGTCTCCTTTTTGAAATAAAATCTCCAAATTCGCTCATTATATCCTCACAGCCCTTCCACCCATGTGAAAATATTGTTAGCTGTTCGCTAACTGCTAACATAATATCACACTACAAATAGTGTTGTCAAATTTCTTTTCTTGAATTTTTACACTATTTTGTTAATTCTTTGAAAATTTTATCCAATTTATCGAATAATTCTTCAATTTTGACGATGATACGTTGTTGTTCAGCGAATGGTGGGAGAGGAATTGCATAGTTGGAAACATCTTTTGCAGAGAGATTAGGTTGTGCAGTTCCGTTATCGACCATCTTTTGTTGTACTTTTATCGCATTTGAATTTAAAACATATAAAAAAAACTGTGGAATAATTGCCTTGGATAATCGAAATATGCATAAAGATGAGGATATTGCACCTTTATTATCAGTAGTTACAAAACCAGTTTTTCCCAATGAGCCTCTAAGACAATATAAAACATCCCCTTTTTTTATCTTTCCGGCTCTTAATGTATTGTACTTCGCCTCTGTAATGTAATTTGCAACATTATAGTTAATATTTCCATTATCCAAACAACCTGCATTTATAAATGGAATACCACTTTCTACATAATCCTTTTTACTTGGATAGTTTTCACCTCGATCACCATTAAGTAAATCAGAAATATTATGCAAATAGCACCAAGCCCATGATTCAGGAATTTCAAATAATTCTTCTTCAGCAAACTTCTTGTAAGGTCTGTTATCACTTGTCGCAAT
>JAFZRP010000042.1 GCA_017619795.1 Treponema sp.
GACGGTTCTTTGACTGGCGATGGTGTAAAGCAGAGAATCCGCGAGGAGTTTTTGAAGCAGTGTAATGTTCATACTATTGTGCGTTTGCCTAACTCAGTTTTCCAGCCTTATGCTTCGGTTGCGACAAATCTTTTGTTCTTTACAAAGGGAGAAGCTACAAAGGAAATCTGGTACCGGGAACACAAACTGCCAGAAGGTCAGAAATCTTATTCTAAAACAAAGCCGATTCAAAAGAGTGAATTTGCTTCTCTTAAGGAATGGTGGGGTAAGCGTGTTGAAAACGAACAGGCTTGGCGTGTTCCTGTTGAGCGCATTGCAGAAAGTGGCTGGAATCTTGATATTAAAAATCCGTTTGTAAAAGAAGAGGAAGTTACTCATACTACTGCAGAACTGCTTGATATGTTGAGTGCGTCGTTTAAGAAGAGTGATGAGTTGATTGAAGAGTTGAAGAAGGGGTTGAAGTAAAACAATCGGAGAGATTTATAGATAAGAGCAAAATAACCTAAAACAGGAGCACACATGAGCCAAGAAATAGAACTAAAAGTCCCGGTTTCACAAGAACAATTCAACGCAATCTACCAAAAGATTTACGTACAGAAAAATCACGAAAACATCATCATCCTGGAAAGCAGCACAGACAAGATTTTTAAGAGCGACGAATATTTTACACGATACAATTCGCGCGAAGAAATGATTAAGTATAATGAGCCGCAAGTTATAAGAATCCGGACGGAAATCATAAATGGTAAAAAGCAGAGTTATTTTACAATAAAAAGGAAAACTCTTGAGAACGGAATTGAAGTGAACAAAGAGGACGAAACTTTTTTAGAAAATGATGAAGCCCTTAGGATTCTTTTCGAGGAAGCCGGTTACAAGCGTTGGTTCTATAAAGAAAAAACTTCGTACTCAAGCTATTGCGCTCTGGAAGAAGGTGCGGGGCAAACAAGGTTTCATCTAGAGCTTGTCACCGTAAACGGAATGAATTACGTAGAAGTTGAACTTGTGATAGATGATGATGAAGCGGAAGCAAAGGCAGGGGTTAAAACAAAAAAGCCGGAAACTAACCTCAAGGCAGAACTGGAAAAGTTCATTATTGCTCTTGGGTTGAATCCGGCTGATAAAGATCCGCGGTCGTGGTACCAGATAATCAGCGAAAATGACCGCTAAGCGAAAACAATCACTAATCGGTAATCAACAACTGTATCCGTTTTCGCTTCCAGTTTTGCGTTCGCAAAACTGGTGGCACTTAGAATAAGCGCATAAGGTCTTCTATCGTTTCGCGGCGGCGTATTTGCTTAATGCTGCCATCTTTGCAAACGAGGACTTCGGCGGCACGAGGGCGGCTGTTGTAAGTTGAGCACATGCTCCAGCCGTAGGCACCGGCATCTAGGATGCAGGCTAAGTCGCCGCGCTGGATTTTTGGGAGAGGTCTGTCCTTGGCAAGGATATCTCCGCTTTCGCAGATGTTTCCTGTAACAGTCTGTTCCATCAAAGTGTCTCGGGCAACAACTTTATCATCGCGAATCACTTCAACATCGTGCCAGCTGTCATACATACTAGGGCGAACAAGAACATTCATTCCAATATCAGTGCCGGCATAAATCTTTCCATTGTTTTGTTTAACTGCATGAACGCGGCCCAAAATTACGCTGCCTTCTGCAACACAAAAACGTCCAGGCTCCGACTTGAATAAAGGAGTGCTGCCATAATCTGCAACAAAAGAATCTAGAATCGGTTCAAGGCGGGCAATAAAATCCTGCATAGGAAAATCTTTTTCATCATCAAGCTTGTGGTAAGGAATACCGTAGCCGCCACCAAAATCAATAAACTCAAGATTCTTAAAGCCCTTAGCAATTCGCAGAAGATTTGTGACTGCATCAAGGTAAGGCTGAGGGTCCATAAAAAGCGAACCGATATGCTGATTGATTCCCGCAATTGTAAGATTGTATTTTTTGATGATTTCAAAAATCTGTGGGATATCATCTTCTGGAATACCGAACTTTGTTTTCTTTCCACCAGTTACAACCTTTTCGCAATGACCAGCTCCAACGCCAGGATTAATGCGAACAGCACAGCGGCGGCTTCTATCATCAGATGATAGTCCAAGTTGATTGCAAACTTCACCATAAAGTTCAAGCTGCTCAAGACTGTCCAAACTTGTCATAATTCCGTTGTGAATTGCAAACTCAAGCTCTTCGGCAGCAACATTGTTTGGAACAAAAAAGATTCGTTCCTCTGGGAAGCCGGCCTTCAAAAGCATTTCAATTTCACCAACGCTCATTGCATCGCAGTTCAAGTCTTCTTCTAAAGCGAGCTTTAAAATGTGAATATTTGTGTTTGCCTTTACAGAATAATTTGCCGTGTAAGGATATTTTGTAATTACCTGGCTTACCTTGTGCATACGGTCGCGAAGAATATCTTCATTGTAAACGTAAACCGGAGTGCCGTATTCAGCGGCAATTTTTTCCGGAGAGTTTCCCTTAAAAAAGTTTGATTTTTCAATAAATGAATTCATAGTGTTTTCCTTTAATAAAGATTTTCGGGTCGAGCCCGAAAATGACATATTACAACAAGTGTGCTCTGATTTCTTCGCCGGAAAGTGGGCTGAGATAAGCTGGAGCTACATCAAATACAGTCTTACAGCCAGTCTGACCTTCCTTGTTCATTCTGAAAATTGCGCGTGCAAAAGAAACAAGAACGCTTGCGGTAAAGGCTGGGTTTGAATCAAGCTTAAGGCTGTATTCAATAACGTTGTTGTATTCTTTGTCCCAACCGGTTTTTCCAGAGCGGAATACAAAGCCGCCGTGTGGAATACCTGAATGGTTTTTGTTCAATTCTTCCTGGCTGATAAAGTGAACGGTTGTATCATAATCAGCAAAGTAGTTTGGCATTTCTTTGATTTCTTTTTCGATGCGGGCCAAATCTTCTTTTGTTGCTCCATCTTCTGGAACAACAAAGCATTCACGTGTGTGCTTCTGACGGGTTGTCAATTCAGGATTTTCGCCGGCACGAACAGATTTAAGTGCGCTTTCTACAGGAACAGTGTACTGTTTTCCATCCTTTACACCCTTAACGCGGCGGATAGCATCTGAGTGACCCTGAGAAACACCTTTTCCCCAGAAAGTATAATCGTTGCCGTCTGGAAGAATACAGTTAGCATAAAGGCGGGCAAGGCTGAACATTCCAGGATCCCAACCACAGCTAATCAAGGCAATGTGACCATTATCCTTTGCAGCTTTATCTACATTTGCAAAATGCTCAGGGATTTTAGCGTGTGTGTCAAAGCTGTCGATTACGTTGAAATACTTTGCATACTCAGGAGTCTGCTTTGGAAGGTCAGTTGCACTTCCTCCACAAATTACAAGCACGTCGATTTCAGACTTGTGAGCTTCAACATCAGCAACGTTATAAACAGGAACGCCGGCTGTCAACAGCTTTAATGATGAAGGATCGCGGCGTGTAAAAACTGCAGCAAGCTCCATATCCGGATTGTTTTTGATGGCGCACTCAACGCCCTTTCCCAAGTTACCATAACCTAAAATACCAATTTTCATATAAATCTCCTTATATTTATAAAACCGCCAAGGGTTTTGTGTCCAATTTAATTCTCCTGCTTTAGCAGGGTGATTTTGTTACTCAACGCTTCCTTCATAATCGTTACAAGATTTTCCTGACCGGAATACAGGCACGTATCAGTGTCGCTGTTGTTGTTACTGTTAGTGTCAGAAAGCTCGCCGGTAAGCACATACTTTGAGTCGGTAATAAGACGAAGCTGCTGTTTTGGCGACTCGGTGATGTAAACTGCGGAATCAGCTTCAAGGTTGCGGAGGAGGGCGCAATCATCATCTTCAAGAATACCTTTGTCTGTAAGGATTATGATTTTTTTGCCTGCCTTGTAAAGATCATACAGTAACGAAGAATATTCACTAATCAGCTGGCTGTTTGCCATAATATAAAGGCGAAGCTCTGTTGAAGAAAGCATCTGGTTAATTTTGTGTTTGATATTGCGTTCACCTTTAATTGTGATGTAGCCGGTTTCTTCTTCCAGTGGCTTTGGCGCATTTTGTATGATGATTTCTGACTTTTTTTGTAAATCTTTGAGAGTGTTCTGCAGGAAAACGTTGATTTTGACAGGCACAAACTTTGAAGCTTCGCCCTGCATTGTATAAGCCGCACCCTTTTCTACAAGTGAAGACAACGCAGAATAAATGTTCGAGCGCGAAATACCAGTTTCCTTAGCGATTTCGTAGCCGGTCATGCTGCCGTGCAAAAGCAGAGATTCATAAATTGTTGCTTCAATCCTTGTAAGCCCAAAAGCCTGAAGATTCTCATAAAAAATATTGTTAGCCACGCCTACATAGTAGTACTAATTAGAAACACTGTCAATAGCAGCACAAGATTTACAATATATCAGGCACAGTCACCACGAAAATGGTCTTTTTGTTTCCGCTAATTACGCATACATCGCCGCGGTGGAGGGAAACAATCTTTTTTACAACGGCAAGACCAATACCGCTGCCTTGGGAGGAGTGAGATTCATCGGCCTGGTAAAACTTGTTGAAAATGTGCTTCTGGCTGTATGGAGAGATTTCGCTGCCGGTGTTTGTGATTGAGACAACTGTTGAGCGGTCTTTGCGTTTTATGCTTACAGAAATTGTTTCGCCGTTTGGGGCAAACTTGATTGCGTTATCAAGAAGATTGATCCACACTTGTTTTAAAAGCTCTTCATTTGCACGGATATAAAACTCATCAAAATCGAGCTGAAGATTTAATTCCTTTGTTTCCCACTTGTTTCCAAGCAGCAGGATAGAGTTACGAATCTGTTCAGAAAGATTAAACTTAGTTACGTTTGTAAGGACAGTCTGATTTTCAATTTTAATAAGATTTAAAACACTCAGAGACATATCGGAAAGCCGCAGGGATTCCTGTTCAATTATGTTCAGATAATCCATCTGCTCCTGCGGCGTAAGGTTTCCTTTTTTAAGAAGCTTTGCAAAGCCGGCAATAGAAACAATCGGGGTTTTGAACTCGTGCGAAAAATTGTTCATAAAGTCATTGTTGAGTGTTTCGGTGTGCTCCAGCTCGGAGGCCATCTGGTTAAAGCTGTCTGTAAAGTCGCCGACTGCTTCGAACCAGTTTGCCTGCTTTCCAAAATCCAGACGTTCTTTGTAATTGCCTTTTGCCAGCTCGTCCATACTTCTAATAACCTTATGGATTGGCGAAATAATAACGTGCGTATATAAAAGCGAAAGTGCATAACCAACAATAAAGCTTGTTACAAATAATATGATTACGAGCACTCGGTTGCTTATGTCCAGGGTTTTGTAGATTTCGGTAAGATTGATGTTCAGCGCGTAACGGAAAAGTATGTACATTATTGAAAACATTACACTGAATACAAGGAAGGCGACCAGCGCGAGGAGGAAGGTCATTTGAATAAAGGTCTTTTTTGGTTTTGGAGCTTTATTAAATATACGGTTTTTATTTGCCATTATTTTTTTACCGCCTTGTAGCCAAGTCCGCGAATTGCTTCAATCTGAAACTCGTTCCAGCCTTCAAAGCGCTTTCTTAGTCGTCCAATATGAACAGTCAACGTTTCCCAGCCGGTTTCAGAATCGGCACCCCAGATTTCGTCCATAAGCTGAATGCGCGTAAAAATCTTTCCCGGGTAAGAAAGCAGCTTGTACAACAGCAAAAACTCCTTCTGCGGCAGTTCTTGGGTTTCTCCGTTTTTAGTAACCGTCATCGAATCATAATCAATTATAACATCATCAATCACTATCTGATGCTCGCTCGCAATTTTTGCCCGCCTTAGCAGAGCCTTAATTCGCAAAAGCATTTCTTCTTCGTCAATCGGCTTTGTCATATAATCGTCGGTTCCAACAATAAAGCCCTTATGCTTGTCCGACGGCTCCTGCTTTGCCGAAACCATCAGAATTGGAAGATTGTTGTTCTGCTCGCGCAAAAGCTTTGTAAACTCGTAGCCGTTTAGCTTAGGCATCATAATATCAAGCACAACTAAATCAATATGCTCCCGATCCATCACAGCCAGCGCATCCTCGCCATCAGTCGCCGTAAAAACAGTGTAATGCTCGGCAGTCAAAACAGCCTGCAGCAGCCTACGAATATTTTTATCATCATCAACAACCAAAATATGAAACATACTTTATTTTACGCTTAAATAAGATTTTTTTAAATACATAAATATTCAGGAGGGGAAAGTCTTCCCCTCGCCCGCACCTTGTTGCGGGCTACCCCTTCTCCTAAGGGGAGTGCCCCTTAAAAACCCCCGCATTTTGTGGTAAACTTATAATCATGGATAATGAACTATTTTATAAAAACGGCTTAAACTTCGAGTGCCAGCGGTGTTCTTTTTGCTGCGGACATTCACCAGGCTTTGTTTATCTTTCTAAACGCGATTTACTTACCTTGTGCGACTTCTTCAAAATGTCTATAAAAGATTTTGTAAAAAAATATTGCCGCTGGGCTGATTATTATTACGGAGAAACTGTGCTCGCCCTGCTTGAAAAGAAAAATTACGACTGCATTTTATGGGATAACGGTTGTACCGCGTATGTTGCCCGCCCGGTTCAATGTTCAACTTATCCTTTTTGGGAATGGATGCTCAAGGACAAAGCAATGTGGGATGATTGTGCAAAAGACTGTCCCGGTATGAATTGCGGGGCTCTGCACAGTTTTGAAGAAATTGAAGAAAACCGTCAGAAGTATGTTGCGAATAAGCCTCTCACAAAGAAAGAGGTTGAACAGCTTATAAAAGACGAAAAAGCTGGACCGCAAAATAAAACAGAATAAGTTTTATTTTTTTATTTTATATCCGCCATAAGTTGCCATAAAACCAATGCGATCGCTAACATCGAGTGTTTTGAAAATGCATCTCATTCGGTTTTTAACAGTTCCTTCGGTCACCTTATACTGAGAAGCAATTGTAGAATATTTTGTTTCCTGAAGAATAAGTTCAATCCATTCTTTGTCGCGGTCAGTAAGCTCTTGGAAAAGAGACAAATCAAGCTCCTTTTCAATTGGCGATTTTCCCTGGTTCCGCAAGTAAAGGTAATAAAACAAGATTATCAAAAAAAGTACAAACGAATATTCTGCAAGCACAAAAAGCGATTCAACAAAGGTATTAACGCCAAATCGTAACTCCGTAGAAAAAAGTACGAAGAAAATGATGATGGCAACAATTATTTTTCCAATCCTATTTTTTCTGAAAAATCCGCGCGAAAACAAAATTGCACAGGTAAGCACGTACATCATAAAGCCCATCAAATCTTCTGTAAGAGTTTTTGTTAAAAGAATCTCAACTGCATATACAAACGAAACTGTCGCCAGAAACTCAATCTTTACCGGCCACACAATCGAAACAACAACAAACACCAGAGAAAACAGATTTATATATAAACGGAAATCGGTAAAAGAATATGCGCCAGTAATCATAAAGAAAACTGTAACAGCAGAAATTAAAATGGCAGCCACAATTGAAATGCAACGGTAAATAAGTGCCATATGTTTTGAAAAAAGTGAAATAAAACGCATACTTTATTATATCACAATCATATTACTTTGGTAATATTTGTCCCATTCCTGGCCCATTTGTACAAAAATACAGTTGACCTCACAAAAAAACCTTGCGAAAATAACCTTAGGAGTTTAAAAATGAAAAAATTAACCTGGACTTGGAAAAAAATAGTTACTTTAATTTGTGGAGCTTTAGGAATTGGTACACTTGTTTCCTGTTATGGAGTAGTAAATATAAACGAAGATATCTATTCTCTTAGCGGTTCAATTGTGGACGAAGAAGGTAAAACTATTCCAGGAATAAGAGTTTCCGCAATTTTACTTAAAACTAGGGGAGAATATGACGAACCAGACGACTTGGATTATCCAGACGACTTTGATTATAATGGATCAACAAGATCCGACGACGATGGCACCTATTATCTCAGCTGGGAAGCATATGGGGAGTATACCGCTCATATTTACGCAGAAGATGTTGATGGCGATAAAAACGGTTCTTTCAATAATAAATTGTTCGAAGTTGATTATTCAAACGTAGAAGGAGTTGGATCCTCTTCTAAACCAGGATTTATCTACTATAATATTAAAAATAAAAAGCTTCAACTTACAAAAAAAGATGATAGCAACGAATAAAAAGTTTTTATGAAAAAGTGCTTTTTATCTGCAATAATTTTTTTAGTATTCTCTATTTTATTTTTTTCGTGTATTGATATTGCAAACAATGATGAAGAAGAAAGAACATCTTTACAACGCGATTTTAAAAGTGGAAAAGAATGTCTTGAAAAAACCTTTGGTGGAACTTATACAAATGAACGTATTATTGTACCAGATGAATTAACACCGTACGATAAAAACGAATTAGAAGATTACACTTTTTATAAATACTATTCATCAAATCTTCAGAAAGACGTTGTTGTAGCAGATTATTTGGGTACATATACGGATGGACAACATTATCATCATTTTTACACAAATTATCTGTTTGTAAAATACGGTAATATATACGAAGAACAAATGAAAAAAATGATTGATTCTGATTTTTCAGAGGTAGAAATTAAGTGCGATTTTGACTGGATTTTTACATCAGATCTGCCGGTAAATATGTCAGGTAATCAGTTTTTAAAAATAGAAAGCAGAAGCTTATTAGATATGAATATACACTATTATATTACCCTTTCCGAAACAGAATTATCAGATTATGAAAAACGATTAAAATCTGTAGCGTATAAGCTTAGTTCTTACTGCAGCAAAGAATCTGAAGTTCCATATGTTTATGGTTATTCTCCATTTGTTTCTTCTCGTAATTTAGAACACGCAGGATTTTATTTTTATTTGTCTAGTGGAACTTCTACTTCAGAATTATCAGAAGCTTTTAAAAAACGCTATGTATTATATAAGAGTTCAATAACTCTTAAAGAGGAAGAAGAATGAAAAAAGCTTTGTTTTTTTTGATGATGCTTATAACTCCTTTTCTTTTTAGTAGCTGCTTATTTATGATGTATATATTTACAAGGAATTCCTTTGATAATTATGAGTGTATGACTGCAGAGGATTTAACCACCTTTATGAATAAACAGGGCTTTGGAACAACCTTTACGCTAATAGATTCGGAATATATAGAGCAAGACCATTATAAAATGAGAGTTGTTTATCTTAAAACAAAGGATTTACCTGGAAAAACTATAATAGCCTGCCAGGATTACAGCAGTGAACGAACAACAATTGTAAGCTACAACTATCATTTCTTTACAGATTATTTTTTTTATAAATACGAGGATGAAGTCTATGCTGAGTTTGAAAAGCTTTATGCTCCGCTTGTAGAAGGGCTAGAAAAAAACAAGGAATGGAAGCTTGTTCTAAAGCCAAAGATTGAAAGCTTCGGTTTTCATTATGATGATGATAGAGATAAAAAGGAAGAAGAAGAGAAATATTCAAGTGCAAAAAATATGCTCAAGCTTACAATATATGAAGCTTATCTTCTTATAAACAAAGAATATTCAGCAGAAACAGAACGAGATTACAATGCTTTTATGTACGATTTGCAAAACACTTATGAAGAAGAAAACTGGTATAATTATGGCTATGAGTATTGGAATCCTTACAAATATGAGTTCGATTCCTCTGATCCTATATCATCTGATGCAGGAGTAAAGAAAATAGAAAAAGACAGAACTCCGTTTGCAAACTTACATTGCTATTATTCAGAAAAAGTTTTGGCTTCGGAAGTAACTAACAAAGAGCTTACAAGTGATAGTTTTGGTTTAAAAGAGTTTGTTTTTGTTCCAGATGGAGAGAAAAAATGATGAAAAAGTTCAAAAAGGCGATATTGATTTTTGCTCTTCTCTTTGGTTATAGCTTTGTTTTTGCAGAAGGGAATGTTCGCTTAAATAATATAGTCGGAGGTTACTTCAAGTTTAAAAAAGAAACTGGCGATTTTTATATAGAAAATGGGCTAATTGCTAATTACGAGTTTAAGCTTACAGACAGTTCTGCTATGACAGTTGGAGGAGAAGCTTGTTTATTGTTTAGTCCATATGCGGGAATGAACGTATCTTATATAAAATGCCTTATGCCAAAATCTGAATGGAAAAATCGGTTTTATATAGAAGCAGAGCTTCATGGTGGAATAAGGCTATTTAATAGTTATTATATGAATCCAGATGGGAAAATAATTAAAAACAGACAAAAGCTTCCTGTTATAACAGCAGATGTTCTTTTAACGTTTAAGCCAACAACCTGGGGTTTTTATGGTGGAGTTGGTCCTTCCTGGAGCTTTACTTATTGTCTTACAAATACAAATAAAAGAAAGGAGACTATAGTATTTCCAGGCTTCTTTGTGACTTTTGGGGTA
>JAFZRP010000043.1 GCA_017619795.1 Treponema sp.
ACTTTAGTTCTTGAATTAATTTCACAAAAGTACGGAATTACTTCTTCAACAATTACAGAAATTGAAAAGACTGTAACGGTTAAAGCTAGTAAGAAAAAAACACCTGGTTCAAAATGTAACAAAGTAGTCGTTATAAAAAAGACTTCATCCAATCTTTCATCTTCAAATCCTGATGCTTCTGAAAACTATTCACGTACACAGGTATTGAATATCGGTGAGAAACATTTGCTTTGCGATACGTTATATGAGTTTTGGGATTATGGAAAATCTGAATTCATTAAGCGTACTCAGGCTCATGGGCATTCGATTTCTATTAAGCACGCAAAGTGTATGCAGGCATATATTAAAAATTACTGGCGGCCATATTTTGGTAATGAGATGTGCATCGAAGATTTGACTCTTGCTCAGTTGGATGATTTTTTCTTTCATCTTCATGATGATATTGGGCTTGCTAGTGAAACTGTTAACAAAAATATTAACTGTGCTAACAGATGCTTTTCATATTTGTTGAAGCTTAGAAAACTTAGAATGAATCCTCTTGCTGGTATTGAACGTTTTAAGTCTGACAATGCAGAAAGAGGAATTCCAACAGAACAGGAAGTTAGAGACTTACTTGCTTTAGATTGGAATAACTATACTGCAAAGCTTGCATTTAAGGTTGCTGCTTTTTACGGCTTACGTGCCGGGGAGATAAGCGGACTTAGAGTTTGTGATATTGATCCAATTGGAGATATGATTCATGTTCGTCACAGCTGGTGTGAGATTGAAAAACTTAAGAGTACAAAAAATAAAGATACAAGAGATTTACCAATTGACCATCAGACAGCTTTACAGTTAATGAATCTTGCAAGACAGAATCCAGAATATGGTGATTTAAGTTTTGTTTTCTGGGCACCTCATAATCATAAAGAACCATTCTACCCAGGTTATTACGGCGACATTTTCTATGAGGCTTTAGACAAGATTGGTGTTCATGAAGCTGAACGTAAAGAAAGAAATATTGTATTCCATAGCTTACGACATTTCTGTGCAACTTATTTAAAACAGCGCGCAGATACTGATACGGTAATGGCAATTATGGGACACCGTACTTCAAAAATGACTCAACATTATTCTAACCACGATACACAGGAAAAGCTTGATAATATGAGAAATGTTATTACTGACGTTTGGGCTAAGTATATGACTGCATAATTAAATGGGAGGTAATTATGGAGAAGGATTTATTTGAGAACAACACATCAAAAGAGAAGCTGAATAAAGCATATTTAGAACTTGCAAAATATTTAAAAATGAAAAAATTGGAAGCAGGGGAATTACAGTTTACAGACAGAACTAACAAAATTCTGTTTCTAAATGTTTACGGCGATTCTATTCGTTATTGTTACAATTTGAAGAAATTTCTAATCTGGAATGGAACATGCTGGGAATTTGATAATGATGGCGTTGTAAGGCAACTTGTTTTTGATTTCTCTCCAAAGATGTACCGAGCAGGTTTATTTATGGATGACGAACAAATGCAGATTGAATATGAAAAAAATGTATTACGCATGGAAAGTGTTCAAAAAATGAATTATTTATACAATTATTTACAGGCTGCGAAAGAAATCAACATAAAACCTTCTGAACTTGATTTGGATCGTTATCTTTTTAATGCAGAAAAGAAAACAATAAAACTTAAAAATGGTGAAGCTTATGAACCAAAGCAGGACGACCTTCTAACAAAAAAGAGTCTTTTTGTTTATGACAAGGAAGCTAAATGCCCAATCTGGGAAATGTTTCTTATGCAGATTTTTAATAATGATTTGGATTTAATTCATTTTGTACAAAAGGCTTTTGGGTATACGCTGTCTGGTGATGTAAGTGAGCAATGTATGTTTATTCTTTTTGGAAGTGGAGCAAACGGAAAATCAACATTGCTTAATGTTATACAGAATCTGTTTGGAGATTATGCAGTTTCAACAATAACTGATACTTTCATGAAAAAGAATTCTGAGCAGACAAACGACCTTGCAAGATTAAAAAATGCAAGGCTTGTTATTGCAAGTGAGGCTGAAGAAAATAAGCCGATGAGCGAAAGCCTTATAAAACAGATTACCGGCGGTGATAAAATTTCTGCGAGATTTTTGTATGGAGAATATTTTGACTTCTTTCCAACATTCAAAATTTTTATGGCAACTAATCATAAGCCAAAGATCTCAGGCGGGGACAATGGTATTTGGCGAAGAATAAAACTAATTCCTTTTACAATTTCAATACCGGAAGAAAAGAGAGACAGGCACCTTACAGAAAAACTTATGGAAGAAAATTCCGGCATTTTAAACTGGCTTTTGGAAGGGTTTCGCATGTGGGAAAAAGAGGGCTTACATGAACCTGATTCTGTTCGAGAGGCCAATGAAGAATACAGATTTGATATGGATATTGTTGAAAACTTTATAACCGATTGCCTTGATATTGATGCAAGCTTACAAGAACGTGTTTTAAATGGGGAGCTTTTTGAGACATTTAGAAAATGGTGTGAGAAAAATAATGAGACAGTTCTAAGTCAAAGAAAGTTTACTTCAAAACTGAAAGAAAAAAACTACGAACAGTTTCCAAGTAATGGAAGCCGCTGGTGGCGAGGATTTAGTATAAAAAATGAATGGAAAGCGTGACTAAATAAAAAGATTTCCCCGTCAGCAAAAAGCTTCTAACTTAAAAAATCGGAGAGAGTTTGGAAGCTTTTTTTACTTGCTAATTGAGTAAAAGGAAATTAAATCAAACTGACGGAAACTTTCTTTCCAAGAGCATTTGCAAAACGCTCTATCGTAGAAAGTGATGTATTGAATGTAGGATCTAATGCATTAT
>JAFZRP010000004.1 GCA_017619795.1 Treponema sp.
ACGCTGTTGTTTACGATTTTATGGCAGACACCGAAAAGAAAACCAACAAAATCTGTTCTATCCTGGATCTTATAATGGATGATGATGAAGCCTCCGAGCTTTCTGAATATTTCTGCACCGCCATGGGAACTATTTCCGGCGCCGAGTTCAAGCTCGAAAAGCACGGCAAAAATGTTCGCATAATCATTTCCGGCCCGGAAGATTTTGTTCTTGATACAATAAACGGGTGGTATAAATAGGCTGCCGGACGCTACGTTCCGCCCTTAATCGAAGTTCCGTTAAAACCGACAGTCCGTTGCGACTGTCGGTTAGGAACATCGAAAAATGGGGGTGCGAGATTTATCGAGACTTCGCTGGCGCTCATCCTCCTCGGCTCCGTCCCCGTCGCCTGCGGTGGACTGCCGGGGCTTCACATCGCTGGCAGGGTTGCCTATATATAATTCCCCCAATTGACAACTATTTTATTCTTCTTATAAAATAGCATTTAAAGGAGACAAAGCCCATGTAACTACAAAACAGATTTCCACATTCATTTCTCATTCGAGATTTTATTCTGGAAGTCAGTTGTAGTTTTACATTTTAATTCCTTGATATTGTCAGATTCTTTTCTGCAAAATCTTTTGTCCGGCTGCAACGGCTTCTAACTTTCAGGAGGCCTAAATGTCAATTCTAATTTCTAATCTTTATTTTTCTTACGCTTCATCAAACTCAACTCTTTTTGAAGATTTTTCACTTCAGCTTAACGAAGGCTGGACCTGTATTGCAGGAAGTAACGGTTGCGGAAAAAGCACTCTCTTAAAACTGATTGCAGGTATTATTAAACCGGACAACGGAAAGCTTTCTTCCAACGGTAAAGCTTATTCCGAAAATACCAGCACTACCGAATGCGTTTACTGTCCGCAGGAAACTGCAGAGATTCCGGAAAACCTTTATACTGCTTTCTGGTCTGATGATAATGAAGTGCGTCGATTTTTCTCACGACTTAATGTTACCGAAGAAATGCTCGAACGTTACGACACTCTTTCCGGCGGAGAAAAAAAGCGTATTCAGATTGCATGTGCACTTGCAGAACAGCCGTCTGTGCTTTTGCTGGACGAGCCTACAAACCATCTGGATGCGGCCACCACAAAAATGATTTTTGCTGCGCTTTCAGATTTCCGTGGTACTGGAATTATGGTTAGCCACGACCGAACCTTTGCCGACTCTCTTTGCACCCGCACAGTTTATCTTTACAACGAGTCGCAGGCTTTTGCCGGTGGCCGCGATTGCATTGCCTGCGACACTTATCCTTGCGGGCTCACTAAAGCTCTTGAACTGCGACAAAACTCACAGAACCAGTCGCGCAATGATTGGGAAAAGCTTAACTCAAAGGCTGCCGGCGAAAAACAGAGAAGTGAAAAGCTCGAAGCTGAAAACCAAAGGGCAAAGTCGCGGCTTTCAAAAAAGGTGATAAATCCAAACGACCACGATGCGCAGGCAAAAATTGATGTTGCGAGAATCAGTGGAAAAGACCGCAGTACCGGCGATGCAAAAGCCAGGCTTGAAACTCAAATCCGCCAGACAGAAGCCGAACGCGACAGCATCAAAAAATCTCTACGCCGAAAAGAAGGCTTTTCCGTAGAAAAAACTGATTTTGCAAAGCCTATTGTTATACAAGAAACTCAAATAAAAGCCGGCGACTATACGCTGAGTGTTCCTCACATAGAAATTAAGCGAGGAACAAAGCTTGCACTCACCGGTCAGAATGGAGCCGGTAAAACCCTTTTTGTCCGCCACGTAATCAGCCTTCTGGAAAACAGTGGTCGCCAGAACGAGCTGCTTTATCTGCCGCAGGAAATAAGCGAACAATCGCGGAGCCAGATTCTTGCAGACTTTTACAAGCTGGAGGAAGCGGAGCGTGGAGAAGTTCTTTCTACTTTGTTCCGCCTTGGAAGCGAGCCTGAACGTTTGAACCAGCTCAGAAGCGTCTCCTCTGCTTCCGACCCGCAGCTAAGTCCCGGCGAGCTTCGCAAGCTTATGATTGCCCTTGCCGTTCAAAAACCGCTTTCTCTCTTAATCCTCGACGAACCTACAAATCATATGGATATTACAAGTGTGCTTGCCCTTGAAACCGCTCTTGCTTCTTTAGATTGCGCAATGCTCGTTGTTAGTCACGACAGACTCTTCCTCGACAAAATCACAAACTCCTCGCTTGTAGTTGAGCGTAATGATGAACAAAAAGGTGAGATTAAGAAAATCTAATAAATTGTTTTAATTCTTTATAATAAAAGCGATTTATCCTATAATGCACTAAGAAAACGGGGGAACTATGGATTTCAATCAAAAATCACTAAAAATATTTTTCTCATACTACAAGCCGCACTGGAAGTTGTTTGCCGCTGATATGTTCTGTGCAGTTTTTATGGCCGCAATTGATGTTGCATTTCCTATGTTCTCACGTTACGCTCTCAACACACTTATTCCAAATTACCAGCTGCGTACCTTCCTCATTCTGGTAGCAATTCTGCTGGCGGGCTTCTGCCTTCACAAATGCTGCAACTGGTTCGTAGCCTACTGGGGACACGTTTTTGGAACCCGTGTTGAACAGGATATGAGGCGCGATATTTTTGACCACCTGGAAAAGCTCCCTTTTAGCTTTTACGATACAAACCGCACCGGAAAAATTATGTCGCGTGCAACAACCGACCTTTTCGAAATCACTGAGCTTGCTCACCACGGTCCTGAAGATTTTACAATTGCCATGCTGAACCTTATCGGTGCTTTTATAATGATGCTTCATATCCGTTGGGAGCTCGCAATTGTTGTTATTGTTGTGCTGCCAATTATGATTGCAATTGGAATTGTTTCCCGACGGAACCTTTCGCGCACTTCTACAAAAGTAAAGGAAACCACAGCCGAAGTAAATGCCAGCCTGGAATCAAGCATTTCTGGAATACGTGTTACAAAAGGCTTTAATAATGAAGATTTTGAACGCGAGCGTTTTGACTCTTCTAACAAACAGTACAGCGCAGCGAAACAGTGGCGCTACAAATATATGGCAACTTTTTTCTCAAACATTGAGTTCTGCAATAATCTTTTGTCGCTGGTCGTTTTAGCTGTCGGTGGCTACTATATTATAAAAGGGAAGATGACGTTGCCGGACCTTGTTGCCGCTAACCTTTTCGTTGCCGCTTTTAGAGCTCCAATTGGAAAATTGAACTTCCTTGTTGAACAGTACACAAACGGAATGGCAGGCTTTCAGCGTTTCTTAGAGATAATGCGTACAGAGCCAGAACCTGCCGACGATCCAGATGCAATTGAAATCCTGTCTTCCCGCGGAAACATCAGCTTTAATAATGTTTCATTTTCTTATACCGAAGATTTCCCGGTTTTGAACAATGTAAACCTCGACATCCATGCCGGCGAAAAGTTTGCCCTTGTTGGTGCAAGCGGTGGCGGAAAATCTACAATCTGCAACCTTATTCCGCGCTTCTACGAAATCACCGGCGGACAAATCTCTCTGGACGGAATAGACATTAAGCACATAAAAAAATCTTCTCTTCGTGCACAGATTGGAATTGTTCAGCAGGATGTTTTCCTGTTTGCCGGTACAATCCGCGAAAACATTGCTTACGGAAAACCAAACGCCACAAATGAAGAAATTGAGCAGGCCGCTAAACGTGCAGAAATCCACGAGGATATAATGAAAATGCCAGATGGTTATGATTCAATTGTTGGTGAACGCGGAATTAAGCTGAGCGGTGGACAGAAGCAGCGAGTTTCTATTGCCCGCTGTTTTCTCAAAAATCCACCAATCCTCATTCTGGATGAAGCAACCTCCGCCCTGGACACTGCCACCGAAATCAAAATCCAGCATTCCTTTGACGAGCTTGCAAAAGGCCGTACTACTCTCGTAATTGCACACCGCCTTTCCACAATCAAAAATGCTGACAAAATTGCTGTTGTTACCGACCACGGAATTGCCGAACAAGGCACCCACGACGAGCTTATGGCTAAACACGGCGAGTATTATAAGCTGCGAACCGTTCAGGAAGAATAGTAGTCCTCTAAAGTACATTTCCAATTTTCTGATTATAAATTGAGAACAACGGTCCGCCGGCATTGGCAGAGGTACTAGTGTTATTCAAAATCTTTTCGCCGCAGAATGCAAACTTTTCGCCATTCAGCCTAGCCTCGTTCGCTGCCCGTCTGATTGCCTGGTACGTTGCAAGAATCGGATGATGGTATACCTTTGTCTGCGATTCAGTTTTTACAGCAATATCAATATCATCAGAAAGCGAAATCTCTGTCATGCGGTCTGAGTTTCCACCCGTTCCAATAATTATGTTTCCATAGTGAACACCAATTCCAATCTTAATTGGCGGAATACCCTTTTGTTCAAGTTCGTAGCGCAATTCAATCATCTGCTCCTGCATTTCTATGGCACAGTTCAAAGCCGCTTCGGAGCTGTCCGGGAAAATTGCAATTATACCGTCGCCCAAAAACTTTTCTATAATACCGTTGTACTTGCGGATAAGTGGAGCAACCTTGTGCAGATATGTATTCAACATATCGAAAACCTGAACCGGCTGAAGCTTTTCCGAAGTTGAAGTAAAATTACGGATATCGGCCGAAAGGATAGCTGCCTTTGAGATTTTGTATTCACCAAGCGTAATTTCTGTAATATCCTTTTTACTCAAAAGCTCCAGGAACTCCTGCGGTACAAAACGATAGTAAGCCTTGTTTGTTTCTATAAGACTATTATTTAACTCGATTACTTTTTCATAATTTCGGTTCTGAATATACGCAAGCATAATAATATGGCACAAATCAAAAAGTACAAAGGATGGTGTTAAGAAATCCATTCCTCTAAGAGTTGGAATATTTTCTATAAATAAAAGATCACTCGTTGCACCAATTGCAATAATCAACAAAGAAATAATGGCAAGCGTAATTTCAAAGGTACGTTTCTTTATCATGCTGATGATGAACAGAACTATATCCAAAGAAATTACAACAAACATATAAACCTGCATTACAGGAACAATTCTGTTTGCAATTCCTATAGGACAAGCAAAGTTAGGGATTAAGAGAATTAAACCTGGTGCCGCAATAATTTTTGCAGGAATCCATTTGAAAACATCCTTATTAATAGATTCAATGTAAAGATTAAAAAAGGCTGGAATAAGGAATATCGGCATAAACTCAAACTTGAGCATTAAAGAGAAAGGAATCCAAGGTAAAAGCGCCTTTATATACGGGAAGGTTGAAAATACTTCACGCGTTAAAATTGAAAGAACAAGCAAAGAAAGATAAAGAGAGGTTTTTTGTCTTTTCAGGAGGAAAATAAGAAGACAATAAACAGAAATAATAAGCATCATTCCAGAGAAAATACTGTATCTACAAATGCTTTTTGTCAGATTCCTTTTATAGGAATCTTCTTCATACAAAGAAATAATTCCTCGGAATCCACCCTTACGGTAATATTCTGTAGAAACACAGAAGGTAAGAATTACTTCGCCATTTTTATCGGAAGTAAAGTTTGCAACTTCATAGAACTGCTCCGATTTTGAGTTTTCCCATTTTTCTGCAGGTGAGCCGGACACATAAATCAACTTTGAGTCTGCGTAGATTTTGAATGCTGTGTAAGCAAGCTTATAAATTGGGAAAGTATATTTTGTATTTGGATAAAGATTTGTAATTCTGAATCTGTAGGTTCCAGAACCCGGTCCATGCTTACTGATTTCGCGGATTTCTTCCGAAAGCGGATAATGATTCCAGTTTGATGGAATGGCAACTATAGCATCGGGCTTTGTTGTTTTGTCATAAGGTAGCACAAACTTGCCCCAGAAAAAATCACAATTAGTTCTTATCCGAATAAAGGAATCTGAAAGAATTGCAGGATCTTCAATTTCATACGTAGTGATTTCGTTTGTATTTGCTTCCTGCGCAGAAAGCTTAAAACAGCTTAAACCTAACAATAAAACAGTAGCTAAAAAAATCGATTTTTTCATATTAACTGCTCCTTAACTTCAAAAAGCTGCAAAGGTTTTTCTTTACCTTTTACATAAATAGCATCAAGTTCGTTAAGCTTAATCTGAGCGGGCAGCTCTTCCTTCAACAGCTTTTCCAAGGATTCCGAAATAATTACATTCTTATTCAATTTTTCACATACAGATTCAATTCTGGCTGCAGTATTTACAGTGTCAGAAATTACAGTATCATCAAGACGGTTTTCTTCACCAATTGTTCCAATAATCATTTTTCCATAATGAACGCCTGTATAGCTTATTACCTTATGATTCAAAAAGGTTTCGGTTCCACTCAGCTTTTTAGTACATTCATCTATTTCAAGTGCAGTCTGAACAGCATCAAGCTCGGAGTTTGGAAAAAGTGCCATAAATCCACCGCTAAGGAACTTGCTTACAAAACCATTGTGATTTTTGATGATTGTGGAAATCTGCTTTAAGTATTCATTGAAAACCATAAAATGTGTATTTAAAGCGGCATCATTCTCATCATCATCATCACACTCAATATGAACTTTTGAGAACATAATAGACATTTCAATATTTGAGTAATCGCCGAGTTTTGTTTTTATAATAGATTCCTTGTTCAAAAGCGTAAGGAACTCTTGTGGTACAAAGCGCAGGTAAGCCTCGTTCAGTCGCTGCAAATCGTTTGAAGTTTTAATAGTCTCTTTGTAAATATCATTCTGGATTGCAGCAAACATAAGCAGCTGGATAATAACAAAAACAACAAGAATAAACGGGAAGAACGAAAGCGGCAGAAAATCCTTTTGCTTTGTGTAAATTATATCAAGCACGCCACCAAGACAAAGCACAAAGTAACCCAGGAAATTGTATAAAGAATATCTTTTTCGTTTTATAAGATTGACTATGATGAACGTAATAACATATACCGAAATCACAATCAATCCTGCCTGAAGGTGTGGAACAAGTCTGTTTGAATAGTAGCCGGGCAAAACAAGCGAAAGAATACCAAGAATTAAATCGCAGATGATGATGATGTGACGGAATTGTCTTTCCTTAAATCCTTTAAAAATAATGTAACGGTTTTTTGAAGGATAAATCTTGAAAATCATCTGGATTATACAAATTGGGGCCAGCCAGATTGCAAGATATTCTATTTTGATTTTGACTTCTGCAACCATACTTGGGAAAAGAACAGAAAGCGCACAATAATCAGAAGTTCCTATTCGCAAGGCAAAAACTATAGAGGCAACTCCTAAGTAAAAGTATTCCCAGCGTTTATTATTTATAAAGAACTGTATCATAGTTAAAAGACCTATGAAAAACAAACAACCCATTACAAACGAATTGAATACAAGCAGAATTGTGTTTAAATGAGTTACCGTTTCCGGTGTTCCAAAGTAAACAGAATCCCATAAGCCGCCTTTTCTGTAATAGTAGTTGGCTACAAAGAAAATAAGCTCAACCTCTCCATCCTTATTGGAATTAAACTCGGCATAAAGTGGCCGGCTTTGAGAATGTGACTTATTATAGGCATTTGGTTTTTCATTAAAGCCCGGAGAAATCATTACAAAAGGATCGCCAGTCTGTTCTGTTAGTCTTCTATTTATATATAATGCACTTGAGGTACCTGGAGATTCCTGAGTAAGAATTGCATATTTTTGATTCGGTTCAAGCTCTGTAATAAGCAGTCTGTAGCAACCAAACGTATTAGGACTTTCGCCACCAGAATGAATTACTTCTGCATTCCATACACCCGGAACCTGCGACATATAATCTGAAGGAATATTATTATCTACCAGGCGGAAAACCTGCTCCGGTGTTTTTTCAAGATAAAGCTCCCATTTTCCATCCAAACGAAGCAGCTTTGTTTCAAGATATTCTGCAAGCGGCTCACCATCCAGAGAAACATCAATTGTTTCAAGTGGAGATTCTGCACAAACTGGCATTCCTAAAAGAAAAATTAGAACTAAAAAAATGTAAAAAGATATGTTGTGGATAACAGAAAGTTTTAACTTTTTCATACACATTATTATAAGTCACTTTGTTAAGATACACAAACAAAACAACAAATAAAGTGAGAAGGTTAACTATATTTACTCCACAAATAAATTTTGCTTAAAATTGTTTGTGTATGAGCTTGTACGAAATAGAACCCGGTTTCGGCGTAGTTGGACAATTTTTTGGGTCGAACCAGCGGGCGTCGGCGATTTCTTCTTTCTGGAGTTTGAGGTCGCCGCTTTCGTATTCGGCGGTAAAGGCAAGCATTAATTGGTCAGGGAAAGGCCAGCTTTGACTGCCACGGTAGGTTATGTTTTTTACCTTAATGCCGGTTTCTTCAAAAATCTCGCGCTCAACAGCCTGTTCGGCAGACTCGCCTGCTTCTATAAAGCCGGCAAGACAGGTGTATACATCCTGGTTTCGGTAAACGTGGGAGGCAAGCAGAATTTCTTCGCCTTTAGTAACAAGAACAATTACACACGGTTCAATTCGCGGGAAAATTACACGCTTGCATTTTGGGCATTCTCTTGCTGTAAGAACAGTGTGCTCCTTTAGCTCTGCCCCGCACGCGCTGCAGAACTTTGTAGCTTTTCGCCAGCTCCACAAGCCCTTTGCCCTGAAGGCCTTAAAGCCTTCTTCTTCTGTGTGCGTTGCAATATATTCGCGCAGAGGAATTATTTCGTAATCTTCCGGCAGATTATCCTTAGAGGTAAGTCCCAGAACTTTTATGGCATTCTGTTTTTCTTCAAAATATTCATCCACAGAGTTCAGACTTTTGATTTTTTCTAAATCAGCAAACTCTGGAAGAGTTCCGTCGCGTTTAAGTATTATATCTTTTTCATAAAGTACAAAACAGCTCATTTTTCTGCTCCTTTTGTAAAGACAAACACATTCCAGCTCAAAGGTTGCACTTTTGTACTGGCAATTCCATTCTCAAGCTTTACCTTGCTTTTAGCTTTTGGTTCTGCCCAATCTTTGCCTGCACCGCTTTTTGCTTCAAAATCTTCGCTGAACATTTCGTAGTGCTTACAATTGTTATAGCCCTCAAAGCCACGGATATCGAGCTCGAGCGGATATTTTTCTGTAGGATTTCTGTTGATGACAAAAATGGTAAGCGTACCTTTGCTTCCTTTGCCGTCATCCCAGGCACAGGCTGTATCAATATATGGAACATTGTTTTTTCCTGTATACTGCGATGTATCATCAATTGCATAGCCTGGCATATCAAAGGTTTCAGAATCAACCTGAACCTGCATTGAAATACCGCGTGCAAATTGGATAAGCTGCATAAACGCATAATGAGATGCACTGTTCCAAACTGTATCGTGATTATTTGCACACAAGGCACCAAGTCCGCCGGTCATACAGCCAATCTTAACTCTGTCTGCATGGCGGAGCAAAGCAAGCTGAATTGAAGTCATACCGAGCAGCTTTATCATATCTCCGCCCGGAAACTCGCGCTCAGGCATCTTATCCGGATCGTGGCGGATATATTTGCGCTCAGGGTCAAACTTGTAGTGAGAACGCGCCATATTGTATGGTCCATAGCCCGGATTAAGCGGACTGAATGGTCGCTCAAATGCGCCGTATTCATCAAAAGAAATATTTACTTTTCGTGGCGAACGATGCTTTGCCTGAATGTAATCGAGCATTGCGGCTTCTGTGTTTATAAAATCCTCGTAGTAATGTGAACCGCCGAGCAGAGCAAGCGTATCTCCCGGTTTTGCTATGTGATAATGATGAAGCGCCAGATAATCTACTGTGTCGTAACACTGGTCCATAACTTTTGCTTCCCATTCTGGATAGTGGTCCATAAAGGATGCTGATGATGCACAGGCAACTGTTTCTATAGAAGCATCTATCCACTTCATAGCCTTGGAAGCCTCGTGGCACAAGTTGCCATAACCAACCGGGTCCTTTTCCCAGGAACCGAGCTGCCAGTGACCGTCCATTTCGTTTCCAAGACACCAGGTTTTTACTTTGTAAGGAGCAGCGTGTCCGTACTGGCGGCGTAAATCTGACCAGTAAGTTCCGCCTTCATGATTCGTATACTCAACACAATCCATTGCATCCTGAAGAGTGCCTGTTCCCAAATTGACTGTATAAATTGGAGAAGTTCCAACCTTTTCTGCCCACTGCAAATATTCATCATGACCAACATCATTCGGAATATACTGATACCAGGCCGGATCCAGATGAGCCCTGCGGTTTTTCTTTGGTCCGATTGAATCCTTCCACTGCCAGGCCGAAACAAAATTGCCACCCGGCATTCTAACTGCAGGCAACCCCGTCTGCGAAAGCTTTTTTATTACATCCTGCCTGAAGCCCTGCGAATCTGCCGTAGGGTGCTTTGGATTATACATAAAGCCGTTTACCATAGTACCAATCGGCTCCAAAAATGCAGAAAATAATCTTGGCGAAATGTCTCCAATCTTAAACTTCGGGTGAATTGTAATTCGTGCCTTGCTCATAGAGTCTCCTAATATTCTTTTAATTTTATCACAAAAAGGTTCAAAAGTGTACGCATCTTATGGAAATCAATTTTTATAAACTTATACACAAAAAATAGCTTACGGTCGAGTTACGACTTTAAAAATCGCAGGCTCGCCTGCTACACGCTGCTGTGCCTTGTAATTATATACGTTTGCCGCCAAAGCGGCAGCACAGCAGAGTGTTTTTTAAAGCCGTCCCTCTCCCTCGCGCTATTTTTTTGAAACCACCTTGTAAAATTGATTTCCATAATATAACTATTGACTTGTACCTTTTTTTAGAATAACATAAAAGTAACTAGTTCTTTTGTACCGCACTTTTCCTAAAAGTTCTATTTTAATAAACGTAATAAAATCAAAAGTTAGTCAATTTTCTCAATTATTTTTTTTGTCAGAGGTGGATTATGAAAAAATTATTCGCTGTCTTTTCGTTAGTTTTCGTCGCTAGTTGTATCTATGCGCAGAATCAAAATCAGATTTATAAAGAGATTTCGCCTAACACCTTCAGATGGGTTAGTGTCAATATCACTGAGTATGATGTTACTGCAAACAAGACTTATTATAAGACACCGCACGGCAAGGAAGAATGGTATGATTATGATGATAATGGCCGTTTAATCCATACAAAAAACTCAAATGGTAAAGAAGAGTGGTACAAATACGACGCTAAGGGCAACCTGGTTCATCTTAAAGATTCTAACGGCAGAGAAGAATGGTACGAATACGACGCAAAAAATAACAAAATCCATTCAAAGGACTTAAATAACTTTGAAAAATGGTACGAATACGACGCTAAAGGCAACGAGATTCATTACAGAGATTCCGACGGTTACCAGGAATGGCGAAAATACGATGCAAAACGTCACGTTATAAACTACAGAGATTCAAACGGCTCACAAATCTGGACAACTTACGATGCAGATGGCAGCTCAATTCATACAAAATCTTCAGATGGTTTTGAACAGTGGTACGAATACGACGAAAACGGAAACGAGCATTACAGAGATTCCTATGGTACTCAGGAATGGTATGATTTTGACGCTCAGGGAAACAAAATCCACTATAAAGATTCTGACAATTACGAAGAATGGTATAAATACGATTCAAACGGCAAACTTACTTACAAAAAGACTTCTGATGGAAATGAAGAGTGGCATGAGTATGATGAGCGCGGCAATGAAATCCATATAAAGAACTCTGGTGGTTACGAGCGCTGGTTTGAATACGTATACTATCCAAACGGAAATATTAAAACACAGACTTATTATACTTCGTATAGATAAGATTGTCATATTCGGGCTTGACCCGAATATTTTTTTTAATCAAACCGTACCCCAAAAGTCACAAAGAAGCCTGGAAATACTATAGTCTCCTTTCTTTTATTTGTATTTGTAAGACAATAAGTAAAGCTCCAGGAAGGACCAACT